>NZ_JPYQ01000056.1:159329-470099 GCF_000757525.1 Rhizobium sp. YS-1r | reverse complement strand
CGGACCTGGCCTGGAGCCGCACGGTGGACTTCTTCAAGAAATACCTGGCTTGACCCCCCCTGCAGGAGCGCAGAGCGTTACCGCCTGTCCCAGAGCGGCCATGTCCTCGGCACGGCCGCTCGATTTCCGCCATATGAGCCCGATCTCGCGGCAGGGCGCGGGGTCGGCGAATGGCACGATCCTGAGATCGTTGCGTGTCGTCTCCGTGGGGATCGCCATTTCCGGGATCAGCGTCATGCCCATGTCGTGCGATACCATCTGAAGCAGTGTTGCCATGGAGGTTGCGCCGAAATTGACAAGGCTGCGTTTTCCCGCCGTACCACAGACGGCGAGCGCCTGGTCGCGCAGGCAATGGCCCTCTTCCAGCAGCAGAAGCCGTTCCGTATCCACTTGGTTTTCGGTGAGCGGCGACATCAGGACTTCGCGGTCATTGTTCGTCATGGCCATGAAGAAGCGGTCGGAGAACAGCGGCCTTGTTTCGACATTCTCGGCGTCGATCGGCAGAGCGGCAATGACCGCATCCAGCCGTCCATCGATGAGATCGGAAACCAGGCGGTCGGTGATCGCCTCCTTGAGTTCGATCTCGATGCCCGGATAGCTTTCCCTGAGATACGGCACCAGTCGAGGCACGAGATAGGGCGCAACCGTGGGGATGATGCCGATCCGCACCAGCCCGTCGAGAATGCCGCCGCTGTCGCGTGCCGCTTCCTCCAGCCGCTCCACCTCCGTCAATATCGTGCGAATGCGCTGGAGTACCTCCATTCCCTTGCGGGTGAGGAGCACGCCCGAGCGGCTACGCTCGACGAGCTTGCTGCCGAGATGCTCCTCCATTTCCATGATCTGGGTTGAAAGAGCCGGCTGGCTCACATGCACTTGCGCCGCCGCTCTGCCGAAATGCCGGGTGGAGGCGAGCGCATCGAAATAACGCATCTGGCGGAGAGTGAGCACGATAACTTTTTCCGATCATTCTTCTTGTGAGATGCGGTCATGAATTATCGATTTCGGAGGAGAGATTCAACCTGCGCCGACATCATCCTGCGATCCGCTGGCGCGTTTTCACGATCATCATCGCAGCACGCGCGGCTTCGCGTCCCTTTTCCAGGAAATGGGTGGTGAAGACACCCCGGTGGTGTTCGGTTTCATGAAAATGGTGCGGCGTCAGCGATACCGACAAGACGGGAATGCCGGTGTCGAGGCCGGCGCGCATCAGTCCATCGACGACCGCGGCTGCGACGAAATCATGCCGGTAGATACCGCCGTCGACGACCAGCGCGGCCGCGATCACGGCGGCATATCTGCCTGTAGCCGCGAGATCGCGCGCGGCGAGAGGTAGTTCGAAGGCACCTGGTACATCGAAGATGTCGACCTCTTCGCCAGGGATAAGTTCGAGAAAGCCCTCAAGTGCCTTCTCTACAATTTCCGGATGCCAGTTTGCCTTGACGAAAGCGAAGCGGGTGTGTGTCATGTGATCTCCTTTGGCTCGACACGTCACCCAAGGCGATCACGCACGTCATCAGCCCCCGCGATGGCGGGTGCTGTACGTCCGTTCTCTTCCATCCGGACTATGACCGTCGGCTCAGGCATCGCACCTGATCTGCTGACCCTTCCATTGGAAGGCGCTCGCGGGCTCGCGATCTGCGCCGCATACCGCCGGTGGGGAATTCCGCCCCGCCCTGAGAATACGTGTGATCTAGCTTGAAGCCTGTCGGGAAAGCAAGGCCGGATTGTCGCCAGTCACCACCCGGTCATGGCTTGACCTGCCCTCGCACGGGCGAGGCGGGGGAAAGCCTTCACCTCGCCGTCGAGGTCGTCGGGGATGACCGCGGGCGAGATGTTGTCGAGGCAGGCGGTGATGTGGTCGGTGATGGCGTTCATCAGCGAGGGAGAGAGGCCCGGCCGTTTCATGAGGCCGATCTGCACCGGCGGCAGCGGCGGAAAACCGTCGGCGGCAGTCAGCACCTTCATGCCCGGTCGCAGTGCCGATTCCGGCAACACTGAAACGGCCATGCCGGCAAGTACCGCAGCAGCGACCACCGTCGAGGACCAGCTTGTGAACAGAACCTGGTATTCGCGGCCGTCCGCATCGAGTGCCGAGCAGGCAAGCTGCCGCCAGAGGCAATCGCGACGGCCGACGGCGAGCGGCACAGGCGCATCGTCCTTGAGCGGATGATTGGCTGATCCGACCCAGCAGAGCGGCTCAGTCCGCACCACATCGGAGATCCGCTGGCGCGGGTTGTGCGTCACAAGCGCGATGTCGAGCTCGCCGCGCGCCATCTTTTCCGCCAGGCTGACCGAGGGCTCGCAGACGATATAAAGTTCGACATTCGGGTGTGTCTTGGCAAACCGGCCGATGATTTCGGGCATATAGCGGTCGGCATAATCGTCCGGCGTGCCGATGCGCAGCGTGCCTTCCAGACGGTTGTCGTCGAAGGCGGCGATCGCCTCGTTGTTGAGCCGGATGATACGCCGCGCATAGTTCAAAAGCTTTTCGCCCTCGGCGGTCAGCCGGTTGCCGCGACCGTCTTTGGCAAAGAGCTGCTTTCCGATCCGTTCCTCCAGCCGGCGCATCTGCATCGAAACGGCCGACTGGGTCTTGAACACCCGGTCCGCAGCCTTGGTGAAGCTGCCGGTATCCACGATGGCAAGGAATGTATGCAACTGGTCGATATCGAGCGGAGCGGACATGGCGGGCATCCATCAGAGTGTTTGATGCTAATCATTAGAAACATTCGTTGGACTGATCAATAGGTTTTCAGCGATAACAAGATCGCAAATCAACGATCGATACGGCGCCTTCTCCCTGGGGCGCCTCCCAAGGCTGCCTTTCCGTAGGACCTCCGCGGAAGGAGCGGCCAAACTCGTGCCTGATGAAAGGAAAGTCCGATGAGCACGACCAAATACGGAACCGAACTCGACCTCGTCTGCGAACAGCGTATCCCCGAAGGCCGCCTGGCCATTGCGATGCTGCGAGTGCAATCCGTATGGCGTGCCTTTCGCAATCGTCTGGCGTCCAATTGCCTCCATGATCTCGACGACCGCCAGCTCAACGATATCGGCCTCACACGGCATGATGTGGTGATGGCGCTCGACCGGTCCGGCTCTCTTGAGGATCCGTCGCTCCTTCTGACGCGCGCGGCCCGGGAACGGGCACGCACCCGCTTTGCGAGGTCCGCCAACCGCTGATTTCACGCTTTTCCCCGCAGGGTGATAGCCAATAGCCCTGCCTCTTGCCCGGCCGGTCGATCCGTGCCGGGCTTTTTTGTACGCATGCCGCCCGAAAGTGGTTGCCGGTTTCGGGGCAACGGCATGCGGGAAAAGGCGCGCTACTTTCCTGGCGTGGTCTCGGCAGGGGTGGGCTTGTCATCGGCCCCATTGCGGAGCGTCGCGAAGATCGCCTCCATGTTCTTCTGGTAGGTCTTCTGCACTTCAAGCCCGCTGTCGAACATGCTGTTCAGAACGTCGCGATAGGGATTAGCCTCGGGCGCCGGCTTTTCTGTCGGCTTTTCGGGCGCGGGCGCGGACGGAGCCTGGGACGGGAAGGCGCCGGCCATCATATCCTGGAACGCCTTGGCGAACGGGTTGTCGGCAAAGGGATTGCTGCTGCTTGGAGGCTGCGGCTGTTCCGGCTTGTCCAGCCCCCACATCGAACGCATGGCCTGCGTGAAGGGATTGTCGAAAGGATTGATGGCCGCCTGAGGCTTGGTCTTCGGCTGCAGCCCCATGCTTTCGAGCCATTGTTGTGCCATCTGGCCGATCGGCGAGGCGGCAAAGGCCTCGTTGGCGGTCGGCATCTGGCCGGTCATCTGCTTGAACAGCCCGCCCATCAGCGTATCGGCCATCACCGGCATCATCCTCTTGAATGTGTCCTGTGCAATGCCGGTGAACTGTTCCGCCTGCGCGGCGATGGCGCGGGAAACCTCCTTCGAGCCGAAGATTTTTTCGAGAACCGCATTGCCGTCCGCGACGCCCTGGGGCGTGAAGGCCTTCGTCATGTCCTCGAAATATTTGGTATAGGCGCCCGAGAACATGCTGCTCATCAGCGCGGTCAGATCGTAGGGGTTGGTCGCGCTGCGCTTGAGGCCGGAAGAGAAGGCGGGCATCAGCGCGGCCATGGCCTGGGTCGCCTGCTCCTGCGCCAGATTGAATTGTTTGGCGATTGCCTCCATGCCTTCGCCGTTCTGAGCCCTGAGCATCACATCGAACAGTGGCAGCATGAAGAATCCTTTCCGCTTGCGTGTAACGAACACTATAGCCGGAAAAGCGTAAGCGGAAACCGGTTTTTAGAACCGGTCTCAGTTGCTCAATACTGATATTCCTCGAAAACAGGATCCACGGAACCGTTCCAGCGGCCGTGATAGAGTGCCAGCATGTCTTCAGCCATCGTCGCCTTCTTGGCGAGCACTTCCTCGATCGGCTGCAGAAATATGCTTTCGTCCTGGCCTTCGCCGTTCAGCCGGTTGCGCGCCTTCAGGCCGGCCCTTGAAATGGCGACGACCTCGCGCGCGACATCCAGGACAGGTCTGCCCTTGATCTCGGCCTTGAGCGCCTTTGCCGGCACCGTATCACGCATGGCGGTGACGTCCTCGACGGTCCAGTCCTGCGTCAGGGCTTCGGCATCGGCAAGCGCGGTGTCGTCGTAAAGCAGGCCGACCCAGAAGGCCGGCAGCGCGCAGATGCGCCGCCAAGGACCGCCATCGGCGCCGCGCATTTCGAGGAAGCGCTTCAGCCGCACCTCCGGGAAAAGAGTGGAGAGATGATTGGTCCAGTCGCCCATCGTGGGCTCCCAGTCGCTGATTTCGCCCTTCAGGGCGCCGTTCATGAACTGGCGGAAGGTGACATGCGTGCAGTCGTGATATCTGCCGTTCCGGACGACGAAATACATCGGCACATCGAGCGCCCATTCGACATAGTCGTCGAAACCGAAATCCGGCTTGAAGACGAAAGGCAATATGCCGGCACGCCGATTGTCGGTGTCGCGCCAGATGTCGCCGCGCCAGGAAAGCAGGCCGTTCGGCTTTCCCTCGGTAAAGGGGGAGGAGGCGAAAAGCGCGGTCGCGATCGACTGCAGCTTCATCGAAACCCGCATCTTCCGGGCCATATCCTCTTCGGAGGAGAAGTCGAGGTTCACCTGGATCGTGCAGGTGCGGTACATCATGTCGAGGCCTTGCGAGCCGACCTTCGGCATGTAGCGCGTCATGATCCCGTAGCGGGATTTCGGCATGCGCGGCGTTTCCTCAAACGACCATTTCGGGCTGCCGCCCATGCCGAGGAAGCGGATGCCCATCGGCTCGGCGATCTCCTTGAGGAGGGCCAGATGCTGGTTTGATTCGCGACAGGTCTGATGGATGGTCTCGAGCGGCGCGCCCGAAAGCTCGAACTGGCCGCCCGGTTCGATCGAGATGGCACCCATGCCTGAATGCTCGCCGAGCCCGATGATATTCTCGCCATCCATGATCGGCTCCCAGCCGAGCTTCGCCTCCATGCCCTTCAGGAGTGCGGAGATGCTGGCATCGCCAAAATAGGGAACAGGGCGGTGATCCGCCTGGAAAAAGGCGAATTTCTCGTGCTCCGTACCGATGCGGAAGTCTTCCTTCGCCCGCGGTCCCTTGGCCAGGTAGGCGGAAAGCTCGGACACCGAGGAGAGCGGTGTCTGGTCGGTGGTGTCACGCGCCATGAAATTTACCTTGTTCGGAATGCCGGATCTGGACGCCAAAATCGTACGAATGCCGGCTGCTTGGACCGGAATGATGTGCGGTGCAAGTGAATTTCTTTCAAGATAGATTCAGAATTTCAAAGCCACTGTGTCAAGCGTGTCACCGCCAGTCGCCGATCGCCGCCTGGATGACCGCAAGCGCGGCCACCGCTGCGGTATCCGCGCGCAAAATCCGCGGTCCGAGTGGGATGGCCGTGACGAAGGACAAGGACCGCAGCGCTGTCCTTTCCTCCTCGGAAAACCCGCCTTCCGGGCCGACCAGCAACGCCAGTCTCGTCTCCTTGACGGTGGAAAGGATCGGCAGCGGGTTCTGTCCTTCGTCGCCCTCGTCGCAGAAGATGATGCGCCGGTCCGCCGGCCATTTTTCCAGAAGGTCGCCAAGCTTCTTCGGCGCTGCCACGCCGGGGATCGACAATATGCCGCACTGTTCGGCGGCCTCGATCACATTTGCCTGAAGCCGGTCCAGGCTGGTGATCTTGCCCTGCACGTGCTGGGTCATGACGGGCTGCAGGAGCCCGGCGCCCATCTCCACCGCTTTCTGGACGATATAGTCCAGCCGCCCGACCTTCAGCGGCGCGAACAGGTAATAAAGGTCAGGCGCAGGCGGCTGCGGCCGGGTCTGTTCGAGTGCTTCCAGTATGATCTTCTTGCGCGTCGGAAAGGTGAGCTTCGTCTTCCACTCGCCGTCACGGCCGTTGAAGACGAGAATTTCCGCCCCTTCGGCCATCCTGAGCACATTGGCGAGATAGTTGAACTGCTCGGCCGATACTTCGTGCCGGACGCCGGCCCCGAGCGGCGCTTCGATGAACAGCCTTTGCATCCGGAAGTTGGCGCGCATGGATATTCCGTTCGTCCTGGTCAGATAAACAGCGCGAACATAGCCGTCGCGAGCATTGCCGCAAGGGTGGCTGCGGCGGGAAGCGTGATCACCCATGCGGCGACGATGGTCAGCAGATGCGAGCGCCGCACCAGAAAACGCCGTTTTAACTCTTCGTCGTTGCGTTCGAAGGGCTCGGTCATGTCAAGCTCCTTGCCGGAGCGCATCCGTATATAGTCGAGACGACGGCGGGAATAGCGCGTATACCACTCGCGGAAGAAGCCGACGCCGAACACAGCGCCCACGGCAATATGCGTCGAAGACACCGGCAGGCCAATCCACGAGGCGATGATCACCGTCAGCGCGGTCGAGAGCGACACGCAATAGGCGCGCATCGGATTGAGCCTGGTGATCTCTGTACCCACCAGCCTGACCAGTTTCGGTCCGAACAGCAGCAGTCCGAGCGAGATGCCCAGCCCGCCGATCACCAGCTCCCAGAGCGGGACGTGGACGCTTCCGGTGACGCCGCGTTGCGCCGCCGCGACAATGGCCGCAAGCGGCCCGATCGCGTTGGAGACGTCATTGGCTCCATGCGCAAAGGACATGAGCGCGGCGGAAAAGACGAGGGGGACGCGGAAAAGTTTCCTGAGTGATTGATTGCGGTTTTCGAGCCCCTCGGCCTGCCGGGCAATCACCGGGATCAGGAGCCGCCATGCAGCCAGGCCGGTCGCCACCGCAATCAGTGTTGCGACCGGAACCGACACATGCACGAGCTGGCCCAATCCGATCAGCGAGAGAAACCCTGCGAAAGCCCCCGTCATGAGACCGATCAGCACCGGCACCCATTTCTTGGCCGAGGCGATCTTGTCCTCCTGGTAGATGATGGTTTCCTTGATGAGGAAGAGCAGTGCTGCGGCGATGACCGCACCGAGGATTGGTAAGAAAACCCAGCTGGCGGTGATGCCGGCGACCGTTCCCCAGTTGATCGCCGAAAGGCCGGCGGCCGCTATTCCGGCGCCCATGACGCCGCCGACGATGGAATGCGTGGTGGAGACCGGCGCGCCGAACCAGGTTGCGACATTGATAAGGATGGCGGCGGAGAGCAGAGCCGCCATCATGGCCCAGATCAGGATTTCCGGGCTGGCTATCATGCTGCCTTGCATGATGTTGTTGGCGACTGTGTTGGCGACACCCCGGCCCGCGATCACCGCGCCCGCCACCTCGAAGACGGCGGCAAGCCCAAGGCCGAAGGCCATGCTCATGGCACGTGCGCCGACCGCGGCGCCGATATTGTTCGTCACATCGTTGGCGCCGATATTCATCGCCATGTAGGCGGCAATTCCGGATGCGGCGATGACGACCACGGCACCGGGCTTGCCCGTCACGTAGGATGCGGCAAAGATCGCGACGAGGACGATGAAAAGCAGTGCCGTACCCGGTGCGGCAAGCCGGCGCGACGTCTGCCGCGCGGCTTCCTCCACCGAGGATAACTTTTCCAGATCCTTGTCGAGCGTCGGCTTCGCCAGACGCGGCCGCCTTTGGCCCATTTAATCATCCCTGGGTGATACGCGAGGTGTAAAACGGTGGCCCGGCCATTCTCCACCTCGCGAAGAAATCGTGGCCCACCGCCTAATGGCAATGGCTCATGAAGGCAATATTGGAACGTGCGGAGCTTAGCTCGCCGCCTTGGTCGGCAGCGGCGGAATGCGCGGCTGCATTTTTTCGGCGAACTGCAGGAGGAGAATCTTCAGTTCCGGCTCGTGGACGCGATTGGCGGCTTCCTCGCAGGAAACCCATTCCAGGGTTCGCGAACCCTTTTCGGGAAAGCTCTTGAGGCATTCGGTCACTTCCAGCGCATGAACTTGCACCTGGACAGGTATCTTCAGACCGTTGGTGAGTGTCTTTCGATAGTTGTAGTAGCCGAGTGGTTCCTTCCCTATCTTGCCCTTGACGCCGACCTCTTCGAAGGCTTCGCGTTCGGCAACCTGATAGGCCTTCTTGCCTGTCATCGGCCAGCCCTTGGGAATGACCCAGCGACCGGTATCGCGGCTTGTGGCAACGAGGACTTCAAGCTGTCCCTGCTTCTTCTTCATCCGGTAGCACAGCGCGGCATATTGCTGCCGCGGCGGCCGCTGCAGCATCAACCGAAGATTGCCGGTGACCTGATTCATGAAACCCAATTTCCGCGATACCTCCGAGTGAACGACATTTTACTAATATAGGGATTGCCTGAAGCTTAACGAGCTGAGCACAACCGTTTTGAACGAGAATCATGGCGGAAGGTTCGCTAAGATGAAGATTATTTTCGGGCCCGCCTTGTTTAAGGTCAACTGATAAATTGCACACCTGTTCACTTTATAACGGCATCGTGGATCTGCATGGCGTGATTGCGACAAATACGACGAAGAAAGTTGAAGCAGCGGCCTGATCGTGAAATAGGATGGGAGAAAAGAACAGGCGGCTTGAATTGCAAAGGGAGGTTGCCGTGTCCGAAGCTATTCGCTTTCTGCCGCCACGTCCGGCGGTCCTTTCGCGGCGGGCGGCCATTATCGCCGATCTCACCGATCTCCTGCCGGCAGACTGTCTCGTGCATGAGCCGCGCGAGCTGGTTCCGTTTGAGACCGATGCCTTCATCTCCTATCGGCGTCTGCCCCTGGCGGTGGTCCTGCCGAGGACAACGGCGCAAGTGGCCGCCGTCATGAGATATTGCCATCGTTATGGCATTCCGGTCGTGCCGCGCGGCGCGGGCACCTCGCTTTCGGGCGGGGCAATTCCGCAGGAAGATGCGGTCGTGCTCGGCTTGTCCAGGATGTCGCGCGTCCTGGAAGTGGACTATGCCAACCGCACTGCCATTGTGCAGGCGGGTGTCACGAATTTGAGCATTTCCGAGACCGTCGGTGTCGACGGCTTCTTTTATGCGCCGGACCCGAGCTCGCAGCTCGCCTGTACAATCGGCGGCAATATCGGCATGAACTCCGGCGGCGCGCACTGTCTGAAATACGGTGTCACGACCAATAACCTGCTCGGCGTCAAGATGGTGCTGGTGGACGGCACGGTGATCGAGCTCGGCGGCAAGCATCTGGACGCGGCGGGCTACGATCTGCTCGGCCTCGTTTGCGGTTCGGAAGGCCAGCTCGGTATCGTTACGGAAGCCACGGTGAGGCTGATCGCCAAGCCGGAAGGTGCGCGGCCTGTGCTCTTCGGTTTCGAGACGTCGGAGGCGGCTGGTGCTTGCGTGACGGACATCATCGGCGCGGGCATCATTCCGGTTGCGGTCGAATTCATGGACAAGCCGGCGATCGAGATCTGCGAGGCATTCGCCCAGGCGGGTTATCCGCTTGATGTCGGCGCGCTGCTGATCGTCGAAGTCGAGGGCTCTGAAGCCGAGATGGATACGATGCTGGCAGGCATCGTCGAGATTGCCCGCCGCCATGATGTGAAAACCGTGCGCGAGTGCCAGTCGGCGACGGAAGCGGCGCTCATCTGGAAGGGCCGCAAGTCGGCCTTCGGTGCGACGGGCCGCATCGCCGATTATATCTGCATGGACGGCACCGTGCCGCTTGGGAAACTCTCCTATGTGCTCAACAAGACGTCCGAGATCATTGAACGGTACGGGCTGAGGGTCGCCAACGTCTTCCATGCCGGCGACGGCAACATGCATCCGCTGATCCTGTTCAACGCCAACGATCCGGAGGATGCGGCGAAAGCTGAAGAGGCCGGCAACGAGATCCTCAAGCTCTGCGTCGATGCTGGCGGTTGCCTGACCGGCGAACACGGCGTCGGCATCGAGAAGCGCGACCTGATGCGGCATCAATATTCGGAAGCCGAGCTTGCCCAGCAGATGGCGGTGCGCTCTGCCTTCGATGAAGACTGGATCCTCAATCCGTCGAAAGTCTTTCCTCTGGAGGGAAGAGCGTGAATTTCATGTGTACCGCTTCTTCCGCCGTCCTTGCGGCTGGCGACCTTACCCCCCTCTGCCCTGTCGGGCATCTCCCCCTCAAGGGGGGAGATCGGCAAGACGCGCCGGCTTCCCGAAACATCTGTCGTTTTCAGCATCGCCTCGGCAGCTCGAAGCCTATGTTTGGAGCGAGGCATCGCTGCTATCCGATCTCCCTCCTTGAGGGGGAGATGCCCGGCAGGGCAGAGGGGGGTGCTTAGAATGCTGATCCCGCATAACGAAACGGACGCGGTCTATGTCGTCCGCAATGCCGCGGCTCAGGGCACCAGGCTCGCGCTCTGCGGAGGCAATACCCGGAGCGGATTCGGCAATCCCGTTTCGAGCGATGAGGTGCTGAGCGCCCGGGGACTGTCCGGCATCGTCGATTACGAGCCTGCGGAAATGGTCATGACGGCGAAAGCCGGCACGCCTGTCGCAGAAATCGAGGCGGTGCTCGCGGCAAACAGGCAGATGATGGCATTCGAGCCGATGGATCATCGCGGCATCATGGGCACGACCGGCGAGCCGACGATTGGCGGCGTCTTTGCTGCCAACGTCTCCGGGCCGCGTCGCTTCGTAGCGGGAGCGGCACGCGACAGCCTGCTCGGCATCCGTTTCATCAACGGCAAGGGAGAAGCGATCCGCGCCGGCGGTCGGGTGATGAAGAACGTCACCGGTCTCGACCTGGTGAAGCTGCTCGCCGGCTCGCACGGCACGCTGGGTTTTCTGACCGAGGTAACCTTCCGGGTCCTGCCGGTGCCGCAGGCGGTGGAGACGATCGTCATTTCCGGACTGGACGATGCGGCAGCTGCGAAGGCCATGGCCGCCGCCATAGCGTTGCCGGTCGAGGTTTCGGGTGCGGCGCATCTGCCGCAAACCGTCCGTTATCGATTCATCGGCGGCGCGCTGCCGGAAGGGGAGGCGACCGTGCTGCGCCTCGAAGGGCTTTCTGCCTCCGTTTCCGTGCGTGCGGAAAAGCTCGCCGCCGTCATGGAGGCCTTCGGCCCGATTGCGCGGCTCGGCATGGAGGAAAGTCAGAAGCTCTGGCACGAAATCCGCGACGTCCACCCCTATGCCGACGGTACGCAGAAGCCGCTCTGGCACGTTTCGGTCGCACCATCAGCGGGTCATCAGCTTGTCGCTGCACTCCGGCTGGAAGCGGGCGTCGATGCCTTCTACGACTGGCAGGGAGGGTTGATCTGGATGCGCATGGAGGCCGATCCGGAGGCAGAATTATTGCGTCGTTATATCCGCGCACTTGGCGGCGGCCATGCGACGCTCATGCGCGCTTCCGATGCGGTGCGGGCCGAGACACCGGCCTTCGAGCCGCTGCCGGATGCGGTGGCGGCGCTTTCGGCTCGCGTAAAGCAGAAACTCGATCCGGCCGGTATTTTTAGCGCAGGCAAGATGGGGTGGTAGACCTAATGATCGTTATCCCCTCTCACCCCCCTCTGGCCTGCCGGCCATCTCCCCCACAAGGGGGGAGATCGACTCGGTGTCACGTCTCGTCCATAGCAAACATCGCAGTTGGAGCGATGCCGGCGCGTCCTGCCAGTCTCCCCACCTGTGGGGGAGATGGCCGGCAGGCCAGAGAGGGGCATGCGCCCGCGACCTCGCGAGGAGCCTCCTAATGCAGACCTCCTTCACGCCCGAACAGCTTGCCGATCCGCATGTGGCCGAATCCGAAAAGATCCTGCGCCGCTGCGTGCATTGCGGCTTCTGCACCGCCACCTGTCCCACCTATGTGACGCTTGGCAACGAACTCGACAGCCCGCGCGGGCGCATCTACCTCATCAAGGACATGCTGGAAAACGGCCGGCCCGCCGATCAGGAGGTCGTCACCCATATCGATCGCTGTCTGTCCTGCCTTGCCTGCATGACGACCTGTCCCTCCGGCGTCGATTACATGCATCTGGTCGATCATGCCCGCATCCACATCGAGAACACCTACAGACGCCCGCTGATTGATCGGCTGATCCGCAACCTTCTTGCGGCCGTTCTGCCTTATCCGCAGCGTTTTCGCGCGGCCCTCATCCTCGCGAAGCTCGGTCGCCCGCTTGCGCCGATGCTGAAGCGCGTATCGGCCCTGAAGCCGCTCGGCGCCATGCTGGACCTTGCACCGAAGACTGCAGCGAAGGCTTCCGACGCGACAAGGCGAGGGACCTATCCGGCGCAGGCGGAGAAACGCGGCCGCGTCGCGATCCTGTCCGGCTGCGCCCAGCCGGTGCTCGATCCCGGCATCAATGATGCGACGCTGCGGCTGCTGGCCCGGCTTGGCATCGACGTCGTAGTGCCGGAGGGGGAAGGCTGCTGCGGCGCACTGGTGCATCATATGGGCCGGGAAAATGAGGCGCTCGATTTCGCCCGCCGCAATGTCGATGTCTGGACCCGCGAGATCGATAGGGGTGGACTCGACGCCGTCATCATCACCGCATCGGGCTGCGGCACGACGATCAAGGATTACGGTCATATGCTGCGCCTCGATTCAGCCTATGCCGAAAAGGCGGCAAGGGTGTCGGCGCTTGCAAAGGACATCACCGAATATCTCGCGACACTCGATCTGCCGAAGCTGGAGCCGAAGCGGCTCAACGTTGCCTATCACTCGGCCTGTTCGATGCAGCACGGCCAGAAGATCACGGCTCTTCCGAAGAACCTCCTGAAGGCGGCCGGCTTCACTGTTCGCGATCCGGCGGAAGGGCATCTCTGCTGCGGTTCGGCCGGCACGTATAACATCCTGCAGTCGGAGATATCGGCGCAGTTGAAGGCGCGCAAGGTGAGAAACATCGAGGCCACCAAACCCGATGTTATCGCCACCGGCAATATCGGCTGCATCACCCAGATCGCCACCGGCACGGAAATCCCGATCCTTCACACGGTCGAGCTGCTCGATTGGGCCTATGGCGGCCCCAGGCCGGAAAAGCTGCCGACGAAATAAAGTCCGTTCAAATAAAAAAAGCCGGCAACTTCGCCGGCTTTCTGGTTCGCAGGTCTCAGGCCTCAGAACTTGTAGGACACGCCGAAGTTGATCGCGTGGGTGAGGATATTGGTCTGCAGCGAAGCGCCGCTGTCGATATCCACGTCGATCCAGGAATAGTTGCCCTTGTATTCGGCAAAGGCCGACCAATTCTCGGTGAACTGGTAGCGGACGCCGGCCTGGGCCTGGATGGTCGCGCCGCCGAATTGGTAGTCGAATGTACGGCCGCTTGCGCGGGTGACTTCCACATGCGGAACGTTGATACCGACGCCCGCGCCGACATAGGGCGTCCACTTGCTGCCCTCGATCGGGAACTTGTAGAGCGCGTTCAGCGTCAGAAGGTTGAGGCCGTCAGTGAATTCGAAAACGGTCCAGCCGCCGGACTTGGTAAATGTCTCGTCGTCTGCATAGACCTTGGCATGAGTATAGTCGAGCGAGACGCCCCAGTTCGAGAGCGCGCCGCCTTCGAACCAGTAGGTGCCGCGGATACCCCAATAGGGCGGCATGTTGAACGGCTTCGTATCCCAGCCGGCCGTGAAGTCGGCCTGGTCGGAGACATCGACGTCAGAGTGAGGCGAGAACTGATAGCCGCCGTAGGCGGAGATTTCCCATCCGCCGCTGCTTGTCTGAACCGGAGCGACATACGGTGCTTCGGCGACTGCAGGGTCAGCCGCATGAGCCGGTGCGAAAGCAGCGACCGCGGTCAGAGCCGTGGAAACCAGGGAAAGCGAAAGAAGTTTGCGCATGAATCGGCCTGCAGAAATTGATTTTCGAGGCGCACTCTAGCGGCGGACGGCTCGCTGGTCTGTGCCTTTTTTGCACCAGTTCTTCACGAAGCTAGACGGGTCATGGTTAACGAAGCCTAAAACAATGGAAAAGGGCAGTTTTTCTGCCCTTTTCTGATGATTGCGACAAGTTGTCAGCCGCCGAAAATCGTGCCGAAGATATCGATGCCGCGGTCCTTGTAGTCGACATTGCCGTGGCGGTTGCCGGGGCCGATGACGATGACCCTGGTGCCGATGTCGGCGCGGGCATAGAGATGCTCCACGTCCTTGTTCATCATGCGGATGCAGCCCGACGACATGTTGAGGCCGATCGTCCATGGCTGGTTGGTGCCGTGGATGCGGAAGATGGTGTCGCGACCGCCTTTGTAGAGATAGAGCGCGCGGGCGCCGAGCGGGTTGTCGATACCGCCTTCCTGCACGGCGGGCAGGATGCGACCGGCACGACGCTCGCGGGCACGCATTTCCGCCGGCGGCGTCCAGGAGGGCCATTCCGCCTTGCGGCCGACGTTCACGACCCCCGACCAGCCGAAGCCGTCGCGGCCAACGCCGATGCCGTAGCGGGTCGCGCGATTGGGACCCTCGATATAATAAAGGAACTTGTTGTTGGTATCGACGATGATCGTGCCGGGCCTTTCCGTCGTCGAGAAGCGCACCACGCGGCGCTTGTATTTTTCCGGCAGTTCCTTGCGCTGCGCCACCAGGGTGACGTCGCTTGCCGGGCGTTCGGCATGCCGTGCGGCGGGCCCGATCGCGCTTGCATTCTGAGCGGTGAAAAAAATCGCGCCGGCCATCCCCATGGCCATTGCGAGGATCCTGCCTCTCCTCATTCCCTCGTCCTCTTCAATTTCAGGATCAGCGAGGCTAGCCGACTCCATCGCCAAAGCAAGATGTCGCAGGCCGGATAAAGAAGATGTGATGGCCAGAAGGCGGCAGGACTGTGTCCTCCCCGCCTCACTTTCCGCCGTTCAGGAGGTTACATCACGATGACCTTGGTGCCGACGTTGACGCGCTCGTAGAGGTCGACAACGTCCTCGTTGCGCATGCGGATGCAGCCGGAAGAAACCGCGCTGCCGATCGTCCAGGGGGCATTGGTGCCGTGGATGCGGTAAAGGGTCGAGCCGAGATACATGGCGCGCGCGCCGAGCGGGTTTTCCGGCCCGCCGTCCATGCGCGCCGGCAGGTAATGGCCCTTGGCGGCCTCGCGCTGGATCATCTCCTTCGGCGGCGTCCAGTTCGGCCATTCGGCCTTCCGTGTGATTCTGTGCGCGCCGGCCCATTCGAACCCTGGCTTACCGACACCGACGCCGTAGCGGCGGGCCTGGCCGTTGCCTGTCACGAGGTAGAGGAAGCGGTTATTGGTGTCGATGACGATCGTGCCGGGCTTCTCTCCGGTCTCGTAGGCGACCATTTGCGGCAGGAATTGCGGTTCGATCCGGCCGCGGATCGGTTGCGGCCGCATGGCGACCGGTTGCGCGCGACCCTGGTCGAAGATGCCGCGTCGCTGCACAGTTCGCGCTTCGCGCTGCCGGTAGATGACGCGCGGCTGGGCCGCCTGGCGCGGATAGACGACTGGCCGGGCATTCGGCCCCGCAAGCTGCATCACCCATGGGGCCGCGAGATCGGGGCTGACGATGACGGGCGGGCGCTCGCGATATCGGTCGTTTGCGAAGGCATTGCCGCACAGGGCGGCTGCAAGGCCGAAGGCCAGGAACAGGGTTTTCTTCATGATCGGGTCCACGCGTTACAAATCACCGACCGGGCGAATCTTTTGAAAAAAGAATACCCGCGTTGGCGCTCATGGTGGGCGCGAGGTGAAAGCGAATGGTAAACGGGTGGCGCACCGAAACGCACGCAGCCCATAAACCTTTTGGCAGGGTTACCGGCCGGTTTGGAAACATGGTTGACCAGTGCTAAAGCGATGACAAAAGCGGTTAACGGCAGGGAATCGGGAATGGAAAAGGCGGGAATCATCATCGGCGACGACGGCAGGGGCCGCTGTTTCTGGCATGGCGGGTTGGAGGACTACCGCCGTTATCATGACGAGGAATGGGGTCGTCCGGTCACCGACGATTTCCGACTGTTCGAGAAGATCTGCCTGGAGGGTTTCCAATCCGGCTTATCCTGGCTGACCATCCTGAGGAAGCGCGAGAATTTCCGCGCCGCCTTTGCCGGCTTTGACTTCGAGAAAGTGGCGCGCTTCGGCGAGGAAGATGTTGCCCGGCTGCTTGCCGATACCGGCATCGTCCGCCACCGCGGCAAGATCGTCTCGACTATCAACAACGCGGCCCGCGCCATCGAACTCAGGCACGAGTTCGGATCGCTTGCAAAATACTTCTGGGGTTTCGAGCCGGGCTCCCACGAGCGGCCCGAGGCGATGGATCTCGAGACGCTGCGCGCCAACCCCACCACGCCGGTTTCCGTAAAACTGTCGAAAGCCCTGAAGAAGCGCGGCTGGACCTTCGTCGGTCCGACGACAGTCTACGCCTTCATGCAGGCCATGGGCCTCGTGAATGACCATCTCGACGGCTGTTTTTGTCAGCGCGAGGTC
This sequence comes from Rhizobium sp. YS-1r, assembly GCF_000757525.1. Classification (NCBI taxonomy): domain Bacteria; kingdom Pseudomonadati; phylum Pseudomonadota; class Alphaproteobacteria; order Hyphomicrobiales; family Rhizobiaceae; genus Rhizobium; species Rhizobium sp. YS-1r. Next base: position 453,325 of record NZ_JPYQ01000056.1, on the reverse strand, counting down.
GAGGACCTGCGGCTGAAGTTCAAGCGCCCGTGATTTTGGCGAGTATCGCCGAAAGCTCGCCGAGATGTTCGATCTGGCGGAAGCGCGGCGCTTCGGCCGGCGCGTCCACATGCTCCAGGGCCCATGTCAGCGCATGCGGCACGAAGACGCCATAGGAGCCGGCGGCGATCGCCGGCACGATGTCTGACTTCAGCGAATTGCCGACCATCATCGCCCGTTCCGGCCCGTCCGCCACTTTCGAGAAGATGCGGCGATAGGTCGTGGCGTTCTTGTCGCTGACGATCTCCACCGCATCGAAGAAATCGCCGAGGCCGGATTGGGCGAGCTTGCGCTCCTGGTCGAAAAGGTCGCCCTTGGTGATCAGCACCAGAAGGTATTCGCCGTTCAGCGCCTCAAGCGTTTCTTCCACATGCGGCAGGGTCTCGACGGGATGGCTGAGGAGGCCGCGGCCGATATCGAGGATTTCGCCGATCGTCCGGGTCGGCACCTTGCCGTCGGTGATCTCGATCGCCGTCTCGATCATCGACAAGGTGAAACCCTTGATGCCGAATCCGTATTGGGCGAGGTTGCGTTTTTCCGCCTCGAGCAGACGCTCGGAAATATGCGGCCCCTCGGCGAAATCGCCGAGCAGCTTCTGGAAATGCTCTTCCGTCAGCCGGTAATATTGTTCGTTCTGCCAGAGCGTATCGTCGGCATCGAAGCCGATCGCGGTAATCGGGCGCATGGGTCCATTGCCTCCATGCGTTGATATGGCGAAAAAGAAGACGCCGGGCAAGCGGTTCGGCGTGCCCGGCGCGGTGTTGTTAAGCGTTGTTACTTGCCGTGTGCTTTCAGCCAGGCCTGCATTTCGGCGATTTCCGCCTCCTGCGCCTTGATGACCGCTTCGGCGAGCTTGCGGATTTCCGGATCCTTGCCGTATTCGAGCTCGACCCTTGCCATGTCGATCGCGCCCTGGTGATGCGGGATCATGCTGCGCACGAAATCGACATCCGCATCGCCCGAATATTCCACCGCCATGTCCTGGTGCATCTTCTCGTTGGCGGCCGTGTAGCCCTTGGTGGCGGGCGTTTCGGCAGCCGTGCCGGAATTCGCCATGGGCATGTTCTTCATGTTGGAGTGGTCCATCATCTGCTGGGCTGCGAGCGGACTTGAGACCAGAACCGCAAGAGCGGCGGCGATGAATATGGTTTTCTGAGACATGGTATTTCCTTTCCCGTGTCCGATGGAAATTGAAGATGAAGTGATCCGATATTCGATCAGGCGCGGGGAGGGGGTGTCAGCGGCGCGGGAACAGGCGAGACGAGTGCCTGTTCGACGGCCGGCGCGGGATAGGCATGGATGATACGGCCGGCATCGCCGGTCGCGACATTCGGCAGGAGCGTCACGCATACGGCGCAGAAGGGTGCCGCGCAGGCCTTTGCGCCATGCGGGCAGGGTTGCTTGGTGTCGCCGTGCATATGGGCGGTTTGGGAAGTTTCAATCGTCCTGCCGTGCTCGTGCTGGCCATGGCCGCGATGTTGCGAATGGTCATGCACGATCGGAGGAGGTTGCTTTCCCGATACGAGCACCGAAGACGTCGCCATGGCGGGCATGGCCCCGTAGAGGAGCCAGGCGAAGAACATGAAAACGGCGGCGATACGCGACATGGGCTTAGATCTAAGATGGCCGGCATGGAAATCAACCATGTGAAGATCACGCTATGATGATGACCGGGCGATGACCTCATGGATCGCCTGGCAATCGCGGCTGAGCTCGCCGTAAGGCGCGACCGGCCAGATCCATTTCCGTTTCGCGATCGGCGCCGGCAAGCCGCAGAGCAGGTCGGCCTCTTCGCGCACGATTTCTTTGCGATCGGTGACGCGATAGTTGGTGTCGGTCAGGAGCACTGTCCGGCAGGGCAGGGTGGTCAGGCCATCGAGATGGGCGAGGATCAATGCTCTCACGATTTCATCTTTGCCCGGCCGTTTTTCCCTCTCCAGCCGCCGTTTCGCCCCGACCCCGATCTGTGACAGGATGTTTGCCGAGACGACAAGGTCGAGATACGGCACTTGCCGGAGGAACGCGAGCGGCTCGACGGGCTTGCCTGCAACGGCATCCTCGAACCCCGAGAGATCGCGGGAAATCAGCCGGGCATTCCGGAAACGCCCGGCTTTCAGCCACATCCTGACGCTCGCCAGATGCACGAGGTCGACCAGCACGATCGTGTCGAATTGTTTCGACAATTCTTTGATCGGCACGTCCCGCAACAGGCCCGAGCCGAGCACGACAGCGGTGCGCTTCTGCTTCATGCCGTCTGTCGTTTCCCGAATGAAGGCCTTGCAGTTCTCCTCATGCGGCGCCCAGGCTTTCGCGCATCGCCCGGCCCGCGACCACAGGCTGACGGAGGATCGGATGAAGGGACGAAACGCTTTCGGCGTGACCGCATGGGTCGCGGCATATTGAACAGCTTCGAGGAGCATAAGTCAGCGATAGACTTCGCGCCGATGACCGATCTCGATCACCAGCACGACGAGCCGCTGATCCTGGATTTCGCAGATGATGCGATAGTCGCCGACGCGGTAGCGCCAGTACCCGCCAAGGACGTGCCCTTTCAGCGCCGCGCCAAGTTCTCTGGGATTTTCGTGTGTCGCGACACGCTCTTCAAGAAATGAGATAATGCGCGCTGCATCGTGGTGGGCGAGATGCTTTAGTTGCTTCCGCGCGCTATCCCGTAACTCAATCGTCCAGGCCAAGTTCGCGCTTCACTTCTTCCAGTGTATAGGTCCGCTCGCCGTTGCGAATCCGCTCCATTGCGGCTTCCGCAAGCGCAATGTCATGCAGATCTTCGAGATGCTGTTCCAGCACGTCGCGCATATAGGTATCCGGCTCGGCACCGGCTTCCGCGGCGTATTCGGCGATCAGCTTGTGCATTTCGTCCGGCATTTCGATCGTGACGCGTTTGTTCATGGCCTTTGCCCTTTCATGCCGGAATATATAGCATTCTCCCGAACACTTCGCCACCCATCGCCCTTGCCGCTCCCGCCTCTATCCTCTAAGAAACCGCTCACAAATCCGGCCTTTGCGGCCGACGGCAATGGAATTTCGATCATGAGCGACAAGAGACAAAAACCGCAGAAACTCAAAGCCCGCCTGCCGCGCGGCTTCGTCGATCGCACCAGTGCCGATATCCATGCCACCAACGAGATGATCGAGAAGATCCGCGAGGTCTACGAGCGCTACGGTTTCGACCCGGTCGAGACGCCGATGTTCGAATATACCGATGCGCTCGGAAAATTCCTGCCGGATGCCGACCGCCCGAACGAAGGCGTGTTCTCGCTGCAGGACGACGACGATCAGTGGATGAGCCTGCGCTACGACCTGACAGCGCCGCTCGCCCGCCATGTCGCGGAGAATTTCAACGAGATCCAGCTTCCTTACCGCACCTATCGCGCCGGCTACGTCTTCCGCAACGAGAAGCCGGGTCCCGGCCGTTTCCGCCAGTTCATGCAGTTCGATGCCGACACCGTCGGCGCGGCGGGCGTCCAGGCAGATGCCGAAATGTGCATGATGATGGCCGACACCATGGAAGCGCTGGGCATCAAGCGCGGCGATTACGTGATCCGTGTCAACAACCGCAAGGTTCTGGATGGCGTCATGGAGGCGATCGGAGTTGACGATCCCACGCAGAAACTCGCTGTTCTTCGTGCTCTCGATAAGCACGATAAATTCGGAACCGAGGGGGTTCTCCTCCTTCTTGGGGATGGACGTACAGATGAAAGTGGCGACCGTACCAAGGGGGCGGGGCTAAATTCCGAGCAGATCAAACTAATCATTCCATTTCTGGCCGGATCAACCATGGTCCCCGCTGATCAATCTCGGAGTCGCGTTCGACCTCTAGTAGGACGGCCCTCAAAGGAAGACAGCATTCTGTGGGTCGACAATTCTTGGAATTCGATTGAAGCTGCTCGGTTGATCGTAGGTGCGACGCCAAGCGGAGCTGCTGGAATTGAAGAGCTTGAATTGATGCTCAATCTGTTTGAGCAATCGGGCTATGGCCCTGATCGTATCGCGATAAATACCACTATTATCCGCGGCCTCGAATACTACACCGGCCCGGTTTTTGAAGCCGAGCTCACCTTCGACGTTACCAACGAGAAGGGCGAAGAAGTCGTGTTCGGCTCCGTCGGCGGCGGCGGGCGGTATGACGGGCTTGTCTCGCGCTTCATGGGCCAGCCGGTTCCGGCGACGGGCTTTTCGATCGGTGTCTCGCGCCTGATGACGGCGCTGAAGAACCTCGGCAAGCTCGGCCGGGACGAGGCGGTCGCCCCGGTTCTGGTCACCGTCATGGACGGCGATGTGGAAAGCATGGGCCGCTACCAGCGCTTCACGCAGGACCTGCGCAATGCCGGCATCCGTGCCGAAATGTACCAGGGCAACTGGAAGAAGTTCGGCATCCAGCTGAAATATGCCGACCGCCGCGGCTGCCCGATCGCCCTCATCCAGGGTGGCGATGAGCGCGCTGAGGGTGTGGTGCAGATCAAGGACCTGATTGAGGGCAAGCGCCTTTCCGGCGAGATCGAGGACAATGCGGCCTGGCGCGAGGCGCGGGTGGCCCAGGAAACCGTTCCCGAGGCGGAACTGGTCGCCAAGGTGAAGGAGATTCTGGCCGCCCAGGCCGAGGATCGCAGAAGGGCGAAGGATGCGTGAGTGTTACCCCCCTCTGCCCTGCCGGGCATCTCCCCCTCAAGGGGGGAGATCGGCTGGTGGCCCTCTCGTCGCCTTCAATCTGACGTCTCCTTCCCCGCAGCCGCCCCTCGGAAACGACGGTCGTGCCGCTTGTGATCTCCCCACCCGAGGGGGAGATGTCCGGCAGGACAGAGGGGGGAGTCGTGGCACAGTGGGAGCAATCCCATGCCCCTGATCGACATGCCGGAGTTTTCCGGCGATCTCCTCGCCGAATTCGCCGCTCGCCGCACCGAGCGGGTGAACACGCCGGTCATCCAGCCGGCCGAGCCTTTTCTCGACATGGCCGGCGAGGACTTGCGCCGCCGCATCTTCTTGACCGAGAGCGAGACGGGCGCGAACCTCTGCCTGCGACCGGAATTCACCATTCCCGTCTGCCTTCGCCATATCGAGACGGCCACCGGCACGCCGAAGCGTTATTCCTATCTCGGCGAGGTGTTCCGTCAGCGCCGCGAAGGCGCCTATGAATTCTACCAGGCCGGCATTGAAGACCTCGGCGACAAGGACATCGCCAGCGCCGATGCCCGCGTCATCGGGGACGCGATCGGCATCTTGAAGGCGCTGCTGCCCGGCCGCAAACTCGGGGTGACGCTGGGCGACCAGGCGGTATTCGAGGCGGTGGTGAACGCGCTCGGCCTGCCGTTCGGCTGGCAGCGGCGGCTGATCCATGCCTTCGGCGACATGGCGCATCTCGAAGCGCTGTTGGAACGGCTTGCCCGGCCGCAGCCGGTCACCGGTCTCGATCCCGAGATCGCCGGGCTCCTGGCCTCCGGCAACGAGGCGGAACTGGTGTCGCGCATCGATCGCACCATGCAGGAGACCGGCTATTCCACCAATGCCAGCCGCTCGCCGGCCGAGATCGCAAGGCGGCTCAAGGAAAAGCTGGAACTCGCCGAGACGCGGCTCGACGGCACAGCGCTGCTGCTGCTGCGTGAATTCCTGACGCTTCAGCTTCCGCTCGCGGAGGCGCCGGCGGCGCTTGCCGGCTTCGCCGATGCCGCCGATCTGAAACTCGGGCCGGCGGCAGCACTTTTCGACGCGCGTCTGGCGGCGCTTGCCAATGCCGGTGCGGACCTTTCGGCCATGACCTATCGTGCCGCCTTCGGCCGCCCGCTCGACTATTACACTGGCCTCGTCTTCGAGGTGACGGAAGAAGGCTCGCCTGCCGTTCTGGCCGGCGGCGGCCGCTTCGACCGGCTGCTGACCCTGCTCGGGGCGAAGGATCATATTCCGGCCGTCGGTTTCTCGCTCTGGCTCGATCGAATTGAAGCGGCGAGGGGTGCCGCGGCGGGCCGAAAAGTGGAGGCCGGTTTTCGGGCGGACCCGCCGCGCGAAGAAAAGAGCGTTCAATGAGCGTCATTACGATTGCCCTGCCGTCCAAGGGCCGCATCAAGGAAGACACCGCCGCGATTTTCGAACGCGCCGGGCTTGCGATTTCCGCCGTCGGCAACGACCGCTCCTATCGCGGCCGCATTGAAGGAATGGACGGCGTCGAGATCGCCTACCTGTCGGCCTCCGAGATTGCACGGGAACTCGCAAGCGGCGCGGTGGATTTCGGCGTGACCGGCGAAGATCTTGTGCGTGAGGGCATGGCAGGCGCCGACGGACGCGTCGAGTTCTGCGCTCGCCTGGGCTTCGGCCAGGCGGATGTCGTGGTCGCCGTGCCGGAAATCTGGCTCGACGTGGAGACCATGGCCGATCTCGGCGACGTGGCCGCGGATTTCCGCGCCCGCCATGGCCGCCGGTTGCAGATCGCCACGAAATACAGGCGGCTCACGCAGCAGTTCTTTTCAAGCCAGCATGGCATCCAGCTCTACCGCATCGTGGAAAGCCTCGGCGCCACGGAAGGCGCGCCGGCGGCTGGCCAGGCGGATATCATCGTCGATATTACCTCGACGGGCTCGACGCTTCGGGCGAACCATCTGAAGATCCTGTCGGATGGGGTGATCCTGAAATCCGAGGCCTGCCTGGTGAGAGCCCGCAAGCCGGATCACGAGGATGATCCGCGAGTGGCGCAGATCGTGGAGGCGGTCCGCGGCGTGCTTTAAAGTTTCAACGGGGAGGAAGATGCATGCACATCACCGGCGGATGCCATTGCGGCTATGTGACCTATGAGGCCGAGCTCGATCCGCAGCGGGTCGCCATCTGCCACTGTACCGATTGCCAGAAACTTACCGGCTCGCCTTTTCGAGTGACGGCGGTCGTTCCGGAAAGCGATTTGAAGCTCACCGGCGAGCCGCCGAAGCAATACCGAAAGACGGCCGAAAGCGGGCGCGGCCGGCTCCAGTATTTCTGCCCGGAATGTGGCTCGCAGCTCTTCGTCAACGGCGAGGGGGAGGCTTCGAAGATCTGGGGCATCCGCTGGGGCAGCATCGACCAACGGATGGAGCTGAAACCGCAGCGGCAGGTCTGGTGCCGCTCCTCGCCGGCCTGGCTTTCGCAGATCGGCGAATTGCCGGCCCGTGAAAAGGATTAGAGACAAGAAATCCGCCGGACGCGAGGTCCGGCGGATCAGTCCAGGGCAGGGAATGCTGGCAAGTTAAGCGGTAATTGCGACCGAACCGCGGCGGGCGTCGATCGAGTAGGCGCCGGCGCCGGCGGCGGCGAGAGCCAGGAAGCCGCCTGCAAGCGAGACGTTCTTCCAGAAGATCAGGCCATTGAAGACAGTCAGCAGGCCGTTCGCTTCCGGCGTGAAGCCGGGAATGTTGATCGCGCCGTTATGGAAGACGAAGGCGGTGAACAGGCAGAAAAGGGCAAGCAGGATAGCGGCGATCTTGGTCTGGAAACCGGTGAGGACGGCAAGACCGGCCACCAACTCGAAGAGGCCGGCGACATAGGCGAGCAACGCGGCCGCGGGAATGCCGGCGCCGGTGATCATGCCGGCGGTGCCAGAGGGGTCGATGAGCTTCTGGAAGCCGGACGTGATGAACATGATCGCCAGCAGGACGCGGGCGGCGAGAAGCAGGGAATTGTTGGTAGTGGCGGTGGAAGACATTTGGAAGCTCCGGTTCAGTGCCTGTGTCTCGACAGGCGGTTGAATTTCTCTGCCTGCATATTTGCCCGTTTTAATCCGTATTCGGAAGATGAACAATCGTGGACGGTTTGTTGCCGATTTGTGAACGCGGAGGACGCAGTCCGGCGCGCACGTTTTCGTCATGTCAAAGCCGGGGAGGCCTTGAAGGAGTTTATATCTCCTCGATCCGCCGCGCGTTCTCCGGCAGGACGGAAAGTTCGCGCCAGTCGATTTCCTCCAGGAGAAGATTGTATTCGTCGACATTGAGATGGCCGGCCGCGCGAAGTCCTTCGAGCGCCTCCCGCTGGGCGACGATGGCATCGAGCGCCAGCCGGCGATAGGTTTCGAGCGACGTCGCGGACACGGCCTCCTGCTCCAGGCGGAATTTTGCGCGCAGCAGTTCCGCTTCGTCCTCCACTGCTCCGTCGAGTCTCGAGAACCCTGCAAACGCTATTTCGCTGCGACGGGCAGCGAGTTCGCCAAGCCCTTTCTGGCGGCGGTCGAGACCGAGCCATCTGATGATCGGCGCAAGCGTCAGCCCCTGGACGACCAGCGTGGCAAGTACGACGGCGAAGGCCGTCAGGACGACAATATCGCGTTCGGGGAATGAGGCCGGCAAGGCGAAGGCCGTCGCAAGTGTCACAAGTCCGCGCATGCCGCACCAGCTGGCAAGCAGCGCCTGTTTGACGGAGGCTGGTTCCGGTACGCCGCGGCGGCGCGCACGCCAGGCCTGCAGGCGGTTGAAGCCCACATAGACCACGAAACGCACCAGGATGACGATGACGACGGTAATCAGAGCAAAACGGATCGCCTCTCCGAGACGGTCTGCTGACATTCCTCCGACGATATCGCGAACCTGCATGCCCATCAGAAGAAAGGCCATCACGTTCAGCACGAAGACAACGGCGCTCCAGACCGCATAGGACTGCACCCGCATCCGCACCGAGGTCGGCGTCCTGTTGCTGTACGCCAGCGTCATCGCGAAGGCGACGATGGCGAGCACGGCCGAAAGACCGAGACGTTCGGCGATGACCCACAGGAGGAAGGTCTGCACGAACTGCAGGAGGTTTCCGCCAAGCGTGCCGGAGACGAAGCGCGCCAGGTGCCGGACCAGCGTTGCGGCTATGATTCCGAGCAGGATGCCGCCGGGAACGGCAATCGTGAGGTGCAAGGCGATGGGCATGTCGAGGCCGCCCGCCGACTGGATGGCGAGCGCGGCGTCGAAGATCAGGAGTGCTGCGGCGTCGTTGAAGAGGCTTTCGCCGCGCAGGACCGTATCCGTGCTGCGGGGGATCGACATGGCAGACAGTACCGCGGTCGCCGCCGCCGCGTCGGGCGGCGCGACGATCGCGCCCAGCACCAGCGCTGCGGCGAGCGGCAGGCCGGCGAAAGCCCAGCCAAAGAATGCGACTGCCGCCGCCGTCACAACGACGCCACCCACGGCGAAGACGACGAGCGGCAGCCAGAAGCGGCGCGCGACGCCCACCGGAAAATCGAAAGCGGCATCGAACAGCGCCGGTGCGATGAACAGGGCGAGTGCCGTGGCCGGGTCGAGGGAAATGTATGGCGTGCCGGGAACCAGCGCGACGGCCGCGCCCGCCAGGGCGAGCATGGAAGGATAGGGCACGGAGAGGCGGCGCGAAACCTGCAGCAGCACGATCGCGACCAGCACCAGAAGGAGTAGGCTTTCAAAGAAACTCATGGGTGCGACTGTAATTGCGGCGCGGGCAGCTGTCAGCGGCCTTGCATCTTTGCTCTAGCCGGGATTGCGTGAGATGCTTCCCTTGGGAAACAGTGCGCCACCTCTGTCAACCTTGAGCCCGGCCAATTCCAGGGCTTCTGCGCCCCGCAATGGCCCGCCCAGTTTATAGCGCAGTTTTTCGCTCGTCTCCGGCAGCAGGGAGCTGAGGCAATCGGCGATCGCCTGCAGTGACGCCGCCAAATTAAACAGGCAGTTGCGCAACCTGATCGCCGGTTCGGAACCTTCGGCTTTGGCCAGAGCCCAGGGTTGCTGTTCCGCGACATAGCGATTTGTCGATGCGACGAACGACCACACGGCATCCAGGGCCTCATCGAATGTGTAGGCCTCGATGGAGCCGGCGACGATTTTCCTGAGGTCGGCCGCCTGATGAAGCAGGTCGTCCCCTCTGATGTCGGTGCCTTCGGGAGCCGGTATGATGCCGCCGCAATAGCGGTCGATCATGCTGAGAGCGCGGTGCACGAGATTGCCGAGCTGATCCGCAAGTTCGGAGTCATGCGCCTGCCGGAAGCGCTCATGGGAAAAATCACCGTCGCCCGTAGGGCGGATATGCCGCAAAAGATAGTAACGCAAGGCATCTGTGCCGAGTTCACCGGCCAATGGAACGGGATCGATCGCGTTGCCGGCCGATTTGCCGATCTTCCGGCCGTCCACTGTCACATAACCGTGGACGAAGATGCGCGTGGGCGGGATGATGCCCGCCGAAAGAAGAATGGCCGGCCAATAGATGGCATGGAACCGGGTGATCCCCTTGCCGATCACGTGTTCCCGGGAATCGCTCTCAAGCCAGAAGCGGCGGAACAGGGCTTCGTCCGTCCCATAGCCGAGGGCCGTGATGTAGTTGGCAAGCGCATCGAACCAGACATAAATCACCTGGCCTGGATCGTTCGGCACGGGAATGCCCCATCCGCGTGCACGGATTGCGCTGCGCGAAATGCTGAAATCTTCAAGGCCTCCCCTGATCCAGGCCAGGACCTCATTGCGCCGTGATTCCGGCACCACGTCGATCTCGCGACGTTCATACAATCTGCGCAGCGTCTCCTCGTAGCGCGAGAGGCGGAAGAACCAGTTTTCTTCTTCCACGAAGTCCGGGACAGTGCCGTGTTCAGGGCATTTGCCGTCGGCGAGTTCTTCGGCCTTGTAGAATTGTTCGCAGCCATTGCAGTAAAGGCCGCGATAGGCACGCTTGTAGATGTCGCCGCTCCTGAAACATGCCGCCCAGAGCTTGCGGGCGCCGGGTGCATGGCGTGGATCGCTGCTGGTCCGGATAAAGTCGTCATAGGAGAGGTTCAAACCTTGCTGAAGAGCGCGAAAGTGATCGGAATTGCGCTCGACGAGCGTTTCGACGGGCAGCCCGGCGGCTTCGGCAGCCTGAACGTTCTTGATGCTGTTCTCGTCGGTACCGGCCAGGAAGCGCGTATCGGCGCCCGCGGAGCGGTGGGATCGGGCGATGACGTCGGCCTGAACGACCTCCAGCGCGAAGCCGATATGGGGCCGGGCGTTCACATAGGGAATCGCCGTCGTGACGTAGCGATGAGATGGGTTGATGGAATGAGCATTCGCGGGCATCGGGAGACCTCTCGGGTTTGAGAACGAGGCGGTCCCTGAAGACAAAAAAGCCGCCCCGGGTGGAAGCGACTTGGATGTTTGTTTATCCGCGTGGATTACATGCCAAGACCTGCCGCTTCCGATTTGGAAAGCGGCATCATCATGCAGATGCTGACGATCGAGGCGCTGCTGGTCATGAATTCCAATTATCCTCCTGGAGGTTTCCCGTCAATTGACGAATGTCAGGGAAGCGGAAGTCGATAGCCCGGCGCGCTCGACGCGCAGAGCCGTCTGGAATGATGGCGGCCTCGTTGAGATGAAAAAGGGCGGCCCGAAGACCGCCCTTCCAAGACTGAACCGGATGGCTCAGATGCGAGACGTCAGTCTCACATCATGTCCATGCCGCCCATTCCGCCCATGCCGCCAGGCATGCCGGCCGGAGCGTCCTTCTTCGGCAGCTCGGCGATCATGGCTTCGGTGGTGACCAGCAGGCCGGCAACCGAGGCTGCGTCCTGCAGGGCGGTGCGAACGACCTTGACCGGATCGACGATGCCCATGCCGATCATGTCGCCGTATTCGCCGGTCTGGGCGTTGTAGCCGTAGTTGTCGTCGTTCTTTTCGAGGATCTTGCCGACGACGATCGAAGCTTCGTCACCAGCGTTTTCGGCGATCTGGCGGGCCGGAGCCTGCAGGGCGCGGCGAACGATGTTGACACCGGCTTCCTGGTCGGCGTTTTCGCCCTTGACCGTAAGCTGAGCGGAAGCACGCAGCAGAGCGACGCCGCCGCCCGGTACGATGCCTTCCTGAACGGCCGCACGGGTCGCGTTGAGCGCGTCGTCGATGCGGTCCTTCTTTTCCTTCACTTCGACTTCCGTCGAACCGCCGACGCGGATGACGGCAACGCCGCCAGCGAGCTTGGCAAGGCGTTCCTGCAGCTTCTCGCGGTCGTAGTCGGAGGTGGTTTCCTCGATCTGGGCCTTGATCTGGCCGACGCGGCCTTCGATGTCGGCCTTCTGGCCCGCACCGTCGACGATCGTGGTGTTTTCCTTGGAGATCGAAACCTTCTTGGCACGGCCGAGCATGTCGATGGTGACGTTTTCGAGCTTGATGCCGAGGTCTTCGGAGATGACAGTGCCGCCGGTCAGGATGGCGATGTCTTCCAGCATGGCCTTGCGGCGATCGCCGAAGCCCGGAGCCTTGACGGCAGCGATCTTGAGGCCGCCACGCAGCTTGTTGACGACGAGCGTTGCGAGCGCTTCGCCTTCGACGTCTTCAGCGATGATGAGGAGCGGCTTGCCGGTCTGGACGACGGCTTCGAGAACCGGGAGCATCGCCTGGAGGTTGGAGAGCTTCTTCTCGTGCAGGAGGATGAAGGCATCTTCCAGGTCAGCAACCATCTTTTCCGGGTTGGTGACGAAGTAGGGCGAGAGATAGCCGCGGTCGAACTGCATGCCTTCGACGACTTCGAGTTCGGTCTCGGCGGTCTTGGCTTCTTCAACCGTGATGACGCCTTCGTTGCCGACCTTCTGCATGGCTTCGGCAATGTCGAGGCCGATCTGGCGCTCGCCGTTGGCGGAGATCGTGCCGACCTGGGCGACTTCTTCCGAAGTGTTGATCTTCTTGGCCTTGGCCTGGAGATCAGCGACGACGGCCTTGACGGCGAGGTCGATGCCGCGCTTCAGGTCCATCGGGTTCATGCCGGCTGCAACGGCCTTGGCGCCTTCGCGAACGATGGCCTGGGCAAGAACGGTTGCGGTCGTGGTGCCGTCACCGGCGATGTCGTTGGTCTTCGAAGCGACTTCGCGGACCATCTGGGCGCCCATGTTCTCGAACTTGTCTTCCAGTTCGATTTCCTTGGCGACGGAAACGCCGTCCTTGGTGATGCGCGGCGCGCCGAAGGACTTGTCGATCACGACGTTGCGGCCTTTCGGGCCGAGCGTGACCTTCACTGCGTCAGCGAGAATGTCGACGCCACGCAGCATCTTTTCACGCGCGGTGCGGCCGAATTTGACTTCTTTAGCTGCCATTTTTGAGAACTCCTGAAACGGGTGTCAGAGAATTTCGGAAAACACGACCGGCCGAAATCAGCCGATGATGCCCATGATGTCGGTTTCCTTCATGATCAGAAGGTCTTCGCCGTTGATCTTGACTTCCGTGCCGGACCACTTGCCGAAGAGAACGCGGTCGCCGACCTTGACGTCGAGCGCGGCGATCTTGCCGGACTCGTCGCGGGCGCCGGGGCCGACGGCGACGATTTCGCCTTCAGCGGGCTTTTCCTTGGCGGTGTCCGGAATGATGATGCCGCCTCTGGTCTTTTCTTCAGACTCGACGCGGCGAACGACGACGCGATCGTGCAGGGGGCGGAAATTGGTGCTTGCCATTGTCTAATCCCTCGATCAAATGACATTGACGGATCGCAAGATCCGTATCGCTTGGCTGTTGGCACTCACCTTGCGGGAGTGCTAACGAGGGTCGAGATAAGTGGGGCCGGCGATTGAGTCAAGGACGAAGCTGAAATTTTAAAGGCGGTCCCGCCTGCCGGTTGAAAACAAGCTTAATGGATAAGCCGGGCCATGGTGCGGCGCAAAAATGACACCAGCGTGTCGTCGCGGCGCAACGGGAGCTTTTTGCTTGTAATCTTTTCGGCGGTTTGCCATGTCACCGGGGACTTGGAGTGACAGGACGGACATATGGCAAAGCGCATCGGCAGTTTGAGCGAAGTGATCGGCGGCTACGACGTCGTTCTTTCCGACGTCTGGGGCGTCGTGCACAATGGCGTCGATGCCTTCCAGCACTCCTGCAAGGCGCTTGCCGAGGCGCGGGAGGCCGGCGCGACAGTCGTGTTGATCACCAATTCGCCGCGTCCGGCGCCGGGCGTCATCCAGCAGATGCGCGCGCTCGGCGTGCCGGACGGGACCTATGACCGTATCGTCACCTCCGGCGACGTGACGCGCCATCTGATTGCCGAAGGGCCGAAAAAGGTCTTCCTGCTCGGCCCCGAACGCGACATGCCGCTGTTTGACGGGCTCGACGTCGAGGCCGTTTCGGCAGAGGACGCGGATTGCATCGTCTGCACCGGTTTCTTCGACGACGAGAAGGAAGTGCCGGAGGACTACACCGGCCTCCTGACCGCCTTCGTCAAGCGCGACGTGCCGTTCATCTGCGCCAACCCCGACCTCGTGGTCGAGCGCGGCCACCGCATCATCCCCTGTGCCGGTGCCGTCGCCGCCTATTACGAACAACTCGGCGGCAAGACGCGCATCGCCGGCAAACCGCACCGGCCGATCTACGAGGCGACGCTTGCCGCCGCTCGCGAAGTGCGCGGCGATTTCCCGATGGACCGTGTGCTGGCGGTCGGCGACGGTATGCCTACCGACGTGCGCGGTGCGCTCGCATACGGGCTCGATCTGCTCTATATCAGCGGGGGTATCCATGTGGCGGAATATACCGTCAATGGCCGGACCGACGAAGCGATCCTCAATGCCTGGCTGAAATCGGAAAACGCCGCGCCGAAATACTGGATGCAGAGGCTTGCCTGAACCGGAAATCGCTTCGATGACCGTATTCCACCGCAACGAAAAGAAAGAACCGCTGCCCGAGGCGTTGAAGGGCGGCGTCATCGCCATCGGCAATTTCGACGGTGTGCATCGCGGCCATCGCAGCGTTCTCGAGCGCGCGTTGTCGCTTGCCGAAGAGCGCGGCACACCCGCGCTGGTGCTGACCTTCGAGCCGCATCCACGCACCGTGTTCCGGCCGGAGGAACCCGTCTTCCGGCTGACGCCCGCGCCGCTGAAGGCGCGATTGCTGGAGGCCATGGGCTTCCAGTCGGTGATCGAATATCCCTTTACCAGGGAATTCGCGACGCGCTCGGCGGAAGAATTCATCCGGACGATCCTGGTCGACTGGCTGCATGCCGGCGCCGTCGTCACCGGCTTCGATTTCCATTTCGGCAAGGGCAGGGAAGGCGGCCCGGCCTTCCTGATGGCGTCGGGCGAAAGGCACGGCTTTACCGTCTCGCTCGTCGATGCCTTCCGGGACGAAAATGCCGAAGTGATATCTTCGAGCCGCATCCGGGCCCTGCTGGGGGAAGGCGGCGTGTCTGGCGCGGCAGGTCTTCTCGGCTACCGTTATACGGTCGAGGCTGAGGTGATCGGCGGCGAAAAGCTCGGCCGGCAGCTCGGCTTCCCGACCGCCAACATGCAGTTATCCCCGGAAGCAGAGCTGAAGGCAGGCATCTATGCCGTACGGTTCCGCCGCCCCGACGGCACGCTCCACGATGGCGTTGCAAGCTACGGGCGCCGTCCGACCGTGACGGACAACGGCGCACCGTTGCTTGAGACCTATCTCTTCGATTTCTCCGGCAGCCTCTATGGTGAAATCTGTTCCGTCTCCTTCTTCGGGCACCTGCGCGACGAGCTGAAACTCGACAGCCTCGACGCGTTGGTGGTGCAGATCAAACGCGACGAGGAAGAGGCGCGGGCGCTGCTCTCCGGTGTCAGACCGCTCGGGGAACTGGACGCGAAAATCGCATTCTGACGTCGTTTGATGACGAAGTCCGCAAGTCAGCTCACAGTCGGCTTGCGCGGCAAATCCATTGTCGCCAGCATCGTCTGTTCGAGCATCTCCGGAAACTCCGGTGTTTCCAGGAAGAAGGGGCCGGGCTGGTTGATGATGGTGTTGTTGAGAACGCCGTACATCACCTGGAAGGCGAAGCGGATGCGGGCCTCATCGACGCGGGCATGATCGATCGACGGTTCGCGGGCAACCCGATCGAGAAAGGCATCGGTCAGCGCATGCACGTTCCGGCGGAAGGGTTCCCATGCCTCTCCTGATTCCAGGCTGACCTTGAACGCGGAACGGAAAAAGGTCTTCTGCTCGATGTAGCGGGCGACTTGCGCCCGTGTCAGTTCAGCGAGAATACGGTTGAAGGTCGTCTCCCGCACGACGGCCTCGAGCATTGGCCCCGATTCTGCCGCAGCCGCGACCATGACCGCCTTGAAGAGCGTCAGCTTGTCGGGGAAGCGCGCGTAAAAGGCACCGGTCGAGCATTCGACGGCGTTGCAGATATCGGCAACGCCGACCTCGTCGAAGGAGGTCTTTCGCGCGATGCGCAGCCCTTCCTTGATCAGGCGATCGCGCAATTCGCGGCTGCGCAGCTGCTGGGCGGGAAGAACGCCAACTCGCGCCAGATCGTCATGCCAATTCGCTGTCGTTCTCAATATGCACCGCCTCTCCTCTATGAATTGCGTATCGTATTCCCGTTGTCCATCAGCTTAAAATAGAATGAGATTCTTATTCTGATTGATTCCTCGTTCGGCTGTTGTTAAATCTCGGCTCTCTGATCGGAGGGAGGAGAGAGATGGAGATTTCGAACAGCGGGCATGCATTCACTCGTCGGAGTGTTCTTAACTTTGCCCTGGCAGCCGGTGCTTCAAGCATGTTTCCGGTTGCCGCTCATGCCGAGGCGCCGGCAGCTCCCAAGGGGGCGAAGCTTGTGCTCTTGGGCACCAAGGGCGGGCCGCGCGTGGGTGGCAACCGATCCAATCCCGCCAATGCGCTGATCGTCGACGGCGTTACCTACATCATAGACACAGGCATGGGGGTAACGGCTCAGGTCGTGAAGGCAGGGATCGATCTTGCAAGCATCCGCACGATCCTTATTTCCCACATGCATTCGGACCATCAGCTCGAATTCGGCAATCTGGTCTACAATATCTGGGTATCCGGGGCGCTGCGTCAGCCGATCGATGCCTATGGACCGGCTGGGCTCGAAGACATGGCGAGGGATTTCTGGCAGCTCAACCGTCTTGACGTCGCGACCAGGATGGAGGACGAGGGCCGTGCCGACCCGTCCAAGCTCCTGCGCGCCCACGATTTTACCAAAAAGGACGGGCTGGTCATGCAGGACGAGCGGGTAAAGGTGCCCGCCTTCACGACGCCCCACCCGCCGCTGGAAAATCTCGCCTACCGGTTCGAAACGCCGTATGGGGTCGTCGTTTATTCGGGTGACACCGCCTATAATCCGGCGCTGGCCGATTTCGCGCGCGATGCGGACGTGCTGGTGCACGAAGTCCTTTACCTTCCCGGCGTCGACGCCCTGGTGAAGCGCGCCAATGGCACGCCCGCTTTCCGCAAGCACATCGTCGAAAGTCACACGGCGGCCGAGCAGGTGGGGATGATCGCCGCACAGGCTCGCGCGAAGAAACTCGTCCTCAGCCATTTCGGGCCTGGCGACATGGAGTGGATCACCGACGAAATGTGGCGTGCCGAAACCGCCAGGCATTTTGACGGGGAGATCGTCGTCGGACGCGACCTGCTCGAAATCCCGCTCGGCTGAACGCCGCGGCTTCAGCCATGTCTCCCGTCCCGTCCTGTTTTAAAGGGCAGGGCGGGGGAAAGCGCCTGCTATTTTGCCGAAGCCGGTCTTTCATATTCCTGACCGACCCTCTTCCTTTTTTCGGCAAGAACACATAAACAACCGCCACTATGCAAAAATTTCGGCTGGCTCAGATCATACGAATTATCGGCCCGGCCTTCCGCGCGCTGTAAGAGCGGCCGGAGGGTCCGGGTTTTCGGCGCTTACGACAAGCGCCTTCCGCCACCGTGTTTTCATCGAGACGCGCCCCGTCGCGGCGCCAGAAACGATTGCCATCATGACCGATACCGCCGAAAAACTCGACTATTCGAAAACCCTCTATCTGCCCGAAACCGATTTTCCGATGCGCGCCGGACTGCCGCAGAAGGAGCCGGAACTGGTTGCCCGCTGGCAGCAGATGGACCTTTACAAGAAGCTCCGCGCCTCCGCCGCCGGCCGCGAAAAATTCGTTCTGCACGACGGCCCGCCCTATGCCAACGGCAACATCCATATCGGCCACGCGCTGAACAAGATCCTCAAGGACGTCATCACCCGCTCGTTCCAGATGCGCGGCTATGACTCGAACTATGTGCCGGGCTGGGACTGCCACGGCCTGCCGATCGAGTGGAAGATCGAGGAAGAGAACTATCGTTCCAAGGGCAAGGCAAAGCCCGACCTCTCCGAGCCGGCGGCGATGACCGAGTTCCGCCGCGAGTGCCGCGCCTATGCGGAAAAGTGGATCAAGGTTCAGGCGGGTGAGTTCCAGCGCCTCGGCATCGTCGGCGATTTCGAGAACCCGTACCTGACGATGAATTTCCACGCCGAAGCGCGCATCGCCGGCGAGCTCTTGAAGATCGCCAGGAGCGGCCAGCTCTATCGCGGCTCGAAGCCGATCATGTGGTCGGTGGTCGAGCGCACCGCGCTGGCGGAAGCCGAGGTCGAGTATCAGGATTACGAGTCCGATACGACCTGGGTGAAGTTCCCTGTAGCCGGTTTCGGGACGATCGACACGCCTTTTGAGGCAAAGTCCTATATGGATGATATCCGCGGTGCTTTCGTAGTCATCTGGACCACGACGCCTTGGACCATCCCGGGCAACCGGGCGATCTCGTATTCGCCGAAAATCGCCTATGGCCTCTACGAAGTCACGGCGGCAGAGAACGATTTCGGCCCGCGTCCCGGTGAGAAGTTGATCTTTGCCGACAAACTGGCCGAAGAAAGCTTCGCCAAGGCCAAGCTCCAGTATAAGCGCTTGCGCGATGTCTCGGCTGATGAGATGGCGGCGATCACCTGCGCCCATCCCCTGCGCGGCCTCGGTGGCGGCTACGACTTCGACGTGCCCCTGCTGGCCGGCGACCACGTCACCGACGATGCCGGCACCGGTTTCGTCCACACCGCGCCGAGCCATGGCCGTGAGGACTTCGAGGCCTGGATGCACCATATCCGGGAGCTGGAGGCGCGCGGCATCGAGACGAAGATCCCGTTCCCGGTCGACGATTCCGGCACCTATACGACAGACGCACCCGGTTTCGAGGGCGTGCGCGTCATGGACGACAATGGCAAGAAGGGCGATGCCAACGATCGCGTCATCAAGGCGCTGATCGAGAGGAATATGCTCTTCGCCCGCGGCCGTCTGAAGCACCAGTATCCGCATAGCTGGCGCTCCAAGAAGCCGATCATCTTCCGCAATACGCCGCAATGGTTCGTCTATATGGACAAGACGCTTGCCGACGGCACGACGCTGCGCGAGCGGGCGCTGAGGGCAATCGACGATACCCGTTTCGTGCCGGCTGCCGGCCAGAACCGCCTGCGCGCCATGATCGAGCAGCGCCCGGACTGGGTGCTGTCCCGCCAGAGGGCATGGGGCGTGCCGATCTGCGTCTTCGTCGACGAGCATGGTGAGGTTCTGCAGGACGAGGCCGTCAACCGGCGCATCCTCGATGCCTTCGAGGTGGAAGGCGCGGACGCCTGGTTTGCCGAAGGCGCCAAGGAACGGTTCCTGGGCAACGAACATGATCCGGCCAAGTGGACGCAGGTCATGGACATCCTCGACGTCTGGTTCGACTCGGGCTCGACGCACACCTTCACGCTGGAGGATCGCCCGGACCTGAAATGGCCGGCCGACGTCTATCTAGAAGGCTCCGACCAGCATCGCGGCTGGTTCCATTCGTCCCTCCTGGAATCCGCCGCCACCCGCGGCCGTGCGCCCTATGACACGGTCATCACCCATGGTTTCACCATGGACGAGAAGGGCCAGAAGATGTCGAAGTCGCTCGGCAATGTCGTGGCGCCGCAGGACGTCATGAAGGATGCCGGCGCCGATATCCTGCGCCTCTGGGTCATGACGACGGATTACTGGGAAGACCAGCGCCTCGGCAAGACGATCATCCAGACGAATGTCGATGCCTATCGCAAGCTCAGGAATACGATCCGCTGGATGCTCGGCACGCTCGCCCACGATGAGGGCGAGGAGATCGCCTATGCCGACCTGCCTGAACTCGAGAAGCTGATGCTGCATCGCCTGGCGGAACTGGATAAGCTCGTCCGTGAGGCTTACGACGCCTTCGAGTTCAAGAAGATCGCACGCGCGCTCATCGATTTCGCCAATGTCGAGCTCTCGGCCTTCTATTTCGATGTGCGCAAGGATGCGCTTTATTGCGATGCGCCGTCGTCGCTGCGCCGCCGTGCAGCACTCTCCGTCATCCGCAGGATCTTCGACTGCATGGTGACCTGGCTTGCGCCCATGCTGCCGTTCACCACGGAGGAGGCCTGGCTGTCGCGCAATCCGGGCGCGGTCTCCGTGCATCTCGAACAGTTCCCGGACGTTCCGGCCGAATGGCGCAATGACATGCTTGCCGAAAAATGGAGCGCGATTCGCCGGGTCCGCTCCGTTGTCACCGGCGCACTGGAGATCGAGCGCAAGGACAAGCGCATCGGTTCCTCGCTGGAAGCGGCCCCCGTCGTCCACATCACTGATCCGGCGCTCCTGAAGGCGCTGGAAGACCAGGACTTCGAGGAGATCTGCATCACCTCCGGCATCGAGATCGTGGCGGGCGAAGGGCCGGAAAGCGCCTTCCGGCTGCCGGAAGTTCCGGGCGTTGCCGTCGATCCGAAGCTCGCTGAAGGCGTAAAATGCGCCCGCTCCTGGCGTGTGACCAAGGATGTCGGTTCCGACCCCGCCTGGCCGGATGTCTCTGCACGCGACGCTGCGGCACTTCGCGAACTCGCCGCTCTCGGTCGTCTCGGTTGACCTGAAAAGCCGCCGGATGATTGCGCTTTGGCGCGTCATCCGGTATTTCTGCCCGAAATTGGCCGGATTTTCCCGCCATCTGGGGTGCAAGTAGTCTCAGGCGTCAAGGACGGGCGCCGCTGGAAGGGTTTTGATGACAACGACATCTGCGTTTCGTGTCGGCATGGGCGTGGCCGGCATCCTCGCCTCGACCTTGACCCTTTCGGGCTGCCTTGGCAGCCCCACCTACGGCACCGACAAGACTGCCCTCGAGCAGCTCACCGACGACCTTGGTTCGGCCGTTTCGATCGGTGGCAAGGAAGACGAAGCCAAGCGCAATCTGAAATACAATCCGCGTCCTTCGCTTGTCGTCGCCAAGGGGGATGCGGCTAACCTGCCGCCGCCGCAGCAATCGCTTGCCAACCGCGAGAACAATCCGAACTGGGTCGAATCTCCGGAAGAAACGCGTAAGCGACTCCGCGAAGAGGCGGATGCAAACGCGAACAATCCGAGATATCAATCTCCCCTTATCACCGGCAAGGGCCAGGGCGGTCAGTTGACCGAATCCGAAAAGTGGGAGGCCTTCCGCAAGGCCAAGCAGGACGCCGAGACCGTTGACGTCTCTGCCCGCCGCCGTTCGCTTACCGAACCGCCTGCGGAGTTCCGTTCGGCGGATACGGCCAATCTGAGCGATCTTGGCGAGCCCGAGATGCAGAAGGAAAAGCGCCGCAAGAAGGAAGCCACGGAAGCGAAGAACTCCCGCGAATGGTGGAAGCTCTTCTGATTGCCGGCATGCCGGTCAGTCCTCTCTTTTCGCGCGGAAGAAACCGGTGAGCAGGCTTGCCGCTTCGGTTTCGCCAAGTCCGGAATAGACCTCCGGCGCATGGTGGCAGGTCGGTTGGCTGAAAAAGCGAACGCCGTTGTCGACCGCGCCGCCTTTCGGGTCTTCCGCGCCGTAATAGAGACGGCGTATGCGGGCAAACGAGATTGCCGCCGCGCACATGGTGCAGGGTTCAAGCGTCACGTAGAGATCGGCACCGGCAAGCCGCTCCTGCCCGAGTGCTGCGGATGCATCGCGGATCACGGCGATCTCTGCATGGGCCGTGACATCGTTGTCGGCGCGGGTGCGGTTTCCCGACCGGGCGATGATGACGCCGTCGAGCACCAGCACGGCGCCGACCGGAACCTCGCCGCGGGCAGCGGCATCCCGGGCTTCGGCGAGCGCTGCGTCCATGAAACCATCGGTATTGGCCATTTCAGGCGATTTCCTCTTAACCCGGATCGCGCGAACTGGTAGGAAGCATCCAACCGGAAGCCCGATTTGCGGGCCTAACACCACTTAAGTCAACACGAACAAGAATGTCCGGATCATCTCCGTCAGACATCACGCTTCAGGCAAACAACAAATGAATTCCAAAGACAAGCCGAAGCGCGGCGAAGGCAGAACTTTCGTTCGCGAAACCAAACCCAGATCGGCCCCGAAGGCGGCTGCCGGCAGCAAGGCCGCCAAGGGCGCAAGGAAAAACGCCGCGCCGAAAGCCTTTTCCGAAAAACCGGTGAAGGCAGCGCGCAAGCCGGCGCCGGCCGCAACGATATCCGCCGAGGCCGAGGGCAAGCCTGAGCGCATCTCCAAGCTCCTGGCGCGCGCCGGTGTTGCCTCCCGCCGCGATATAGAGCGGATGATCATGGAAGGCCGGGTGAAGCTGAACGGTGAGCTTCTCGACACGCCCGTCGTCAATGCGACGCTTAACGACAAGATCGAGGTGGATGGCGTGCCGATCCGCGGGATCGAGCGCACCCGCCTCTGGCTCTATCACAAGCCGGCCGGCCTCGTGACCACCAATTCTGATCCGGAAGGCCGTCCGACCGTTTTCGACAACCTGCCGGAAGGTCTGCCGCGGGTGCTTTCGATCGGCCGACTCGACATCAATACGGAAGGCCTGCTGCTGCTCACCAATGACGGCGGCCTGTCGCGCGTCCTGGAATTGCCGACAACGGGCTGGCTGCGCCGCTACCGCGTCCGCGCGCATGGCGAGATCGATCAGGAAGCGCTCGACAAGCTGAAAGAAGGGATCGCTGTCGACGGCGTGCTCTACGGTTCGATCGACGCGACGCTGGACCGTAGCCAGGGTCGAAATGTCTGGATCACCATGGGTCTTCGCGAAGGCAAGAACCGCGAGATCAAGAACGTTCTCGGCGCGCTTGGGCTCGAGGTCAACCGCCTGATCCGTATCTCCTATGGGCCGTTCCAGCTCGGTGATCTGCCCGAGGGCCAGGTGATCGAAGTGCGTGGCCGCATGCTGCGCGACCAACTCGGGCCGCGCCTGATCGAGGAAGCGAAGGCGAATTTCGACGCGCCGCTCTACAACGACAGGGACTCGGAAGACGACAAGCCGGTGCGCGCCGAACGGTCCGATTGGGCCGTAAAGCCGGAAAAGACGGAACGTCCGCGCGCCGGCAAGCCGGAAGACAGGCGCGAGAAGGCGCTCGGCCGGCTCGACACCAGGCGCGATGATCGCAAGTTCCCGGACAAGCCCCGCGGCGGCAAATCGTTCGGCAACCGGGATCGGGATGAAGAGGAGCGTCCGAAGAAGCGTCCTCCGCTGGGCACCAGCCGCACCGCCAATGTCTGGATGGCGCCGGGCGCCCGCCCGACCACCGACGGCAAGGCCCAAAAAACCTCCGCGCGTGCTGACGCCGAACGGCTGTTCAAGAAGCCTGCGCCCGAAAATGATCGCCGCGTCGTGGTGAACCGCGCCGACGACGACAGCGACTGGATCCGCGCCGAGGAGCCGGCCCGCCGTCCGCGCGACGAAGAGGGCGGCGATTTCGGCCGCAAGCGTTCGTTTGGCGATCGGGCCGAACGGGGAGAGCGTTCCTTTGGTGACCGTCCGAGAGGCGACCGCAGGCCGCGCGAAGAGGGTGATCGCCCACGCGGCGAACGCCCGTTTGGCGATAGGCCTCGTGGTGATCGCAAGCCACGAGAGGATGGTGATCGCCCAGCCCGTTCTTTCTCCGGCGAGAAGCGCTCCGAGCATCCGCGTGGTGACCGTCCCTTTGGAGACCGTCCGGCGCGTGGCGAACGGTCCTTCGATAAGCCGAGGGGCGAACGCCGGCCTCGCGAGGATGGTGATCGTCCCGCACGATCCTTCTCCCCGGGCGAGGGGCGTGCCGAACGCACTCGCTCCGAACGTCCGCGCAGCGAGCGTCCTGCCGGCGACCGGCCCTTCGGCGATAAGCCGCGCGGCGGAAAACCGGCTGGCAAATCCTTTGGCGGCAAGCCAGCCGGCGCAGGTGGTTTTGCCGGGAAAGGCGCTGGCGGTCGCGGAAAGCCGGGCGGCGCGGGCAAACCTGGCGGTCGTCCGGGCGGTTCGCGTCCGGGCGGGGCAAGGTCCGGCAGCAAGCCGCGTGGGCCAAAGGGGTGACGGACAGTGCGGATCGTAGGTGGTGAGTTTCGCGGCCGGTCCCTGGCCACACCGAAAACCGATGCCATCCGGCCGACCATCGACCGGACACGCGAAAGCCTGTTCAACATCATCAGCCACGTCTATCCGGAAGCGCTGGACGGCACACGGGTGATCGATCTCTTTGCCGGCACCGGCGCGGTCGGTCTCGAAGCCGTCTCGCGAGGCTGTCGTCATGCCCTGTTTGTCGAGAACGGCGTCGAGGGGCGGGGCCTGCTCTGGGAAAACATCGACAATCTCGGTTTGCATGGCCGCTCTCGTATCCTGCGCCGCGATGCAACGAAGCTTGGCGCGATCGGCACGATGGAGCCTTTCCATTTCCTTTTCGCCGATCCGCCCTATGGTCAGGGTCTGGGCGATGCGGCCCTGCTCGCGGCCCACACGGGCGGCTGGCTGGTTCCGGGCGCCCTGGCGATCCTGGAGGAACGTGCCGACGTGAAATCTGCGGTGGATCCGGCCTTCAAACTGCTCGAAAGCCGCCTCTTCGGCGACACTCGCATGGATTTCTTCCGCTACCAGCCGATGTGAAAGAAAGGCGTGAGAGGAAAGGAATGAACGTCAAGCTTGCGCTTCCCGATGTCGAGTCCGCGAAACGGAAAAGCGGGCTGACCTTTGCAATCGCTCTCGGTGGCGGCGGTGCACGCGGCATTTCGCATATCCAGATCATCGAGGCGCTCGACGAGCTTGGCATCCGGCCGGTAGCGATCTCCGGCTCCTCGATCGGCGCGATTATGGGAGCCGGCATGGCGTCGGGCATGAAGGGCCGCGAGATCCGCAATTTTACGCTGGAAACGATCGGCAATCGCGGAGTGCTGCTCAACAAGCTCTGGAGCCTCGGCCCGGCCACCATGCGCGACAAGCTCGGCGGTTTCCGCTTCGGCCACTTCAATCTCGAACTCATTCTGGATGCCTTCCTGCCGCCTGATGTGCCGGAGGATTTCGCCGATCTCCACATCCCGATGAAAATTTCGGCCACGGATTATTACGGCCAGGCGGAGGTGGTGCTGGAGGAGGGCGAACTGCGCACGGCGATCGCAGCCTCCGCGGCCATTCCCGGCCTTTTCATGCCGGTGCGCGTCAATGGACGGATCATGGTCGACGGCGGCGTCTTCAATCCGGTTCCCTACGAACATCTGATGGAGCTTGCCGACGTGGTGATCGGCGTCGATGTGGTCGGCGCACCGGAAGGGGACGGCACCCATGTTCCGAGCCGTATCGACAGCCTGTTCGGCGCGAGCCAGCTCACCATGCAGGCGAGTATCGCGCTCAAGCTGAAGCTCAACCCGCCGCATATTTTCCTGCGACCCTCGGTCAACCGGTTCCGGGTGCTGGATTTCCTGAGGGCCCGTGAAATCCTGGAGGAATCCGAAGGCGTGAAGGACGACTTGAAGCGCGCCATCGACGCGCTTCACGCAGCGATTGAAGCCTGAGATCGCTAGGCGGCCTGGGACATCTTCTTTCTGAAGAGATTGCAGCCAATGGTGCGCGCGGTCTGTAATCGCTGATCTTCTCCTTCCCGCTGCTCCAGCAAAAGCTCCGAAGTCACCACCCTGGCGCCGCAATAGTCGAAAATCCCATGGTCGATTTGCGTTTTCATGGCACCGAAATAACCATGCCTCGCATAGGTGCGCATGTCGGCGCCGCCGATGGCCACCAGATGGACAGGGAGCCGCTGAAGTTTTTTGACGAGTTTCAGATCGGCGCCTTCGTCATAGGCCCAGCCATTGCTGAAGACGCGGTCGATCCACCCCTTCAGCAGTCCCGGCATTGACCACCAATAGACGGGATAGACCAGTACAAGCGCATCGGCGCGATCTATTCTCGCCTGTTCGGCGATGACGTCCGCGGAAGCGGCCATCTCGCGACGATGGACCGCCAGATCGACCGCCGTAAACCGGGGATCGAAGCCTTCGGCGGCGAGGTCGGCGATCTCGAAAGAATCGGCCGGATCGCAGGTAATATACCGTGTCCGATATGGGCAGCGACATTATGGGTAAGGGAACCCGGCTCGGGATGCGCAACGACGATAAGGGCATGCATGTCGGATACTCCTGATGAGCTTGCTGTGGAGGCCTGGAAGTTATATACTTTTAGTAATTTACTTTTAGTATATAGTGAAGTCAAGCATGGAAGAGCAAACCACCCGCCGTCCACGCCAGCGCCTCACGCGCGAGGCCCGGCATCGTCAGCTTCTCGATGTGGCATGGAAAATTGCCCGAGACGAGGGGACCGATGCCTTGACCCTCGGTCGTCTGGCCGAGGGCGCGGGGGTCGCCAAGCCAGTTGTATACGATCATTTCGCCACCCGTCCGGACTTGCTGATAGCTCTCTACCAGGAGTTCGATGCGCGCCAGACAGCCGTTATGGACGCTGCATTGGAGAAGGGCGAAGCCGACTTGAGCGACCGTGCCCGGGTGATCGCCTCCTCTTATGTGGATTGCGTCCTGCAGCAGGGGCGTGAAATACCGGGCGTCATCGCCGCCCTTGCCGGTTCCCCGGAGCTTGAAAAGATCAAGCGCGATTACCAGGCTGTCTTCATGGAGAAGTGCCGGGCTGTTCTTGCCCCCTTTGCAAAGGCGGGCACTATCAGGTCGGCTGGTTTGTGGAGCATGCTTGGCGCGGCAGAGGCTCTTTCCCACGCTGCTGCGACCGGCGAGATCACACCGTCGCAGGCCAAAGAAGAACTCCTTGCAACGATCGTCGCGATGGCCGAGCGCAATAAGTAGCGCCGGCTTGCCTGGGAAGAACAGAGGCGGTCGACCTGCCCTAGCTGGTCTCCGCCACCGCCGGCTCCGAACCCATCTCGTCCATGACGGGCGCCCGCTTCGGCTTGATCAGCGGCTCCGGCCGAACCGGACTGTTGAAGAGCATCTCGCGGCCGGCACCGAGCCCCTGGACTGCCTGGATTTGCAGCCGTTCTTCATCGCGCCGGCGGATATCGTCGCCGATCTCCTCTGCCTCGTTTTCAGACATGCCGAGCGCCTCCAGCGTCCGGCGGCCGAAGAGAAGACCGGATTCCAGCGTCTCGCGCAGTTCGTATTCGATATTCCGGGCCCGAAGCGACAAGGAGTGAATACGGTCGTAAGAGCGCACGAAGAGGCGCACGTCAGGGAATTCCGAGCGGATCAGGTCGACGATCCGGTCGGTCGTCTCGCGCTTCTGGGTGGTGACCGCGACGACTTTTGCCCGCTCTATGCCCGAGGCGATCAGCACGTCGCGGCGCGTGCCGTCGCCGAAATAGATCCGGAAGCCGAACGATGCCGCCTGACGTATGCGGTCGGCGGAATCATCGATGACCGTCACCTCGCGACCGCCGGCAAGAAGGATCTGCGCGGCGATCTGGCCGAGACGCGAGAAGCCGATCATCAGCACGTCGGCGCCTGCTCCGTCGAAATCCTCCTCCAGTTCCTCGCGCGTTTCACCGCTGAGGAAGCGCTTGGAAAGTGCCGCGCCGAGCGGCGTGAGCGCCATGGAGAGGGTTACGATGGCAATGAGCAGCGAGGCGGTCGCGGAGGAGAGGAGGCCCGCGGCGGTCGCTGTCGTGAAAAGCACGAAACCGAATTCACCACCCTGCGGCAGCAGGAAGGCGATCCTGACGGCATCGTTGTGCGACGATCCCCAGAGGCGGCACAGCCCGTAGACGATCAGCGACTTGACGGCCATGAAGATCGGCACCGCCGGCAGGATGAAGAGGATGTTGTCCAGGATGACGTGGACTTCGAGCGACAGGCCGACCGCCATGAAGAAGAGCGCCAGCAGCAGGCCGCGGAATGGTTCGATATCCGCTTCCAGCTCATGTCTGTAGGAGGATTCGGCAAGCATCACGCCGGAGAGGAAGGCTCCCATCGCCATGGAAAGGCCGGCAGCCTGCATGGCCGTGGCTGATCCGAGCACGACGAGGAGTGCGGCGGCGATCATCACCTCCCTCGCCCCCGTGCGGGCGATCACCTGGAACATTGGAGTGAGCAGATAGCGGCCGGCAAGCACCATCGCGCCGACGGCGGCAACGGCCACGGCGAAATCGACGAGTGGCGTTGCTTCCGCTTCCGTGGTCCCAGGGGCCAGAATCGTGATCAGCGCCAGAAGCGGTACGATGGCGAGATCCTGGAAAAGCAGCACGGAGAACGACCGCTGGCCGTAGCGGCTGTTCATGTCGCCCTCGTCGTTCAGGATCTGCAATGCGAAGGCGGTCGAGGAGAGCGCCAGGCCGAAACCGATGATGAGGCTGCCGCGCCAGTCTGCCATGTTGGTGAAATAGGCAAGCATCATCAGCACGAGGCCGGTCAGCACCACCTGCGCCGGACCGAGTCCGAAAACGTCGCCGCGCATTTGCCAGAGCCGCGAGGGCTTCAGTTCCAGCCCGATGATGAACAGCAGGAAGACGACACCGAACTCGGAGAAGTGCAACACTTCTTCAGCATCGATAATCTGCTGCAGCACCGGTCCGATGACTACGCCCGCAGCGAGATAACCGAGTACCGTACCCAGTCCGAGCTTTTTGAACAGCGGTGCAGCGAGGACCGCTCCAGCCAGAAGCAGAAGAATTTGGGAAAGCAGGGAGCCGGGTGCGGTCATGCGGGACACTTTCGGAGTTCGGCAGGCATTGGTCCTCTCAAGAATCGGCGAGTCGCCCTTGATGCTTCTGACAGTGCACAATAAATGGGACGAGAATGAAAGGCTTGCAATCATGACCTCCCAAATCGATTCCGCCGCTCTGCTTTCCCGCGCCAGCGAACTCATCGATCTAGCCAGGGCCGCGGGGGCGGATCAGGCGGATGCGGTGGTCGTGCGCTCCCGCTCCCGCTCCGTCAGCGCCCGGCTGGGCAAGGTGGAGGGAACGGAAGCCTCCGAAAGCGATGATTTTTCGCTTCGCGTCTTCATTGGCAAAAGGGTTGCCAGTGTTTCGGCCAATCCCGGCTTCGACATGAAGACGCTCGCCGAACGCGCTGTCGCGATGGCGAAGGTGTCGCCCGAAGACCCCTTCGCCTGCCTGGCGGACCAGAAGGACCTTGCGAAATCCTACCCCGATCTCGATCTTTTCGACAGCACGGATGTTCCGACCGAGGCATTGCGGGAGGCGGCGCTCGAAATGGAGCAGGCGGCGCTCGACGTTCCGGGCGTCACCAATTCCTCCGGTGCTGGAGCCTCCGCAGGCATGGGCGGTCTCGTGCTTGTCACCTCGCACGGCTTTTCCGGCAGCTACATGGCGAGCCGCTTCGGTCGATCCGTCAGCGTGATCGCTGGCGAGGGCACGAAGATGGAGCGCGACTACGATTTCGACGCCCGCCTCTATGCCGCCGATCTCGATGATCCGAAGCTGATCGGTCGCCGCGCCGGCGAGCGGGTGGTCAAGCGCGTCAATCCCCGCCAGGTGGAAACCGGCAGCAATATTACCGTTGTCTTCGATCCACGCATCGCCCGTGGTTTCGTAGGCCATATTGCAGGCGCCATCAACGGCGCGTCCGTGGCACGCAAGACGAGTTTCCTGCGCGACAGGATGGGCCAGCAGGTGCTGAAGGCTGGACTGAACATCACCGATGATCCGCTCGTCGTCCGGGGCGCCTCCTCGCGTCCTTTCGACGGGGAGGGCGTGATGGGCGAGCGCATGGTGATGATCGAGGACGGCGTGCTCAAACATTGGTTCCTGTCGACCTCGACGGCCCGCGAGCTCGGACTTACGACCAACGGCCGTGGTGTGCGGGGCGGCACGGCGGTGACGCCCGCCTCGACCAACCTTGCGCTGGAACCCGGCGACATTTCTCCCGAGGACCTGATCAGGTCGGTCGGCACCGGTTTTTACGTGACGGAACTGATCGGCCAAGGCGTCAACATGATCACCGGCGAATACAGCCGCGGCGCGACCGGCTTCTGGATCGAGAACGGTGAGCTCGCCTATGCCGTTTCGGAAGTGACGATCGCCTCCAATCTCAAGGACATGTTCATGCGGATCACGCCGGCAAACGATATCGACCGCAAGTTCGGCGTGGCTTCCCCGACGCTCGCCATCGAGGGCATGACGCTGGCGGGGCGGTGATCCCGATGAGCGCTGCTGAGCATTGGCAGGAAGACCTCGACCTCATCCTCCATGCGGCGCGGCAGGCCGGCGAGGTCGCCCATGGCTTCTTCGGCCAGGCGCCTGAGGTCTGGTGGAAGAACGAGGGCAGGTCTCCGGTCAGTGCCGCGGATTTCGCCGCCAATGACCGTCTCGAAAGCCTGCTCCGGAAAGCACGGCCGGATTACGGCTGGCTGTCCGAGGAGACGGATGACGACGTCGCCCGTCTGTCCTGCGAGACGCTCTTCGTTGTCGATCCGATCGACGGCACGCGCGCCTTCATCAATGGTGATAAGACCTGGTGCGTCTCGGTTGCCGTCGTCCATCGCGGCCAGCCGGTCGCGGGCGTATTGGTCGCGCCGGCGCTGAACG
The DNA here is from genome assembly GCF_000757525.1 of Rhizobium sp. YS-1r. NCBI lineage: Bacteria > Pseudomonadati > Pseudomonadota > Alphaproteobacteria > Hyphomicrobiales > Rhizobiaceae > Rhizobium > Rhizobium sp. YS-1r. The sequence goes on along the minus strand of NZ_JPYQ01000056.1, from coordinate 422,811 downwards.
AAGAATTCTCCGCGGTCAAGGACGGCCCGGCGCTCAAGAACGATGATCCGATCACCGTCAGCGTCGGGCACGCCGATAACAAGCTGGTGATCGCGGCGGACGAGGGCCTCGTCAAGAAATTCGATCCGGCCTTCCGCGAGATGGTGCATCGCGTGGGGCACATCCCGTCGCTGGCCTATCGGCTGGCCATGGTGGCGGATGGCCGGATCGACGGCACGATCGTCAAGCGCAATTCCCACGATTGGGACCTCGCCGCAGCCGATCTGATCGTCGAACGTGCCGGCGGGCGCCTTGTCGATCTTGACGGCAGACGGCTTGTCTACAACCGGAGCGATGTCCGCCACGAAATGCTGGTTGCCGGTGCCGAAGGGGCGGTTCGTGATCTGCTGCCGAAGGTTGCCGGCGGAGCGGGTTGACGTTTCTTCGAGAATGCCGCAGAGGAGGGGCCGGGGAGGCTGGAATGAACGGATATCGACAATGACGGAAACGGGCGAAAACAAACAACTTCTGCATCTGGTCTTCGGCGGCGAGCTCAAGAACCTTGAAGGCGTGGAATTCAAGGATCTTTCGAAGCTCGATATCGTTGGCATCTACCCCGATTATGCAAGCGCGCTTACCGCATGGCGGGCGAAGGCGCAGCAGACGGTCGATAATGCCGAAATGCGCTATTTCATCGTTCATATGCACCGGTTGCTGGACCCCGGCGTCAAGCCTGTCTGAGGTAAGCCGCACTCTCTGAGGATTGGCTCCGGGCCGCATCCGAATACAAGTCCTCCGCCTGACGACGCCCCTGCGAGGACCCTATTTTGACGCATTTGTAAAACACAAGAAATTGGGCTACGGATTACGAAATAAGAGGGGTTGTCATATTGACGGCGGTCACGATCGATCGGGTGCAGGTACTATGAGCAGCGGCTTGGCGCGCACGGCTCTTTTCAGCTATCGGCTGGCTGGTATCGTGCTCTATCCGCTGGTCGGCCCCTATCTCAGCTACCGCGCCATCAAGGGCAAGGAAGACCGCAGCCGCCGGCTGGAGCGGCTGGGTTATGCGAGCCTTCCCCGTCCGCGGGGGCCGCTCGTCTGGATGCACGCCGCAAGTGTGGGAGAGACGATCGCCATCATGCCGCTGATCCGCGAGCTGCGGCGCCGCGAAATCCATATCCTGCTCACCACCGGCACCGTGACTTCCGCCAACCTCGTCCAGTCGCGCCTTGCCGACGAGGTCATCCATCAATACGTGCCGCTCGACGTGAAATTTCCGATCAAGCGCTTCGTCGCCTACTGGAAGCCGGATGCCTGCATCACGGCGGAATCCGAAATCTGGCCGACGACGGTCTCTGAACTCGCCCGCCGCTATATCCCCCAGATCCGCGTCAACGCCCGCATCTCCGACCGTTCCTTCGACCGCTGGCGCAACTATGGCTCGATTGCCGAGGCGCTGTTCGAAAAGATGGCTCTGGTCGTGGCTCAGTCTGACCTCGATGCGGAACGATTCCGCGACCTCGGTGCCTGGCCGGTCATCGTTTCCGGCAACCTGAAGAGCGATACGGATCCGCCCCCTTGCGACGAGACCCTGCTGGCCCGTTATCGCAAGGAGATCGGTGACCGCCAGACCTGGGCGGCGATCTCCACCTTCGATGGCGAGGAGCAGGCGGTTGCGACCGTCCATCGTGCGCTGAAGCCGAAGAATGGCCAGTTGACCATTCTCGTGCCGCGCCATCCCGATCGCGCCGATGCGATCGAAACCATGCTGAAAGAGGCGGGGCTGACTGTCGCGCGTCGTTCGCGTAACGATCCGCTGACGCCAGAGACCGATATTTTCCTCGGCGATTCCATCGGCGAGATGGGGCTTTACCTGCGGCTCACCGAAATCGCCTTCGTCGGCAAGTCGCTTGCCGCGGCTGAGGGCGGCCAGAATCCGCTGGAGCCGGCCATGCTGGGCTGCGCGGTGCTTTCCGGTCCGCATATCCAGAATTTCCGCGACGCCTACCAGCACCTCGTGCGCAAGGGCGGAGCCCGTATCGTCCGGGATGTCGAAATGCTGGCCAAGGCCGTTCATTATCTGATGATCAACGACCTCGCCCGCCGCAAGATGGTCGATTCGGGCTATGACGCAATGGAAGAGATGCGCGGCGCCCTTTCGAAGACGGTCAAGGCATTGGAACCCTACATCAATCCGCTGACAGTGAGTGCCCGGCTACAGCCGAAAGCAGCAACGGCTGCCGCCGCCGTCCGATGAACACCGGAAAGTTCAGAGGGATCGCCGGCATCCTGTTCGACAAGGACGGGACGCTGTTGCGTTACGATGAAAGCTGGGGACCGGTAAACCGCGAGGCTGCCCGCATCGCATCCGCCGGCAATGCCGAGCTCGAACCGCAGCTTCTGTTCTCCGGCGGCATGGATCCCGTATCCGGCCATACACGGCCCGACAGCCTGCTTGCCGCCGGCAATGCGGCCGAGATCGCCGCAGGTTTCGTCTCTGCCGGTTCGCCCGTCGATGTCGCGGAACTGACCCGGTTACTCGATGATTTGTTTATCCGTTCGGCCGAATTTTCGGTGCCGGTCACCGATCTTGCGAGCCTCTTCTCCCGGTTGAAGGCGCGGGGTTACAAGCTCGGGGTCGCCTCGAGCGACAACGAGAAGGCGATCCACCAGACCGCCATCCGTTTCGGGTTCATCGAGCATCTGGATTTCATTGCCGGTTACGATAGCGGCCATGGCGTGAAGCCGGAGCCCGGCATGCTGCTTGGCTTCTGCCATTCGGTCGGCCTCGATCCCGTCCGCGTCGCCATGGTCGGCGACAACAATCACGACATGCACATGGGCAAGCAGGCCGGCGTCGGCCTCAACGTTGCGGTCATGACGGGCACCGGTTCCCGGGAGACGCTGTCAGCGACCGCGGACATCTGCCTCGACGACATCACTGCACTGGAGGCGCTTCTGCCCGCCAAGGCCGGAGCGCTCTAACCTCCGCCGGGGCTTGCCTTTTCTGGGAAATTCCCATCTTCTTCGCGGCTGTTTCAGGACGGATCATCCGGAGAGCGTAGCGCATGGTAACGGAAGCACCGCCATTCTGGTGGACGAAAGCGGATTGGCGTGTCTGGGGCCTTTTCCCCTTTTCCTTCCTTTATGGCCGGATCGCGGGGCGCCGCATGGCGCGCGCGCACCGGGCCAGCGTGCCGGTGCCGGTGCTCTGTGTCGGCAATTTCACCGTCGGCGGTGCGGGCAAGACGCCGACCGCGATTGCGCTTGCCCGTGCGGCAAGGGAAAAGGGGCTGAAACCCGGGTTCCTGAGCCGTGGTTATGGCGGTTCGCTTGACGTGACGACCGTGGTCGATCCCGCTCATCACAGGGCCGAAGCGGTTGGTGACGAAGCGCTGCTCCTCTGCCGTGAGGCGCTGACCGTCATTTCCCGCACCCGCGTCGACGGTGCCCGCAAGCTGGTCGAGGAAGGCGTCGACCTCATCATCATGGACGATGGCTTCCAGAGCGCCCGCCTGGCGCTCGACTTCGCGCTCGTCGTCATCGACACGGTGCGCGGCATCGGCAACGGCCATCTCGTGCCGGGCGGGCCGGTGAGGGCGCCGATCGCCGAACAGATGCGCCAGCTCTCGGCGATCCTCAAGGTCGGGACCGGAGAGGCGGCCGACAAGCTGGTGCGCCAGGCGGCGCGCGCCGGCAAGCAGGTCTATGTTGCGGCGTTGAAGCCGCGAGAGGTCCCGGAGATCGCCGACAGGCCGCTGCTTGCTTTCGCCGGCATTGCCGACCCCGAGAAGTTCTACCGTACGGTCAAACAGATCGGTGGACGGATCATGATCGAGCGGGCTTTCCCGGATCACCATTATTTCAGCGAGGACGAGATCGCAGACCTCTTGGATGATGCCGCGAAGGAGAACCTGACGCTCGTCACGACCGCCAAGGACGCGGTGCGGCTTGCCGGCCACCACGGCCGCATGGAGGAGTTGGCTCAGAAGGCGAAAGTGGTCGAGGTCGACATGACCTTCGACGATCCGCAGGCGCCGGGCAAGATGATCGATACGGCGATCGCCAATTTCCGTGAGCGGCGGTTGAGGGAAAATTCAGCGAAAGCCTAGGCGCGGCTCTGGTTCGGCAGGGCGCCGGCGCGTTTTTCAGCTTCGAGCGAGGCTGCGCAATCGGCATATGGCTCCTGCCGTGCGACGCTCCAGTAACGCAGTTCGTCGATCGGGATCTGCGCGCCTGTCATGGCACATACGACATAGGAGCCTGCGGCGAGAATCTGGTAATCGCCGTCAAGATACCGGATTTTGGCCTCGCGATAGCCGCTGCCTTCGAACCGGTTCATCTGTCGTCTCCTGCGGAAAAACATATGCCTGCTCTATCCTGATAGGGCTCCGATTGCCAGCGGTTTTCAACTCCGGCCGAATAGCCGTTCGATGTCGGAGAGCTTGAGTTCGATATAGGTCGGCCGACCATGGTTGCAGGTGCCGGAGCCGGGCGTCGCTTCCATCTCCCTCAGAAGCGCGTTCATCTCCTCCGGCTTCAGCCGCCGGCCGGAACGGACCGAACCGTGGCAGGCCATGGTGGCGGCGACATATTCGAGCTTGCCGCGCAAGCCGCCGGCCGTGTTCCATTCGGCTATCTCGTCGGCGAGATCGCGCACCAGTGATGCCGCATCGACTTCGCCGAGCATGGCGGGCGTTTCGCGCACGGCCACCGCGCCGGGGCCGAAGCGCTCGATGACAAGCCCCAGCCGGTCGAGTTCTTGCCCGTGCCCCACCAGCCGGTCGCAATCCTCTTCGGGCAGGTCGATGATCTCGGGGATCAGCAGGACCTGGCTCGCCAGTCGCTTGCTGTCCAGTGCCTTGCGCATCGCCTCGAAGACGAGCCGTTCGTGCGCGGCATGCTGGTCGACGATAACGAGCCCGTCCTCCGTCTGCGCGACGATATAGTTCTCGTGAAGCTGGGCGCGGGCGGCCCCGAGACGATGGCGCGGCGCACCCTCCGCAGCAGCAGGCGTGGCCACGGGTTCGGCAATGAACGCGTCGGTGCGCGCAGCCGGCATGGTCAGCACATCGAAGCCCGACTGCACCTGCTCGGAAAAGTCGTTGGCCGGTTGCGGATGAAGCGGCCGGTAGGGTGAGGCTGCTGCCGCCCAGGACGTGCGCGGAGCCGGCTGCACGGATGAAAAGCCGGGGCGAAACGCGCGCATCATGCCCGACGCGCCGGTCGTCGCCGCGCGGTCGCCTTCCCGCACGAGCGCCTCGCGGATAGCGCCGACGATGAGGCCACGCACCAGTCCGGGATCGCGGAACCGCACATCCGCCTTGGCCGGATGCACGTTGACGTCCACCAGCGCCGGATCGAGCGTGATCGACAGCACCGCGACGGGATAGCGACCGGACGGTACGCTTTCCGCATAAGCGCCGCGGATTGCCGAAAGAATCAGCTTGTCTTGCACCGGCCTGCCGTTGACGAAGGCATACTGATGCGCAGAGTTGCCGCGATGGAAGGTCGGCACGCCGGCGAAACCGGAAAGTGCCACATCCTCGCGTACCGCATCGATCTCGATCGCGTTGTTGCGAAACTCGGCTCCCAATACCTGCGCCATGCGGGCGAGATGGTCATCGCCGGTCGCGGGGAATTCCAGGGTGGAACGGTCTGAGCCGGAAAGCACGAAGCGGATATTCGGAAACGCAATCGCCATGCGTTTGACGATTTCGGTGATGGCGCCGGCTTCCGCTCTTTCCGTCTTCAGGAATTTCAGGCGGGCGGGAGTGGCGAAAAATATGTCGCGCACCTCCACCACCGTGCCGGGATTTGCGGGCGCCGGCTTGACGCCGGAATTCTTGCCTCCGACGACCGCGACCTGCGAGCCGGCTGCGTCACCGGCCCTCCGACTGGTGATCGTGAGCTTGGCGACCGAACCGATCGAGGGCAGCGCTTCGCCCCGGAAGCCGAGCGTGCGGATGTCGTCGAGCGTGTCGGAAATCTTCGACGTGCAGTGCCGCCGGACAGCCAGATCGAGATCGGCAGCATCCATGCCGGAGCCGTTGTCGGTGATGCGGATGAGACTCTTGCCGCCGCCGGCGGTAGCGATCTCGATGCGGGTTGCACCCGCATCGATGGCGTTTTCGATCAGTTCCTTCGCAGCGCTGGCAGGTCTTTCGATGACCTCGCCGGCAGCAATCTGATTGATCAGCGTCTCGGGCAGTTGTTTGACGGACATGGGATCATTGTCCGGGATTCGGGTGAGGAAGAAAAGGCCTCGATGGACACGTTCAACCGATTTGAGGACAGGTTCGCACAAGTGCACGAGTGTTCATTAATCCGGCCTTAAGACAAGACCGATATTTGTGTTGACATTGAATTGGATGAAACCCGGGGGAGTGCCAGCTCCCCGCGTGTGATCAGGGTGACGGCCGGCTGGGCACCGTCATGCGAGACCGGATCACTCGTTGAGGACTTGGAGCCAGCATGTTTTCCGACCCCGCACGACTGAAACTAGAAGGAATAACGCCGAAAGGCGACCAAGCGGCATAACGGCCGGTCTCTGAACCGAGTCCGAAAAAGCATACGGGGAGTTCCATCCTATGAATGATTTGGCGTCGGCAGACGCGAACATTCAGACTGCCTTGCTCGAAGTGATTTCCGAGGGCGTCTCGGGCGGCCTGCTTGTCTACGACAAGAACGACCAGATCGTTTTCGCCAGCCAGCATTTGCTCAGCCTCCTGCCGGTTCCCAAGGGATTTCTTGCACCCGGCACGCGCCTCAGGGATTTCCTCGGCGCGGTTTACGATAGCGGCGGACGCTTCGTTGCCGACAGTACCAGCCCTCGCCGCATGCTCAGCCGCGAGGACTGGGTTGCCGAACAGATCGCCACCCTCTGGAAGGAGCGCGCCGACACGCTTGAGCGCCGCGGGACTGACCGCTGGCTGAGTTTCACCAAGCGTCGACTGCCCTCCGGCTATGGCGTTTCCGTGATCAGGGATGTCTCGGACCATAAGAAGCGCGAGGAGCAATGGCGGGCAGACATGGAGCGGGTGCAGATCACCGAGGAAGTGCTCGACCATCTGCCGTTCCCGATCACGGTGAAGGACAGAAATTTCACCTTCGTCGCCGTCAACAAGGCTGCCAGCCGGTTCCTCGGTTTGCCGGTCGAAGCCGTCCTGGGGCACAAGGGATCGGATATCCATTCCGCCAAACTGGAAAAACGCCTTGATGGCATCAACCGGCAACTCTTCGATACCGGGGAACCGGTCCAACTCGCCGACCGCGTGACACGGCCGGATGGACCGGACGCGATCATCATCGCCAACAAATATCGCATCGGCAAACCTGGCCGCTACTACATCGTTACAGCCATGGAAGACATCACGGCGCTCGTCGGAACAGGTGACGATGGTCGTGAGCCCGTCCTGAGCAAGGACCGGCTTCAGGTGATGGAAGCTGCTTTCGGTCGCCACGAGCGCGATATGCGTACCGACCCGGCGCGGGACATCGCCGAGGTCGCCGGCCGCAAGGTTCTGATGGTTTCGGCGGACGCCCAAATGGAGGCCGAAGCATCGAACATTCTTGCCACGCTTCGGCTCGATACATCGTCGGTTTCGACTGCTGCGGAACTCCGGCTCTTCCTGAAATTCGTAAAAGATTCCCGCATCCGCATGGATCTCATCGTCATTGACGTGGCGAGCGACGCTGAATGCATGGAGATTGCCAGGCAGCATGACATTCCGACCCTTGCGGTCAACGGTCTGGAGATGATGCAGGAACTGGCGTCCAACGTCGTTCATCTGCTCCAGCAAAAGCCCGCGGAAGCTGCGGAGAATATGCCGGAGGAGGACTGGCAAATCGACACGGGGGTGAACGCCGATGGCCCTGTCATCGACATCCTTGTCGCCGAAGACAATGAGGTGAACCAGATCGTTTTCTCGCAGATCCTCGAAGGTTTCGGTTATCGATATGCGATCGCCGCCGATGGGGAAGAGGCGGTCCGTATGTGGCGGGAACTTTCGCCGCGGCTGATCCTGATGGACGTCACGCTTCCGAAACTGAATGGTTTCGAGGCGAGCGCCCGAATCCGTTCGCTCGAAACCATCGATGGTTCCATCCCGATCATTGGCGTGCTTGCCCACCCGTTCGATCGCGATCGGGACGAGTGTTTCGCCGCCGGTATGAACGACGTGATCCTGAAGCCGATCAGCCCCGAGGCGCTGGAAGCTGTGTTCCAGGCCTATCTCGATATTCCGGTGAAGCGGTCATATGCTTAACCGATTAATCAAACTTTTGGCGTAAGCTAGGCCCGGGCCATGATTTTTTAATCTTTTTCCCTCATCCTGCCTTCGTTCTTGAAGCGTAACGGGATTATTCATGAAGTCGGCGGGAAACCCATTGCCGCAGGTCAGCCAGAATGAGCTGCAGGCGATGGCTTACAGCGACCCTCTGACGGGTCTCGGAAACCGCTACCGCCTCCGCGATAAGGTTCGCCTCCTGGCAGCCGAGCGCGCTCAGGATCCCGCGCCCTTCACCATTTGCATCGCCAATCTCGATGGGTTCAAGCCCATCAACGATCTTTTCGGCGCCGAGGCGGGCGACGAGATCCTCTGTCAGGTCGCCCATCGACTGAAGGCTTGCATTCCTGACGGCGCGACTGTTACCCGCCACGACGGCGATGAGTTCGCATTCGTCCTGCCGCTGGTCTTCGAACGGAACGGGGCCGAACGGATCGGCCAGATGATCAAGGACGTGCTTTCCGCCCCTTATGATCTCGGTGACCGCAATGTGCGTCTCTCCGCCTCGTTCGGTTTTGCGATCTATCCCTTTGCCGGTGAGGATTTCGAGGAACTGCTGAAGAGCGCCGAGACCGCGCTTTACCGTTCCAAGCGTCGCGGCCGCGGCCAGATCACCGTCTATTCCCGCGAGATCGCCCAGGAGATGAAGCGGGCGACGCAGCTTGAACAGGCGCTGCGCAACGCCGTCATTGCCGATGCGGTCGATGTGCATTTCCAGCCGATCGTGCGCATCAAGGACGGTGCCGTCGTCGGTTTCGAGGCGCTGGCCCGCTGGATCGATGCCGATCTGGGCTTCGTCTCGCCCGCGATCTTCGTGCCGCTCGCCGAGGAACGGGGTTTTATTGATGCGCTTTCTGAAACGTTGCTGCGCAAGGCTGCGGAGGCCGCGCTCTCGTGGCCGCGCGAACTTTTCCTGTCCTTCAACCTCTCTTCCGCCCAGTTGATGGACCCCGGCACGACCGAGACCATCCTCTCGACTCTGGCTCGTGTCGGCCTTGATCCCTACCGGCTGGAACTGGAGATCACCGAAACCGCGGTGATGACGTCCGCTGACACGGCGCAGCGCATCATCACCGAACTCAGAAAGCAGGGCGTGCGCATCGCGCTCGACGACTTCGGCACCGGCCAGTCGAGTCTCGGCCGCCTGCGCGACTTCACCTTCGACAAGGTGAAGATCGACCGTGCCTTCGTCTCGCGCATCACCACCGACCGCGCTTCCGAACATATCGTCAAGGCGATCATCGCCATGTGCGAGGGCCTGGATCTGGAAGTGGTGGCTGAAGGCATCGAGGAAAAGGCCGATGCCGATAAGCTCAAGGAACTCGGCTGCGGCATGGGCCAGGGATACTACTACGGCAGACCCGCTGACAGCACCGCGACGCTGCGCTATCTCCAGGACCACTATCGCGATTTCGTGACGATCGAACGGAGCTGAGTTCCCTCAAGACGACGCTCTTCGGACAGAACGCGCCGCGCACGGTTCTCGCGATGTAGGCGGCCTTGGGCGATGATGGCCCATCGCCTCAACGCCCGGGAAGCCGATGTCGACCTCCAACGATCCCCTTCTGCAGCCGTTTCAGCTCAAGCACCTGACGCTGAAGAACCGCATCATGTCGACCGCGCATGAGCCGGCCTATTCCGAGGGCGGCCTGCCGAAGGACCGCTACCGGCTCTACCATGTGGAAAAGGCCAAGGGCGGCATTGCGCTCACCATGACGGCCGGGTCGGCCGTGGTCTCCGCCGACAGTCCGCCCGCCTTCGGCAATCTGCATGCCTATCGCGACGAGATCGTGCCGTGGCTGAAACGCCTGGCCGACGACTGTCATGAGCATGGTGCGGCGGTGATGATCCAGCTCACCCATCTCGGCCGCCGCACCGGCTGGAACAAGGGCGACTGGCTGCCGGTGCTGGCGCCGTCGCCGGTCCGCGAGCCGGCGCACCGCGCCTTTCCCAAGGAGGCGGAGGACTGGGATGTCGAGCGCATCGTCGCCGATTATGCCGACGCGGCGCAGCGTATGCAGGCGGCCGGGCTCGACGGCATCGAATTCGAGGCCTACGGCCATCTGATGGACCAGTTCTGGTCGCCGGCCACCAACCGCCGCGAGGACGAATTCGGCGGTTCGCTGGAGAACCGCCTGCGTTTCACCACGATGGTGATCGACGCAGTGCGCAAGGCCGTCGGCACGGATTTCATCGTCGGCATCCGCATGGTTGCCGACGAGGACTGGAACAAGGGACTGTCGCGGGAGGAGGGCATCGGGATTGCCCGTTACCTGGCGGGTTCCGGCAAGATCGACTTCCTGAATATCATCCGCGGCCATATCGATCACGATGCCCCTTTGAACGAAGTGATCCCGATCCAGGGCATGCGGTCCGCGCCGCACCTGGATTTCGCCGGAGAGGTGCGGGAGGCGACGAGATTTCCGGTCTTTCATGCGGCCCGCATCGCGGATGTGGCGACCGCCCGCCATGCGGTTGCGACCGGCAAACTCGACATGGTCGGCATGACCCGGGCCCATATCGCCGATCCGCATATCGCGGAAAAGGTGCTGCGAGGCGAGGAAGCACGCATCCGCCCCTGCGTCGGCGCCACCTACTGTCTTGATCGCATCTATGAGGGGGGCGAGGCGCTTTGCATCCACAATGCTGCGACGGGCCGCGAAGGGGACATGCCACATGTCATTTTCAAAGCGGACGTTATTCGTAGGGCTGTGGTTGTCGGCGCCGGGCCTGCGGGGCTTGAGGCGGCTCGAGTTCTTGCCGAGCGCGGCCATCGCGTGACGATCTTGGAGGCGGCGGGCGAAGCCGGGGGGCAGGTCAACCTTCTCGTCCGCAATCCGCGCCGCAGGGAAATGATCGGCATCATCGACTGGCGGCTTGCCGAACTGGAACGGCTCGGTGCTGCGATTCATTACGATGTCTACGCCGAACCGGAAGATGTGCTGGCTCTTGAGCCGGATTTGGTCGTGGTTGCGACTGGCGGTGTGGCGCAGATGCCCGAGGTGGAAAGCGGTGATGAACTTCTGACGTCGAGCTGGGATATCCTGGCGGGGGCGGTGAAACCGACTGGTCCGGTCCTGCTGTTCGACGATAACGGCGGTCATCCGGGCATGAGTGCGGCGGAAGTGATCGCGGAAACGGGCGCGGAACTGGAGGTCGTGTCCCCCGAGCGCTTCTTCGCTCCGGAAATGGGCGGCATGAACCATGTGCCTTATGCCAGAGCCTTCGCGGAGAAGAAGGTGCGTGTCACCATCAATACGCGGCTGAAATCGGTTCGGCGCGACGGCAATGCGCTGGTGGCCGTCCTGGGGTCGGATTTTTCGACCGAAACAGAGCAGGAGCGGCGGGTAGCGCAGGTCGTGGTGGAACACGGAACGGCCGCCAATGCCGAACTCTACCTGGCGCTGAAGCCGATGTCGAAAAACCTGGGTGCGGTGGACTACCGTGCGCTGATCGCCCGCAAGCCGCCCTTGCCGATGAAGCAGCCAGATAGCCGCTTTGATCTCATCCGTATCGGGGATGCCGTTGCCAGCCGCAACATTCATGCGGCGATATACGACGCCTTGCGTTTCTGCTCGCTCTTGTAAAACAGAGGGGGCGGCACTGCCGCGTGCCGCCCCTTTTTCTGAATTGGCGACGTGTCGCCCGTTCCGGACTTTTATTGCTTCGGAGCGGCGCCGCCACCTGCAGGCATCTGCGTACCGGTCGACGAAGTGGTCGTCTGGTCCATTTCGGCCTGCTTGTCCGCCAACGTCTTGAACTCCGGGGCCGCCTTCAGGGCTTCGACCGTCTCGGTCGTTGTCAGGCGCACTTCATTGTTGTCCTCGGCATCCCGGGTCATGGTGATCTTGTCCATCGGAACGGCGACATCCTTTTCGCCGATGCCGAGGAAACCACCGACGCCGACCACGGCTGCAACGATACCGCCGTTTTCTTCCATGATCAGGTCGTTGACGTCGCCGATGCTCTTGTCTTCGGCATTATAGATCGGCTTGCCGATGTAATCATTGGCGCTGACCTGGGTTTCACTCTGCTCCGTCAAATATCCGCCGGAAGAGGCAGCCATGTCGGAGCCGGTATTCGGTGCAGGAGTTGCCGCGCTGTCAGCCGGCTTGGCAGCCGGATCGGATGGAGCGGCAGGTGTAGCCGGAGCCGGAGATGCCGGAGGAGTCGGCTGGGTCTGGGCGAATGCCGGCGCAATGGCTGTAGATGCCAGGAGAATTGCGGCCGCCATCGTGCTAAGGGTCTTCTTCATAACGATCCTACCTTCCTCTGCTAGGGTTCCTTTTTGAACACGCGGTTTCCCCGAGGAGGGGTTCCTTGGCCGCGTCAGTTCAAGAGGGAAATGTCATGAAAGGCTATTGGTTCCGGATCAAATTGCTGAAATTTTAGGCGATTTTGGTGGAACTTTTCAGCGTTCTCGCAGTTTGGCGCGTCTTTGAATTTTACGGGCGATAGGCGGGTTCAGGATTGCAGTGGATCGGCGCAGCGATCTCAAAAAGTGCTCCGGCCAAGGGTTCGCCGGCCCGGGCCGCATCATCCAGCCCCTCCCAGGCAGAGGTTACGGCAAGCCTCCCGTCGCCAATGAAAGCCGGGCAGGTGGTCCTGCGCGCCGGTAAGAGATGGCGTGACAGATGCGTGCCGTCCGCCGCATAGTGATCGACGGCCCCCTGACCCCAACGTGCGTTCCAGATCGTCCCGTCGCTTGCACAGATGGAGCCGTCAATGCCGCCCGGCTTGCCATTCTCATCGACAAGCACGGTGGCGTCGCCAGCCGGCAGGCCCGTCTCGGGATCGAGCGGAACGCGCATTAGCCGATTGACCCGCGTATCGGCGTAATAGCCAATCGTCCCGTCCGGCGAAAAGCAGATCGAGTTCGGGATGCTGATCCGATCGAAGAGCTTCGTTACCACGCCGTGTGCCACATGATAGATGGCGCCGGCACCGTCTTCAGCTTTCCTGCCCATCGTGCCGATCCAGAGGCTGCCCGAGGGATGTACGCGACCGTCGTTGGAGCGGTTGCCAGGCTTTTCCGGCTCCAGTTCACGATAGGGAGAAAGCCTCCCGCTTGCCCGGTCGCGGACAAAGAGGCCTTTGTCGCTCGCCAGCAATTGCCGGGTAGAATCGATGGAGGCGAGCGCGCTGCCCATGACCGGCAATGTGTGGACGATTTCGCGACCGGTCGCCATATGCAGTTCGTGCAATGCCTTTCCAAGGATGTCGAACCACCAGAGCGTTGCGGTCTCCGATTCGAAGGTGGGGCCTTCTCCAAGTTCGCAAAGGGACGAGGAAAGGACAGCACCCTCAAAATTGTAAGTGGTCGTCACGGAAAATCTCCAATTGCAGTCAGGGCGGGCGAATCTGTATCATTCAAACGCGAGTTCGCAAATGTTCGGCATAGCTGATTTGATCCCCAACAATTATCTCCTGACAAAGGATTGGAAGCATGCGAAGATTTTTTAAAATGGGCAAACGGCACGATCACAAGCCGGAACTGATAATTAGCAACAAATTTGGCACTTATTTAAACTCAAGATGGCAGCCTTGACCAAGGGTGCGTCAGGCGGGAATGCCTTCAGTGAGATCCAGAAGATCCTCAGTGCATTTCCGTCGCGGCAGGTATTGCGAATAAATAACGAATGGCCGGTTCGAGGCGGATGTATGGGAAATGCCATGGGTCGCTCGATTGCGGCGGGCGAGCAAAGAAGCAAGTGATGTCCATCAATACCGAGAAAGCTGGAAAAACTCCGGCCTTTGACGGAAATGTCGAAGAGATCGCGGGTCTCAGGACTCAGTTCGACGTGTTCCGGTTCATGAAGCGAGTGATGGAACATTACGGCTGCCGAACCTTCATGGTTCTCAACCTTCCCCCGGCCACCTCTCTCGAGTTGTCCAGCAACACCGTGATCACGAACTGGCCGGCCGAGTTGATGGCCCACTTCGATCGCGAAGGACTGATGCGGACGAGTCCCATCCTTCGCAGGCTCCACGCTTCGACCCTGCCGATAACCTTCGATCTGGAAACGGTCGGTCCCGAGCGGCGCGGCCCGCTGGTGCGCAGCATTTTTGGGCGTTTCGGCATCGTCCGTGGCGCTTATTTCCCGGTGCATGACATGTCCGGCGGCCGCGGCGCGGTTTCCTTCGCCGGCGACGGCCCGCCCTTCACCCGTCAGCAGATGATGGAACTGATGTATATCTCCATCCATGTCTTTGAGCGGCTGTCTGAAATCCGTAATCTCGACGTGCGCGTCACGGACATGCTGACGGACCGCGAGATCGACTGCCTGAATTGGACGGCTGCCGGTAAGACCAGCGCGGAAATCGCCGAGATCCTCGGTCTCTCGGAGCATACAGTGAATCACTACCTGAACCGTGCGGCAAAAAAGCTCGACACGGTCAACCGCACCCAAGCAGTGGCCAAGGCACTCCGTATCGGCTTGATAAAGTAAAAAAATCCGTGCTGCACTGCACACAAATTCATCACTGCCCAAGGCTAGATCGACGAAAAAAGCGTCCGGATCTGGCAGGTTGCTGCGCTGCAGCAGTATTTCCCATCAGAAGTAGTTGAAAAAACTCAATAAAAGGAAGCATCTTCCCGTCTGGCATGTTTCGTGCTTCTGTATGGTACAGGTCCAGAGGGGACTGTGAAGCGCCCCAAGAGGCGTGCCAAGAAAAGCCGTCGTTCGATCAGTGCGCCATACGGCTGCCGATCGGACGGCGGCTTAATCTTTCTTGCTCCCGGCAATGCGGAACACCTATATACGCCGAAAGCAACCTTTCGTTTCGGGAGGATGCTTGAGAAATCGGGAGTTTGAAAAATGTCCGACGTGACGAAGGAAGACGTGCTGGCGGTGCTTTCGAAGGTGCGCGGTCCGGATCTGGAAGGCGACATCGTCTCGCGCGGCATGGTGTCGGATGTCTTTATTTCCGACAACAAGGTCTATTTTTCCATCACCGTGCCGTCCGAGCGTGCGCAGGAACTGGAGCCGTTGCGCATCGCTGCCGAGCGCAGCGTCAAGGCGATGCCGGGCGTCAAGGGTGCGCTGGTGACGCTGACGGCGGACCGCAAGGCGGGCTCGTCACCGCCGCCGCGCCCGCAGCCTCCGTCCTCTGCCGGTCAATCCCCTGGTCATGCTTCGGGACATTCTCATCCGCCACAGCGCGAGAAGGCTGGCGTACCGGGAGTGGGCGCGATTATCGCGGTGGCCTCGGGCAAGGGCGGCGTCGGCAAATCGACGACGGCCGTCAATCTCGCTCTCGGGCTTCAGGCGAATGGCTTGCGCGTCGGCATTCTGGATGCCGACATCTACGGCCCTTCCGTACCGCGGCTTCTGAAGATTTCCGGCCGCCCGCAACAGATCGAGAATCGCATCATAAAGCCGATGGAGAATTATGGCCTGAAGGCCATGTCCATGGGTTTCCTCGTGGATGAGGAGACGGCAATGATCTGGCGCGGCCCGATGGTCCAGTCGGCGCTGATGCAGATGTTGCGCGAAGTGGCCTGGGGCGAGCTCGACGTGCTGGTCGTCGACATGCCGCCCGGCACGGGCGATGCGCAGCTCACCATGGCGCAGCAGGTGCCGCTTGCCGGCGCCGTCATCGTCTCGACGCCGCAGGATCTGGCGCTCATCGACGCCCGCAAGGGGATCGCCATGTTCCGCAAGGTGGAGGTGCCGCTGCTCGGCATCATCGAGAACATGAGCTATTTCCTCGCCCCGGATACCGGCAAACGCTACGATATCTTCGGCCACGGCGGCGCACGCGGCGAGGCAGAGCGGATCGGGGTGCCCTTCCTGGGCGAGGTGCCGCTGACGATCGACATCCGCGAGCGGTCCGATGCCGGAACTCCGGTGGTCGTTTCCGATCCGCAAGGGGCGACGGCGGAGATCTACCGGCAGATCGCCGCAAAGGTCTGGGCCGAGCTCGGAGGTCGCGCCCCACGACAGACACCGGCCATCGTTTTCGAATAAAATCCGTATAAGCGAAATGCCATCGCGGCAAACGAACCGTTCGACTTTGGTCGGAAGTGGATAGGGTCGGCGTTCTCGGCCAAGACCTTGATGCCGATCGAGATTCGTCTCGCAACCGCATGCCCTCTTGAACATCCTGCGGGCCGGAGTCATGTTGCCGCGCTGACAGCGACGTTTATACGCCTCTTGATTTTGACTATGGCTATCTTTATAGGCGCGTCCCGCTGGAGGCCGAATGGCCCTGGAAGGAGCCGGCAAGCCCGCTTCTCGTTCAAGGCCGACGGATTTCGGCCGGAGACAAAGATTGATCAATGCCTATAGCGCCAATGGCTCGACGAGGACGCTTCTGCCGGCAGAGGCGCTGCCGCAGCTTCCAGACGATGTCACGTGGATCGATCTCGTAAACCCCACACCGCAGGAAGATGCCTATGTGGAGGGGCTTGTCGGCATTCAGGTCCCGACCCGAGTTGACCTCAGGGACATCGAGCCGTCGAGCCGCCTCTACATCGAGAAGGACGCAGTCTTCATGACCGCTTCTCTGGTCTGGCGTGCGGATGGCAAGGATCCCCAGCTCACCGACGTGGCCTTCATCCTCTCGGGCAACCGGCTGATCACTGTCCGCTACGCGGAACCGAAGAGTTTTCAGCTCTTCATCGCCGCTCTCGGCCGCGCGCCAGACGAGATGCGCAACGGCGTGACGCTGCTCGGGAGACTGCTGGAGACGATAGCCGATCGCACGGCCGAGATTCTCGAAAACACGGTCGATCGTGTCGACAAGCTGTCGTCCGATATCTTCCGTGATCACGGCAGACGCCGTGCGCCGCGGTTCCTGGAAGCCAAGCTTGCGGACATCGCCGATCATCATCGTTTGATCAGCAAGGTGCGTGACAGTCTGGGCTCGCTTTCCAGGCTCCTGACCTTCCTGATGAACGTCCCGTTGATCAAGGGCGACAAGAGCGATGCCAGCCTTTGTCGCACGGTTGCGCACGACGTCAACACGTTGTCGGAACACGCCGCCTTCATCGCCGGCAATATCGCCTTCCTGCTGGATGCTTCGCTCGGTCTCATCAATGTCGAACAGAACGCCATCATCAAGATCTTCTCGATCGCATCGGTCGTCTTCCTGCCGCCGACGCTCGTCGCCTCCATCTACGGCATGAATTTTCATCTCATGCCGGAACTCGACTGGCACTTTGGATATCCGCTCGCAATCGTCGCGATGATCCTGTCCGCCATTATTCCCTTTTTCGTCTTCCGCTGGAAAGGCTGGCTCTGAAGCCAGACACGCCATGGGTCAACCCGCTGAAATTCATGTCACCGAAGAAACGAAGGGGCAGAGCCTTTTCGCGCTTGCGCTTGGCTCCGTCGGTGTCGTCTACGGCGATATCGGCACGAGCCCGCTCTACGCGTTCCGCGAGGCCCTGAAGCCGGTCGCCCATGACGGCGTTACGCAGACCGAAATCATCGGCCTTATCTCGCTGATGATCTGGGCGCTGACGATCATCGTGACGTTCAAATACGTGCTCTTCCTGCTGCGTGCCGATAACGATGGCGAAGGTGGTACGCTTTCTTTGCTCGCCATGCTCACCAAGACGGCCAATGGCCATAAGGCATTCCTGATGCTGCTTGGCCTTATCGGCGCGGCGCTCTTCCTGGGCGATGCGATGATCACCCCGGCGCTTTCGGTCATGTCGGCTGTCGAGGGGCTGAAGCTCGTGACGCCGACCTTGCAGAATGCCGTGCTGCCGATTTCGGTCGGCATCCTGATCGCGCTTTTTGCCATCCAGTCGAAGGGAACGGGGCTTGTTTCGGCCTTCTTTGGGCCGATCACCGCTCTCTGGTTCATCGCCATCGGGGGCTTCGGCGTCGTTCATATTTCCGATGACTACAGTATCCTGGCAGCCTTCAATCCGTGGTACGCTATGGAGTTCATGCTGCACGAGGGCTTTGTCGGCATCGTTGTGCTCGGCGCGGTCTTTCTGACGGTCACCGGGGCGGAAGCGCTCTATGCCGACCTCGGTCATTTCGGACGCCGGCCGATCCAGTGGGCCTGGTTCGTGCTGGTGTTTCCGGCCCTGACGCTCAATTACCTGGGGCAGGGCGCCTTCGTGCTGAAGCACCCGGAAGCGATGTCCGATCCCTTCTATTTGATGTTCCCGCAATGGGCGCTGCTGCCGATGGTGATCCTGGCGACGGCCGCAACCATCATTGCCAGCCAGGCGGTGATTACCGGCGCGTTCTCATTGGTGCGTCAGGCGATCCACCTCGGTTATCTGCCGCGCATGCAGATACTCATCACTTCCGAGACCAATATCGGCCAGATATTCCTGCCGTCGGTCAACACGCTGCTTCTGGTCGGCGTGACTGCGCTGGTGCTCGGCTTCGAGAGTTCCGAGGCGCTCGCCACCGCCTATGGTATCTCCGTGACCGGCGCCATGGTCGTCACCACGCTGATGGCCTTCGAATTCGTGCGGGCGAAATGGAAATGGCCACAGACACTGGCCATCGCCACGCTGGCGCCGCTGCTTGCGCTGGAACTGGTCTTCCTCGGCGCCAATCTCCTGAAGATCCACGACGGAGGCTGGGTGCCGATCACGATGGCAATCATCTTCACCATCAT
The DNA here is from genome assembly GCF_000757525.1 of Rhizobium sp. YS-1r. Lineage (NCBI taxonomy): Bacteria > Pseudomonadati > Pseudomonadota > Alphaproteobacteria > Hyphomicrobiales > Rhizobiaceae > Rhizobium > Rhizobium sp. YS-1r. The sequence continues at coordinate 403,951 of NZ_JPYQ01000056.1, read as the reverse complement.
CATGTGGACCTGGAAGCGCGGTGCGGCGATTCTTTTCGAAAAGACCCGCCGCATAGACGTGCCGCTTGCGACCTTCGTCCCCATGGTGGAGAAGAAGAGCGATCATGCACCGGTCTCGGTGCCGGGCGTGGCGATCTTCCTGACCAGCGATCCGGAAACGGCTCCTGCGGCGTTGCTGCACAATATCAAGCACAACCACGTTCTGCACGAGAAGAACGTCATCCTGACAATCGTGACGGTCAACAAGCCGCGCGTCTCCGTGGAAGAGCGGTTCAAGATCGAGAAGATTTCCGAGCGTTTCACGCTGATCGAACTGCGTTTCGGCTTCATGCAGTCGCACAATGTCTCGCAGGCGCTCGCTTATTTGAGGAAAACTGGCTTCAAGTTCGACATCATGTCGACCTCCTTTTATCTCGGCCGCCGCAAGCTCGTGCCGGATGCCGAATCCGGCATGCCGATGTGGCAGGACCGGCTGTTCATCGCCATGGCCAACACCGCGACCGATCCTTCCGACTATTTCCACCTGCCGGCCAACCGGGTGGTGGAGCTCGGCTCGCATGTCATCATCTGATACACATCACCCTGACATTTATGTGAATCTGCTAAATAAGCCGGATTTCAGGACGCTTCGGCCATCCGCGTTAACCGCGCATCAAGGTTAATGATCGATCTTCATCGGGTCGTCGTTGCCGTTGTGGAGTTTTCGGTTTTGCGTTCGAAGCGTATTTTGAGTCGCAAGTCCTCGTCCCGTCCGGATGCCTGGACTTCTCCGGCTGTCTTCGGCCTCGCCTGCTGGCTGCTTTTTCCATCCTCTCCCGCCCAGGGAGACCTCGCCGATCTTCTGACCGGTTTCAATAACGCGGATCAGTGGCGCATGGTGCTCACCAATTCCCCGGCAGGCTCGATCCATCAGGCCTCGCTGGCATTCCCGGGCCTGAAAGACGCCGTTTCCGGCAATGCGGGAATCACTCTTCCGGATGGCCGCAAGATCGCCCTGGTCGATGAGAAGAAATCCACTGATCCGCGCCCGGATGAAGAGCGCGTCAACCGCGCCTCAAAGAAGGGACGCGTCGTCGCCGTCGAGCCGATGCAGCCGCCCAAGGCCTTTTCTGCGGGTTCCGTGCTGCAACGCTCCAGCGCGCTTACGCTGCCGATCGAAACACGCAAGGAGCTGACGGCCTTTGCCAAGCCCGGTAAGGCGCAGAAGCAGATCGAACTCGCCTCCTTCTATTTCCGCAAGAAGGAAGAACCGAAGCCGGACGACGGCCTCCTGCCGATGGTCGCAAGCCTCATCAACAACAGCCATGCCGACGTGCTCGCGACCGCCTATGCGCCGCCGGAGCCCGATTTCGCCAAGCAGTCGCCCTTCGATGCGATTCTGAAGGAAAAGCCGAATGTGGGCCGGTTCATTCCGCCGATCGGGCCGAAGGATCACGCCTGGGCTGCGACGCCGCTGCCGCCTTCCGCATTCTCCGCCCGTGAACAGCAATGCCTCGCCTCCGGCATCTATTTCGAAGCGCGCAGCGAATCCGCCCGCGGCCAGGCGGCGGTTGCTCAGGTGATTCTGAACCGCGTCCGCAATCCTGCCTATCCGGGCACGATTTGCGACGTCGTCTACCAGAACGAGGATTGGCGCAATCGCTGCCAGTTTTCCTTCGCCTGCGACCGGATCAAGGACCGCATCCGCTCGCAATATCATTGGAAGATGGCCCGCGAAGTGGCAATGGCGGTGACGGCGGGCAAGATCTGGCTGCCGGAAGTGGGGTCCGCCACCCACTACCATGCCGTCTATGTACGGCCGGCTTGGGCGCGCACGATGAAGAAGGTCGGCCGCATCGGCCTGCATGTCTTCTATCGCACCTATGGCGGCGGCTGGAGCTGAGGCTTCCCCCGGCGTCACAATGGGCAGCGATTCCCGCGACAGTTTTACCCGGCTCAGGTTGCATTGCCTGTAACTATATGAAACTTCTCGGCTAATTTACCTCAGTCTAACAGCCTTGGACGCCTTGACTATATGGGCGCTCAAAACTATGTTGCGCGCGACTTGAAAACGGGCCGGAAGGCGCGAAATCCCTCGCTGGCTGCATTATAGATGGCCGGCCGGCATGCAGGCTGTTGGGTCTGGAAGCCGGAGGAGGGGAGGACGCGAATGACGGATGATCGGGACGATGGTCTGGAAGAGCGCCGGAGGCGCCTGTCCGCAGAGCTTGCGAACAGGAAGGCCGAAGACGTGGCAGAGGCGAAGAGGGACGCGCAATCGGAAGAAAGCCGCAAGGGCATGGCTCTTGGCTTCAAGCTTTCCTCCGAGTTCATCTCCGCCGTCGCGGTTGGCGCCATCCTGGGCTATATGCTCGACCGTTTTGCCGGTACGTCGCCGTGGGGGCTGATCGTTTTGCTTCTCCTCGGTTTCTGTGCCGGTGTTTTGAATGTGCTCCGCTCCGTCGGCATGGTGGCTCCGCCACCGTCCATGCAGAAGCGGAACGACAAGGATGGGAAATGAAGCGGCCTTCGGCGGCTTCGATAATGAGCAAAGTCGCTTCGGCGGCGAAGGAAAGAGGTAGACGGTGGCAAACGATCCGATCCATCAGTTTCAGATCAGCAAGATCGTTCCGATCGAGATCGGCGGCATCGACTTCTCCTTCACAAATGCATCTCTTTTCATGGTCGCGACCATAGCTTGCGCTGCAGGCTTTCTTTATTTTGCGACGTCTCAGCGCGGCCTCATCCCGGGACGGGCGCAGTCGGTCGCGGAAATGTCCTATGAGTTCATCGCCGGAATGCTGCGCGAAGGCGCGGGCAGCCACGGCATGAAGTTCTTCCCGCTGGTCTTCTCGCTGTTCATGTTCGTGCTGACCGCGAACCTGCTCGGCATGTTTCCTTATTTCTTCACCGTTACCAGCCAGATCATCGTCACCTTCGCGCTTGCGCTTCTGGTCATCGGCACGGTCCTCGTCTACGGCTTCTACAAGCACGGCCTGCACTTCCTGCAGCTCTTCGTGCCGAGCGGTGTGCCGGGCGCGCTGCTGCCGCTGGTCGTCTCGATCGAAATCATCTCGTTCCTCTCCCGCCCGGTTTCGCTCTCCGTTCGTCTTTTCGCGAACATGCTTGCCGGCCACATCACGCTGAAAGTGTTCGCAGGCTTCGTCGCCTCGCTTGGAACCCTCGGCGCACTCGGCATCGGCGGTGCAGTCCTTCCCCTCATCATGACGGTCGCCCTGACCGGTCTCGAATTCCTCGTCGCCTTCCTCCAGGCTTACGTCTTTGCGGTGCTGACCTGCATGTACCTCAACGACGCGATCCATCCCGGCGGGCACTAAGGATAACGACATTGGCGTCCTGAGGCGTCAGTCATCAGCCGCAACAACCATTTCAAGGAGTTTCTCATGGAAGCGGAAGCAGCAAAGTTCATCGGTGCAGGTCTGGCTTGCTTTGGCATGGCCGGCACGGCTCTCGGCCTCGGCAACATCTTCGGCAACTACCTCTCGGGCGCCCTGCGCAACCCGTCCGCCGCTGACAGCCAGTTCGGCCGTCTGGTATTCGGCTTCGCCGTTACGGAAGCTCTGGGCATCTTCTCGCTGCTCATCGCTCTCCTGCTGCTCTACGCAGTCTGATACCTGGCCAGGGATCGGGATCGCGGCCGCTTGGAAAAGCGCGCCGTGATCCTTCGCATTTGGAATACACCTGGAGGTGATGATGTTCGTGACCTCGGCACATGCGCAGACCGCGCCGGCCGCTCCTGAAACGCCTGCAGCACCGGGCACCGCCCCTGCGGGCGATACGCATGCCGCGCCCGCTGGCGAAGTGCATACCGAAACCGGCGTCGCCCATGAAGGCGAGCACGGTGGCGGAACCTTCCCGCCCTTCGACGCGACCTATTTCCCGTCGCAGATCCTCTGGCTCGTCATCACCTTCGGCCTCTTCTATCTCCTGATGAAGAAGGTCATCGTTCCGCGCGTTGGCGGCATTCTCGAACACCGCCATGACCGGATCGCCCAGGACCTCGACGAGGCCGCCCGCCTGAAGGCGGAAGCGGATGCTGCCGTCGAGACCTATGAAAAGGAACTGGCCGCCGCCCGTTCCAAGGGGCATTCGATTGCCGAAACCGCCCGCGAAGCCGCCAAGACGAAGGCTGCCGCCGACCGTGCTGCGATCGAGGCCGAACTAGCTCAGAAGCTTGCGGTGGCCGAAACCCGCATTGGAGAGATCAAGGCGCAGGCTTTTGCCCAAGTCGGCCAGATCGCCGAAGAAACCGCATCTGCCATCGTCGATCAGCTGATCGGCGCCAAGGCAACTGGCGATGACATCAAGGCTGCGGTTGCAGCCGTGAAGACGGAGGCCTGATCCGATGGCATTCGATGCAACATTTTTTGCGTTCGTCGGTCTCGTCCTCTTCCTGGCTCTGATCGTCTATCTCAAAGTGCCGGGCATGATGGCGAAGTCGCTCGACGAGCGGGCCGAAAACATCCGCAAGGAACTCGACGAGGCAAAGCGTCTGCGTGACGAGGCTCAGCTATTGCTTGCCGAATACCAGCGCAAGCGCAAGGAAGCCGAAGCGGATGCCGCGCAGATCGTCGCCGCTGCCGAGCGTGAAGCTGCAGCTCTGACGGCGGAAGCCAAGCAGAAGACGGAGGAATTCGTCACTCGCCGCAATGCGCTTTCCGAGCAGAAGATCAAGCAGGCCGAGGCGGAAGCGATTGGCGCCGTGCGCTCTGCCGCTGTCGATCTTGCGATCGCCGCTGCCGAAAGCGTCATTGCGAAGAAGGCGGACGCCGCCACCCGGGATGCACTCTTCCAGGACGCCGTCGGCAAGGTGCAGTCGCGATTGAACTGATTCCGATTTTCATCGAACATCTGAAGCCTCCGAAGCGCTGAGCTCCGGGGGCTTTTCTTTTGCCGCCATCGCGTTCGCTGCAGCGAAGTGAGGCAAGGTTCGGAGACGGCCAATGCAGAAGCCAACACTGTTCGGTACCGATTATAGTGTCTATGTGCGCGCGGCGCGGCTGACGCTCTTCGAGAAGGGCGTTGACTATGAACTGGCGCCGGTCGACGTCTTCGCGACAGGCGGCCCGCCCGCCACCTATCTGGAAAGGCAGCCTTTCGGGCGTATTCCTGCCTTCGAGCACGGCGGCTTCGCACTCTATGAGACCGGCGCCATCACCAGATATGTGGACGAAGGTTTTGAAGGACCCGTTCTGCAGCCCGCTGACCCCCGCGCCCGGGCGCGGATGAACCAGATCATCAGCATCGCGGATGGTTATCTCTACCCGACCCTCGTCTGGGGCATCTATGTCGAGCAGGTCTCGAAGCCTCTGAGCGGCAGGCAGACGGATATTGCCAAGCTGCAGCCAGCACTCGATCGGGCGCCGACCTGCCTGCGGGCGATTAGTGATCTGATGGCGAATGGCCCATGGCTATGCGGAAGCGCCCTCAGCCTCGCCGATCTCCATGTCGCGCCGATGATCGACTATTTCGTCAAGGCACCGGTCGCTTCGGACATGATGGCCGAGAATCCAGAGGTCGTCGCGTGGTGGGAACGGATGGCGGATCGCCCGAGCATGCGAGCGACGGACCCGACAAGTTGATGCTCGGCGCAGGCGGGCGAAAGCTGGCCTTGGCGGTCAACCCTCCGGCAGATCGTCCTTCCGAAGCGGCCGGAAACTCATCCGGTGCAGGCGGCAGGGGCCATGCATCTCAATGCCGGCACGATGCTGCGGCGTGGCATAGCCCGCGTGATTGGCAAAGCCGTAGGCCGGGAACACATGGTGGGCGCGAGCCATCATCCGGTCCCGTGTGACCTTGGCGATGATCGAGGCGGCAGCGATCGAAACGGAACGTGCATCGCCCTGGATGACCGCCTTGCCGGGACAGCAAAGGCCGGCGGGCACGTCGCGGCCATCGGCGAGTACATAGGCCGGGGTTATGGCAAGACCGGCTATGGCCCGACGCATGGCATCGAGGCTGGCGCGCAGAATATTGCGCTCGTCGATATGGCGGGGGCCGGAAGCGGCGATCGAGACCTCCGATGTGGCCATGATCGCCTCGAACAGCACTTCCCGCTGGGCGGCGGTGAGCTGCTTGGAATCGTTGAGACCATCCGGGATATTGTTCGGATCGAGGATTACGGCAGCCGCAACGACGGGGCCGGCTAGCGGCCCGCGCCCGGCCTCGTCGGTGCCGGCGACCGGCCAATGGCCGGCCTTGCGTGCCAGAAGTTCCAAGCTGAAATCCGGAACGAGCGGCACTTCTTCGAAAAGCATCGGAGAATCGGGTGACGTGCGAGGCAACATGGCGGCAACCTCGCACGCCGACCCGATCTCCTGCAACCCCGGACAAGCGATGCGGCGTCGCTATCCACCGGGGCGGCGGTGGAACCGGGGAGATTCCGGCACGCAATGGATGCGGGGAAGGTGCCGGAAAGAGAAAATCAAAAAATCGCAGGCTTCATGCCTGTCGTGCTCAAAGCAGTGAAAGCTGTATGCCTCCGCCATCCGGCCGGATAAAAATGTCGTCGCGCAAAGGCAGGCCGCGGCGCACCATGCCGAGCCGCTTCACCGCCATCTCGAAGCGGCGGCCGATCTGCCATGCATAGGGGCCGGCACCCTTCATCCGCTTGCCCCACTCGGCATCATAGTCCTTGCCGCCGCGCATCGAGCGGATCAGCGACATCACGTGCCGGTAGCGGTTCGGATAGTTCTGCAGAAGCCAGTCGCGGAAGAGCGGGCTCACCTCCAGCGGCAGGCGGAGCAGAACATAGCGTGCCTCGGCTGCTCCTGCCGCATGGCCGGCTTCCAGAATGCGCTCGATCTCGTGATCGTTAAGCGCCGGGATCACGGGCGCCACCATGACCGCCGTCGGAATGCCGGCACCGGTCAGCGCCTTGATAGCGGTAAGACGCTTGGGAGGGGTCGAGGCGCGCGGCTCCATGGTGCGGGCCAGCTTGCGGTCGAGCGTCGTGACGGAAATGCCGACCTTCGCAAGCCCTTTCGAAGCCATTTCGGAAAGGATGTCGATATCGCGGGTGATCAGCGCCGATTTCGTCACGATAGCGACGGGATGGTTGGCCTTGTTCAGCACTTCGAGAATCTGCCGCATGATGCGCCATTCCCGCTCGATCGGCTGATAGGGATCGGTATTCGTCCCGATCGCGATCGCCCGCACCTTGTAGTCGGGCTTGCTCAGTTCCCTTTCGAGCAGCTTCGGCACGTCGGGCTTGGCGAAAAGCTTCGATTCGAAATCGAGTCCCGGCGAAAGCCCCATATAGCTGTGGGTCGGGCGTGCGAAACAATAGATGCAGCCGTGTTCACAGCCGCGATAGGGATTGATCGAACGGTCGAAGGAGAGATCGGGTGAATCGTTGCGGGTGATTGCCGTACGCGGCTTTTCCACCTGCACCTCGGTCTTGAACGGTTCCAGCTCCTCGATCGTCTGCCAGCCGTCGTCGAAAATCTCACGGCGCTCCTCCTCGAAGCGGCCGCTCGGATTCAAGCCCGCGCCGCGTCCGCGCCGACGGTCGACCTCTACCCTGAGGCCGGAGGACTTCACCAGCGCATCGGCAATATCCGCCGTATGGGCAGGCGCAAAGGCAGCCTGCCGCAAATGGGACAGCTCGTTCATCGGACGCTCCTGAAGGGGAAATTCCCCGTTCGTGATGATTAAATTCCTAGCCTCAAAACGAGAACATTGCAAGAACAAATTTTGAAAACCGTTTCTGGCATTCCCTGTTGCAATGCGGTAAATGTCAGGAATGCTGACTGTCATCATGGAATGCCGCGACCAGGAATCAGAGCTGGCGCAGACGCTCTCCATTCTTGTTTCCGCCGCGGTGGAAGGGCTTGTAAGCGATGTGGTGGTGCTCGATCACGGCTCGCGGGATGGAACCTCCCACGTCGCCGATGCGGCCGGCTGCCGTTTCCACACCCATTGGGAGATCAAGGACATCCTGCGCGGCGCGCGGGGGGAGTGGCTGCTTCTGGTGGAGCCGGGCGCGCGGCTGCAGGCCGGTTGGATCGACGAGGTGATGGAATATATCGCGCTCAACAAGCGGCCGGCCCGATTCGCGCCGTCGCGAACCTATCGGCGACCGTTCTTCAAGCGCATCGGGCGTGCGGTGCCGCCTCTGGAATACGGCCTGCTTTTGCCGAAACGACAGGCGATCGCGCTCGCCAAGTCCGGCATGGACCTGGAAGCGCTCGCCAGGGGGCAGAAGGCCTCGAAGCTCGTCAGCGAGATGATCCCTGCCTGGGTGGCGGCGTCAGCCCGCTGACTTATTTTCCGGCGCCCCGCTTCAAATGCTCGTCGAGCCGCGGCATGATTTCGATGAAATTGCAGGGCATGTGGCGATAGTCGAGCTGTGCCTTCAATATGCCGTCCCAGGCATCCTTGCAGGCGCCCGGCGAGCCCGGCAGCACGAAAATGAAGGTTGCATTCGCGACGCCGCCCGTCGCCCGCGACTGGATCGTCGAGGTGCCGATCTTGTCGTAGGAGATTCGGTGGAAGACTTCGGAAAAACCGTCCATCCGTTTTTCAAAGAGAGGTTCGAGCGCTTCCGGCGTCACGTCGCGGCCGGTGAAGCCTGTGCCGCCGGTGGTGATCACCACGTCGATCTCCGGATCGAGGGTCCATTCCCGAACCTGTTGAGCGATCCGTTCCTTGTCGTCGGACACGATGGAGCGGGCCTTGAGCTGGTGGCCTGCCTCGGCGATCCTGGCAACGAGCGTGTCGCCCGACTTGTCGTTCTCCGGCGTGCGCGTATCGGAAACGGTCAGCACTGCAATGCCGACGGGAATGAAATGGCGTGTTTCGTCTATCCGGTTCATGGCTCTGTACCGATGGTCTGCACGGCCTGAAAATACCAGTCCGGCTTCTGCTCGTTAAGGCTGTCCACTGCTTTTTGGGCTGTTTCGAGGGAAGGAAATATCCCGAAACAGGTCGCGCCCGAACCGGACATGCGCGTCAGCATGGCCCCTTCGGCGCCGATCATGTTGGAGATCTGATCGATCTCGCGCACGAGTGAACGGGCCGGCGGTTCGAGGTCGTTGCGTAACGTTTTGAGGAAAGGTACCCAGTCGTCGTCACGTGCGCCGATAGACGGGTTGTCCTTGCGAAGCAGACGCCGGAAGATATCCGGCGTCGAAACGCCAATGAGCGGATTGCCGAGCACAAGTGGCAGCGAGGGCAGGGTGGGCAGCGTGGCGAGTTCTTCACCGATGCCCCTGGCCATCAGCGCCTCGCCCTTGAGGCACATGGGCACGTCGGCGCCGAGGAACAGACACAGTGCGATAAGTTCCGGCTCCGGCAGGCTTGCATCCCAAAAGCGGAGGAGCCCGCGCAGCGTTGCGGCTGCGTCTGCCGAGCCGCCGCCGATCCCGGCCGCGACGGGCAGGTTCTTTTCGAGATGGATGGCGACGGGTGTCGTTGCAATGCCCCGATCTGCAAGCGTCCGGCGCAAGAGGTCGCGCGCTTGCAGCACCAGGTTCCCGTCCCCTTCCGCCGCATCGGCCGGCACGAAATGGGCGAACCGGCCCGAGACGATGAAGTCGTCGGCTTCCGCCGCGGCAAAGCTCAGCACGTCGCCCCTGTCGGCGAAAGTCACGATGCTTTCCAGCAGATGATAGCCGTCGGCCCGCTGTCCGGTCACGTGCAGGGCGAGGTTGATCTTGGCAGGAGCCAGTTCAAAAAGGCCCGCCTCGCCGGCAGGCCCGTTTTCGGGAAACATGTTGTCGATCGGCATGAAGCGTCAGGATTTCTTGTCGGGATTTGCCGGTGCGGGCGGCGGCGGGGCGGCAGGCTCCGCCGGGCTGCGGTCGGCAGTGGTCGCGGTCGGATCGAGCGGTGGGAGGCCTCTCTCGATCTTTTCCTTGATGTGCTCGCGGTTGATGTCCTCGCCTTCGGAAACGAGCGCCCGGTTCCACTGGTAGACCGCTTCAAGCTTGCGCCCAACGCGCCAGTAGGCGTCGCCCAGATGGTCATTGATCGTGGCATCGCCGGCACGCAGCTGCACGGCCCGTTCCAGTTCCGTCACGGCATCGTCAAACTTGCCCATACGGTAATAGGCCCAGCCAAGCGAATCGACGATATAGCCATCATCAGGCCGCGCATCGACGGCGCGGCGGATCATGTCGAGGCCCTCTTCGAGGTTCTTGCTCATGTCGACCAGCGAGTAGCCGAGATAGTTCAGCACCTGCGGCTGTTCGGGATTGAGCTCCAGCGCCTTGCGGAAGTTCGGCTCGGCCTTGTCCCACTGCTTCAGCCGTTCAAAGGCGATACCGCGCTGGAAGAAGACCGACCAGTCGCCGGGCTTCGGCACCGGGCCGATCACCTCGACCGCCTTGTCGTAGGTCTCCGCCATGGCCTTGTAGTCCTTGGCTTCGGAAAGCACGCTGCCATAGGCGATATAGCTACGAATGTCGGAAGGATCGGAATCGATCAGCGCCTTCAGATGTTGTTTGGCTTCCTCCGCCTTGCCGGTTTCCGAGAGCGTCACGCCGAGCTGCAGTTCGGAAATCCGCCGCATCGGCGAATCGACCGGCACGCTCGAATAGAACTTGATGGCGCGCTCGGGCTGTTCAAGCTTTTCGGCAATGCCACCGAGCAGAATCAGCGTATCGGCGCTTTTTTGATCCAGCGCGTGGGATATCTGCAGGTAGAGCGACACCATGTCCTCGGCGCCCTGGCGATTGAGCGCACCGCCGATGGAAAAGAGCACGCTGGCCGCGCCTTCGGCGGCATTGGTTACCTGTTGTTGCGGCTTCTCGCCCTTTTCAATGCTCTGCCTGAGTGCTTTCAGGGGCGCGTAATTGGCCACCATGCCATCGCCGACAGCGATTGCATCGAGCGCCTTCTGCTTGTTGCCGGCGGCGGCCTCGAGACGTGCAAGCGCCATCACGGCACGCATGAAGGTATCGGGCGCGGTTGCCACGGCTTCGTTGTTGGTGACGGCCGTGTTGAGATGCTGGCGTGCCGTACCGATATCGCCGGTGACGAGCGCCATGGCGCCGAGCTGGTAGCTGGTGAACACCTTGTACCAGGCCGGCCCCTTGAGATTGGCAACATTGGCCATGGCGCGCTTGCCCTTGCCGGCGCCGATATCTGCCCAGGCGGAAAGGAGCTGATGCGTCAGCCGGTCGAGATCGTTCGGCCCGTCATAGGCGAGGACCTTTTTCGCCGTGTCGAACTTCTTGTCGCGCAGGGCGTCGAGGCCGCGGACGATCTTGGTGATCCGCTCGACGGCCGCATCTTCCTTCAGCGCGTCAGCCTCCTTGAGGCCGTCCTCGAAATCGCCGTTGAGCAGCAGCGAGATCATCAGCCTTTCGCGGATCTCCAGATTGGCCGGATCGAAATCGAGCGCCTTGCGGTAAAGCGAGATGGCGGTCAGGTAGTCATGATCCACGTCGGCGGTGCGGCCTGCCAGGAACGCGCCGGAAAACGAATTCACATCGCTGGCATCGAAAGTCACCACGTCTTCTGCTGTTGGCCTCGGATCCGCGGTTGCCGCGCGTGCAACCGGGCCGATGAAAAGCACGGCCGCAAGCGCCGCGCTGGAGAGCAGAAGAAGGCTGGATTGCCGCCGCATGAAAGGTGCCTTTCGTGTAGAGCCTGGTACGGCGCTGAAATCAGCCGCCACACATGCTCCAATTGATTCACAACAGAATGGCTTTTTTGAAGCACGTCCGCAAGGAAATCTCCCGCGCCGCAGACGGGCGGTGCCGGTCACACCTTCGTTAGTGATCCAGCGTGTTAATTGACGCGCTGGATGGAGAAATCGATGACTTCCAGAAGCGCTGCCTTGAGCGGCGACGCCGGTAACGGCGCCAACGCATCGCGGGCAATTGTGCCGTAATGCAGCGCACGGGCGATCGTGTCGTTCAGCGCATCGTACTTGTTGATGAAACCGAGCGCCTTTTCGAGGTTCTCGTCGCTGCTTTCGCCATTCTCGATCGCGTTGCGCCAGAAAGCGCGCTCGCTTTCTGTCCCTCGGCGATAGGAAAGGATGACGGGCAGCGTGATCTTGCCCTCGCGGAAATCGTCGCCGACATTCTTGCCGAGATCGGCCGCCTTGCCGCCATAGTCGAGTGCGTCATCGACGAGCTGGAAGGCAAGGCCGAGATTCATGCCGTAGGATCTCATCGCCGCGCGCCCGGCTTTGTCTGCATTGGCGACGATCGGACCGACTTCCGCAGCCGCGGCAAAGAGTGCCGCCGTCTTGGCGCGGATGACGGAAAGGTAATCATCTTCCGTCGTTTCCATATTCTTGGCGACGGAAAGCTGCAGCACCTCGCCCTCGGCAATCACGCAGGCGGCTGTCGACAGCACATCGAGCGCTTCGAGTGAACCGGCATCCACCATCATCTTGAAGGCCTGGCCAAGCAGGAAGTCTCCGACCAGCACGCTTGCCTGGTTGCCCCAGATCATCCGTGCCGTGGATCTGCCGCGGCGCAGATCGCTTTCGTCCACCACGTCGTCATGCAACAGCGTCGCCGTATGCATGAATTCGACGCTGGTCGCCAGCTTCACATGTCCGTCGCCTCGATAGCCGAACAGCGAGGCGGATGCGAGCGTCAGCATCGGCCTCAAACGCTTGCCACCCGATGAGATGAGGTGGTTGGCGACTTCCGGGATCATCTGCACGTCGGAGCCGGCTTTGGACAGGATCAGCTGGTTGACCCGCTCCATGTCCGCCTTGGTAAGGTCCACCAAAGGTTTGACGGACGCGGATTTGTTTTTACCTTCTTCAAGCGGTATGACGACGCCCAACGATGAGGCCTCCCTATCGAAATCTTTTAAACGACCATAGAAAGAGGCGGATAGGGCGGCAAGGGCAAATCGCATCCCGCCGGATTTAATGGGGTTTCAAAAAAGCGTCATGCTGGAGATCATCCGCACCAACGATGTCGTGATCCTGTCGCTGGCGGAAAGCCTGATGAAGGATGCCGGCATCCATTATATGATCGCGGACCAGTCGATGAGCGTGCTGGAAGGTTCGCTCGGGCTTCTGCCGCGCCGCTTTCTCGTCGAGGCGGAGAAGGCAGACGAGGCGCGAGGGATATTGAAGGATGCGGGCCTGGCGGCGGAGCTGAGGCCTTGACCTCCACTCATACCATCGACGCCTTCCATCGTGGTCGCTTCCATGTGACGCAGCCGAAGGGTGGGGGACATCGTTCCGGCGTCGACGCCATGCTGCTCGCCTCGCTGGTGGTGGCCGACAAGCCGGTTCGTGTGGCGGATCTCGGCGCTGGCGCCGGTGCCGCCGGCCTTGCCGTGGCCGCACGTCTGGAACAGGCCAGGATCCTGCTGGTGGAGAAATCGCCGCTGATGGCCGATTACGCCCGCCGGACTTTGGCGCTTCCCGAAAACGCCTTTCTGGCCGGTCGCGTCGAGGTGCTGGAGACCGATGTGACGCTGACCGGCAAGCCGCGAATTGCTGCGGGGTTGCTCGATGAGGTCTGCGACCATGTCATCATGAATCCGCCCTTCAACGATGCGGCCGACCGCAGGACGCCGGATGCTCTGAAAGCCGAGGCGCATGCGATGACAGAGGGCCTTTTCGAAGCATGGGTCCGTACAGCCGGCGCGATCATGAAGCCCGGCGGGCAGTTGTCGCTGATCGCCCGGCCGCAATCGATCGCCGAGATCACCGATGCCTGCGGCAAACGGTTCGGGGGACTGGAGATCACGCCCATCCATCCGAGGCCAGGCGAGAATGCCACGCGGATTCTCGTAACGGCCGTCAAGGGCTCGCGCGCCCGGCTGGCGCTGCGGGCGCCGCTCTTTTTGCACGGCGCCGATGGCCACGCCTTCACGCCCTTTGCGGACGATCTGAACAATGGCCGCACCGCCTATCCGCGGCTCAGCCCAAGACGAAATCGATAAGCAGCTTGACGTTCAGGACGGCGATGACGATGGCGATCAGATAGGCGATCGCGGTCAGCCAGCGCGGTGCGACGAGCGCACCCATCTTGATCTTGCTGGCCGTGAACATGACGAGCGGGAAGACTGCGAAGGAAAGCTGGAGGCTCAGCACGACCTGGGTCAGGATCAGCAGTTCTGCCGTGCCCTGGTCTCCGTACAACATCGTCACGAGTGCTGCGGGGACGATCGCAATGGCGCGGGTGATGAGGCGGCGAATCCAGGGCTGCAATCGTATTTTCAGAAAGCCTTCCATGACGATCTGGCCCGCAAGGGTTGCCGTCACGGTGGAATTCAGCCCGCAACAGAGCAGCGCGATGCCGAAAAGCATCGGCGCAATCGCAAGCCCGAGAAGCGGCGACAGCAGCGCATGAGCGTCACCGAGTTCGACGACATCCGTCTGTCCGTGAGCATTGAAGGCGGCCGCCGCAAGGATGAGGATCGAGGCATTGATCAGCAGCGCGAAGCAGAGCGCGACGGTGGAATCGATCGTCGCAAAGGTCAGCGCTTCCCGTTTTTCCGGCAGCGTATGGCCATAGGCGCGGGTCTGCACGATGCCGGAATGCAGGTAGAGGTTATGGGGCATGACGGTGGCGCCGAGAATGCCGAGCGCGAGGTAGAGCATCTCCGGATTGCGGACGATTTCGGTCGTCGGGAAGAAGCCCCTGATCACGCCGCCCCAGTCCGGATCGGCAAGGAAGATCTGCACCCCGAAACAGACGGCGATCACGCCGAGCATGGTGATGATGAAGGCCTCGATCCAGCGGAAACCGAGTTTCTGCAGGTAGAGGATGATGAAGACGTCGAGCGCGGTGATCAGCACGCCGAGTTCGAGCGGAATGCCGAAGATCAGGTTGAGGCCGATCGCGGTGCCGATCACCTCGGCGATGTCCGTCGCGATGATGGCGATTTCCGCCAGCGCCCAGAGGGGGATTGAAATCCATTTCGGGAAAGCGTCACGGCAGGCTTGCGCCAGGTCGCGGCCGGAGGCGATCGCAAGGCGGGCGCAAAGCGACTGGAGCACGATCGCCATCAGGTTCGAGAGCAGGGCGACTGCCAGCAGCGCATAGCCGAACTTCGATCCGCCCGCGAGCGAGGTCGCCCAGTTGCCGGGATCCATGTATCCGACCGCCACCATGTAACCCGGCCCGGCAAACGCGGCGATCCGGCGTAGCTTCGATCCAGACGGCACATGGATGCTGCGGTGAACGTCGGACAGCGACGCCTCTCCCGGTTGGTGCCGCCAGCCGTCCGGCTGGTCCCATCTCGACATGTCCATGATTGCAATATCTCCGTTTCCCACCCGGGCTTGGCATAGATACCCTTTTTTAGAATGATAATGCAAGTCATTCGCATCTGCAGATGTCAAAATGCCGCTTTCGCCGGACGCGAGCCATTGTGTTTGAAAATCCAGCGCATACATGCTGTGACAGGCTCAACACGACAAACAAAAGGAAGAGAAATGGCCGGGTTTTGGAAGAGGCTGGTGCCGAAACGGTTCCGCAAGAAGGGCGTGACGATTCCCGTCGTCCGGCTCCACGGCGCGATCATGGCCGGCGGCAGCCAGTTCAAGCAGACCCTCAATCTGGCCACCGTCGCGCCCATGCTGGACAAGGCCTTTGCACAGAAGGAGGCGCCGGTCGTCGCGATCGCCATCAATTCTCCGGGTGGTTCGCCGGTGCAGTCGCGCCTGATCTTCCAGCGCATCCGGGCGCTTGCCGAGGAGAAGGATAAGAAGGTGCTGGTGTTCATCGAGGATGTCGCGGCTTCCGGCGGCTATATGATCGCGCTTGCAGGCGACGAGATCTTTGCCGACCCGACCTCGATCGTGGGCTCGATCGGCGTCGTTTCCGGCGGCTTCGGTTTTCCGGAACTGCTCCGCAAGATCGGTGTCGAGCGTCGCGTTTATACCGCTGGCGAAAATAAGATGATCCTGGATCCTTTCCAGCCGGAAAAGGAAGGCGATATCGAATATCTGAAATCGCTGCAGCTCGAAATCCACAAGGTCTTCATTGATATGGTGAAGATGCGCCGCGGCGAGCGGCTCGCCGATGATGCGACCATTTTTTCAGGTCTCTTCTGGAGCGGCCTGCGCGGCCTCGACCTCGGTCTGATCGACGGTTTGGGCGAAGTGCGCGAGGTCGTCAAGCGCCGCTATGGCAAGGATGCGAAGCTGGAACTGATCGGCAGCGCCCGCACGCTCTTCGGTCGCCGCGTGCCGGGCGTCGTATTCGGCGAGGGCAAATCCGCCGAAATCGCCGCAGGGGCGGCGACGGGACTTGCCGCGAGCCTGGAGGAAAGGGCATTGTGGGCAAGGTACGGCCTTTGAAAAGGCGAAAGGAACGCGCGAGGGGGAGATGGCGCAGCTTATATTTCTGATCATCGTGATTGGCGGCGGCTGGATGCTCTACAAGAAATTCATCAAGGATGCCGAAAAGCTCACCCAGCGCTCGAAGGAGCGGGAAAAGGAGCGCCAGACCGGCGCCATGGGCACGCTCGTCAAGGACCCGGTGACGGGAGAGTATCGCGTGAAGCGGGATGAGGAGGAGTGACCGGAAACCGTTTGCCGGCCTATAAATCCTTGACCGGTGCCCCCGATGCGTGGCACTCGTCCGCATCCTCAATAAACAACCGTTTTATCGCCATGACCGATCTGCCCGCCCACATGTCTCCGACCCGCTCCTTTCAGGGGCTGATCCTGGCGCTCCAGAACTATTGGGCGGACAAGGGCTGTGCCATCCTGCAGCCCTATGACATGGAGGTCGGCGCCGGCACGTTCCATCCTGCCACCACGCTGCGTGCGCTTGGCCCGAGGCCATGGAGGGCCGCTTATGTGCAGCCTTCCCGCCGTCCGTCCGATGGCCGTTACGGCGAAAACCCAAACCGCCTGCAACACTATTACCAGTATCAGGTCATTCTGAAGCCGAACCCGTCCAACCTGCAGGAGCTTTACCTCGGTTCGCTGAAGGCGATCGGCCTCGATCCGTTGCTGCATGACGTGCGCTTCGTGGAAGATGACTGGGAAAGCCCGACGCTCGGCGCCTGGGGCCTCGGCTGGGAATGCTGGTGCGACGGCATGGAGGTCTCGCAATTCACGTATTTTCAGCAGGTCTGCGGCATCGAATGCGCGCCGGTCGCGGGCGAGCTCACCTATGGTCTCGAACGTCTCGCGACGTATCTGCAGGGTGTGGATTCCATCTACGAGCTCAACTTCAACGGCCGCGAAGGCGAGGAGAAGATCACCTATGGCGACGTTTTCCTGCAGGCCGAGCAGGAATATTCCCGCCACAATTTCGAATTCGCCGATACTGCGATGCTGCACCGGCACTTCATCGACGCCGAAAAGGAATGCCAGGCACTGCTCGCGGCAGGTGCTCCGGGGGGCAGCGCCAACCAGATGCTGCACAAATGCGTCTTCCCGGCCTATGACCAGTGCATCAAGGCGTCGCACGTCTTCAACCTGCTCGACGCGCGCGGCGTGATCTCCGTCACCGAACGCCAGAGCTATATCCTGCGCGTCCGCACGCTGGCGAAGGCCTGCGGTGAGGCCTTCCTGCTGACCGAAGCCGGTGGCGTCAACTTCGGCAAGGAAGCGGCATAAACAGCCGCCTTATCAAAGACTTTCGCGCGGTGCGTTTGACGCCTTCCAGGAAGTGTGCCTAGTCTCCGCTTCGGATTTACGCGTCTGTGGGGGATTCGTCTGATGTATATCCTGATCGGCATAGTCGTTCTCGTCGTCCTGTACGGCATCATGATCTATAACGGGCTGGTCAGATCCCGTCAGATGGCGGAGGAGGCCTGGTCCGGCATCGACGTCCAGTTGAAGCGCCGCGCCGATCTCATCCCGAACCTTATCGAGACAGTGAAGGGTTACGCAGCACATGAGAAGGGCACGCTCGAAGAAGTGGTGAAGCTGCGCAACCAGGCCCAGGCCGTGCCGGCCGGCGATGTCGCCGCCCGCGCTCAGGCGGAAGGTCTGCTGTCCCAGGCGCTTGGCAAGCTCTTCGCGCTCGCGGAAGCCTATCCGGACCTCAAGGCGAACCAGAATTTTTCTGAACTGCAGGCTTCGTTGGAAACGATCGAAAGCGAGATTCAGATGTCGCGGCGCTATTACAACGGCGCGGCGCGTGATCTGAACGTCAAGGTCGAAAGTTTCCCGTCCAACTTGGTCGCCGGTCAGTTCGGTTTTTCCAAGCGCGAATATTTCGAAATCGCCAACGAGGCGGATCGCGCGGTTCCAGCTGTCAAATTCTAGGAAACCGTCATTGGACCTTTGCACGGAAACGCTCTAAGAGCGCCGTCGAAGGTTGAAAAGTTATGGCGTGCCTTGCAGGCAGCGCCGCGAGTGACGGAAGAGACGATCATCATGGGCAGAGTGAAACTCACCATAGTGCCGCCGGGCAAGCCGCTTGTCGGCCGCGCCGTGCCGCCGGGCTCGAAGTCGATCACCAACCGTGCTTTGCTCCTGGCGGGCCTCGCCAGGGGAACAAGCCGGCTGACGGGCGCGCTGCGGAGCGACGACACGCGTTATATGGCGGATGCCCTGCGGGCAATGGGTGTGACAATCGACGAGCCGGACGAGACGACCTTCGTCGTCACCGGCATGGGCAAGCTCCTGCCGCCTTCCGAACCGCTTTTCCTCGGCAATGCCGGCACCGCGACCCGATTCCTGACGGCCGCAGTTGCTTCGGTCGATGGGACCGTCGTGGTCGATGGCGACGAGCACATGCGCAAGCGGCCGATCGCCCCACTGGTGGCGGCCCTGAAATCCCTCGGCATCGACGTCGAGGCGCCGACCGGCTGCCCACCGGTTACCGTGCACGGCATCGGCCATTTTGCATCGGGCCGGGTCGAGATCGACGCGGGCCTGTCGAGCCAATATGTTTCCGCTCTGCTGATGGCGGCGCCGCTGGCCCCCAGAGGCGCCAATGCGCCGGTCACCGTAGCGCTTGCCGGTGCGGAAATCGGCGCCCGCGGCTATGTCGACCTGACGCTCGCCGCCATGCAGACATTCGGCGCCAAGGTGGAGCAGATCGACGCAGCAAGCTGGAAAGTCGAGCCGACCGGTTATCGGGCTGCGGATTTCGTCATCGAACCAGACGCTTCCGCCGCAACCTATCTCTGGGCCGCGGAAGTGCTGACCGGTGGGGCGATCGATCTCGGCGTTCCGAACGGCGCCTTCACCCAGCCGGATGCCAAGGCCTATGACGTGATTTCGAAATTCCCGTATCTGCCGGCCGAGATCGACGGTTCGCAGATGCAGGATGCGGTGCCGACGCTTGCCGTGCTCGCCGCCTTCAACGAGACGCCGGTGCGCTTTACCGGCATTGCCAACCTGCGCGTCAAGGAATGCGACCGGGTGCGGGCGCTGTCGCTCGGCCTCAACGAGATCCGCGAAGGTCTGGCGACGGAAGAAGGCGATGATCTGATTGTCGCATCCGATCCGTCGCTCGCCGGCCAGACGCTGCCGGCGGCGATCAACACCTTCGCCGATCACCGCATCGCCATGAGCTTCGCGCTGGCGGGCCTGAAGATCGGCGGCATCACCATTCTCGACCCGGATTGCGTCGCCAAGACCTTTCCGGATTATTGGGATGTGCTGGCCTCGCTCGGTGTCGCATACACGGATATCGAATAGGCCGGGCAAGAGGACACGGGCTAGGGCGCCGAAGGGGAGGGATGTCGTGATGCGGTGGTTCTCCGGTTGCTGCCTGCTACTTCTGCTGGCGCTGGCGGCGCTGCCCGCCCGGGCGGAGGAATATATCCGTTCCTACCATTCCGATATTCAGGTTGCTCAGAATGGCGACCTGACGGTTTCCGAGACGATCATAGTCAATGCCGAGGGCAACCGGATCAGGCGCGGGATTTTCCGCGATTTTCCGCTGACCATGGTGGATGCAAACGGCCGTACGCTGCGGGTGGGCTTCGATGTCCTGTCCGTCACCCGGGATGGGCAGGATGAACCCTATCATACAGAATCGGTGACCGGAGGCATCCGCATCTATGCGGGATCGGAAGACGTGCTCCTTCGCAATGGCGAGCACACCTATGTTTTCACCTATCGGACGGATCGCCAGATCCGCTATTTCGACGACCATGACGAGCTTTACTGGAACGTCACCGGAAACGGCTGGCAATTTCGCATCGCCGAGGCATCCGCCCGCGTGATGCTTCCGGGTGGACGAGTGACGCAGACGGCAGCTTATACCGGTCCGCTAGGCTCGACCGCACGAAATGCTCGCATGCAGGCGAATGGCAACGAGGCGGATTTCGTCACGACCCGTCCGTTGGGCGAAGAGGAAGGCCTCACCATCGTTGCCGGCTTTCCAAAAGGCGTGGTCGCGCCGCCCTCGGCGGATCAGGAGCGCATTTGGTGGTTCCGCGACAGCCTCAACCTTTTCCTGGGCGTCGGCGGGCTCATTCTTGTCGTTGGCTATTACGTGATCTTCTGGAACCGCGTCGGCCGCGACCCCGCACGTGGCGTCGTCGTGCCGCGCTGGGATGCCCCTGACGGCATCTCGCCGGCCCTCGTCAACTATATCGACAACAAGGGATTTTCCGGTGGCGGCTGGACCGCCTTTTCCGCCAGCGCACTCGATCTGGCGGTGAAGGGATATGTCGTACTGGAAGACCTCAAGAAGAAGATTACCATCCGGCGGACCGAGAAGGCCGCGCCGAGAACCTTGCCGATCGGCCAGGCCTCCATCCTGGGCTCGATTGGCGCGCCGCGGCGAAGCCTCGTCATCGACGAGGCGCACGGCACTACGGTGCAGTCCGTGGGCGCGAGTTTTCGAAACGCGATGGAAAAGGAACACCGCGGCAAGTATTACAAGGCCAATACGGGTTACGTCATGGGTGGCGTGGCGCTGAGCGTGCTCTCCATCCTGGCGCTGATCATCTTCGGCAATCTTGAACCGGACATGATCGTCATGCTGATCATTCCTGCCTTTTTCGCGGTCTTCATCGGCGGGTTTGCCGTCAGCTTCGGCAAGGGTCTGCGCCGGGGCTCCTCGCTCATGTCGAAAATCGTATCGGTCATCGTTCTCGGGTTCATCGGCTTTGTCGCGCTGTCGGCCGGCTCGGCAATCCTGGTGGCAATCGTTTCGGAAATGACCGGCAGCGAACATTGGCCGGTTATGGTGGCGGTCGGCGGCATCGTGCTTGCCAATGTCATCTTCTTCTTCCTGATAGGCGCGCCGACGCCGCTCGGTCGCAAGCTGATGGATGGCATCGAAGGCCTGCGTATCTATCTGACGCTCGCCGAAAAGGACCGGATGAACATGGCGGGTGTGCCGACCATGTCGCCGCAGCACTTCGAGACATTGCTTCCCTATGCAGTCGCGCTCGGCGTCGAAAAGCCCTGGAGCCGTGCTTTTGAGGCCTGGCTTGCCACGGCGGCGGGGGCTGCCGCAGCCTCTTATGCGCCGGGCTGGTATAGCGGCGATTCCTATTCGAGCTTCGGCGACCGCATCGGCGGCTTCTCATCCTCGATGGCATCCACCATTGCTTCGACCATTCCCGCTCCGAAATCTTCGTCCTCGTCATCCGGCTTTTCGGGCGGCTCCTCAGGCGGAGGAGGGGGCGGTGGCGGCGGGGGAGGGTGGTAGGTGTTCGGTTGAAAAATGTATCGTATGACGATACGTGGAGGTAAGCCTTGGTGATCCGTTCCTACGCGAATGCGATGACCGAGGCCGGAGCCGAGCAGGTCGAAATCGTGGACTATCACTGAGAGAAGCAAGAGATGACGAGCATTCTTCCCCCTGTCCATCCCGGCGAAATCCTGCGGGAAGAATACCTCGCTCCCCTGCATATGAGCGCAGGCGCTTTGGCCAGAAAGCTCAACGTCCCGCGTACCCGCATAGAACGGCTGGTGACGGAACAGACGCCTGTCACCATCGATACGGCCCTGAGGCTTGCGCGCTTTTTTGATACGACGCCTGAATTCTGGATGAACCTTCAAACGAGCTATGATCTGAAGGTTGAAGGTGCTGCAAAGCGAGACGAGATTGCCGCCATTCCGGTAATGAGTGCTGCCTAGCCCTCTGGCGGCGACTTTCACAAATCCTGCTAATGACTTTTGGCGGCAGGCTTGCTAAGTCCGCCGCGACGTTGTTTTCCAATACAAAGACATCACCATGCCCGATCTGCTTCTTGAACTCCGTTCGGAGGAAATCCCGGCCCGCATGCAGCGGAAGGCCGCGGGAGACTTGAAAAAGCTTGTCACCGATGCGCTGGTGGAAGCGGGGCTGATCTATGAGGGCGCGCGCGAATACTGGACGCCGCGCCGGCTGACACTGGACATCCGTGGCCTGACGGCCCGTTCCGCCGACCAGCGCGAGGAGCGCAAGGGCCCGCGCACCGACGCGCCGGAAAAGGCGATCGAAGGATTTTTGCGCGGCGCCGGCCTCTCGTCCGTCTCGGAAGCCCAGGTCGTCAGCGACCCGAAGAAGGGCGATTTCTATGTGGCTGTGATCTCCAAGCCGGGCCGTCCGGCGGAAGAAATCATCGCCGATGTCATGCCCGGCATCATCCGCGATTTCCCCTGGCCGAAGTCGATGCGCTGGGGCGCTGCCTCCATGCCGAAGGGCATGCGTTACGCGGGCATCGAGGGGAAGGGTTCGGAAAGCCTGCGCTGGGTGCGCCCGCTGCAGTCGATCGTCTGCGTCTTCGGCCCGGAGCATGAGGAAACGCAGGTCATCCCGTTCGAAATCGACGGGATCGTGGCTGGCAACGTCACCTATGGCCATCGCTTCCATGCGCCGGAAGCGATTACCGTCCGCCGATTCCAGGATTATGTTTCGAGCCTCGAAAAAGCGAAGGTCATGCTCGATGCCGAGCGCCGCAAGGACGTGATCCTGCATGATGCACGCGATCTCGCCTTTGCCAACGGCCTGGAACTGGTCGAGGACGAGGGCCTGCTGGAAGAGGTCTCCGGCCTCGTCGAATGGCCGCATGTGCTGATGGGCGAGTTCGAGCCCGAATACCTCGAAATCCCCTCGGAGATCATCCGGCTCACCATCAAGACGAACCAGAAGTGTTTCGTCACCCGCCCGCAGGGCGGCGAAAACCTGTCGAACCGCTTCATCCTCGTTTCCAACATCGAGGCGAAGGACGGCGGCAGGGAAATCATGCACGGCAATGGCAAGGTGGTGCGCGCCCGTCTTTCGGACGCAAGGCATTTCTGGACCCGCGACCAGGGCGACATGCCGGACCTCGATACGCTGGTGGACTCGGCGGAGAAATTCGGCCTCGACCTGAAGAAGCCGCTAGACCAGCGCATGGCGAAGCTCGACGCGCTGAACGTGACGTTCCACGCCAAGCTCGGCACGCAGGGCGAGCGCGTTGCCCGCGTCCGTGCTCTGGCGGCACAGCTCGCTCCGATCGTTGGCGCCGATGCCGCGCTGGTCGATCGCGCCGCAGTGCTGGTGAAGGCCGACCTGCGCACGGAAGCCGTCGGCGAATTCCCGGAACTGCAGGGCCTGATGGGCCGCAAATACGCAGCGCTGCAGGGCGAGAATGCCTCTGTCGCCGCCGCGATCGAGGACCACTACAAGCCGCAGGGCCCGTCCGACCGCGTGCCGGATGATAAGGTGGCGATCACGGTCGCACTCGCCGACAAGCTCGACACCCTTGTCGGCTTCTGGGCGATCGACGAAAAGCCGACCGGCTCCAAGGACCCTTATGCGCTGCGCCGCGCGGCGCTGGGTGTGGTGCGTATCTTGCTGGAACGCAAGGTAAGGCTGAATCTTTCACAGATATTTGCTGCCGCTGACAATCCCGCATTCTATCAGATTGCTGCCGTAAATCTGGAAGAAGTTTATGATCGCGCCTATAAACCAGACCTCCTCTCTTTCTTCCACGACCGCCTGAAAGTCTATCTGCGCGACATGGGCGCACGGCACGATATCATCGATGCCGTGCTGACGCCGGACGCCGACGACCTTTTGCTCGTCACGCGCCGTGCCGAGGCGCTGACGGCTTTCATCACGTCGGAGGATGGCAGGAACCTGCTCGCCGGCACCAAACGCGCCGTCCAGCTTCTCGCTGCCGAGGAAAAGAAGGGCACGGTCGTCGCCGATGGCGTCGCTGATGAGCTCTTGCGGCTCGATGCGGAAAAGGCGCTCTGGGCGGCGATCAAGACCGCATCGAAGGATGCTGCCGATGCGATCGCCGGGGAGGACTTCCTCTCGGCCATGGAAGCTCTTTCGAAGCTTCGCGCACCGGTCGACACCTTCTTCGAGGAAGTTCTCGTCAACGACGAGGATGCCGCAATCCGCGCCAATCGTCTGGCGCTTCTGAAGGCGATCCGCGAGGCGACCGGTACAGTCGCCGACTTCTCGAAAATTTCCGGCTGATTCCACAAAGTCATTGGTGCGTGGTGACATATGTGTTACCATGTTCCGATGAAGATCACCGAATACCTGGACCGGAATGGAAAGAGCCCGTTCGGGCAGTGGTTCGCGAAAATCGACGCACGCGCGGCCTCGAAAGTGACGGTCGCATTGGCGCGGGTCGGACAGGACAATCTTTCGAACGTCAAATCGGTCGGTTCGGGTGTGCTGGAATACCGGATCGATTACGGACCCGGTTATCGGATTTATTTCGGCCGCGATGGCGGGCAATTGATTGTCCTGCTGGTAGGCGGGACGAAGCAACGCCAGCAGAGCGATATCGAGACTGCACAGGCCTATTGGCGGGATTACAAATCCAGGAAAGGAGGCTGACATGGCGCTGACACGGGAATTCAAGGAAACTGTCAAGGCTCGCCTGGATCAGGACCCGGCGTTTCGCGCTGCATTGCTGTCCGATGCCGTCGAGCTTCTACTCGATGGCGATCTCGATACCGGCAAGAGCGTTCTTCGCGACTTCATCAATGCCACGATCGGTTTTGAAGCGCTCGCACGGAAGGTGGGCATGCCTGTGAAAAGCCTGATGCGCATGTTCGGACCTAAAGGCAATCCGCGCGCGGACAACCTGTTCAAGGTCATCCAGGCGCTGCAGGAAAGCGCGGGCATCCACCTTGCCGTGGCTGCGGCCTGATTGCCTTTAAAACAAAACCGCCGGGCTTTTGGCCCGGCGGTCTTTCGTCCTCCACTTGAAGGTCCGGCTCAGCCTGCCTTGCGCATCTTCTGCGCGGTGTGGTGCAGGCTGCTGATGCCGTCGTTCCCGACGCGGAAGCCGCGGATCAGGTTGAGCAGCTCGTCCGTGTCGGTGGCCAGCGCTTCTGCCGAAGCCGTGGTTTCCTCCGCCATGGCGGCATTGTGCTGGGTCGCGGCGTCGAGCTGGTTCAGCGAGGAGGAGATCGAGCGCAGCGTCGTGTCCTGTTCGGATGCCGAATGGGCGATCTTGCCGACGATGTCGCTGGCGGCCTTCACCTGGCTGGAGATGCGCTTCAAGGCTTCGCCAGCCTCGCCCACCAGGCGGACGCCGTTCTGCACCTGGCCGGACGAGCGGGAGATCTGGTCCTTGATCTCCTTGGCGGCAGCGGCGGAACGCTGCGCCAGTTCGCGCACTTCCTGGGCGACGACGGCAAACCCCTTGCCGGAATCGCCGGCGCGAGCGGCCTCGACACCGGCGTTCAGCGCCAGCAGGTTGGTCTGGAAGGCGATGTCGTCGATCACGCCGATGATCTTGGAGATCTCTTCCGACGAGTGCTCGATACCGCCCATGGCGTCGATCGCCTCGGCGACGATCTGGTCGGAACGGTTGGCTTCCGAGCTGACCGAGGTCACCCGCTGGGCGGCCTCGTGGGCGCCTTCGGCGGTCTGGCGGACGGCGACGGCAAGCTCGTCGAGAGCGGCCGAGGTTTCCTCCAGGTTGGCTGCCTGGCGCTCGGTGCGCTGCGAGAGTTCGTTGGAAGCGCGGCGGATTTCCTCCTTCGATCCGCCGATGTCGATGCCCTTGGCATTGACCTTGGCCATGGCGGCTTCGAGATGCAGGATCGCCTCGTTGAAGTTGTGGCGAAGCGTTTCATATCGCGGGCCGAGATCGCCGCAGCGGATGGTGAGGTCGCCGGTGGCGAGCGATTCCAGCGCTTCGCCGATGGTGGAGACGACGCGGGCCTGCATCACGGCTTCCTGCTGCTGCATGTCGAGGTTTTGCTGGCGCTCGCGATCGAGTTCCTGCTTTTGCTGCTCCTCGCGCGCGGCCATGGCATGGCGCTCACGGATCTTCTCCTGAAGCTCCTGCGTCGCCTTGGCCATCATGCCGACTTCATTCGCCATGTCCGTATGCGGAACCTTGATGGCGACGTCCTCGTCGGCAACGGCTTCAAGCGCTGCGTGAACCGCGCCCAGCGGGCGAGTGATGTTGCGGATGACGAAGAATGCCAGGATCATCGCAATGATGACGGCGACAAGCCCCGCGACGGCAACTTCGGCGATCGCCTTGTTGATCTTCGCGTCGAGATCGTCGATGTAGACACCCGTCGCAACGACGATCTGCCACGGCTCGAAAGCCTTGGAATAGACGGCCTTCTTGTAAACCTCATTGGCCGGCTTGCCGGGTTTTTCCCAATAATAGGTGGTGATACCGCCACCGGCGCGGCCATGGGCGACGATCTCCTCACGGAAGAGATTGCCCATCTTGTCCGGCTGGCCTTTCTGATTCATGCCGACCAGTTTCGGGTTGTAGTGAAACTGCGTAACCGTGTCGTAGTTCATGCCGAAGATGTAGCCTGCGGGCTCGAACTTGATTCCTGCTGCAGTTGCATAAGCCAGGCGCTGTGCCTCTTCATGCGTCAGCTTGCCGGCTTTTTCCTGCTCGTAATAGGATTGCAGGATCGAGGTTGCCGATTCCACCTGCGTGCGAAGCATGTCGTAGCGCTCGGCGTAGATCGATGCGATCGACGTGCGCACCTGATAATAAGTCACGGCCGCGAACGCGACCATGATCGCCACTATCAGCAGCAAAAGCTGCTGGGATATCTTGAGGTTCTTCATGTTCCACTCTTTGGCAGCCGAAATCTCCCGGTGGAGCCGGCAAAATGAGGTTGACTTTGGGGAGGGCGCTTCCTGCGCCGTAACGTGCTGCATGCACTGCTCGGAAAGACAGTGATGCCGAAAATTTGAATAAAAATTTAATTATGGGGAGCTTGACAGCTTAGAATGATAATAAATTAGCCAAACCGGCTTCAGCGAGGCATTAAATTCGCGTTAATCGCGAACTGTAACTCTTCGCGTGTTGCGCAGATTGTAAATATTATCGGATGCTTATTCGATCGGCCGCAGCCGCAGTTCCAGCTCATTGAAGGCAGCCGCCACGGATACGGCGGAGGCTTGAACCGGTTCAATAGTCCCGTCGGTTGCGACAGCGCTTGTGGTGGCATCGAGATCGATGCCATCCAGCGTTGCTAGCCCCGTCTCTGTCGAGCCGTCGGTCGTCGGATGAAGTTCGGCAATGGCACTGTCTGTGGCCATCCAGTCGGGCAGCTTGCTGATGTAGATGACGGGCGAGCCGCCGAACCACGCTTCGGTGCGGACGAGCTTTTTCTCACCGTTGATGTCGATGATTTCCGTCTTCTGGATGCCATTCGCCAATTCCGGCACCTTGTAGGTGGATTCGTTCGCTCTCGGCTTGGGGACCGGGCAGTCGGTGCACCGTTTTTCGACAATGCTGGCGCCGGAGGGATTTGCTCCGCTGATTGTCGTGATGGAAGACGCGAAGGCCGCACCGCTTGCAAGCACAAGAGCCGTAGTCAGAACGAGATGCATAACCGGAACCCTTTTCTAGGTCCGGAAACGGTAGCGTCGTTTCGTTTCCATCCCGTCAGGATAGTCGGTAAATTTTGAATGAATCGGAGGGTGCTGCGCCTGGTTCTGTTCGCGCTTGATGGCGCGCCAGCCCCTCAGTTCTCGCGTGCAACGGCGCGCCAGCCAATGTCGCGGCGGCAGAAGCCGTTTTCCCATTTCACGTTGTCGATGAGCGCATAGGCCCGGGTCTTCGCCTCCGCGACCGTTCTTCCGGTGGCCGTCACGTTGAGCACGCGGCCGCCGGTTGCCACGAGTGCGCCATCCTTCATCGCCGTGCCGGCATGGAATATCTTCTCGCCAGCCGATGTTTCCGGCAGGTGCGCGATCGGCGTGTCCTTGTCGTAGGAGCCGGGATAGCCCTTCGAAGCCATCACTACAGTCAGCGCCACGTCGTCGCTCCATTCGGCCGAAACCTTGTCGAGCGTTCCGGTCGCGGCGGCGTGAAGCAGGTCGAGCAGATCGCTCTTCAGCCGCATCATCAGCACCTGGCATTCCGGGTCGCCGAAGCGGACGTTGTATTCGATGAGCTCCGGCCCCTTGGCGGTGATCATCAGCCCGGCAAAGAAGACGCCTGTGAAGGGATAACCACTGTCCGCCATGCCGCGGATGGTCGGCTCGATGATTTCCTTCATGGTGCGGGAGACCATGTCGGGCGTCATCACCGGCGCCGGCGAATAGGCGCCCATGCCGCCGGTATTCGGCCCGGTATCGCCATCGCCGACCCGCTTGTGATCCTGGGCGGTGGCGAGCGCCAACGCGGTCCTGCCGTCGGACAGACAGAAGAAGCTTGCCTCCTCGCCGTCGAGATAGGCTTCCACCACCACTTCCGTACCGGCTGCGCCGAAAGCGCCGTCGAAACAGTCGTCGATCGCGGCAAGCGCCTCTTCGAGCGTCATGGCGACGGTGACGCCCTTGCCAGCCGCAAGGCCGTCCGCCTTCACCACGATCGGCGCGCCCTGTTCCCTCACATAGGCACTGGCTTCCGCCGCGTTGGAAAAGCGGCGATAGGCACCGGTCGGAATATCATAGCGGGCGCAGAGATCCTTGGTGAAGCCCTTGGAACCTTCGAGCTGAGCCGCCGCGGCAGAAGGCCCGAAAACGGCGATGTTCCTTGCGCGCAAATCATCGGCCAGGCCGGCGACCAGCGGCGCTTCCGGCCCGACCACGACGAGGCCGATCGCCTTGTCGAGGCAGAAAGCGGCGACCGCCTGGTGATCATCGATGTTGAGGCCCACGAGTTCGGCATGTTCGGCAATGCCGGGATTGCCGGGTGCCGCATAAAGCTTGCCGAGTTTCGGCGACTGGGCAAGCTTCCATGCGAGCGCATGCTCGCGTCCGCCCGAACCGATCAAGAGAACCTTCATGCCTCATCCTCGCTTGTGCTTTCCCGGGCGGTTAAGGGGAGGGCCGGGAAAGGTCAAGGGAAAAGGTCACGAGATACCGTCATCCCGTGACCTTTGACGGCAGTCCTAATATTGCGACGGGCTCCAGATCTTGCCCTGTCGGATGTTCAGCGTCGTCTGGAAGATCACCCGGTTCCGGTAGGCCAGAAAGGGTACCGGCTCGTTTCGGGACGACGCGTCGTCCAGTTTTTGGTCGAGATACGAAATGATGGATTCCAGCTCTTCGGTTGCAACCGCAGTTTCCAGTGCCAGCATCCTGGCAGCTTTCATAGGCATTCATACCTCCATTGCTCACCGCATCATGCGGCCTGGAAAACGTAGCCACTGATTTGTAAAGATGAGAGGTAGTCACCTATTTTCCACAAATCCGTGGTTAGCAATCGTTGAAGCCTGCCTCGTTTCGGCACGATCTGTACCGCATCCTGTGGACCCAGGCATCGGCAACGTTGCCTTGTCGCAAACTTGGACTATGGTCGCGCCTCCCGATTTGAACGAGGACGCCCATGGCCGCCGATCTCCGTTTCCTTGCCGCTGCGATTGCAGCGGAAATCAATGCCCGTCCCGAACAGGCTGCCGCCGCGATCGGGTTGATCGACGAGGGCGCCACGGTGCCCTTCATCGCGCGCTACCGCAAGGAAGTGACGGGAGGGCTGGACGACACGCAACTGCGCAATTTGTCGGAGCGCCTCGTCTATCTGCGCGAGTTGGAAGCCCGCCGGGCGACGATCGTCGATTCCATCAATTCTCAGGGCAAGATGACCGACGAGTTATCGGCGAAGATCGGCAAGGCGACGACCAAGGCGGAACTGGAAGACCTCTATCTCCCCTACAAGCCGAAGCGCCGCACGCGCGCAGAGATCGCTCGTGAGCGCGGGCTTGGGCCGCTCGCCGACGCGATATGGGCCGATCGTACCGCCGACCCCGCCAGGTTGGCGGAGGCCTATGTCACGGGAGATGTGACCGATGTGAAGACGGCACTGGAAGGCGCCCGCGACATCGTCGCCGAGACGATTTCCGAAAATGCCGACCTGCTCGGCAAGCTGCGCCAGCATATGCGTGCCGGTGCGGTGCTCAAGGCAAAGGTGGTCGACGGGAAGCAGGAGGCCGGAGCCAAGTTCGCCGACTATTTCGACCATTCCGAACGCTGGGCGACGGTGCCGGGCCACCGGGCGCTCGCCATGCTGCGCGGCTGGAACGAGGAAGTGCTGACGCTGACGATCGAAGTGGATCAGGACGACCCGTCACCGGTGAAGCCTGCGCAGCGCATCGTGGCTGCTGCCTTCGACATCCGCGAAAGGGGTGCGGCGGATCGCTGGCTGATGGACGTTGCCGGTTGGACCTGGCGCGTCAAGCTTTCGGTCTCGCTGTCGCTGGACCTGATGCGGGAACTGCGCGAGCGCGCCGAGGAGGAGGCGATCCACGTCTTCGCCCGAAACCTCAAGGACCTGCTGCTTGCCGCCCCCGCCGGCTCACGCGCCACGATGGGCCTCGACCCGGGCATCCGCACGGGCGTCAAGGTTGCGATTGTCGACGGCACCGGCAAACTGCTGGACACGACGACCGTTTATCCCTTCCCGCCGAAGAACGATGTTCGCGGCACCCAGGCGGAACTCGCGGCACTCATCCGCACGCACAATGTCGAACTGATCGCCATCGGCAACGGCACCGGCAGCCGTGAGACGGAAAAACTGGTGGCCGACATGCTGGCGAACCTGCCGGCGTCTCCCTCGGGAACCAAGCCGACCAAGGTGATAGTCTCGGAAGCCGGCGCTTCGGTCTATTCGGCATCCGAGACAGCTGCCGCCGAATTCCCGCAGCTCGATGTCTCCCTGCGCGGTGCCGTCTCCATCGCCCGCCGCCTTCAGGATCCGCTCGCCGAACTCGTCAAGATCGAGCCGAAATCGATCGGCGTCGGCCAGTACCAGCACGATGTCGACCAGACGAAGCTGTCGCGCTCACTGGACGCGGTGGTCGAAGACGCGGTGAACGCCGTCGGCGTCGATTTGAACACGGCGTCCGCGCCGCTGCTTGCGCGTGTCTCCGGCCTCAGCCGCTCGATTGCGGAATCGATCGTCGTGCACCGCGATCAGAACGGACCGTTCGGAAGCCGCAAGGACCTGCTGAAGGTCGCCCGCCTCGGCAACCGCACCTTCGAGCAGGCGGTGGGCTTCCTGCGCATCCCGAATGGCAAGGAGCCGCTCGATGCTTCCGCCGTCCATCCGGAAGCCTATGGCGTCGCCAAGAAGATCGTGGCCGCCTGCGGCCGCGACCTGCGCACCCTGATGGGCGACAGCGCGACGTTGAAAGGGCTCGACCCGCGCAGGTTCATCGACGAGCAGTTCGGTCTGCCGACGGTGAAGGACATCATTGCCGAGCTCGAAAAGCCGGGCCGGGACCCGCGCCCGAGCTTCAAGACGGCCACCTTCGCGGAAGGGGTCAACGAGATCGGGGACCTTCGGCCCGGCATGATGCTGGAAGGCACCGTGACCAACGTGGCCGCTTTCGGCGCCTTCGTGGATATCGGCGTTCACCAGGACGGGCTGGTGCACGTCTCCCAACTCGCGGACAGGTTTGTCAAGGACCCGCATGAAGTGGTCAAGGCCGGCGACGTAGTGAAGGTCCGGGTCGTGGAAGTCGACGTGAAGCGCAAGCGAATCGGATTGACCATGCGCAAGGACGGCGGCGAGGCGGCGCCGCGCGGCGAAGACCGCGGCAAGCCGCTCAGCCCGAAGTTTGCGAAGACGGAAAAGCCGTCCTCGCAGGGCGCGTTCGGTGCCGCACTCGCGGAAGCTTTGAAACGCAGGTAATTTTCGGCTGCTTTTTAAAAATTTCTACCATAAGATGCAGGTCGTCAGGCATGGGTTTGACGGCTTGTTTTTTTGTGTCATTTTCATGGCGGGAATGTGCTTGAAAGTCGCAGAGAAATTATTAGATTTTCGATTTAGTAAGGCAGCCTTAGTATCTATGGAGGTGGGTCCATGGCCTCGTCCCTTCACAATCTCTTCAACACAATCATCAAGACCGGCACCCTGACCGTTCGCGGCTCGGGTGGCGAGCAGCGCTACGGCGGAGGAGGAGGCAGGGCAGTAACCATCCGCTTTGTGGACGAAGCGGCGGAACGGGAACTTGTGAGCGATCCGCAACTCAAGCTCGGCGAACTCTATATGGATGGCCGGCTACGCGTCGAAGAGGGCGATATCTACGAGTTCCTCGCGCTCATCAAGGACAATACGCTGCGTGAGGGCCTGACCTTCGGGATGATCCTGCGTGGCGTTGCGCGGATGGTGGCATCGCAGTTCCGCAATCGCGTGCCGGTCAACCACAACCGGCGGAACGTCGCCCATCATTATGATCTGGACGAGAGGCTGTTCTCGCTGTTTCTGGACGAGGACTGGCAGTATTCCTGTGCCTATTTCAATCCGCCGGGCGTTTCGCTGGATGAGGCGCAGGTAGCCAAGAAGCGCCATATCGTTGCGAAACTGCTTGCCGAGCCCGGCCAGCGGGCGCTGGAAATCGGTTCGGGCTGGGGCGGCATGGCCATGTATCTCGCCGAATCATCAGGCGTCGATGTCACCGGCATCACGCTGTCGACGGAACAGCTCAAGATCTCCCGCGAGCGCGCCGCCAAGCGCGGACTTGCCAACAGCGTCCGCTTCGAATTGCAGGACTACTACTACCTGCCGCCGCGCCAATACGACCGCATCGTCTCCGTCGGCATGTTCGAACATGTGGGCCGGCTGAACTACCGCAAGTTCTTCAACAAGGTGAATGACGTGCTGGCCGATGACGGCGTCATGGTGCTGCACTCGATCGGCCAGCCCTATCCGGCGATCTACAACAATCCCTGGATCGAGAAATACATCTTCCCGGGCGGTTACATTCCCTCGATCGCCGAGGTGATGCCGGCTGTGGAAAAGGCGGGCCTGCTCGTCTCTGACATCGAAATCCTGCCGATGCACTATGCCTATACGCTGCGCCACTGGCGTGAGCGCTTCATGGCGAACAAGGAGAAGGCGGCCGCCATCTACGACGAGCGATTCGTGCGCATGTGGGAGTTCTATCTCGCCGGTTCGGAAATGGCCTTCACCCACGAGAACTTCTTCATCTTCCAGATGCAGATCGTCAAGAAGCGCACCACCGTTCCCGACAATCGGAACTATATCTACGAGCGCGAGGCGGAGCTGAAGGCCTTCGAACAGCGCCGCGTGCCGCTCGACAGGGTCGCGGTCTGAATGGTCGGGAAGCGGGGCGTTTCCGCCCCGCTTGACCGCCGGCTCCGGCGGGCGCTAGAACCTCGGCATGACGAATGCCGACGATTTTACGGGCCGCGTGGCTGACGCCCCTTCGGACAACTGGGTCTACCGCGTTCTGCCGCGGCCGGCCTGGCCCTATGCACAGCTTGCCCGCTGGGACCGGCCGATCGGCTGGCAGCTCCTCATGTGGCCGTGCTTCTGGTCGGCGGCGCTCGCGGCCAATGCCGCGCAGGACGAGGGGATGTTTTCCCTCGGGCTTTTTCTTTTCCATCTGATCCTGTTCTTTATTGGCGCAGTCGCCATGCGTGGTGCCGGCTGCACCTATAACGATCTTGTCGATCACAATATCGATATGGAGGTGGCGCGCACCCGATCGCGCCCTCTGCCGTCTGGCCGTGTGTCTCGTTTTGAGGCCAAGGTGTTTCTGGCAGTGCAGGCGCTTGTCGGTCTTCTGGTGCTGATCCAGTTCAACGCCTTTACGATCGTGCTTGGCATCCTGTCGCTCGGCGTGGTGGCGGTCTATCCCTTCGCCAAGCGCTTTACCGACTGGCCGCAATTCTTCCTGGGCCTTGCCTTCTCCTGGGGCGCGCTGATGGGTTGGGCCGGCGTCTTTGGCAGCCTGTCATGGGCGCCTCTCTGGCTTTATCTTGCCGCCATCTCCTGGACGATCGGTTACGACACGATCTATGCTCATCAGGACAAGGAGGACGATGCGCTGATCGGCGTACGCTCGACGGCACGCCTCTTCGGCGAGGATACCAAGCGGTGGCTGATTGGCCTTTACGGTTTCACGCTGCTCTTCCTGATCTTTGCCTTTGCCGCAGCCGGCGTCGGGTTCTTCGCCTATCTCGGCCTTCTCGCAGCGGCGATCATGTTCGCCTGGCAGGTGCTCATCCTCGACATCGACAATGCCGAACAGTGCCTGAGACTTTTCAAGTTCAACCACCACGTCGGCACGACCCTGTTCCTGGGCCTTGTCCTGTCGCTTGCCGTTTAGTCTTCAAAAGGAAAGAAGCCCGACCGGCTGAGGGTCGGGCTTCTTTCTTATCGCGAGCGGCGGAGGCCAAAGGGACAAACAAGGCCTCAGCGGCGCGCAATGATCTCCTTGCCTTCGATTTTCATCGTCACACCGAGGCTGCCGGTGGTCCGGCGGACCAGGAAACGGGGGCGGCGGCCGGCAAAATAGGAATGGCGGCGGCGTGCAGCCGTGCCGTTCGAGCGCACATCGCCGATATGGTTTTCGAGCGGGCGGGCAATGCCGTCGGCTTCCACCATCAGCATCGGGATGCGGAACGCATCCGACCAGCTCCGCCAGTCGGCGGCGATGTCGCAGAGGTCGTGGGCGACCAGAAGCGGGATGCAGAGATCCGGATCTTCGTGATGGAGTTCCAGTGTGACGGTCACTTCGCCGTCACCGTGGTCGATGGCACGCGCGGCGACACCCTTGAACGCGCGGGCAGGGAGAGCGAAGGAGAGCGGCAGGCCGCTCGAGGGAAGGATCTTGCGCAGCACGGCGCCGCGCTCGTCGATGGTGATAGTGACATCTCCTGATGTCTCGCGCAGCGCATAGGTAACCTGCTGCGGGAAACGAGACGGATCGAGCCTCAATGTCGACCCTGCCCATATGGGCTTCAGAACAGTGTTGGTCATCGGTATGCTACCCTTGTTTTACCTGAGAGCCGTTGCCGGTTTCTCTGCGGGACTTTTGTCCTCTGCAGTTGGAGCATAGGGCTGGCATGTTCGAGACTGCTTAAAAATCGCGGTTAAGGAAGCTTTGCCTGCCTGAATGGTTAGCGAAAGCGCACCCCTTTGGGTTTCCGGAAAGTGAATCGCAGAAATTGTACAGGCGCGGGACAGAAGAGATTGTCGGGCCGAAGCTTGAAAAGCCACGGGCAAGGCTATCCTGCAATGCTTGCGGCAGCATCATTCCGACTCGCGGGGCCTGTCCATGGTATCGACCTATCTGACTTTCGATCTCGTCAATCGCGATCTCCAGAAAAGCCTGAAGCAGGTTGCCAACCAGACCACCGTCGCCAACGATTCGAAATATTACCAGGAAAACATCGGCAAGATAAAAACGGTCGACGAATTCCTGGACAACTATCGGCTCTATTCCTACGCCATGACCGCCTACGGTCTGGATGAGATGATCTATGCCAAGGCCTTCATGAAGCAGGTCCTGGAAAGCGATCTCAGCGATGATAACAGCTTCGCCAACCGCCTCACCGATGATCGGTACAAGGATTTCGCCGCTGCATTCAACTTCGGTTCGTCCACCTCGGATGTCGCTGTCGCCCAATCGGACGGCCAGATGGAAGAGCTCTTCGATACCTATGATCAGACGATCGCCTCGCAGTCGGACAAGATCGAGGAAGACACGCGATACTTCCAGGTGATGCTCGGGACGACCGGCAACATCGATAATGTCGATGAATTCCTGAGGAACGACCGGCTGCGCGAATATATGTTCACTGCCTATGGCATTGATGGGAAATACTACAATTACACCGCCATCCGCGGCGTGCTGACCAGCGATCCGGATGATCCGGACAGTTACTATAACACCGCTTACGGCAGCCGGCTGGACCAATACGATGCCGCCGTGGCCGAGGACGCCGAACTGGAGGAACGGGAAGGGATTCTCGAACTTCAGGACTCGATTGCGTTGGGGGAGCAGCTGAAGGCCGATCTTGAGGCCCAGATCGCCGCCAAGCAGGATGAATTGGACAATGGTGGCGATCCCGATGTTCTGCAGCCTGAGATCGACGCTTTGCAGACGCAACTGACCGAGACGGAGGCGCTGATCGCAAAGGATCAGGCCAGTTTCGAAGAGCAGCAACCCCGTCTTGAAGAGTTGAATGCCAAGCTGGTTCCCGTCGAGCAGTCGGCCCAGCGGCGCGCCGAACTGGCGAAGATCATCAGCGGTACAAAGTCTGATGCCGCCTACCTGGAAGTGATGAAATCCCTCGCCGAGGATTTCCAGTTCAATGCGGACGGTACCGTCCCGGCCGACGGCGCCGTAACAGCGGAAAAGCTGCAGGAAATCGTGGGCGGCTATTTCAACAAGCAGACGCAGGTGACGCATGCCGAAGCGATGTTCAATCAGGAACTCTTCGAGCAGAAGATCGCGACGGCGACGAACGTCACCGATCTGATAGACGATCCGCGTATCCTGCAGTACATAAAATCGGCCTTCGACTTGAACGAGAGCTATATCGTAAAATCGACGATCGACCAGATTCTGACCAGCGATCTCGACGATCCCGACAGCTACGCCAATGTCTACGGCAAGGACCGGCCGCAATATCTGGAACTGGCGAAAGCCTTCAATTTCAATACGGACGGCACGGTTGCGGCCGGTGAAGCCCAGACCGCCCAGCAGACCAGCAAGACCCGCAGCAACTATTTCAGCCGCTGGGATGACAAGCAGGAAGAGGATCTTGCAAAGACGATCAAGTTCTACAAACTGGACCTCGCGGCCATCGAAACACTTGACGATTTCCTGAGCAGCGACGCGCAGACCAGTTATGAGTTCGCCCTGGAGGCAGTCGGCCTCGACCCCTCTTCCGTCTCGAAATTGACGATCAAATACGCATTGAAGAGCGACCTCTCCGATCCGGACAGCTATATCTATCAGCTGAAGGACGAGCGCTTCATCACGCTCGCGAAGCTGTTCAATTTCGGCAAGGATGGCGATGTGACCGCGCCGGTGCTTGCCCAGTCCAATGCGGCGATCACCAATGTCGCCAGGGACTATATCCTGCGCAAGACCCGCTTCCTTGAGGGCGATGAGCTGGAAGCTGCCAAGAAGAAGGCCGAGGAAGAAACGAAATACTATACCGAAACCATGCAGCGCATCGACAGCCGCGATGAATTGCTGGCGGACCGCAAGCTGCTCGATATCCTCCTGACCTCGAAAGGGATAGACCCCTCGACGGTGACGGACGACTTCCTGAAACAGGCCTTCAATTCCGATCTGAGCGACCCGGCGAGTTTCGTCAATACGCAAACGGACAAGAGATTTGCCCAGATCGTCGGCACCTTCAACTTCGATGCCAAGGGTGACATCGACCGCAGCGCTGCCGGCAAGGCCCAGAACGGCGGCGAGATCGCTGCGACCGAGAGCAACTATATACGGCAGCTGCTTGAAACCCAGGAAGGCGAGGAAAACGCGGGTGTCCGCCTGGCACTCTATTTCCAGCGCATGGCCGACACCATCACCGATCCCTATGTCATCCTCGGCGATGAGGCGCTGATGGAGTTCTTCCGTATCACGTTCAGCCTGCCGGAGGAAATCGGCAATATGGACGTCGATCAGCAGGCGAAACTGGTCGAGAAGAATCTCGATCTCGAGGATTTGTCCGACCCGGAAAAGCTCGACAAGCTGATCAGGCGGTTCACCGTCATGTACGACATCGAGAGCAATGCCACGACGACCGCGTCGGCGGCCGATATTCTCAGCGGCAGTTCAGCCGGCATCAGTGCCGATACGCTCTGGGCACTGTCTCAGATCAGGATGGGCTAAGGCGAGTGTTGGGCTGGTCGGGTTTCAGGTTTCGTCGCTCTTGTCGGACGATTCGAAATTCAGATCCGTATTGGCCGCCAACCAGTCGAGATCGGCGCGCATCGCGTCGCGGCTTGCCTCTTCCATGCGCCGGTAACGGGAGAGCAGTTCCCGGCCGAATTCGGTGAGACCGGCCCCACCACCGCTTTTTCCTCCGTGGCGGGTGGAAATCGACGGTTCCCGGAACATCCGGTTGATTTCGTCGCCGAGCAGCCAGGCACGCCGGTAGGACATGCCGATTGCCGCGCCGGCGGCCCGGATCGAACCGTGCTCGGCGATGAGTTCGAGGAGTTGCGCCTTGCCCGGGCCGAGTCGCACGCCATTGTCGAGGTCGATGCGGATCGTCGTCTTCGGCGCCCGGCTCATGGAACGAGCACCTTGCCGGGATTCATGATACCGGCCGGATCGAAAGCCCTCTTGATGCGTCGCATCAGGTCC
Source organism: Rhizobium sp. YS-1r (assembly GCF_000757525.1). Lineage (NCBI taxonomy): Bacteria > Pseudomonadati > Pseudomonadota > Alphaproteobacteria > Hyphomicrobiales > Rhizobiaceae > Rhizobium > Rhizobium sp. YS-1r. The sequence goes on along the minus strand of NZ_JPYQ01000056.1, from coordinate 365,637 downwards.
ATTTCGATCGGCGATCGGATATGGGCGAGTTCGTCGCGCTTCAACTGGCCGATACCGTGTTCGGCGGAGATGGAGCCGCCGGCAGCGAGCACGATACCATGCACGATCTCGTTGACTTCCCGCCAGCGGGCGATGAAGGCGGCCTTGTCGGCCTTCATGTCCGCACTGACCGGCTGGGAAATGTTGTAGTGGATGTTGCCGTCACCGAGATGGCCGAAGGCGCAGATGCGGGCGCCGGGAACGGCTGCCACCACCGCCTTGTCCGCCTCCGCCATGAAGGACGGGATTTTCGAGACCGGCACGGAAACGTCGTGCTTGATCGAGCCGCCCTCCGGCTTCTGGGCGTCCGACATGCTTTCCCGCATATGCCAGAGTGCCCTCTGCTGGGCGACTGAGGAGGCAATCACCGCGTCGCGTATGAGACCTGCCTCGAATCCCTGTTCGAGCAGCGACTGAACCATGGTCTGCGCCGTCTCGGCGGAATCGGAAGTGGAGATGTCGATCAGGGCGTACCAGGGATGCAGATCCGAAAGAGGGTCACGCACGCCTTCGATATGGCGGGTGGTAAACTCGATGCCGATGCGCGGCATCAGTTCGAAGCCGGTCAGCGCCGTGCCGCAGAGGTTCGAGGCCCGTTCGAAGAGTTTGAGAGCATCCTCGGGCGAGTTGAGGCCCGCGAGCGCCACCTGATGGCCGACCGGCTGCGGAAAAAGCTTCAGCACCGCGCCGGTGATGATGCCGAGAGTTCCCTCAGCACCAATGAACATGTCACGCAGGTCGTAACCGGTATTGTCCTTCTTGAGCCGTCGCAGGCCGTCCCAGATCTCCCCCGTCGGGAGCACCACCTCGAGGCCGAGGCAGAGCTGGCGCATGTTGCCGTAGGCGAGCACGGCCGTACCACCGGCATTGGTGGAAAGGTTGCCGCCGATGCGGCAGGAACCTTCGGAGCCGAGCGATAAGGGGAACAGCCGGTTGACCGCTTCTGCCGCCTTCTGCACATCGGCAAGAATCGCGCCGCCATCGGCAACAAGCACATTGGCGACCGGATCCACATCGCGGATGTGGTTCATGCGTTCAAGCGAGACGATTAGGTCATTGCCGCCGGTGCGCGGGGTCTGGCCGCCGACAAGGCCGGTATTGCCGGTCTGCGGCACGATCGGCGTGCCGGTTTCGCTTGCAAGCTTGAGGACTGCCGAAACCTCCTGCGTGGAGCCCGGCTTGAGCAGCATTGGCGAGGAGCCTTGGTAAAGTCCACGGCCCTCGATGAGATGCGGCGCGAGGTCTTGCTGGTCGCGCAGCACATGGTTTTCGCCGACGATCGCCGCAAAGCGGTCGAGAAGCTCTGGTTTGGGTCCCGAAATGTCCATCGGCGTCTCCTCTTATTTCCGCGGCGCTGCGGCGCGGGCCAGCCGGTCGTTGATCGCCTCGCCGAGACCGTGACCCGGAATGGGTGTGACGGCGATACGGGTGGCACCGGTCGCATCGGCGCGCTTCAGGTAATCGAACAGATTTGCGGCCGCCTCGGCAAGATCGCCGGAGGGACTGAGGTCGAAAATTGCAGCGGCCTGTTCGATTCCCTTCACCGGAACCGCGCCGAGGCGGATCAACACCTCGCCCGGCTCGACATGATCGGCGTTGAGCCGCACGCTCGCACCCGGCGCATAGTGGGAGGCAAGCATGCCGGGCGCCTCGATGATCGCTGCGGGACCTTCAGGCCGGATGACGGTCAGCCCCGTTGCCGTTTCTATTTCCTCTGCGGCAACCCCACCGGGCCGCAGCAGCCGGAGTGCGCCACCTTCGACGCGGAGGATGGTCGATTCAACGCCGACCGGTGCTGCGCCGCCGTCGATGACGAGCTTCAATTTGTCGCCCAGGTCGTCCGCCACATGTCGGGCGCTTGTCGGACTCACTCCGCCGGACGTATTGGCGCTGGGGGCGGCGAGCGGTTTGCCATAGGCGCGGATGAGGTCGGCGGCAAAACCTTTCGGCAGACGGATGCCGACCGTGTCGAGCCCGGCCGTCGCCAGCGAGTGGATGCCGCTTTCGGGCCTCAACGGCAGGATCAGCGTCAGCGGTCCGGGCCAGAAGGTCTCGGCAAGCTTTTCCGAGACGGGGTCGAAGACCGCATAGCGCTCGGCCATGGCGAGGTCGGACATGTGGCAGATCAGCGGGTTGAAACGCGGCCGACCCTTGGTCTCGTAGATTCGGGTGATAGCGGCGGGATTGGTGGCGTCTGCCGCAAGTCCGTAAACCGTCTCGGTCGGGATCGCGACAGGAAAACCGTCTGCCAGGACGGCACAGGCGCGCTCGAGCGCCTTTTCGCGATCCGTGGTGATGTCTATGATTTCGGCTGTCATGTCCGCCGTCAATAACGCGGACTCGTCCGCCGTCAAAGCTTTTTGATGATTTCGCGAAGCGCTTCGCTTGAAGCACCGAGCATCAGCACGTTCTTGATCGCCTCCATCGGATCGTCGGTCCTGAACAGGAGCCCGTTCCTGCGGATCGAGCGGTTGATCCGAAAAGGCTGGCCAGGCTCGCTTTCGATCGCGACCGCGAAATACATACGCGCATTCATATGGCTGATGCGCTCGAAGAATTTCTCTTCATCCTCACCGATCTCAGAGAAGAAATTGGCGATGTAGAAAGACCAGCGCACCGGCACGCGAGACGCGAGGAGAGTCCGGGCGGCCGTCACGTGGCAATAGCCGAGATGCGGACGGTCATCGAGCGTGCGATGGAAGATGACCTTAGGGAACTGGATTGAGCGGTGGAAGGCGTTGATCCGCTCGTGGCTTTTTTCGCCTGCGGCCTCCAATCGCTTGCCTGTGCGTTCCGCGACCTCGGTGTAACTGAGATAACGGCGTTCCTCCGGTGCCCAGATTGGCTTGTAGCGTGTGATGCGCCCGGTCCGCAGAAATTCCGAATGCACGGTCGTTTTTGTCGCCGCCGGAACAGGAGGAGCCGGCGGAGGAGCTTCGAAGTAGCGGATCTTTGCCTTTGCCTGCACGATGGCGCCGCTCCCATTGAGGCCGGGATTTTAGGATTCAACTCTTAATGACGAGTTTCCCTTTCGCGAGGCTTGAGAAAGGCCGTCGTCAATGCGGTTGCCGATGTCGCAATGTCATCTATGCGGCAAGTTTGGAGGATGGTTATATCCGCCTCAAGCTCAAGGTGCCGTCCCGCTAGGGAGGGGCGGAGAATTGGGAAGCCGGTCGAAGCCCGGCGCTGCCCCCGCAACGGTGGTGGAGCTCGAAGGCCTGGCGGAAGCCACTGGGAAAGAGCCGCAAAGGCTGCCCGGGAAGGCGCCAGGCCGGTCCCGCAAGGGGCAGCTCCTGAGCCCGGAAACCAGCCTGAAGTGAACGAGATTTTGACCGATCGCGGCGGGCGTTCGGACAAGGAGACTGGCAGGCTGAGGCCGGCTGGCTTTTCCATGTCCTTTTCGCAGGCCGCTTGAAGGCAGCATTGACGAGGAAGGCAAGATGAAAATTCGCAGTCAGGTCCTGCGGCAATTGAAGAACCGCCGTGAAGGCTTCAGCCTCGAACAGGCCTTCTATACCGACCCGGACTATTACAAGCTCGACCTCGAAATGATCTGGTACCGTGACTGGCTGTTCGTCGGCCACGATTGCGAACTGCCGAAGGCCGGAAGCTATTTCACGCTGCAGATCGGAGACTATCCGGTCGTCATCGTGCGCGGTCGCGACGGCCGGATCCGGGCGCTTCACAATACCTGCCGCCATCGCGGCAGCCGGGTCTGCACCAAGGAGAGCGGTTCGGCAGTCCGCCTCGTCTGTCCTTACCACCAGTGGACCTACGAGCTCGACGGCTCGCTGATGGCCGCCCGCCAGATGGGCCAGGATTTCGACAAGAGCCAGTTCGGCTTGAAGAAGGTCCATTGCGAAAGCGTTGCTGGCTATATCTTCATCTGCCTCGCCAACGAGGCGCCGGACTTCGCACCCGTCCGCGCGGCAATCGAGCCCTACATGGCGCCGCATCGCCTTTCGGAAGCCAAGGTCGCCCATCAGTCGACGATCATCGAAAAGGGCAACTGGAAACTCGTCTGGGAAAACAACCGCGAGTGCTATCATTGTGTCGGCAATCACCCGGAGCTCTGCCGCACGTTCCCGGAAGCGCCGACCGTCAGCGGTGTGGCCGGCGCCATTGACGATCCCGTCATCACCGAACACTGGCGGCGCTGCGAGGCGGCCAATCTGCCGAGCGAGTTCCGGATATCTCCGGATGGCCAGTTCCGCGTCGCCCGCATGCCGTTGATCGAAGGCGCTGAAAGCTACACCATGTCGGGGAGGAAGGCCGTCGTCCGCCAGCTTTCAGACGGCGTGACGATCGACGGCATCGGCACCATGTTGCTTTTCCACTATCCGACCACCTGGAACCATATGCTGGGCGACCACGCGATCTCCTTCCGCGTCACGCCGCTCGGCCCGGAGGAAACGGCGGTCACCACCAAATGGCTGGTCCATAAGGATGCGGTCGAAGGCGTCGATTACGATCTCGAAGAACTGACGCATGTGTGGAACATGACCAACGATCAGGACCGTCAGATCGTCGAGGAGAACGCCTTCGGCATCCGCTCGCCGGCCTATGAGCCGGGGCCTTACTCGGCGGTCCACGAGGGCGGCGTCATGCAGTTCGTCGAGTGGTATTCGAACTTCATGGTCAACCGCCTGCAGGGGGATGAGCAGGCGAAGCTTTCGATCGTGGCGTGACATTCCTGCCGGCGGGCAGATCGCTCGTTCGTGATCGGCCTGGGTCCGGGTTCCCGAGGAACCAAGCTTCCGCATCCGCGTTGTTCCCAAGTGAAATTAACCACAGGGAAACATCAGGATGAATGCCATTCGTTTGCGTTTGACCACGGTTGCGGCAGCCTTTGCCGTAGCGCTCACGAGCCTTACGCCCGCTCAGGCTTTCCAGACGCAGCCGATCTCCGGCATTTCAACCTCGACCACCATAACGCAGGTCCAATATCGAGATCGTCGCGATTGGCATCGTGACCGCGACCGTTATGGCTGGTACAACGGCCATCGCGGTTATCGTGACCGCCGGCCGGGTTATCGCTATCACAACGGCTTCTGGTTCCCGCTGGCAGCCTTTGCCACGGGGGCGATCATCGGCGGGGCGATTGCAAACGATCGCGCCGGTTATTCCAGCCGGCATGTCGCCTGGTGCGAGAGCCGCTATCGCACCTATCGTGCGTACGACAATACCTACGTGCCGCGCGTTGGCGTGCGCGCACAATGCATTTCGCCATATCGGTGAAGCTTTCCGGGGCTGGATATGGAACCCGGTTCGGGCACGCGGCCCGGGCCGGGTTTTCTGTCGGAAGCGTTAATCGCGCATTCAGGATGAATTCCCTAGGGTCGCTGTGAAGTTCAGCCGTCTGATATAAGAGACGCTGCTTGGCGCAGAGAATTGAAAGAAAAGATAACAACAGGGTATGGAGACTTGATATGACGCTGTTCAGGAAGATCGCCGCCGCTGGTATTTCCGTCGCCGTTCTGGCTGGCTCCCTGATGCCGGCTCAGGCTATGCCGCTTCCCGCGGCGCCGGCCGCGGTTACGGAAAGGTCGGATGTGACCCAGGTACAATACCGGGATCGCCATGATCGGTGGGAGCGCCGTCACTGGCGCCGCGACGCGTATAGGAATGGCTACCGAGACGGTTATTACAATGGCTATCGTGGTTATCGCGACCGCCGGCCACACCATCGTTACTACAACGGCTATTGGTTCCCGTTGGCGGCGTTTGGCGCCGGCGCAATCATCGGCGGTGCCATTGCCTCGCAGCCGCGCTACGTGGCTCCGGCGCCGTCCTATAGCGGTGGCCTCAATCCGCGTCACTATGAATGGTGTTCCGCCCGCTATCGTTCTTACGATTCCTATTCCAACACGTTCCAGCCCTATAACGGCCCGCGTCAGCCCTGCTATTCGCCTTATTACTGAGGCCTATCATCAGGCGTAGCTTTGAAGGCCCGTCCGGCACAAGCCGGGCGGGCTTTTCATTTGATCGGGTCAGAGAATACCGGTGCGCCTCAGCAGCCACCAGGCAGCAAGCACCGACACGCCTATCAGGCTGAGGGCGTAGCCGGTGCCGTTCGTGCCTTCTGCGAAAGGAAGGGACGAGGTGTTCATCCCGAAGAAGCCGGTGACCAGCGTTGGCGGCAGCAGGAATGCCGTCATCAGCGACAGAATGTAGAGGTGCCGGTTCGTCTCGGAGGAGAGCTTCGAGTCAATTTCCTCATGCAGCAGCCGGGCACGTTCCTGCAGTGCGTAAACATCGTGATCCACCGCCTCCAGCCGGCCGACCAGCCGTGAGGCCACGTCGTCGAAACCGGGCGGCATCTCGTCGTCGTCGGCCGCCGCGGCGCGCCGCATCAGCGTCAGCACGGTTCTGAGGTGACGGTGCAGCCGAACCACGGTGCGCCGCACGGGGGCGAGCCGGCGGCGCTCGTCGCGCGGCGTATTGTCGTAGACGAAATCTTCGATGAGGTTCAGTTCTTCGGTGAGCTCCATCACCAGGCTGATCAGCGTGCGCTGGAATTCGGCGACCAGGGTTTCGAACACGTCGATCGGACGTCTGTAGCGGGAGGCATTCTTTTCGATCGCCGCTCGCATCCGATCGACGGATCGGAGTGGCTGCAGGCGGGTCGTGATGATCACCCTGTCGGAGACGAAGAAGTGCAGCCAGCCGATATCGCGGGTCTCGCTGTCGAATTCCCGCTGGAAATCGACCAGCGTGCCGTAGACGAGCTGCTCGTCAAGCGTGATCGCCGCATGCGTGTCATGAGTGGTAAGTGCCGTGAAGGCCGGCGGCGTCAGGCCCGGAAAGTTCTCGAGGAATGCATTGACTCGCGTGTCGGCGAGATTGAGATGCAGCCAGAGAAAGCCTTCGCTGACATCGAGGTCGCTGCGCGCCACATCGATCGGCAGGCGGGTGCAGGGGGCTGAGCCAGGACGAAAGTGATAGGCCCAGACAAGGCCCGGGATGGCAGGAGCAACGAGCGACATGGGTGATGAATCCGGCGGCATGAGGCATCTCCTTAAGCCCCTTGTGTAACGCTGGTTTCAACAAGATTCTCTAAAGGGTCATCGGGCCCTTGAAAGACGTGCAGCCTTGTGTTACATGTAACGGATTGTCGGAGTATTGTGATATGCCTTCTTCGGTAAGTGAGCGCGTCAGGAAGCGTCGCGAAAGTCTTCGGGCGGCCGGTTTGCGGCCGCTGCAAATTTGGGTGCCTGATACGCGACGTCCAGGTTTTGCAGAAGAGTGCCGCCGCCAATCGAGAGTGGTCGCAGCAGCGGACGCTGCAGATCCCGATCTGCTGAATTTTCTGGATGAGGCTCTGGCAGATCTCGGTGAACCGTGATGCAAAGAGGGGATCTCGTCACGGTCGCCTTAACCGGCGATTTCGGCAAGCCGCGCCCCGCGCTCATAGTCCAATCTGATCTGTTCGACGAGACGGACACCCTTACAGTTTTGCTGCTTTCCAGCACGCTGGTGAATGCGCCCCTTGTTCGCCTTACAGTGCAGCCAGATGCCACGAATACGCTTAACAAGCCTTCGCAGATCATGGTCGACAAGACGATGACTGTAAGGCGCGATAAACTGGGAAAAGTCTTCGGCCGTATTGATGATGAGACGATGATTTCCGTGACCCGGTCACTTGCTGTGTTTTTCGGATTCGCGTGAGCGTTGACAATTCCATTTACGTTTACGTAAAAAGCAGGAGGGGAATAACCGAAATTGGCTGAATGCGCCGACGAGGAGGAGCATCATGTATAAGGCACCGGTCGAGGAAATCGCCTTCACGCTGAACCATGTGGCAGGCCTTGCGGATGCCGTGGAGATCGGCCGGTTCGGCGACCTCAGTTCCGACTTGGTCAATGCTATTCTGGACGAAGCGGGACGGTTCGCCACCAATGAGATAGCGCCGCTCGGCGAAATTGGCGACAAACAGGGCGCCCGGCTCATCGGCGGTGAGGTGAAGACACCGGACGGCTGGCCCGAACTCTACCGCCACTGGCGGGAGGGCGGCTGGAACGGGCTGACCGCGCCGGAAGCCTTCGGCGGCCAGCATCTGCCGCACATGCTGAACGTTGCCGCTCTGGAAATGTGGAATTCCGCGTCCATGGCTTTCGCGCTGGCGCCGACGCTCACCATGGGCGCGATCGAGGCCATCGCCGCTCACGGCAGCGAAGTGCTCAAGGAGAAATATCTCGAAAAAATGGTGTCCGGCGAATGGACCGGCACCATGAACCTCACCGAGCCGCATGCCGGCTCCGACCTGGGCGTCCTGAAGACCCGTGCCGAGCGTCGCGGTGACGGCACCTATCGCATCTTCGGCCAGAAGATCTTCATCACCTGGGGCGAGCATGACGCCGCCGACAACATCATCCATCTCGTTCTGGCGCGGCTACCCGATGCGCCGGCTGGTACGCGCGGCATTTCGCTGTTCCTCGTGCCGAAATTCCTGGTCGATGACGATGGCTCGCTCGGCGCCCGCAACGACGTCTTCTGTCATTCGATCGAGCACAAGCTCGGCATTCATGGCGCACCGACCTGCACGATGATCTATGGCGACGGCAGGTTCCACCCGGAAAACGGCGAAGAGAAGGGCGCGATTGGCTGGCTGATCGGCGAGGAGAACAAGGGGCTTGCCTGCATGTTCACCATGATGAACAACGCTCGCCTTGCGGTCGGCATGCAAGGCGTTGCAATCGCCGAGGCAGCGACCCAGAAGGCAGTCGCCTATGCCCATGAGCGGACGCAGGGCAGGGCGCCTGGCTGGACTGGCGAGGGCCAGCGGGGGGATATGAGCCCGATCATCGAACATCCCGATATTGCCGGCACACTGATCACCATGAAAGCGCTGACTCAGGGGGCACGCGCCATCTGCTATGCCTGCGCCTACGCAATCGACATGTCGCATCACGCCGAAGGCGACGAAGCTCGCCACTGGTCCGAGCGGGCCGCACTTTTGACGCCTGTTGCCAAATCCTTCGCGACAGATATCGGGGTCGAGGTCGCCTCGCTGGGCATCCAGGTGCATGGCGGCATGGGCTTCATCGAGGAAACGGGTGCAGCCCGTTATCTGCGCGACGCCCGCATCGCGCCGATCTACGAGGGCACCAACGGTATCCAGGCGATCGATCTGGTCACCCGGAAACTGCCGTTGTCGGCCGGTGAACAGGTACGCGGTTTCATTGGCGAACTGAAGGAGATCGCCGAGAGCGTCGCCGCCTCGAACGATACGGCTTTCGGTGAAAGCGGCGACCGGTTGCGCGCCGCAGTCTTCGCACTGGAGGCTGCTACCAACTGGCTCCTCGAGGTGCAGGCTGACGGAAGAAGCGCGGATGCGCTCGCCGGGGCGACACCCTATCAGCGCCTGTTCGGCTTGACACTCACCGGCTGCTACCTTGCGAAAGGTGCCCTGGTGGATATCGGTGACGGCGGCACGGAAAAGCGCGTCGCGCTCTGCCGCTTCATGGCGGAAAACCTGCTCGCCGAGACCTCGGCGCTCAAGGATCGTGTTATCTCCGGCGCGGCGAGCCTTGAAGCCGCCCGCGCCATTCTTGCCTGAGAGGAAGCCTGCCCGTGAGCGACGATCATATCCTTGTAGAGCATCCCGAAACCCATCCGGGCGTCATGTTGATCCGGTTCAACCGGCCGGAAAAGAAGAACGCCATCACCACGGCCATGTATGCGCGGATGACGCAGGCCCTGCACGAGGCCGCCAATCATCAGGCCGTTCGCGTCGTTGCTTTTCTTGGCACGGAAGGCTGCTTTTCCGCAGGCAACGATCTGAGCGACTTCCTGAATTTTGCGCTGAAGGAAGGCGGCGGGCCTCCGGCGGCGTTCGAGTTTCTCCAGGCGCTTGCGACAATCGAGAAGCCGCTGATTTCCGGCGTCGACGGATTGGCGATCGGCATCGGCACCACGCTTAACCTGCATTGCGACATGACGATTGCCTCCTCGCGCAGCCTGTTCAGAACGCCGTTCGTCGATCTGGCCCTGGTTCCTGAAGCCGGATCCAGCCTGCTCATGCCGCGGGTGCTGGGGCATCAGCGCGCCTTCGCCATGCTGGTGGCCGGTGAAAGCATCTCGGCCGAAGCCGCATGTGCCGCAGGCCTGATCTGGAAAGTGGTGGAGCCGGAAGCCGTGGAGAAGGAGACCCTGGCTCTGGCCGACAGTCTCGCAAAGAAGCCGCCGCATGCACTGAAGATCACCCGCAACCTCATGAAGGGCAATGGCGACGCTCTTCTGGCCCGGATGGACGAAGAGCTGGTGCATTTCACTGCACAGCTCAGGAGCGCCGAGGCGCGCGCAGCCTTCGAGGCCTTCATGCGGCGTTAACGCTGCCGCGCGGGAATGTCGGGCCACCGTCTTCTTTTGGTGCATGAGCAGAGTTAGATTCCTCCTGGAAAGAGGAAGAATCTCAATGCGCAAAATCCTGTCGGGCCTGACGATCCTGCTGATCTCAAGCTCTGCCGCCGGTGCCGGCGAGCTCTCGATGGCTGGCGGCGATGCTGCCATGTCGCTGGTCCAGTATCAGGGGAATACCCAGTCACGCACCGACGATCGTCCGCCGCGGCCGCAACGCTATGTCTGCGTCGTGCCGCCGCGCCAGAGTGACGACCGCACGCGGCCCTATGTCTGCCGTGCCGATGCGGGCCGCGTCGGTGGCCGTTGCCGTTGCCCGAACGTCGTGGGAAGCGGCACGCTCGATCTGGCAGGATGGTGACTATTTCTCCAGCAGCGCCACTGCTTCCACATGTGGTGACCAGAGGAACTGATCGATCGGCGCGACTGATTTGATGCGATAGCCGCCGTCGACGAGAATCCTGAGATCGCGGGCGAGCGTGAGCGGATTGCAGCTCACTGCCGCGACTGTTTTCACGGTGGAGCGGGCAAGCTCCTTCATCTGTGCTTCCGCGCCGGCGCGCGGCGGATCGAAGACGACGGCGTCGTAATTCTTCAACTCCTGGACCATCATCGGCCGGCGGTAGAGATCGCGCTTCTCGATCGTGACGGGTTTCAGGCCCTGCATGTTGCGGGCGGCATGCTCCAGCGCCTTCAGCGGCTTTTCCTCGCTTTCGACGGCATGCACCCTGGCGATCCGGGCCAGTCGCAGCGCGAACGTGCCCGAACCCGCGAAAAGGTCCAGCACGCGCTTAGCCTTGCCCGCGTGGGCGAGAACGAGCTCGGCCATCGCGTCCTCAGCCGGTTTCGTCGCCTGGGTGAAAGCGCCTGGCGGCGGCGCGACTTTCACGCCACCGAAATCGATCACGGGCTTCTGCGGCTCGATGACCACCTCGCCGTTCACCGAGACACGGGCGATCCCCTTGAGGCTGAGCACGGTCTCGGTCACGGCGCGGCGCTGCTTGTCGGAAAGTGGCTTCAGGCCGTCGGCGGCAAGGTCGAGGCCGGAAAGCGTTTCGAGCACCGTGATGCGGAAGGTATCGGAACCGGTCGCAAGGACTTGCCCGATCGCCCGGATTGCTCCGAGCCGCACCATGATTCCTTGCGAGGCGATCGGACATTCTTCGATCGAAACGATGTGATGCGTTTCGGCGCGGTTGAAGCCGAGCAGGAAATCCTTCTCCGTCTTCCGGGCGGAGAGGACGACGCGCCGCCGTTCGCCGGGATGAGCGGCGATGAGTGCACCGACCTCCGGCGTCAGCCCCCTGGATCTCAGCGCTTCGATGACCAGATCACGCTTGAAGGCGCGATAGGGCACATCCGCCAGATGCTGCAGCGAACAGCCGCCGCAGGCGTCGCGATCCGGATCGAAATGCCGACAGAGGGGCGCGACGCGGTCGGTCGAAGTCTCCGTGATCGATATCAGCGTGCCGTGGCCGCCGTTGCGGGCAATCGCCACCGTCTCGCCCGGCAGCGCATAGGGTACGTAGATCGGTCCCTGCGCGCCCTCTGCGATGCCGTGGCCCTGCGTGCCGAGGCGTGTGATCTTCACCGTTTCTGTGCTCATTATGGTTTCCGCCCTGCAAGCAGGAATTCCTGGTTGCCGTCGCCGCCGGCAATGGGGGAGGGGATGAGGCCGAGGCTCGTCCAGCCCATGTCTTCCACCAGCCAGCGTTCAAGTTCTGCCGCCACAATGGGAGCGGTGTCCGGATCCCGCAGAAGGCCGCCCTTGCCGATCGCTTCGCGGCCGGCCTCGAACTGTGGCTTGACGAGAAGCACGCATATGGCGCCGTGCCGGGCAAGGTTCAATGCCGGAGGCAGTGCCAGCTTCAGCGAGATGAACGAAACGTCCGAAACGACGAAATCGATCACCTTGCCGCCAAGGTCGTCCGCGGTAAGGTTGCGTGCATTCAGCCCTTCGATATTGGTGACACGCGGGTCGCCGGCGATCCGTCCGTGCATCTGGCCGTGCCCCACGTCGATCGCGGTGACATGTGCGGCTCCCCGTTGCAGCAGGACCTCGGTAAATCCTCCGGTCGATGCACCGATGTCGAGGCAGGTCTTGCCCTTCTGATCGAGCTCGAAGTGGTCGAGCGCCGAGACCAGCTTCAGTGCCGCGCGGGAGACATAGGCCTTGGCCGGATCGTCTACGGTGATTGTGGCATCCCCCGGAAAGGTCTGCCCGGCCCTGGTGATGACCTGGCCATTGACGGTAACGGTGCCTCGGGTAATCGCGTCGCGCGCTCGAGACCGGCTTTCGAAGAGTCCCGATGATACCAAAAGCTGGTCGAGGCGCTGATTTTCAGAAGTGTTGGACATACCGGCAGTCAATGCCCGGCTCTGCTGTCCCTGGCAAGTATGTCGCGGGTGAAAACTTAAGCGGCATGTTCAACGCAATTTTAATCGACTTGAGCTTTTCTGGCACGCGGAGGAGACGCTCGAGCCGTGTCATCCGAGAAAAGCGAAAGTAGTCATGTCACTTAAGAATCTTTCCCTCAATAAAAAGCTGATCACCACCTTCGTAGCTTTGATGTCCGTCTGCCTCCTGGCCTCAGCCGGTGTTTATTGGCAGGCCTTGAAATCCAGCCGTGCTTCGGCGCAGCAGGTCGCCTCGCAGACCGTCCTGACCCAGGTGGAGAATGCGCTGGAGGCCATGCTGGAGCAGGCCGTGAACCAGCGCGGCTTCCTGCTCTTCAAAAGCGACAGCACCTATAATGACGTCTTCAACAATCGTGACAGGATGATCGCCGCAATCGATGCCGCCAGGACGGCGGCTGCCGGCATGCCCGACCTGATCGCTTCGCTGGACGAGATGCGGACGGCTGCGGATGTTTTCCATACCCAACTCACCGTACCGCAATTGGATGCGCGCAAGAACACCGACAAGCCGATCGATGAAGTGATCGAGATCGGCCGCAATCAGGCCAAAGGCCAGCTTGACGGCTTCCGCGATGCAGCGGCCAAGATCAAGAAGCAGGCACTGGCTCTGACAACCGGTTTGCAGGACGCCCAGGCCGGCGCGCATCGTGACCTGCTCCTCACGCTGCTGATCGGCGGCGGACTTGCCGGCCTCATCGCTGCCGGACTTGTCTGGGCTCTCTCCCGCGCCATCGTCACGCCGATCGTCGGCATGACCGAGGCCATGACCCAGCTTGCCGGTGGCAATAACGATATCGACGTGCCGGCTCTGGACCGCGGCGACGAGGTCGGTCGGATGGCCAAGGCCGTTGCCGTCTTCAAGGATGCGGCTATCGAAAAACTGCGTCTTGCTCACGATACGGACGCTTTGCGGGAGACTGCCGAGCGGGATCGTCTTGCCAATGATGCTCAGAAGGCTCGCGAAGCTGCCGAGATCGAGTTCGCCATGGACTCGCTTGCGACCGGCCTCGCGAACCTCGCCGATGGCGATGTCGCCTATCGCCTCGAAAAGCCCTTCGCGAGCCGCCTGGACCGGCTTCGCACCGATTTCAACCAGGCGCTCGACAAGCTGCAGGCAGCCCTTCGGGCGGTCGGCGAAAATGCGTCCGCCATCAGCGCCGGTTCCGCTGAAATCCGCGCCGCTGCCGATGACCTCGGCCGCCGCACGGAGCAGCAGGCCGCTTCCGTCGAAGAGACGGCGGCAGCACTTGAAGAGGTGACGACGACTGTAAAGGAATCCGCCCGCCGTGCCGAAGACGTTGGCCAGCGTGTCGAGCGTGCCCGTATCGGCGCGGAGAAATCGGGTGAGGTGGTTCGTCGCGCGGTCTCGGCGATGGAGCAGATCTCGAAATCTTCCGGCGAGATCATCAACATCATCAGCGTCATCGACGATATCGCCTTCCAGACCAACTTGCTTGCCCTGAATGCCGGCGTCGAGGCAGCCCGCGCAGGCGATGCAGGCAAGGGCTTTGCCGTTGTCGCTCAGGAGGTCCGCGAACTTGCGCAGCGCTCGGCCAATGCGGCAAAGGAGATCAAGTCGCTCATTACGACATCCAGCCAGCAGGTGGATGCCGGCGTGGCTCTGGTTGGCGAGACCGGGGAAGCACTGGCGGCCATTGTAGGGGAGGTGCAGCAGATCAACGAGCACCTGCACGCGATCGTCATCTCTACCCGCGAGCAGTCCACGGGGCTGCAGGAGATCAATACCTCGGTCAACACCATGGATCAGGGCACTCAGCAGAATGCCGCCATGGTGGAACAGCAGACTGCAGCAAGCCACAAGCTCGCCCAGGAAGCCCAGGCCCTTGATGCCCTGCTTCGGCAGTTCAACGTCGGCGGTTCGCCTTCCGCTGCATCGCGTCCTGTCGCCGCATCGGCGGAAGCCCGGCCGGCCGCATCTCCGGCCAATGCGCTGCGCTCCACCGTCGCCAGAGCTTTTTCCGGCAAGGCGGCAAGCGTCGCTGCCGTGAAGGAAGAGTGGTCTGAATTCTGATCCTCCTTCGAACGATCTTTCAAGGCAGGCCGGAGAACTATCCGGCCTGCCTTCTCTTTTGGAGAATCCGGTCTATCTTCCAGCACAGGAGACAGGAGGGGATCGTATGCGCTGGATTTTGCTGATCGGCGGGTTGTTGCTATCGACACCCCCCGCACTCGCCAATGACTCGATGGCAGAGTTGGGGGCCGGCGGGCTGACCTACGTCCAGACCTCCGATGTCGCGATGGAGGAGGAAAATCTTTACATCTCCCGCGAAGAGGTGCTGGTCGACTACGCCTTCAGGAATACCGGCGACAAGGATATTGAAAGCGTCGTCGCCTTCCCGATGCCGGATATCGTCGGCAGTCTGGAAAGCGACATCGCCCTTGACGACGTCGAAAGTGATAATTTCCTCGGTTTTTCGGTCGTGCAGGATAGCAGGCAGATCAAGCCGGAATTGCAGCAGCGGGTGATCGCGGCCGGCATCGACCGCACCGATGAACTTCTCGCCCGCAACATTCCGCTTCTTCCCTATAGCGAAAAGACGTTCGCCGCGCTCAAGAGCCTGCCGGAGGACGTGAAGGCCGAGTGGATTGCCGAAGGTCTCATCTACGTGGATCGCTATGATGCGGGCCAGGGGTGGCAGGAGGACTTGCGGCCTGCCTGGACCCTTCGCTCCGTATATTGGTGGAAGACGGTGTTTCCGGCCGGCAAACCGGTGCGCGTAAGCCATCGTTACAAGCCGAGCGTTGGCGGCACGGTGGCCATGAGTTTCATCGACCAGGGAAAGCCGGGCGCGACTTACAAGGAGTATGTCGAACGCTATTGCATAGACAGCGCCTTCATGAAGACGGCGGCGAAGCTCGAGGCTGCGGCCAGCAGGTCGGGACCGAATTATACCGAGCAGTGGGTCTCCTATATCCTGACGACCGGCGCCAACTGGAGCGGCCCGATCGGCAAGTTCAAGCTGACGATCGACAAGGGCCAGCCGCAGGACTACGTCAGCTTTTGCGGCAGCGGGGTCAAGAAAACCGATCCGACCACCTTCGAGGTGAAGGCACAGGATTTCTCTCCGGAAAAAGACCTGCACATCCTCTTCCTGGCGGCTGCAGACCGATAATCTCAGCGACTGTTGAAGCGGCGTGATCGTTCGCGATTTGCTGGGGCGCTCGTTGAGGAGGATGATTGAAGCATGAAATTTCCGGAAAGCCGGTCATGCGTCATCCTGCCGATCGTTACAATCCCCTTACGATCATCCTGCATTGGCTGATCGCCCTTATCATTCTCGGCCTGATCGTGCTTGGTTTCGTCTTGACCCGGCCGTCCATCGATCCGGGCCTGCAATTCTCGCTTTTCCAGTGGCACAAGTCATTCGGCATCCTGGCGCTACTGCTTGCCGCAATCCGCCTCATCCATTCACTGGCGCTGGTTCGGGTAAGGCCGGCAGCCGGCATGAGTCCGCTCGAACACCGCGCCGCAAAGATGATGCACCATGTGCTGTTGGTGCTCGCGGTTGCAGTTCCTCTGGCTGGTTGGATGATCGCTTCGGTCTCGCCCCTGGAAATTCCGACATTCGCCTTCAACCTCGTCGTCGTCCCGCATCTGCCGGTGCCGAAATCGGACGCGGCTGAAGCCTGGTGGACGACGGCCCACGCCGTGCTTGCCTATTCCACGCTGGCGCTGGTGTTCCTGCATTCAGGTGCCGCGCTTTACCACCATTATCGCCGGCACGACGATGTGCTGACCCGTATATTCGGAGGCCGGCGTCATCCAGTTAAAACATCCATCAGGGAGTGGCGGTCATGACCCGCAAGACAGTCTTGTTCACCGCATTGCTTTTCGCTGCGTCGTTTCCACAGGACGGCCAGTCGGCCGTCGAGGTTCCGAGCCTTGCCGAGGCCGCCGGTCGTTATGCCATTACGCCCGGTTCGAGCATCGCCTTCAGCGTCGGTCAGGTTGGCGGCGGCGGCATCAAGGGCAAGTTCGGCAAGTTTTCCGGCACCTTCAATCTGAAGGCCGGCGATCTTGCTCATTCCATGGTGAGTTTCGAGCTGAAGCCTGAAAGCGTCATGACCGGCCAGGATCGTATCGATGCCTTCCTGCGCTCGGGGGCGGTTTTCGATTCCAGTCAATTCGACACGATCTCGTTCCGCTCCGAACACGTGGAGCAGACGGGGCCGGATAGCGCCCGTATTACCGGCACGCTGACCGCCAAGGGACGCAGCATGTCGGAGAGTTTCGATGTGACGTTGACGGCATGGAACGGCCGCATGATCGCCTTCAACGTCAGCGGCAGGATCTTTCGTTCGCGCTATGCCATGGATGTCGGCACGCCGATCTATTCCAACGTCGTGCAGTTCGACATGATGATCAAGGGCGAGCGGAACTGAGGACCGGCGACGTCACCCTGCGAAGCCGACGCCGATCCGGGTCTGGCCGAGCGCCTGGAACACGGTCGAGACGATTCCGGCGCGATCGAGGCCTGCCTTCGCATACATAACATCCGGGCTTGCCTGCTGCATCCAGATGTCCGGCAGAGCCAAGGAGCGGATTTTCAGCCCGCTGTCGAGTAGGCCCTCGGTGGCGAGAAACTGCAGCGTGTGGCTGCCGAAGCCGCCGACCGAACCTTCCTCGATCGTGATCAGCACTTCGTGGTGGCGGGCGAGCTGGCGGATCAGGTCGCGATCCAGAGGCTTTGCAAAGCGCGCATCCGCGACCGTCGTGGAGAGCCCCGCGGCATCGAGGTCCTCGGCTGCCAGCAGACAGTCCTTGAGCCGGGTGCCGAAGGAGAGCAGCGCTACCTTCGCACCCTGTTTCATGATCCGGCCCCTGCCGATCTCAAGAATCTGGCCACGCTCGGGCAGCTCGACACCGACACCTTCGCCACGCGGATAGCGGAAAGAAATCGGGCCTTCGTCATAGGCGGCGGCGGTGCGCACCATGTGTTTGAGCTCTGCCTCGTCGGCCGCCGCCATCACCACCATGCCCGGAAGCGTCGCAAGGAACGTCGTGTCGAACGAGCCCGCATGGGTCGGCCCGTCCGCGCCGACGAAACCGGCACGATCGATGGGAAAACGCACAGGCAGTCCCTGGATCGCCACGTCGTGGACGACCTGGTCGTAACCCCGCTGCAGGAAGGTGGAATAGAGAGCGCAGAACGGCTTGAAGCCTTCCGCCGCAAGGCCGGCCGCGAAAGTGACGGCATGCTGCTCGGCAATGCCGACGTCGAAGGTACGGGTGGGAAAGGCCTCCGCCAGCTTGTCGATGCCGGTGCCGTTCGGCATGGCGGCGGTAATCCCGACGATCTTATCGTCGAAGCCCGCCTCCTGCACCAGGGCCTCGGCGAAAACACTGGTGTAGCTTGGTGCGTTCGGCTTCGATTTCGCCTGGGCGCCGGTGATGACGTCGAACTTGTTGACGCCGTGATATTTGTCGGCGGCCGCTTCCGCCGGCGCATAACCCTTGCCCTTTTGCGTGACGACATGGATCAGCACCGGGCCGCGGGCATTGTCGCGCACATTGCGCAGCACCGGCAACAGATGGTCGAAGGAATGTCCGTCGATCGGACCGATATGGTAGAAGCCCATTTCCTCGAACATGGTGCCGCCGGTCACGTAGCCGCGGGCATGCTCGACGGCCCGGGTGATCGCCTTATCGATTCCGTGGCCGAGATAGGCGGTCAGCTTCTTGCCGAGCTCGCGGAAACCCATATAGGTCCGGCCGGAAGCGAGCCGTGCCAGATAGGCACTCATCGCACCCGTCGGGGGGGCGATTGACATGTCGTTGTCGTTGAGGATGACGATCAGCCGGGCATCGAGCGCGCCGGCATTGTTGAGCGCCTCATAGGCCATGCCGGCGGACATCGCGCCATCGCCGATGACGGCGATCACATTGCGCTTCGAGCCGGAAAGATCGGCGGCCACCGCCATGCCGAGGCCGGCCGAGATCGAGGTGGAGGAATGCGCTGCGCCGAACGGGTCGTATTCGCTTTCAGCCCTCCGCGTGAAGCCGGAAAGCCCGTTTTCCTGCCGCAAGGTGCGGATGCGGTCGCGCCGGCCGGTCAGGATCTTGTGCGGGTAGCACTGGTGCCCGACATCGAAGATCAGCCGGTCGTCCGGCGTATTGAACACCTTGTGGATGGCGATCGTCAGTTCCACGACGCCGAGACCCGCGCCCAGATGCCCGCCGGTGCGCGACACGGCATCGATCATCTCGTCGCGCACTTCGCGTGCAAGCTGCGTCAGGTCGCGGTCATCGATTGCGCGAAGGTCGGAAGGAAGATTGACCTTGTCGAGCAACGGCGTGGAGGGCATTGATGTCACGGATTGTGGCCTTTTCTGCTCTTGTCCGGAAGTCTGTCCTTCCACAAGATGAGAAGAAAACAGGCTTTTTCAAGTTGTCCTATCACAGGTTTCTAATCGATTTTAGGCTGTGGGCAAGGGGACAAACTCTTCCTCGTCGCCCGGTACGATGTCAAAGTGGCCCGTGCGCCATTCCTCCTTCGCCTTTTCGATCCGCTCCCTGGAGGAAGAAACGAAATTCCACCAGATATAGCGCTTGGAATTGAGCGCCGCTCCGCCGAACAGCATCAGGTGACAGCCCTGAAGTCCCGCGTCCAGCGTGATCGCGTCGCCGGGCCGGAAGACGAGAAGCTGGTCGGCCGCGAAACGGTCGCCTGCGACGACGAGCTCGCCCGAGAGGATATAGACCGCCCGTTCCTCATGCGCGGCCGCAAAGGGAAAGCGTATACCGGCATCAAGCCGCAGATCGACATAGAGCGTATCGGTAAAGGTCGAGACCGGGGACGTGAGGCCTTCGAAGGCGCCGATCACCACGCGGCCTTTTATGCCGTCCGCATCGATCAGTGGCATCATCTCTTTGCCGGTGTGATCAAACGTCGGGTCGATCTCTTCCCTGTTATCCGGCAGCGCCAGCCAAGTCTGCAGGCCGGAGACCGATTGCGGATGGCCGCGCAGGTTTTCCGGGGTGCGCTCCGAATGCACGATGCCGCGGCCGGCGGTCATCAGGTTGATGTCGCCAGGGCGGATGACGAGTTCCGTGCCGAGACTGTCGCGATGCTTGATTTCGCCGTCGAAGAGATAGGTGACGGTGGAAAGCCCGATATGCGGATGCGGCTTGACGTTCAGCGCCTCGTCAGCGCGAAGCAGAGCCGGTCCCATCCGGTCGAAGAAGATGAACGGCCCGACCAGCCTCCGCTGACGGCTCGGCAGTGCGCGCCGTACGGCAAAGCCGCCGATATCGCTGGTGCGCGGGATGATCAGGTTTTCGATCGCATCGCAGGCGAAAGCATCACCCGCGACCGGGTCTTTTCCGGGAAAGAAGGACATGGCTAGTCTCCATCTGATGTGAATGGAATCTAGCGCGGAAGCGGGACTACAAACAACCGTATCTCCTATGACGATTGACGTCATATGGCATTGTATGTCATAAGCCTTCTATGAAAGCTGAGAGGATCATCCGTGAACGCATCGTCTTTGGCGACGGAGCGATTTTGGAGATCAGGGTTTGGCGGGTGCCGAAGAAGGTGCCGCCGTCAGAACATTTCTTGAAATATTCCCTGTTCTACGGTCGTCCCGGCGAGCGGCTAGTCGGTTACGATAACGAGCGTGGCAAGGGTGATCACCGACACCATGGCAGTCGGGAGGAAGGTTATCAATTTGTCTCGATCGAGCAATTGCTGGCGGATTTCCGCCGGGATGTCGAGGTGCTGAGAGGAGAGAAGATATGAGCAAGGATATCGAACTGCATATCGGCGGCTCCTTTGATAATGTCGCAAAACGCGTAGCGGATGCCTGGCATCGGGCGGAGAGAGGCGAGGCGGTCTCGGAAGATCACCTGACCTTTGTCACTTGGGATGCTTTCTCCAGTGCGATGACCGGCAAGCGGCTGGAGCTGCTGCGTTATTTGCATGAGCATCCGCAGGTAAGCGTGGCGGCTCTGGCACGAGCCCTTGGCCGGGATTACCGGCGCGTCCATGAAGATGTGGAAATCTTGGGCCGGGCTGGTCTGATTGAGCAGGATGAAACCGGATTGCATGCTGGTTACGACGAAATCCGTACTGTTATTTCCCTTTGATTATCAGGGGCACCCGCTCAGCACCACCTCATCCCCCGCCTTCGCCCCCAGTTCCATGCATCCACCTTCATGGCAGAGCCGCCATGCGCTGGGCGTCATGCCCGACGCAGCGAGCGAGACGCGCTTCTGCGGCGCCAGCGCCGGGTGCCAGACCCACCACCCATCACGAAGGATTGCATCCGGGCCGGGCTCCATGCCGGCGCCGGAGCCCTTGACGGCGGCCTCGCGGATTTCAAGCCCCTTGTCCGTCACGGCCCAGGTCTCGCGCCATTCGGTCTTCTGTACCGAATGCGTCCAGGAGAGCGAAAAGAGCGACGCGGCGAGCGCTGTTACTTTGCCGCCCGCCAGGATGCAGAGGCTCATGACAACGCAGGAGCGGCGGGGGCGTTGCGGTTCCGCCACCAGTGCTGTGCGACGAGGACGATGCCGATCGCCCATCCGAGTTCGTCGGTCCAGGGAAGCGCCATCACGAGGCTCGCGCCGGCGGCAAAGGCAAGGAGCCTCTCCCAGATCGCCATGCGGGCGAACAGGAAACCGACGACGGCCGTTCCCCAAAGTGCGATGCCGAAGCAGGCTTTCAGGAAGAGATAAGCCACCTCGACCGGATAGCCCCATGCGGCGGCAATGGCTCCCGGATCCTGCAGCATCAAAGCCGGCGTATAGACGGCCATGAAAGGCACGACGAAGCCGGACGTTGCCAGTTTCGAAGCCTCGATGGATATCTTCAGGCCGGATGTCTTGGCCATCGGCGCGGCCGCGAAACAGGCGAGTGCCACAGGCGGGGTGAGGTCCGCCATGATGCCGAAATAGAAGACGAACATGTGGCTGACGATCAGCGGCACGCCGAGTTCGAGCAGGGCGGGGCCAGCAAGCGACGACGTGATGATGTAGTTCGGAATGGTCGGAATGCCCATGCCAAGGATGAGGCAGGTGATCATTGTCAGCACCAGCGACAGGAAGAGGTGCTGTTCGCCGATGCGGATGATCGCGCCGATGAAGGTCGATGCGATGCCGGTCAGTGTCAGCGTGCCGATGACGATTCCGACGATGGCGCAGGCAATCCCGACCGGAAGTGCATTCTTGGCGCCTTCAGCCATGGCGTCGCGGCAGAGGGCAAGCGTCTCCCGACCGCCCTTCGCGAAAATGCAGCCCGCGATGAGCGCCAGGATGACGATTGCCAGGAAATTCACCCCGTAGCGCAGGAATGACGCCGCGGCGAGACCGAGCAGGACCCAGAAGACGAGGCGGAAGGCGAATGGCCCGATGCTTGCCGCCAGCGGCATGCCGAGGACGAGAACCGCAACCAGGGCCAACCCCATCGTGCCGGCGAAGATCGGTGTATAGCCGGCGAAGAGAAGATAGACCAGCGCGGCGAGCGGCAGGATGAGCGGCCAGTGTTCCTTCACAGCCGCCCAGGGGTTCGGCAATTCGGCCCTGTTCATGCCTTTGAGGCCGGCTTTGCCGGCTTCGAGGAAAACCATCCAGAAACAGGCGCCGAAATAAAGGATCGCTGGGATGACCGCCGCCTTGACGATCTCCGCATAGGAGACGTTCAGCGTTTCGGCCATGATGAAGGCGACCGCGCCCATGACAGGCGGCATGATCTGTCCGCCCATGGAAGAAGTCGCCTCCACGCCGCCGGCAAAGGCCGAACGGAAACCGAAGCGCTTCATCAGCGGAATGGTGAACTGGCCGGAAGCAACGACGTTGGCGACACCGGAGCCGGAGATCGTACCCATCAGCGCCGACGACATGACGCAGACCTGGGCAGGTCCGCCGCGCCACGTACCTACGAGGCCGAGGGCGAAATCATTGAATAGGTTGAGCATGCCCGCCTTTTCCAGGAAGGCGGCAAATACGACGAAGATGAAGATATAGGCGGCAGAAACGTAGATCGGCGTGCCGTATATGCCCTCGGTACCGTAGGCGAAATTCTCGATGATCTGCTCGAAATCGTAGCCGCGATGCACGAAGGGGCCGGGCATGTACTGGCCGAAGAAGCAATAGGCCAGGAAAATGGCGGCGATGATCGTCAGCGGCAGTCCCATAAGGCGTCGCGCGCCTTCAAAGACGAGCACGATCAGCACGGTGCCGACGATCAGGTCCGGGGTGGTGAGAAATCCGCTTCTCTGGATCAGATCCTCATAGAATACCCAGTTGTAGACGCCGGTAAGGAAGCCGAGAACACCGAGCGCCCAGAACCATATTTTCCCGGCTGCGGTCTTGGCGACGAGATTGCCGAACAGCGCGAAACCTAGGAGAAGCAGGAAGGCCACGTGCATGGCGCGCACGATCTGGCTTGCAAGTGTACCATAGGCCGCGGTCCAGAGCTGGAAGAGTGTGAAGGCAAATGCGATCCAGAAGGCAAGGCGTCCAGTGATCCCTTCGCCGAAACCGGCCGGCAAGCCCTCGATCGCTTCTTCAGCCGAATGCGGCCCGTTCTGGTGCTGCGGTATTGTGGATTCGGACATCGTTACTCCGGAATTTCCGTTGCCCCTCACCCTCACCCTCACCCTCCTCGCGGGGGGAGGGGACGTGCCCAGGGCCATCGAGGAGAGGTGGATACGTTGCGGCATAAGTCCTTCTCCCCGCAGGCGGGGAGAAGGTGGTGACGACCGGATGAGGGCGATTGCCCCTCAAGCCGAAATCACTTCATGAGGCCGATTTCCTTGTAATAGCGCTCGGCGCCGGGATGCAGCGGCACGGGCATGCCGTCGAGGGCCTTCTTCGGGTCGATCGCCTTGGCGGCGGCATGCGCGGCGGTCAGCTTCGGCAGGTTTTCAAAGAGCAGCTTCGTCAACTGGTAGGCGGTTTCGTCCGATACGCCCGAATGGGTGATGAGGAAGTTGCCGACGGCCGCGGTTTCCACCTCGGCGGTCTGGCCCTCATAGGTGCCGGCGGGAATGACGGCCGGAATATAGGGAGCGCCGATCTTCTCGACTTCCGCCTTCGGGATGGCCACGACATTGATTTTCAGTGATGTGGCGAGGTCGCGGATCGAGGCCACGCCGAGGCCGGCGGATTGAAGTGTCGCATCCAACTGGCGGTTCTTGATGAGTTCCACGGATTCGGCGAACGGCAGATATTCGGTCTTGCCGAGGTCCTTGTAGGACATGCCGGCGGCCTCGAAAATGGCGCGTGCATTGAGCTCGGTGCCGGATTTCGGAGCGCCCACGGACAGGCTCTTGCCTTTGAGGTCGGCCAGCGTCTTCACGCCGGAATCGGCGCTCGCTACGACCTGGATATAGTTGGGATAGATGGCGGCGATGCCGCGCAGCTTGTCCAGCTTGCCGGGGAAACCGGCCTCGGTATTACCCTCCCATGCCGCCTGGACGGAATCGCCGAGCGAGAAGGCGATTTCGCCACGGCCTGCCTGCAAGAGGTTGAGATTCTCGACGGACGCCTTGGTGGCCTGCACCTGGGTGCGGGAGTCCTTGATACCCTGGCCATAGATCTCCGAAAGCGCCACGCCGAGCGGATAGTAAACACCGGACGTTCCGCCGGTCAGCACGTTGATGAATTCCGCAGCTTTCGCGCCGACCGCCGAAAAGGCCGTCGAGACGGCCAGTGTCGCGGCGAACATGAGATTGATTTTGCTGGATTTCACGCCAAACATCACGATTTGTTCCTCCCAAGGCAAACATTCGAATGGCAGCTATCATGGGGAGGCGGTCACGGTGCGTCAATCGCTTTGTGACCTGATCATGGCGGGGGTCGTACGACTTTCGTGGTAAATCGAGACTACTCGCCGTCGAGCGGCTCGACGCTCTGCGGCTTGCCGGCGCGGTCGAGGCGGATTTTCTCGATGCGGTTCTCGGCGGCGGTCAAAAGGGCCTCGCAATGCTTTTTCAGCGCTTCGCCGCGCTCGTAGATGGCGATGGATTCGTCGAGCGCCACGTCGCCGCGTTCCAGCCGTGCGACGATGCTTTCCAGTTCGGCGACGGCCTTCTCGAAGGAATAGCCGCTCACATCGATGGATTCGTTGTTCTCGGTCATTCCTATCCTCTCATCAGTCTCATAATGTGCATGCCGGCCGATTCGGCCAGACCTTCAAGATCATATCCGCCCTCGAGCAGGCTGACGACCCGGTTGTTGGCATATTTGCCCGCAATCTCCATGACGCGTCCGGTTGCCCAGTCGAAATCGTCGCCGACAAGGTTGATCTGCGCCAGCGGGTCGCGGTGATGGGCATCGAAGCCGGCCGAGATGATGATGAAGTCCGGCCGGAAGTTTTCGAGCGCCGGAAGCACGCGGCTCTTGAAGGCGTCACGAAAATGCTCGCTGCCGTTGTTGGGTGAGAGCGGCGCATTGACCACATTATTCTTCTCGCCGGTTTCGTCCACGGCGCCGGTGCCGGGGTAAAGCGGCATCTGATGCGTGGAGCAGAACAGCACGGAGGGATCGTTCCAGAAGATGTCCTGCGTACCGTTGCCGTGATGCACGTCCCAGTCGACGATTGCGACCCGCTCGACCCCGTGCGTCCGCTGTGCATGGCGGGCGGCGATGGCGGCATTGTTGAACAGGCAGAAGCCCATCGCCTTGTCTTTTTCGGCGTGATGGCCGGGCGGACGCGCGGCTACGAAGGCATTGTCCACTTTCCCCGACATGACGTCGTCGACGGCAGCCATCGCCCCGCCGATGGCGGTCAGCGCGGCCTGCAGGCTTTTCGGACTGACATAGGTGTCCGCCTCGATCTGGCGAATGATTTCTTCTTCGGGGATTTCCCGCATGACGGCGCGAAGGTGTTCTTCCGGATGGGCGAGCAGAACCGCGTCCTCGTTGGCCTGCGGGGCCTCCCTGTGGTCAAGCCGGTCGAAATTCGGATGCTGAAGCGCGATCGCCAGGGATCGCAGCCGGTCGGCACGCTCGGGATGGCCTTCCGGAGTGCGATGTTCGAGGAAGATCTGGTGTTCGTAAAGGCGCGTGGTCATGGGGCGGCCTCTTGAGGTGCAATCCGGGGCGGACGATCTGGACATGGCGCAGATGCCGCTTTTTTTCAAGCCGCCTACCTTCGTTCCGGTGCTTGTTTAGATTGAAGGAATGGTCTTACATGGCTAAGTTCTCAACTTAGAGGGTGTAGTGGTCAAGGATACGGTCAAATCGCAGGAATTCCGCGTGCCCTTCCGCGATGTGGACATGCATGGGGAAATGTTCCGGTCGGCCTATGTCGTGCGGGCAGAGGAGGCCGTCACGGAGTTCTGGCGTCGCCGCAAACTCCGCAAGGACGATCCGATCTTCACGGTGAGCAAGATCACCTGCACCTTCCACTCGCCGCTGAAGCTTGGCGATCTTGTACATACCCATGTCGGTGTCAGCAAGATTGGCGGAAAGTCCGCAGGTTTTCTGGTGCATATGGTGCGGGAAGATCAGGCCGTGGCGGAAGCGGAGGTCGTCTTGACGGCTCATGATCCGCAAAGCAGAGAGCCGGTCGCTCTTCCCGAAGAGTTGCGGGATTGGTTCTATCAGTTCCTGGACTGATCAGACCCGTTGCGGCAGCAGCGGATAGCCGACCATGACTGCCCGGCCGGCAAAAGCCGCGATCAGCGCTTTAAGGACGTCGCCCGGAATGAAGGCGAGATCGCCCATGAAGGCGGTCGAAAGCCCGGTGCCCATGCCATAGGCGAGATAGAGAATGCCCAACGCATGATCGACCACCACGCCGCCAAGCAGAGCTGCGAGGAAAAAGCCGGCGATCTGCACGATGCCGCTCTGCGAGCGGTCAACAAAGCGCTCGGAAAGATAGCCGGTGACGATGGCTGCGAAGAACCAGCCGACGAGATAACCGGCGGTGGGTGAGGCGAAAGTGGCAAGGCCGCCACGCCCGCCGGAAAGCACCGGCAGGCCGATTGCGACGAGAAGCAGGACGAGAAGGACCGCGAAACCGCCCCTTTTGGCGCCCAGCACGACACCCGCCAGCATGACACCCAGCGACTGCGCGGTGATCGGCACCGCAATGAAGCCGAGCATGATCGGCGGAACTAGTCCAAGGGCGACGATGATGGCGGCGAACAGCGCAGCCAGAACAAGATCGCGAGTGCTCATGGTTTTCACCTCAACTTCGTGACGATGTCATTTTTGTGCCCGGATGCCGCGGGCGTCGATGGCGGCGGCGATCTCGTCGGCGTTTCTGAGCGTCAGGATGATCAAGGGCACCACGAGCGTCAATGGCCCCGGCCTCAACCCACGGGCGTAGTGTGCATCACGGATGGCCTGGTAGCGGTTCAGGATTTCCGGCACGAAACGGATCACAAGGCCGATCGAAAGGCCGATATCGGCCGCCCGAACAAGACCGATCCGTTCCAGTGGGCGGGCGGCCAGCGTGATCTCATCGATGAAATCTCCGATGTTCGTCGTCGCTGTGACGGCTGCGGCAAAAAGCGCCAGCCCAGTCAGCCGCAGGAGGACAACAAGCGCTTGCCCGGAGCTGTTGAGAAAGAGGGTAAAAACCGCAACGACCACGATCGTCAGCATGATCACCCGCAAACGAAGCCAGGATTGCCGCCATCCGAGCCTGAGCGAGGCGTAGGCACCTGCGCCGAGGATAGCGGCAACAGCAAGAAAAGCGGGCGCATCGATCAGGAACAGCAGGAAACTGATCGCCGCAAGCCCGAGGAGCTTTGCCCGCGGCGAAAGCCGGTGCAGGAACGTGTCGCCTTCGACATAGAGCGTCTTCATGCGGCGATTTCCCGGTATCGGGCAACAATTTCCCCAGGAAGTCCATCAGCAGCGAGCCGGCCCTCATGGAACAGCAGAACCCGGTCGAAATCGGCGATCAGCGAAAGATCATGGCTGATGACGATGATATTCTCGTCGAGGCCGCGGATCGTGCGTTCCACGAGATCGCGGTTCTTCAAATCGAGCTGATTGGTCGGTTCGTCCATGATGAGGATACCGGGCTCGGTGACGAGCACGGAGGCAAGGGCTGCGAGCTGCAATTCGCCGCCGGAAAGCTCGTGCGCCCGGCGTCCGGCGAGATGGCCGATGCCGAAACGGGCGAGAATGCCGTTGACGGCAGCCTCTATCGCCTGCTTCGGCAGTTTCCGCGGTTTGAGCCCGAGCGCGATATCCTCCTTCAGGATCGGCAGGATGATCTGGT
The DNA here is from genome assembly GCF_000757525.1 of Rhizobium sp. YS-1r. Classification (NCBI taxonomy): domain Bacteria; kingdom Pseudomonadati; phylum Pseudomonadota; class Alphaproteobacteria; order Hyphomicrobiales; family Rhizobiaceae; genus Rhizobium; species Rhizobium sp. YS-1r. The sequence goes on along the minus strand of NZ_JPYQ01000056.1, from coordinate 337,615 downwards.
TCTGCGGGTTCTGAAAGATGAAGCCGACGTCGGCCCGCACCTTCTCGCCATCCTTCACCGTATCGAAACCGTTGACGACCACGCGTCCGGCGGATGGTGTTACCAGACCGTTGATCATGCGCGCGAACGTCGTCTTGCCGGAACCGTTGAGTCCGATCACGCCGATGCGCCGCTCGGTCAGCGAAAGCGTCAGCGGATGGAGCACGATACGTCCCTCGAAGCGCGCTTCTGCCTGTTCGAACCGGATATCCAAGCCTCATCCTCGCTTTTTCAGCGGTCTATAAACCGGATGATGGGCAAGGGGAATTCGGAACTAAACATGAACATTGAATATCAGGCGGCGGCATCCTAGTCTACCTTCATGGCGATTCTCATTCCGAATGATCAGGCTAGACACATCTTCCTCGAACGGCAGCGGCTTTCCGAGCCGCCCGGCCTCGCGCTCACCAAGCCAGGTCTCCTGCAGCTCATCGACGATCTGGGCTTCGTCCAGGTGGACAGTATCGCGACCGTCGAGCGCGCCCATCACATGATCCTGTTCTCGCGCAACCAGACCTACAAGCGGGAGCATCTGACCGCCCTTCTGGAAAAGGATCGCGACCTTTTCGAGCACTGGACACACGATGCGTCGATCATTCCGGCGCGTCTTTTCCGTTACTGGAAACATCGCTTCCGCCGTCGCGAACCGATCATCGCCGAGCGCTGGAAAAAATGGCATGGCGAAGGTTTCGACGCAGCCTTCGAAGAAACGTTTCAGCATATCGTCGCAAACGGTTCGATCATGTCGCGCGACATGAAGGTGGAGGACCACAAGTCCGGCGGCTGGTGGAACTGGCATCCGAACAAGACGGCGCTCGAATATTACTGGCATACCGGTAAGCTCGCGATCGCCGGCCGCGCCAACTTCCAGAAGATCTATGATCTGATGGAACGGGTTATCCCGCCGCACCACCATGAGCCGGACGTAAGCCATGAGGAATTCATCGACTGGGCCTGCCGCAGCGCGCTGAAGAGGCTCGGATTTGCCACATCCGGCGAGATCTCCGCCTTCTGGGATCTGGTGACGCCGGACGAGGCCAAGGACTGGGTGAAAAGCCATCGCGACGAACTGACGGAGGTGCTGATCGCCTCAGCCAACGGCGGAAAACCGCGACCCTCCTTCGCTTTCATCGGTTTCCCCGACAACCTTGGCGATATTCCGGAGCCGCCGGCGCGCGTGCGGGTGCTCAGCCCCTTCGATCCGCTCTTGCGCGATCGTGACCGCGCCCAGCGGCTCTTCAACTTCTTCTACCGCATTGAGGTTTTCGTGCCGGAGCCGAAGCGGCAGTACGGCTATTACGTCTTCCCGCTGCTTGAAGGCAACCGGATGATCGGGCGCATAGATATGAAGGCCGATCGCAAGACGGGTGCGCTGGACGTCAGGCGGTTGTGGCTGGAAAAGGGTGTGCGTCCGTCCTCCGGACGACTGGAAAAGCTGGAAGCTGAATTGCTGCGCATCGCGCGTTTCGCCGGCGTCGACAAGGTGACCTATCAGGACGGCTGGCGGGGGGAATAGAGGCCAGTCGATGCGGTTTATTTGGCCCCTCACCCTAACCCTCTCCCCGCAAGCGGGAGAGGGGACGTGCCTACGTCACGCTGAGGCGAAAGCGGCACGGCATATCCCTTCTCCCCGCCAGAACGGGGAGAAGGTGCCGGCAGGCGGATGAGGGGCAACGCCGGAGCGGCTACTGTTTCTGCCTTAAAAACACCGTCGCAAGCGGCGGCAGGACGAGCGATACGGAAAAGGCCTTGCCATGCGCCGGCTGGCGCTCCGTCCAGGCTTCCACCTGGCCGAAATTGGAGCCGCCGTAGATTGCAGCGTCAGTGTTCAGAACCACGTCCCAGCGCCCCTCCACAGGAACCCCGATCCGGTAGCCATGCCGCGGCAACGGCGTGAAGTTGGATGCGATCAGGATGTATGCGGAACGGTCCTCCGCGCTTCGCAACATGGCGTAGACGGAATTTTCCGCGTCGTCGGCCACGGCCCATTCGAAGCCTTCATGATGCAGGTCACCGAACTGCAGGGCAGGCTCCTGCGTGTAAAGCCTGTTCAGGTCGCCGACCAGCCGTTGGAGGCCCGCATGATCCGGCCGGTCGAGCAGGTCCCAGTGGACGGAGGCGTCATGGCTCCATTCCGTCTCCTGAGCGATCTCGCCGCCCATGAAGAGCAGTTTCTTGCCGGGATGACCCCACATGAAGCCGTAATAGGCGCGCAGGTTGGCGAGTTTCTGCCAATGGTCGCCCGGCATCTTGCCGAGCAGCGAGCCCTTGCCGTGCACCACCTCGTCGTGGGAAAGCGGCAGCATGAAGCGCTCGGAATAGGCGTAGATCATGCCGAAGGTCATCGCGTGGTGATGGTATTTGCGATAGACGGGATCGTCCTGCATGTAATGCAGCGTGTCATGCATCCAGCCCATGTTCCACTTGAAATCGAAGCCGAGGCCGCCTTCTTCCGGCTTCTTTGTCACGTCCGGCCAGGCGGTCGACTCCTCGGCCACCATGAAGGCATGCGGGCAGCGATCATGGATGATGCTGTTCAGATGCCTTAGGACCTCGACCGCCTCGAGGTTCTCGCGCCCGCCATACTGGTTCGGGATCCATTCGCCCTCATTGCGGCTGTAGTCGCGGTAGAGCATTGAGGCGACCGCATCGACGCGCAGCCCGTCGACATGGAAATGCTCCAGCCATTCGAGCGCGCTGGCGATCAGAAACCCCTTCACCTCGTTGCGGCCGAGATTGTAGATCAGCGTATTCCAGTCCCTGTGAAATCCCTCCCTCGGGTCCTCATGCTCATAAAGGGCGGTGCCATCGAAGCGGGCAAGCCCCCAGACGTCGGTCGGGAAATGTGCCGGCACCCAGTCGAGGATGACGCCGATGCCCGCCTGATGGCAGCGATCGACGAAATAGGCAAAATCTTCCGGCGTGCCGTAGCGGCCGGTCGGCGCGAAGAGACCGAGCGGCTGATAACCCCAGGAGCCGCCAAAGGGATGTTCCATGATCGGCAGGAGCTCGATATGGGTGAAGCCGAGGCTTTCGGCATAGGGAACGAGCCGCTGGCTGAGCTCCACCCAGTCGAGCACCCGGTTACCCTCGTCGGTGATCCGCACCCACGAACCGGGATGCACTTCATAGACCGAGATGGCACCGTCGCCGATGAGGTCGGCGCGGCGGGCGCGCATCCATTCCTCGTCGGTCCAGCGGAAGGGTTTTGAGGAGGCGACGATCGAAGCGGTCGAAGGTGCGGCCTCGCTGGCGCGAGCGACGGGGTCTGCCTTCTGCGGCAGCAGATTGCCATGGGCGTCGATGATTTCGAACTTGTAGCGTTCGCCATGGGTGAGCCGGGGAACGAAAAGCTCCCAGATGCCGGCCTGAGGACGGAGCCGCATGGGGTGGCGGCGGCCGTCCCACGAATTGAAATCGCCGACGGCCGAGACGCGCCGGGCATTGGGCGCCCAGACCGCGAACCGTACACCCTCGACGCCGTCGACCTCCATCGGGATCGCTCCGAGCGTTCGTCCAAGCTCGTAATGGGTGCCCTGAGCGATGAGATGCAGGTCGAGATCGCCGAGCAGCGGAGCGAAGGAATAAGGGTCTTCCGTTTCCTGCACCGCGTCCGGCCATCGAATGCGGAAAAGATAGGGCGTAGTGCTGCCGGTCACGCCAGCGAACAATCCGCCCTCATGGATGGTTTCCAGTTCGGCCAGCACCTTGCTCGTATCTGCCTCCACGACCTGCACCGAAAGGGCCCCCGGCAGAAAGGCTCTCACGATGGTAAGGTCGCCGTACTGGTGGCGTCCGAGGATCGAGAAAGGATCGCCGTGCTGCCCTTCCACGAGGGCCTGCAAGCCCTCACGGACGGTACCGATCATCAGGTCGGAGCGCTCATATCTCATCGGGCGTTCTCCAGAAGTCTCGAGGCGATCGCCGAGAAGCCGGCAATTGGAAGCGGCAGCCAGTGCGGCCGACTGCGGACTTCATAGGCGATCTCGTAGGCCGCCTTTTCAAGGAGGAAGAGGTCGAGGATGCGGTCGCGGACCTCGTTGGATATCTTCAACGCGTCCGAACTTTCCGTGGCGTCGAAATAGGCCTGCAGAAAGGCGGGCTCGGCCATTTTGGTGAAACGGGCAACGAGCGCGTTGTGGCGGACATCATCCACTTCGCTCACAACCTCCCGATCGAGATCGGCAGAGGCCGCGAGATAACTGAGCGACCGCAGAAGCCCGGCGACGTCACGCAACGGATTGGCTTTGGCGCGGCGGTCGGAGAGATCGCGGGTCGGTTCGCCTTCGAAGTCGATGATATAGGCGTCGCCTTCCGCCACCAGAATCTGCCCGAGATGGAAATCGCCGTGATTGCGTGTCAGCAGCGTGCCGTCGATGGCTCCTGCAAGATGTTCTCCGAGCCGCAGAAGATCATTGCGGCGCTCCAGCAGCGACTTTGCCTCGGCGGCCAGGTCCGACTCCAGCGCTTCGATACTATCGGCAAGGATCGACAAGCTTTCGGAAATCCGTGTGGTCACCGCCTCGCGCGATTTGTCCGCATCAGCGGCGGTCGCCCAGACCGGCTTGAAATCCTCGTTGTCTGTTGGTTGCGCCAGTGCTACATGCAGTTCACCCAGCCGCCGGCCGATTTTGGCGACGAAGTCGGTGAGCGGCTTGAAATATTCGTCCGCCATGTCGCCGTCGATGCCGGTCACCATCACCTCATCGATCGAGCGGCGCAGGTTGCTGAGCATCCAGTTCCAGGCATCCCCCTGATTGCGGATGGCGCTCTGCACGATGATCAGCGTATATCGCTTACCGTCCGGCGCGATGCGGGCCACCTCGCCGAGCAGCTGTGCCGTGTTCTTGTATCCGACATTGGTAAGGTAACGGGTCATCTCCACTTCAGGATGGATGCCCGGGAAGATGTGGCGGATGAGTTTTATCATCGCCATATCGCCAAGGATCAGGGAACTGTTGGATTGCTCAGCGGAGAGCCAGCGCACCTGCATGTCGTCGGCGACGCTCATGCAGTCGAGCTGGTCGGCACCTAAAAACTCCAGCGTTCCGGCACGTCCGGAGATCACCGCCCGTTCACAGAGCCCGCGGATGACGCCGCGTGCCAGGCTCTCCATCGCGAAGCCGTCGGTCAGGAAGCCGACGCGGCGGCCCTGGCGGAGGCGGGCAAGGGCCAGTTGATGGGCGAGCGCCGTTGGCTGGCTGTCGTCCCAGGAGACGGCAAGCGGCAGCAGGTAGGTATCCTTGCGTCCGCTTAAGTCCGCCTCGAGTTCGCCAAGTAGGAGGTTGCTGGCGAAGGGAATCGGCGTTGCCGCAACGAGCGAAGCGCCCCGTAGCGTTTCACCCTTGGCGCCGAACCAGCGGCGCTTGCCGAGATAAGGTGGCAGCACCTCATTCGAAAGCGTATTCGAAAGGCGCGGCTCGTCGATCAATTCCTGCAGGTCGCGTCGCACGACCATCGTCACCATGTCCTGCATCTGCTCCGGCGGCTCGGTGCGCCAGACCGGACCATCCGCTTCCGCCGCGAGCTGGAACCAGAAGAAACCATAGGGGGGCAATGTCAGGAGATAGGTGAGCTGCCCGATAGGGGGAAAGGGCGACATGCCGGAAAGCTCGATCGGCACACGGCCGGCAAATTGCGCGAGGTCGAGTTCCACGGCCTGCGGCAGGCGTGAGAGATTGGCGACACAGAGGATCGTCTCGTCATCATATTCGCGCAGATAGGCGAGGATTTTCCTGTTTCCGGGCGCCAGGAATTTCAGCGAACCACGGCCGAAGGCAGGGTGCTTGTTGCGCAGCGCCAGCATCCGCCGCGTCCAGTTGAGCAGCGAATGGGCGTCGGCACTCTGGGCCTCGACGTTCAGGGCTTCGTAGCCATAGAGCGGGTCCATGATCGGTGGCAGCACGAGCTTCGCCGGGTCGGCCTTGGAAAAGCCGCCATTGCGGTCCGGCGACCATTGCATCGGGGTCCTGACACCGTCGCGGTCGCCGAGATAGATGTTGTCGCCCATGCCGATCTCGTCCCCGTAATAGAGGACTGGTGTGCCGGGCATGGAAAGAAGCAGCCCGTTCATGAGCTCCACGCGCCTGCGGTCGCGTTCCATCAGCGGTGATAGGCGGCGACGGATGCCGAGATTGATACGCGCACGGCGGTCAGCGGCATAGATGTTCCAGAGATAGTCGCGTTCCTCGTCGGTCACCATTTCGAGCGTCAGCTCGTCATGGTTTCTGAGGAAGATCGCCCACTGGCAATTCTTCGGAATTTCCGGCGTCTGCCGCATGATGTCGGTGATCGGGAAGCGGTCTTCCTTGGCGATCGCCATGTACATGCGCGGCATCAGCGGGAAGTGGAAGGCCATGTGGCATTCGTCGCCATTGCCGAAATATTCGCTTGTATCCTCTGGCCATTGGTTCGCTTCGGCGAGCAGCATTCTGCCCGGATGGGTGGAATCGAGCGCGGCGCGGATCTTCTTCAGGACGTCGTGCGTCTCCGGCAGGTTCTCGTTGATCGTTCCTTCGCGCTCGACGAGGTAGGGGATCGCATCGAGCCGGAAGCCATCTATGCCGGTCTCCAGCCAGAAGCGCATGATGCCGAGCAGTTCTTCGAGCACCAGCGGATTGTCGAAGTTGAGGTCCGGCTGGTGCGAATAGAAACGGTGCCAGTAATAGGCCCCCGCGACCGGATCCCAGGTCCAGTTGGATTTCTCGGTGTCGAGGAAGATGATCCGCGTCTCCGGAAATTTGTGATCCGCGTCCGACCATACGTAGAAATCCCGTTCCGGCGACGCGGGCGGCGCATGCCGGGCCCTCTGGAACCAGGGATGCTGATCGGAAGTGTGGTTGATGACGAGTTCGATGATGACCCTGATACCCCGCTCGTGGGCTGCATCGACGAAGGCCTTGAACTCGTCCAGGGTGCCGTAATCCGGGCTGACATTCGCGTAGTCGGCAATGTCGTAGCCGTCGTCGCGGCGGGGGGAAGGAAAGAAAGGCAAAAGCCAGATCGCGTTGGCGCCGAGCGAGGCGATGTGGTCAAGCTTCTCGTGCAGGCCCTTGAAGTCGCCGATGCCGTCGCCGTTGGCGTCATAGAAGGACTTGATGTGGAGCTGGTAGATGATTGCATCCTTGTACCACAGCGGGTCCGTCTCGTGGGGCTGGGCCTGGTTCTGGCCGCGAGTGGTCGTCATGTCCATTTTGCTTTCCTCCCTTATCTCACGCGCCAGATCGCAAAGGGCAGTCCTGCATGAGGATCGAGCCTGATCCTCTGCATCTTGCCGGCTAAGGTGAACCTGTGCCCGGTGATCAGGTCTTCGAGATCAAGCGCGGCGTGGTCGGGGAGGTTCCATGACCAGAGCGGAATTTCGACATCCGCTTCGTGGGCATTGTAGGGATCGAGGTTCACCGCGATCAGCAGGACGTTCTCCCGTCCCGCGCTCGCCCTCTCGTAGAACATGATGTTGTCGTTCCATGCGGTGAGACGCTGGATGCCGAGATGCGAGTGCAGCGCCGGGTTCTCGCGGCGGATGCGGTTGAGCATGGTGATCTCGGACTTGATGTTGCCCGGCCGGTCATGGTCCCAGGCGCGAATCTCGTATTTTTCCGAATCCGCATATTCCTTGCGCTTGGCATCCGGCCTGCCTTCGCAGAGTTCGAAGCCGTTGTAGACGCCCCAGAGGCCGGAAAGCGTTGCGGCGAGCGCGGCGCGGATAAGAAAGGCCGGGCGCGGCGCATTCTGCAGGAAATCCGGGTTGATATCGTGCGTGTTGACGAAGAAATGCGGCCGGAAGAAATCCTTCGGCTCTTCGGTGGTGATCTCGTGCATATACTCTTCGAGTTCCCACTTGGCGTTGCGCCAGGTGAAATAAGTATAGGACTGCGAGAAACCGATCTTGGCGAGCCGGTACATGACCTTCGGCTTGGTGAAGGCCTCCGACAGGAAGACCACGTCGGGATGTCGCGAGCGGATATCGGCGATCAGCCATTCCCAGAACGGAAAGGGCTTGGTGTGCGGATTGTCGACGCGGAAGAGTTTGACACCCTGGTCCACCCATTTCTGAACAACGTCGCGCAATTCGATCCAGAGCGACGGGACCGCGTCGCAGGCATAGAAATCGACATTGACGATGTCCTCGTATTTCTTCGGCGGGTTTTCTGCATAGCGGATCGTGCCGTCCGGGCGCCAGTCGAACCAGCCGGGATGTTCCTTCAGCCAGGGATGATCGGGTGAGCACTGGATCGCGAGGTCGAGAGCGATTTCGAGGCCATGCTCCTCTGCGGCATCGATCAGCCGGCGGAAGTCTTCGAATGTTCCGAGCTCGGGGTGGATCGCGTCATGGCCACCCGCCTCGGAGCCGATCGCATAGGGGCTGCCGGGATCTTCCGGTGCTGCCCGCAGGCTGTTATTCCTGCCCTTGCGGTTCGTCTTGCCGATCGGATGGATCGGCGGGAAGTAGAGCACATCGAAGCCCATCTCGCGGATCGCCGGCAGGCGACGGGCGACGTCGTCAAACGTGCCGTGTCGGCCCGGATCGCCGCTCTGGGAGCGCGGAAAAATCTGGTACCAGCTTGCGAATGCGGCTGCCGTGCGTTCTGCGTCAACCGGGATGACCTGGGAGCGTACGCCATGCGGCTTGCGGTCGGCTTGCGCCATGAGTTCGGCTGTTTCTGCCGCCAGCAGGATTTCCGTGCGCTGGGTATCCTGCACCTCCGTCAACTTGTCGAATAGAGCCTGCAGCCGCGTTTTGATCTGGCCGGATGCATGGTCGAGCGCATCGAGCACGAGGTTGATGCCTTCCTGGATTTCCAGGCGAAGATCGAGCCGCGCCTCGTGCTTCTTGATGAATTCGTAGCGGAAGATGGCGAAGGTACTGCGCCAGCCCTCGACCGCGAATTCGTGCCGGCCCATGCGTCTCGGCGTGAATTCGGCCTGCCAGCGATCGTTTTCGATAAGCTGCATGCGGACTTCATGCCAGTTCTCATCATCGGCCGCGCGCCAGAGCAGGGCCGCCGAAAGCGGATCGTGTCCATCACTGAAGATGTCGGCCTCGACTTTCACGATTTCACCGACGACACGCTTGACGACGAAGCGGCCGTCATCGACCGAAGGCGTGATCTTTTCGATCGCAAGGCGCGGCGAAGCGGCAGCTTCCTGGGCGGTCGGCACCGGGACAGCATCGATGACCGGGACGGATGACCGGCCCTCGAAGATGCGCAGTTCGCCGGGCTTCAGCTCGATTTCAGCGGCGAAGACTTCATTTTCGTCGTCCAGTGCCGTCAGCGGCAGAAAAGAGGAGGCGGCTTCGCGCAGCACGTTGAAGGGCGCGCTGGTCACCTTGCGCAGGTCGCGATTAAGCACCACGACGCGGATTTTCTGCGAGGCACGCAAGTCCTCCTGATCCGTCTGTAGCAACGCGACGGCTGGTGTCTGACTGGCGGAGATGAGCCTCAACGGCTGGCGGGCAAAACCGGCGACGGTCTTGTTGGTGCTGGCGTTCAACGCGCGGATGTCGCCCGAAAGATCGAACGCGCCTTGATCCTGCAGTCCGCGCAGGCCTAACCCGTCACCGTGCAAAGGGTCGAGCGGAACGGCCGCACCATATTCGAACCCCATCGGGATCATCAGTCCGCTTGCAAAGGTCGAAGCGAGCTTCAGCGCCCGGATCGCCTTGCGCTGCAGCACCTCGCAGCTGTCCGTGCCATGGGCCATGCGTTTGCCGAATGGCGCTTCCGGGAAGGTGATCTGGTAGCCGATCTGCCGCTGAATCTGGTATTCATCCATGATCCAGCGTTCTTCGAGATTCCACCAGGCGAAGGACGAGAAGCTGCCATCGAAGCCGGCACCCTTGAGGGCCTTCCGATCCTCGAAGGCGCTGCCAGGCGTCCAGGCAAGGAAGCTTGTTCCCGGTGCTGCTCTGCGGGTCGAAACGATGAGGTTATACCACGCCTCCGGCGCAATGCGGCCGATCCCCAGGCAGCGGAAGCCGGCGATGCCAAGGCCGGCGAGCCACGCCATGCGGTTGCGCCAATCCTCGACATGCCGGGCTTCGCTCAGGAAATCGATGCGGCGGCTCAGGCTTTCCTGCGGCGCCACGCGGGGGTCTGCGGCGATCGAGCCGGTGTGTTCGTCATCAGCCACTCGATCGATGATGAGATCGAGCATCAGCCTGAGATCCTGCGCCCGGGCCGCTTCGATCAGCGCTTTGAACCCATCCTCGACGGAGGTACCCAATTCCAGCTCCGGGTCGAGCCGGTCGAAGTTTCTCGTCACGAAGACGCTGGCATTGCGGCCGCGTGCGAAAAGGGGAGCGGTCAGCACGGTGTCGAAGCCGAGGTCTTTGGCATGCGCAAAGACTTCACGCCAGGCGTCCAGGCCTTTCAGTATCAACGGATGAACGTAATAAATCTGCGGTGGCAGTTGCGAGAGCGAGGTCCGTGAGGCGAATTGGGGGCGCGTGTTCATCGGTTGTGCCTTGCCGTAGAGTTTTGCGTGTAACTCCAAGGCAGGGAGGCTTGTTCCGGCGAAATCGGCACTGAATTTCACTTCCCGCCGGAAAACGGCAGGATGGACTACGATCACAGGTTGTTCAGAATCGGGACTAGCTGGGGCAGTGCCGACAGAAGGGGCGACTAACCTCTAAAAAAGCAACAAAGAAAAAGGGCCGAAGATTTACCTTCGACCCTTTTCCGCCTCCGTCCCCACGAAGCTTTACTTATTGTTTCTCGATCTTTCCGATCTTCGCCCACTCTTCCCAGCGCTTCACGTCCATGGTCGCATAGTCGAGAGTGGCCTGCGGACTGTCGAGCGTCATCGGTTCACCCCCATTGGTGCCGACGAACTTGCGGGCATCGTCGCTGGTGGTGACCTCGGTCATGACCTTGTGCATCTTTTCGAGGATCGGTTTGGGCGTGCCCTTGGGTGCGGCCAGGACCCACCAGATACGCACGTCCACATTCGGCACGCCTTCTTCCTCGAAAGTCGGGATATCCGGGACCGATGAAATGCGCTTTGCCGTGCTGACGGCAAGAATGCGCAACGTGCCGTCACGCGAGCGGGCCAGCCCGAAGACCGGATCACCGACCATATAGTCGATCGCCCCGCTTGAGAAATCGTTCAGCGTATCTGCGCTGGTCTTGTAGCGCACCTGCAGGGTATCGAGGCCGCCGGCATTGGCCTTGTACATCTCGGCAAGAATGGTCGCCGGAAAGTTCGGCGTGGCATAGGATGCCTTGTCGCCCTTTTCCTTCATCGCCTTGGTCAGGTCGGAAATATGCATATAGGGGGACTTGGCGTTCACCAGCATCATGAATGCCTGGCTGAAGACCGGGGCGACGTAGTCGAAATCCTTGAGCGGATCGTAGGGCGGATTCTGGAAGACGTGCGGAGCAGCGGTGAACTGGTCGGCGCTGCCGATCAGCATCGTATAACCGTCCGGTTTCGCGTTCTTCAGCGCGACGACCGAAAGGCTTCCGAGACCGCCCGGCTTGTTCTCGACGATGACGGTCTGCTTGAGCGCCTCTTCGAGCTTCTTTGCGAAAAAGCGGGCATAGACGTCCGCACCGCTGCCGGCGGGGAAGCCTGCAATCAGCGTGATCTGCCTGCTGGGATAATTGTCCTCGGCTGCGCGCGCGCCACCCGCTGACAGGCATGCGGTAATCATCAGCGCCAGGGCGCTTGCGAGAAAGCGGTTCACTGCACTCTCCTCCTAGAGTCAGTCCGGCACATCGAGGGCGAGGCCGGAAAGTATGACGCGAGACAGTCTCCTCCCGTTCGCGCTCCGGTATAAGGTAGCCATATATTTTGAGGAGCGTCAAACAATCTCCCTGCGGGAAAATGCGCTCCGGCTTAAATCTAATGGCCTGAGCGGGTCCGCTTATGACGTCGTGTTCCGATGCTCGTTTTTTGGCCTATCGGCGTGCCCAGAACCGCTTCAGCGCACCGTTCTCGCCTTCCACCGGATCTGTGGCGGGAATCGGAAGATGTGCGATTTTTTGCAGCTGGGCCTCGCTTGCCGGGCCGGTCTGGATATCCGGATGCTGGCCGGGCGGATAGGCGCCGACCACCAGAAAATCGCGGCTCGCATCGATCCGCTTGTGGCCGGTTCCCGCCGGCAGCACGAGGCAATCGCCGGCGTTGACGCTGAGTTCCACGCCATCCGGCCCGCCGATCAGAAGCCGCGCCCGGCCGGCGGCGATGCCTAGCACTTCGTGGGCGCCGGTATGGTAATGCTGGTAATCGAAAACGCCATTGCGCCAGGTTCCCTGCCAGCCATTCTTGCTGAAACACGTCTCGAACTTGGGAGCCATCTCGCCTTCCGCCGGGATCGCGTTGCGATAGATGAGCACCGGCAGGCCCGGATGGTTCGGCACCTGGCCGCTGGGTTCAAGGAAGATGGTGTCGACGGTCATGGCAGCGGCGGGTGCGGCAGGATCAAGGCTCGGCGGCACGGTTTTAATGCTTCGGGTCATGGCCGAAATCCTTGCGCAACTCATCCTTGGCTTTTTCCAGCGTTGCGCGCCGTGATTTGGAAAGCTGGCCACCGGCGCGATTGATATAGAAAGTCAGCATCGACATGGCCGAACGGAAGGGATTCGACTTGCGCCTCTCGCTGGTTTTGGCCGAATGTTTCAGCGAATCTGCAATCTTCTTGGGGCTGCGCGATTTGAACACGCCCTCCTGAAGGTCCATGGCATCACTGTGTTCAGTCACATCCTGCGACCATTTCTTTTTCTTCTTGGGCATCAACGCCTCCCGCGAAAGGTTGGAATGCTTCCCAAACCTGTCCCGCGGGCCAAGGTTCCCGGTGCTTTATCGCAAGGCTGCCGTCGTGTTCCGCACCACGAGATGGGTTTCCAGTACATAGCGCACATCACGGATGGCGCGTGATTGCAGCATGTCGAGCAGCAGCGAGACGGCAACGCGGCCTGCTTCCATCGAACGGTTGGAAACGGAAGTGAGGGCCGGATAGGTGACGGCTCCGAGCACGTCGTCGCAGCCGATCAGGCTGAAATCGCCGGGCACGCTCACATGTTTTTCGGCAAGGCCGGCAAGCACGCCCTGTGCCGTCAGGTCGTCAAAGGCGATCGCCGCCGTTGCCCCGGTTGCAAGGATCGCACCGACGGCGTTGCGTCCGGAATTGTAGCTCGGCAGCACGGCCGGCACTGTCTCGGCTTCGATACCCAGGCTGGATGCGGCCGCCCGCACGGCGGAACGCCGCTGCTTGTTCGACCAGGAGGTCGAGGGACCGCTGACATAGACGATCTTGCGATGCCCGAGCTTGGCCAGATGCTCCACTGCCTCGTGCACGCCGGAACCGCTGTCGATCAGCACGCGTGGAATGCCATCGAGGTCGCGGTTTATCAGTACGAGCGGCAATTTCCCGGCATGGGCGCGGATGCGCTCGTCGGAAAGACGCGAGGAGGCGAGCACGAGCCCCTCCACCTGGCCCGCGAACCGGCCGACCAGCTTGTCCTCCTGCTTGGGGTTTTCCTCCGTATTGCCGAGGAAGATGCAGAAGTCGGAGCGGTCGGCTTCCAGCTGGGCAGCCCGGATCATCGGCGGGAAGAAAGGGTTGGCGATATCCGGCACGATCAGCCCGACATTTCCGTGGCGGCCGGTGCTGAGCGCCCGTGCCGTATGGTTCGGCACGTAGCCGAGCGCTTCCGCCGCCTTCATGATCCGCTCGACCGTTTCGGGCGAGAGCATGTCCGGCCGCGTGAAGGCGCGCGAGACGCTGGAACGCGCCACGCCGGCCGCCTCCGCGACTTGGCTGATGGTGACGCCCTTGGCTCGCTTGATCATGGATTCTGGAAACTCGCCCGTTTTGAACCCGACTACCACGAATCCTGAAGCTCCATCAATTCAAGCCCGAAGACTGCCATTCATCCACTTGACATGCAACCGGTTGCATGAAAATCTTTCATCAACAAGAAAAAGGGACTGTACCGGATGCGGAAGCGCATCTCCCGGTCGCTTGAGATGAGGATATGGAGACCGCATTGAACCTTGCCACCGTCCTTCGCCCTTCGCCGAGAACGCGGCAGACCTTCGATCGGCTTGTCGTCGAGAGCTTTGCAACACGGGCCGAGATGGGGATTGCTGCGGCAGCGGATATTGCGGCTGCTTTGACCGAGCGTCTTGCCCGTCAATCCGGTGTGAGGATGGTGTTTGCGGCCGCCCCCAGCCAGGCGGATATGCTGGAGGCGCTCTGCGCCAAGCCGGGCATCGATTGGAGTCGCGTCACAGCTTTCCACATGGATGAATACATCGGGCTCTCACCGTCTTCGCCCGCCCGTTTTGCCAACTGGCTGGACGCGCACGTCTTCGGCAAGCTGCCCTTCGCAGCCGTTCATCGCATCACGCCGGAGCCGGATGCCGCGACCGAGGTCCGCCGCTATGCCGACCTGTTGAACGAGGCGCCGATCGATTTCGTCTGCCTCGGCATCGGCGTCAACGGCCACATCGCCTTCAACGACCCGCCGGTTGCGGATTTCGCCGATCCGCTGGACGTCAAGATCGTCGAGCTGGACGATGTCTGCCGCCAGCAGCAGGTCGATGACGAGTGTTTTCCCGATCTCGCCTCCGTGCCTCACGAGGCGATCACCTTGACGGTGCCGCGCCTGCTCAGAGCCGACCGGCTGTTCTGCGTCGTGCCGGGCGCCGTCAAGCGCGATGCCGTTTCGAAGACGCTTTACGGTCCGCTGACCACCGAATGCCCGGCGAGCGTCCTGCGCTACCACGCCGCATGCACCCTCTATGTCGACAAGGACTCCGACCCCGATGCCTGACAAGACCGTCATCGATGCGGATCAGCTCTGCGAAGGTTATTTCGCCTCGACCCAAGCCTTGATGCGCCGGGTGCTGGAGGAGGAAAAGACTCCGCTCGATCAGGCGGCTTCGAAGTTGGCGGATCAGATCGCCGCCGACCGTCTGGTGCATATCTATGGCCCTGGCGGCCATTCCAACCTTGCCTCGCAGGAGGTTTTCTTCCGCGCCGGCGGACTGATGCATATCAGTGCCATACTGGACGAAGGCACCTTGCTTTCGAACGGGGCATTGCGTTCCATGGCGATCGAACGCACGCCCGGTTACGGCAAGGTGGTGATCGCCAACCAGCGGCTCGGCGAAAACGACCTGCTGATCCTGGTGAATGCCTACGGGATCAATGCGGCGCTGATCGATGCGGCGCTGGAGGCGCGTCGGCGCGGCACATTCCTGATAGGCATCAGTTCCCGTGAGCATGCCTCGAACACGTCGCCGGATCACCCGGCGCGGCATCCGACCAGGCAGAATCTGCACGACATCGTCGACATTGTCGTTGACTGCAAGGTACCGATCGGCGACGCGGTGGTCACCGTGCCCGGCATGAGCGAGAACATCGCGGCAATCTCCACGTTCGCCAATGCTTTCACGCTCAATTGCCTGGTGATCCGCACGGTCGCCAAGCTTGTCGAGCACGGCATCGAACCGCCGGTCTGGCGCAGCGGCAACGCGCCGGGCGGCGACGAGGCGAATGCCCGTTTTATCGGCAAATTCCAGGGCCGGGTGAGGGCGCTCTGACCATGGTCGTCGACGGTATCGATCCCCGAACCGGCAAAGGTGTCGCGATCGAGATCGCGGACGGCAGGATTTCCGCCATCCGCCCGGCAGAAAACACCAGCTCGCATTTTCTCTCGGCGGGTCTCGTCGACCTGCAGGTCAACGGTTTTCGCGGCTTCGACCTGAACAACGGCGAGGTGACGCCGAAGATCGTTCTCTCA
The DNA here is from genome assembly GCF_000757525.1 of Rhizobium sp. YS-1r. Taxonomy (NCBI): domain Bacteria; kingdom Pseudomonadati; phylum Pseudomonadota; class Alphaproteobacteria; order Hyphomicrobiales; family Rhizobiaceae; genus Rhizobium; species Rhizobium sp. YS-1r. The sequence continues at coordinate 321,821 of NZ_JPYQ01000056.1, read as the reverse complement.
CTTTGCGAAGAGCTTCTAGGCGTCGGCGTGGCCACATGGCTGCCGACCATCATTACCGCCTCGGAGGAAGCGATCCTCCGGGCGTTGGAAGCCATCGCGAAAATCCGTGCCGGCCATCGGCTGATCGCTGAAATGGTGCCGGGCGTACATGTCGAGGGCCCGTCGATCTCAGACAAGGACGGCCCGCGCGGCGCGCATCCGCTGGAGCATGTCCGTCCGCCTTCGATTGCGGAATTCGATCGCTGGCAACAAGCCTGCGGCAATCTCGTATCCATGGTGACGATCGCCCCCGAGTACGAGGGAAGCATCGACTATATAAGCGCTCTTGCGGCGCGAGGTGTTCATGTCGCGCTCGGCCATACGGCCGCGACACCGGAGCAAATCCATGCGGCGGCGGAAGCAGGTGCGGTGCTCTCCACCCATCTCGGCAACGGGGCGGCTGCCATGCTGCCGCGCCATCCGAATTTCATCTGGGCGCAGCTTGCCGACGATCGGCTGACGGCGAGCTTCATCGCCGACGGCTGGCACCTGCCGGCTGATACGTTCAAGGCCATGCTGCGCGCCAAAGGCATGGATCGGGCAATCCTTGTGTCCGACATGGTGGCGCTCGCCGGCATGCCGCCCGGCGTTTATGATCAGCCGGTCGGTGGCCGCGTCGAGGTTTCGCCGGAAGGCCGCATCAGTGTTGCCGGCACGCCCTATCTCGCCGGCGCCAGCCTGCCGCTTTCCGCCAATGTGGCGATCGCCGCCGACATGGCGGGAATTCCGCTGGCGGATGCCTTGGTTCTGGCGACCCAAAATCCCGGACGCTTCGTCGGCGGGCGTGGAAGACTGGAGGTCGGTGGCCGTGCCGATCTCATCCGCTTCGACTGGTCGGAAGGCGAACGCGAGTTGAAGGTTCGCGAGGCCTGGGTTCATGGCGAGAAGGCGTTTTGCGGATGATCCGAGCCGGTGCCGCCATCGTCGATATCACGCCGCCGCCAGGTCTTGCCATGTCCGGCTTTGCCGCCCGAAGCCTGCCGGCGAAAGGTGCGCATGACGCGCTGACGGCGCGGGCCGTGGTGATCGGGGAAACGGCGGTGGTGGTGGCCGATGTCATCGGCATCGACGCGGCCATGAGCGCCCGGATCAGAAAGCGCTGCGTGTTGCCGGCGGAAAATGTCGTGGTCGCCGCGCTCCATAATCACGGTGGTCCGGTTTCCATGGCCGGCCGGCTCAGCATTGCCGCCGACCCCACCTACCTGGAGCGGCTGGAAGACGCCTGTATCGCGGCCGTCGACAAGGCCGCCGCCGCGCGTCAGCATGCGACGATGACGATAGGGCGGGGAAGTGATCCGGGGATTGCCCGCAATCGCCGCCATCCCGGCGGGCCGGTGGACGCCCCCCTGCCGCTGCTGCGTATTCGCGACAAAGACGGTGCCATGATCGCGGTCGTAACGGCCTATGCCTGTCACCCGGTCGTGCTCGCCGCTGACAACCTGCTCTGGACGGCAGACTATCCGCATTTCGTGCGGCAGGCGCTGGAAGAAGCCTATCCCGGTGCGGTCGCGTTGTTCATGACCGGCTGCGTCGGAGATACCAATACCGGCCATTCGGCGCATGCCTCGATCACGCTCTCGGCCAATCCGGACCGGACTTTCGAAGCCGCAGAACGCATTGGCCGCAAGGTCGCCGACGCGGCCCTTGCAGCCTCCGAGCAAACGATTTCCGGCACCGTTGCAGCGCGAAACGGCACCGTCACCCTCGGCTTTCGGCGACGCGAGACGGAAGTGCCCGAAATTCTCGAAAAACGCTGGCGGGAAGAAGCACTGACGGCCGAGCCTGCCCGTAGAAGCCTGCTTGGATATTGGGCTGAATGGGCTCGCGCTGTCGCGTCTGGTGAGCCCGAACCGCTTTCCGCCCGCGTTACCGTGCTCGACTGGGGCGGCGTGCCGGTCGTGGCGCTGCCCGGCGAGATATTTGCCGAAACCGCGCTTGCGATCCGCGCAGCAATCGGTCCCGAAAAACCGGCCTTCGTTGTCGGTTTTGCCGACGATAATCCGGGCTACATCCCGCCTTCAAGTGAATTCCTGCACGGCGGTTATGAGGTGGATGAGGCGCACCGCTATTACGGTTTGGCGGCAACGTTCGCGCCGGGCTCCGCCGAGACGTTGGCCGCCTGCGCCATCGAGCTTGCTGCCGGCAATTGAGGAGAGTGAACACATGATTTCCACTGACACGAACAGCCATCCGATGCTTGACACGCAACCGGTTGCATGAGAGTTTTTTGTCAACAACAAGAGGGAACAGGGACATGAAAAACGCATCAGTAAAGAACAGGATTTCCACCCGCGCGCTGCTCCTGAACGCGGTATTCGGCGCCGCTCTGCTGTCCGGCGTTTCTTCCGCTTCGGCCGAGACGCTGACGGTCTGGAGCGGTTATCCGGAAATGGCGCCATTCTACGAGCATGTCGCGCAGGGTCTGAAGGCTGCCCATCCGGACCTTGAGGTGAAGGTCGAGGCGATCGCTCTTCGCGAACATGAAAAGCGCGTGGCGCTCGGCCTTACGGGCGGGCAGGAAGGTGTCACCGTCATCGAGCTTTCCGGCTCGACCGCGACCCGCTACCTTGAGAACGATCTTCTTCCGGAAGCGCCGGACGATATCGCGACTTTCGTGAAGGACCCGAAGAACTTCGACAAGTTCTTCAGCGACACGGCAAGCTACGACGATACGGTTTATGGCGTGCCGCTCTTCCGCGGCCAGGGTGCACTCTTCTACAATACCGACATGTTCAAGGTTGCAGGCCTCACCGAACCGCCGAAGACGATGGAAGATTATTCCAAATATGCCGAGAAGCTGACCCAGCGCGACGCTTCCGGCAGAACGACCGTTTCCGGCTGGAGCCTGCGTCTTTCCGGCGGCGGTCAGGGCATTGCGGAAAAATTCTGGATCAACATGCATCAGTTCGGTGGCTCGATCCTGGTTCCGGCCGGTGATGGCAAGTGGAAGACCAATTTCGCCAACGAGGCCGGCCGCAAGGCGCTGAAGCAGTATCTCGAGAACATCTTTACGCTGAAGACCGTGACGCCGGAAATGCCGGCTGACGCCGATGCCTTCGAGCGCGGCCAGACGGCCATGTTCATCCGCGAATCCTGGGTGATCGGCGATATCGCCAAGAAGGCGCCGGATCTGAAATACGCAACCGCACCGCTGCCGAAGGGCTCGATCGCCCTGCCGACCAACCTCTACGTGGCCGGTGACGATGCGGACATAGGCTGGGAATTCGCCAAGGCGACCAATTCGCCGGAAAACCTCGTCTGGCTGCTTGAGAATGTGGGCTGGCTGCCCAACCGCTCGGGCGTCGATTATTCGAGCGTGACCACCAAGCAGCCGGCTTTCGCGGCCTTCGTCGATTATCCGCAGGGGTATGAGTTCTTCACGCTGCCGTCGATCGGCCCGATCGAGGAAATCCTGACCCGCGTAGCGGCGCAGCTTGTCGTCGCCTTCGGAGATGCCTCAATGGCCGGTGACGACGCCAAGATCGACGCCTTCCTGAAGAAGGCAAGCGATGAGGTCGACACGATCCTCGATCGCGAAGGCCTGTTGGCGAAATAATCGCTTACCTGCCACTCGCCAATTGCATCCGCCCGGGGCATCATCGTCCCGGGCGCTCTTCGGGGATGACCATATGCTGAAGCGCAAAAGATTCATTTTTGCGATCCTCGCGATCCTGCCGACGCTGGCGATCTTCGTCTATGTGCGGCTCTATCCGATCGCCGACACGCTAAGGCTCAGCCTTTTCAAATGGGACATCCTGTCGAAGCGGAAGCCGTTCATCGGCCTCGCGAATTTTCGCGAACTGATGGGCGACCACCTGTTTCTCGACGCGCTCGTCAACACGACGATCATCGCTTTCGGCGTGCTGTCGCTGACGATCCCGATGGCGCTCGTCATCGCCGCGCTGATCTTCCATCGCACGCGATCGCGAATGGCGGGGTTCTATGAGACCGCCGTCTTCATTCCCCATGTCGTCTCACTGGTGCCCGCCGCGATGGCTTGGAAGTGGATCTTCGACGCGCGGCTCGGTCCGCTCAACGCCCTTTTGACCTTTTTCGGCATCCCGGCGCAGAACTGGCTGTTCGACCCGGTTCTTTCAGTCATCTGCATCATCGTGCTTTGCTCCTGGCAGGCGCTGGGCTATGCGGTGCTGATCTATATCGTCGGCTTCAAGAACCTGCCGGTTTCTCTCTACGAAGCGGCAAAGCTCGACGGCGCCTCCGGCCCACAGAGCTTCTGGCATCTGTCGATCCCGATGCTGAAACCGATCACACTCTATGTCTCGGTCGTGACGCTGGTATCCGGCTTCAACGTCTATGCCCAGGCCTTCGTCCTGGCATCCGATGCGCAAGGCGCGCCTGGAAGACAGGTTCGCGTGCTGGTACTCGACATGCTGGAAAACAGTTTCCGCAACTACCGCGTCGGCTATGCTGCATCGGAAGCCGTGGTGCTTCTGGTCATCGTGCTTGTGCTGACGCTGATCCAGTTCTCGATGCTGCGGGAAAGGGGCAAGGCATGACGACCGATATTGCGACCATTCATGTGGAGCCGACGCCGGACGAGCTTGCCGAAGGCCGCCGCCTGCGCCGCAGGAAGCGTCTCACCAATCTCGCGATCGATGCTTTCCTCATCGTCGTCTCGCTGCTGATGCTGTTGCCGCTCGTCTTCTTGGTGGCGAACGCCTTCAAGACGCCGGCCGAAATGCTTGCCTGGCCGCCGACCATCATCCCTCGCGATCCGACCTTGGAGAATTTCTCGGCCGTGCTCGGCGAGACGCCGCTCCTGCGCTGGATCGGCAACAGCCTCGCCTTCGCCATCCTTTCGACGCTTGCCATCGTCGCGACATCGGCGATTGCAGGCTATATCTTCGGAAAATTCCGCTTCGGAACCTTGAACGTCATTTTCGCACTGTTCCTCGCGACGGCGATCGTACCGTTCGAGGTCTACATGATCCCGCTCTATTTCCAGGCAAAGAGCCTCGGCATCCTGAATTCCGTCTGGGGCCTGCTGCTCGGTTATCTGGTGATGAGCTTCGGCATCTTCCTGATCCGCCAGAACGTCATCCATTCGATCCCGGACGAGCTTTTGGAGGCGGCGCGTATCGACGGCGCCGGCGAATTCTGGATTTTTCTGCACATCGTCCTGCCGCTCCTTCGCGGCGCGCTGGGCGCGCTTGCAGTGCTCGCCTTCTTCCAGGCCTGGACTGCCTTTGCCTGGCCGATGATCGTCGCCACGACCCGAACGAGCTACACGATCGAAGTGGGGCTGGCGCTCTTCCAGACCGGCTTCACGGTTGATCTCGGCCGCTTGAGCGCGGCTTCGGCGACGGTACTTATTCCTTCGATCCTGCTTTTCGTCATCCTGCGCCGCAATTTCGTGCAGGGTGTCGCAAGCACCGGTTTGAAGGAGTGATGCGATGGATTTCTTTGAAGAAGCGCGTACCGTCTATGCTGCGGCCAATGCCGGCACGCTCTATTGGATGTTGCAGCGGCCGATGCTCGGCGGCGGATTTCTCAATACCAAGCAGAACAGCCTGACGCTGAAGGATTACGGTCTGGAAGACGGCATCCGCGGCCCGGATTATACCTATGGCTGGATCCAGGGCAGGGGGTTGGAATCCCTCGTCATGCATGCGGCATTCTTCGACGACGAGCTGCCGCCGCTCGCCGGAAAGCTCGATGCGGCCGGCCGGCGCCTTTACAACCTGCTCGCCGCCCTGCAGAAGCCGGACGGCCATGCCTATTTCTGCTACGGCCGGGACATGGTGCCGGTCTATGCCGAGGCCGCCGGCACCGTCCGGCCCCAGGAAAGGCCGGCGCTGATCTACACCTATTCGGATGCCTTCGTGGCCAAGGGGCTGGTCGCCGCCGCAAGCCGTTACGGTCTGGCCGGCCTGGCCGACCATCTCGCCTATTTCGACGGGGTCATCGCCTCGATCGAGCACGGCCGTTTCCAGATGGACGAGCGCCGGCCGTTGTCGCTCGACAGTCTCGCCATGCAGGCGAATGATTTCGGCCCGCGCATGATCCTGCTCGGCGCCGCCGGCATGCTGAAACGCTTCGGCCATACGGCGCATCTCGCATATGCCGACCGCTTCATTGCCCATGTCATCGACCTCCATCTCGATGCCGGAACCGGGCTGCTCCGCAACGTGCCGGGCGAGGACGCCTGCAATGTCGGCCACGGCATCGAATTCGTGGGCTTCGCGCTCGACTACCTTGACGACAATTGCGATCCGGCGCTGATCGAAACGCTGGAACGCGTTCTTGTCTCTTCGTTCCGCAAGGGCTTTGTCGGGCCGGGCATCGCGCTGACCGTCTCGATTGCGACCGGCAAGCCGCAGAGCCCCTATTGCCCCTGGTGGTCGCTGCCGGAGACGATCCGCGCCGCCGCGCTTTGCCACGAGCGCACCCGCAGCGCCGAGAGTCTGGAGATATGGAAAGCGGCGCATGCAGCTTTCTTCGAACGTTATTGGCGCGGTACGCCGCCGATCGCCTACCAGCCCATGACGAAAGACGGACCGGCCGATTTCGTCCCCGCCACGCCCGACCTCGATCCCGGTTATCACACCGGCCTCAGCCTGCTCGCAGCCCTCCGCGCCGCCGACCGGCTCAGCCCCCAGACACACGCAATTTCAGGATAAATTCATGGCTTCCGTTGAAATCCAGAATGTCCGCAAGGCCTATGGCGATTTCGAAACCATCAAGGGCGTCTCCGTCGACGTGCCGGATGGTGCCTTCGTCGTGCTCGTCGGCCCTTCCGGCTGCGGCAAATCCACGCTTCTGCGCATGATCGCAGGCCTGGAGGAAATCACCGGCGGCACGATCCGCATCGGCGGCCGCGTCATCAACGATGTCGAGCCGAAGAACCGTGATATTGCCATGGTCTTCCAGAACTATGCGCTCTATCCGCATATGACGATCGCCGAAAACATGGGCTTCTCGCTGCGGCTGGCGAAGAAACCGAAGGAGGAGATCGCCTCCCGCGTGACGGATGCCGCGCGCATCCTCGGCCTCACCGATTACCTGCAGCGTTATCCGAAACAGCTTTCCGGCGGTCAGCGGCAGCGCGTCGCCATGGGCCGCGCGATCGTGCGCAACCCGAAAGTCTTCCTATTCGACGAGCCGCTGTCGAACCTGGATGCCAAGCTGCGCGTGCAGATGCGCGCCGAACTCAAGGACATCCATGCCCGCATCAGGACGACCACCGTCTACGTCACCCACGATCAGATCGAGGCCATGACCATGGCAGACCGGATCGTGGTGATGAGGGATGGCGTCGTGGAACAGGTGGGCGCGCCGCTCGACCTTTACGACAAGCCGGTCAATACCTTCGTCGCGAGCTTCATCGGCTCGCCGTCGATGAACTTCCTCTCGGCCAAGGTCGCCGAGGATCGTAAATCGGTCGTGACCGAAAACGGTGTTCGCCTGCCGCTCGGCTCCGAAGCCTCCGCTGCCTCCGGTGTTGCGGTCACCTACGGTATCCGTCCGGAGCACCTGACGATTGCCCCGGCAGGGGAAGGCATTCCGATGACCGTGACGAATATCGAGCCGACCGGCTCGGAAACCTTCGTGCAGGGCACGGTCGACGGGCAGAAAATTTCCGCGCAACTGCGCGAGCGGCTTTTCATCAGGACCGGCGAAGTGCTCAATCTGGCGCTTGCGCCCACCAACAGTCATGTCTTCGATGCCGCCACCGGCATGCGGCTCGGCTGACAAGCATAAGGTAAAATACGATGGAACAGACCTGGCGCTGGTTCGGACCGGACGATACGGTAGCCCTTTCGCATGTGAAGCAGGCGGGCGCGACGGGCATCGTCACCGCGCTGCATCACCTGAACGACGGCCGCATCTGGCCGGACGACGAGATTTTGAAGCGCAAGGCGATCATCGAAGAAGCCGGCCTTACCTGGTCGGTGGTGGAAAGCATCATCGTCCATGAAGATATCAAGACCCGCACCGGCCGTTATCGCGAACTGATCGACAACTACAAGGCGTCCATCCGCGCCGTCGCCAGGGCCGGCATCAGGACGGTCTGCTACAATTTCATGGCGATCACCGACTGGACGCGTACCGACCTCGACTATCGCATGCCGCATGGCGGCACGGCGCTGCGCTTCGATATTGTCGAGTTCTGCGCCTATGACGTCTTCATCCTGAAACGCCCCGGCGCCGAACGGGACCATCCCGCCGACCGGATCGAAAAGGCGGCGGCGTGGCTGAAAACGGCGAGCGGGAGTGATCTTGCAAGGCTGGAGCGCAACCTCATCGAATGGGTGCCTGCGCGCGAATTCGTCTACGACCGGCAGAGCCTCAACCGCATGCTGGATATCTACAGGGAACTGTCGGAGGATGGTTTCCGCGAAAACCTCTTCGCCTTCCTCAAGGAGATTATTCCGGTGGCCGAAGAGGCGGGCGTGAAGATGGCGATCCATCCGGATGATCCGCCTTTCCCGCTTTTCGGCCTGCCGCGCGTCGTCTGCAAGGCATCCGATGCCCGCGCGCTGCTTGCCGCCGTGAAGTCTCCTTCGAACGGCATAACGCTCTGCACCGGTTCCTACGGCGCCAACCCGGAAAACGATCTGGTCGCCATGGCGAAGGAATTCGGCCCGGATATCCATTTTGCGCACCTGCGCAACGTCACCAGGGAAGGTGACGGCTCCTTCCACGAGGCCGAGCATCTGGAAGGGGATACGGATATGGTTCGTGTGGTGATGGCACTGATGGCGGAGGAGAAGCGCCGCAAGGCGGACGGGCGGGCGGACTGGCAGATACCCATGCGACCGGACCATGGTCATGCGATCGTCGACGACATAGGCAGGAAGGTCAATCCCGGCTACTCCTGCATCGGCCGGCTGAAGGGGCTTGCGGAGCTACGCGGCATTATGCGGACGATTGAAGTTCTCGGCTGAAACCATTCCGGGGAGGGGATGATGGCAAGGTTGAAGGTGGCGATGATCGGGCTCGGGATGGCTTCGGGACATCATGCCCGCGCGCTGCTCGACCTTTCCGACAGGATCGAATGCGTTGCGGCCTACAGCCGGAGCAATGCCCGGCGCGAAGCATTCGCCACGCAATATCCGATCCAGACGAGCGGCGACCTCGACGCGATCTTTGCCGACAGGACAATCGAGGCGTTGCTGATCCTGACGCCTCCGAACACCCACCTGGAGCTCGTCCGGCGGGCAGCGGAAGCCGGCAAGCACATTCTGCTCGAAAAGCCGCTCGATATCTCCTTTGCGCGCTCCGAAGCGATCGTCCGGACGGCGAGAGAAGCAAGCGTCTTGCTTGGCATGGTCCTCCAGAATCGCTTCCGATCGGCGGCCCTGAAGCTTGATGAGATCGTCAAGTCGGGGCGGCTGGGACAGTTGGTCGAAGCTTCGGCGGCGATCCGCAACTGGCGCCCCCAGAGCTATTACGATGTCGAAGGGCGGGGCACCCGCGCCCGCGACGGCGGCGGTGTATTGCTGACACAGGGCATCCACACGATCGACCTGCTTCTCAGTTTTGCCGGGACTCCCAAAGATGTCTCTTCCTTCGTCCGCACCACGCCCATCCATACGATGGAGACGGAAGATCTGGTGACGGCCGCCTTCTCCTTCGAGAACGGCGCGATCGGCACGCTGAATGCCACGACCTGCGCCTATCCCGGCTTGGCCGAGCGCATCGAGCTGATTGGCACAAAGGGTGCGGCGGTCTTCACCGGCGACAAGCTAGAAGCCGCCTTCGTGGACGGCACGAGCGTCAGTGAAGGCGGCGAGAAGATTGGCAGCGGGGCAGGCGCCGATCCCATGGCTTTCGGCCACGAGATGCACCGGGCGCTGATGGAAAACTTCATCGATGCCGTTCAAAACGGCGCAGCTCTCCGCGTCACGGGCGACGATGCACTGAAGGCCCACAGTTTCATCGAAGCGATCCTCGCGGCGAGCCGTTAGGGCGATGTCAGAGGCCTGCGGCCTTGCGCAGTTCCTCGGCCATCTTGGTACGCCAGTCCTTGCCCGAGGCCCTGAATTTTGCGAGCACGTCCGGATCGAGCCTGAGCGTCACGGCAACCTTCGGCGCATCGACCCTGGGCCGTCCGCGGGCGCGACGCATCTCCTCGATCGCCTCGAAGAACTCGGACGGCATGACTTCGCGCGCCGGACGCATGCGTGCGAGTTCTTCATCGGTGAGCGGCGGGCTGTCAACCGCGTCCCAATCTTCTTTGGTGTAGCCGCGACCGGGCTGGAATTCCTTGAGAGTCTGACGCTTCACTGCCATGTCAGGAGCCTCTTTTCTTTTGGGTTAGCGGGCCGGAAGCTGATGATTGAAATGGCTTCAGTACCCAGCCTCGCAAAAATGACAACCGCCGTGCCGTCCTCGAAATAGCCGATTGCCTTGGTGCGGCCGGAATGACTTCGCTCCATAACGGCCGTTTCCCAGTGGAAATAAGCAATGTCCTCAAAATCAAGACCATGCTTCTCGACATTCGCTATCCGCTTCGGCTCGTCCCAGACGATCTTCATATTATTCGTACACGAAAAATTGCCGCCCCTCAACAGAGTAGCAATCTAGCGCGCATAAAACCGAATGCAACTAAAAGGCGATCAGCAGATCACGGTCTCGGAAATCTTGATGCCGAAACCCTCGAGGCCGACATAGTGGCGCTCGCTGCGGGTCAGGAGCTTGATCGACGTGACGCCGAGATCCTTCAAAATCTGTGCACCAAGGCCGATTTCCAGCCATTCGCTTTCGCGCGCCTGTGCCTCGGCATGACCTTCCTGGTCGTGGCGCAGCTTGCGGCCATGATCCTTCTGGCCGACGCCGACGGAGCCTTCGCGCAGGTAGATGACGACGCCACGCCCCTCTTCTTCAATCTTCGCCATGTAGCGGTCGAGCGGCCTCTGGGCACCGAAAACGTCGCGGGTGACGTTTTCGAGATGGAGCCGGACGGGAATGTCGACGCCGTCGCGAATGTCGCCGAAGATCACCGCCACATGCTGCATCGGATCCCAGGGAAGAGAATAGGCATGTGCCTTGGCGTTGCCGTGCATGGTCTCGATGTCGAAACTGGACTGCAGTTCGATGAGCGTTTCCTTGCGCTGGCGGTATGCGATGAGATCGGCAACCGAAACCTGCTTAAGCTCGTGCTTGGCGGCGAAGTCCGCAACCTGCTGACCGCGGGTCACGGTGCCGTCGTCGTTGACGAGTTCGCAGATCACGCCGACTGGCGGCAGGCCTGCGAGCTTGCAGAGGTCGACAGCCGCTTCCGTATGGCCGGAACGCATCAGAACGCCGCCTTCGCGGGCGATCAGCGGGAAGATGTGGCCGGGCCGTACAAAATCACCGGGGCCGACATTGGGATTGGCCAGATTGCGGACGGTGAGGGTCCTGTCCTCCGCTGAAATCCCGGTCGTCGTGCCGTGCTTGAAATCGACGGTGACGGTGAAGGCGGTCGTATGCGCGCTGTCGTTTTCGGCCACCATGGCGTTGAGATTGAGGCGCTTGGCCTCCTCGCGCGGCATGGGTGCGCAGACGATGCCGGATGTATGACGCACGATGAAGGCCATCTTGTCCGGCGTACAGTGAACGGCCGCCACGATCAGGTCGCCCTCGTTTTCTCGGTCGTCATCGTCGGTAACCACGACGATTTCGCCGGCTTCGAAGGCTCGGATGGCGTCGACGACGCGTTTCTGGTCATAGGCCATGGATGTCGTTCCTAAAGAGTGCGCCCGGTTTGTGCCCGATGGCGGAGATAGTGGTCGGCAACGGCGCACGCAACCATGGCCTCGCCGATCGGCACCGCGCGAATACCGACGCAGGGATCGTGACGACCCTTGGTGCGTATTTCGACATTGTTGCCGTCCGCATCGATCGAATGCCGTTCGGTGAGAATGGAGGAGGTCGGTTTGATCGCGAAACGGGCGATCACCGCCTCGCCGGTCGAGATGCCACCGAGAATACCTCCGGCGTGATTGGAGAGAAAGATCGGCTTGCCGTCATTGCCCATGCGCATCTCGTCGGCATTCTCCTCGCCGGAAAGTTCCGCTGCAGCAAAACCCTCGCCGATCTCCACACCCTTGACCGCGTTGATGGACATCAGAAGACCGGCGATATCCTGATCGAGCTTGCCGTAGATCGGAGCACCGAGACCGGCGGGCACACCTTCGGCGATCACTTCCACCACCGCGCCGATCGAGGAACCTGCCTTGCGGATCGAATCCAGATATTCCTCCCAGACCGGCACGATCTGGGCATCGGGGGAAAAGAACGGATTCTGGCCGACCTGCTCCCAATCCCAGTTGGCGCGGTTGATCCGGTGCTTGCCGATCTGGATCAGCGCGGCGCGGACATTGAGCCCCGGAACAACCTTGCGGGCGAGCGCTCCTGCCGCCACGCGGGCAGCCGTCTCGCGGGCGGACGAGCGTCCGCCGCCGCGATAGTCGCGGATGCCGTATTTCACGTCATAGGTATAGTCCGCGTGTCCCGGGCGGTAGCGGCGGGCGATCTCGCCATAATCCTTGGAGCGCTGGTCGGTATTTTCGATCAGCATGGAAATCGGCGTGCCGGTTGAGATCATCGTCTCACCGTCCTCATCCATCATTACGCCGGATAGCACTTTGACGATATCGTCCTCGCGCCGCTGGGTCACGAAGCGCGACTGGCCGGGCTTTCGCTTGTCCATCCATGCCTGGATTTCGGCTTGGGTGAAGCGAATGCCGGGCGGGCAGCCGTCAACGACGCAGCCGAGCGCCGGACCATGGCTCTCACCCCAGGTGGTGACGCGGAAAAGGTGACCGAACGTGTTATGCGACATGACGTTATAACCGGCTATGGCGGAGTTGGCCTCCCGCCGACTGCTGACGCGGCTGTCATATGGAAAAGGCGGCCATGCGACAAGCTTTTCTTGCGTGAACGGGTGCCGCCGACGGGTGAACGATGTGTCTATGCGGCGGCTTTCCGCCAGCCGGCGAGTGCGGCTTGCGTGAAGTCGCTGAAGGAAAGCGGCCGGGAGAACGCGTAGCCCTGCAGCAGGTCGCAACCGAGTTCGCGCAACAGGCTCGCATGTTGCATCGTTTCCACGCCTTCCGCCACGGTCTCGACCCCGAGCGACCGGGCGATGTCGATGATGGAACGGACGAGCGCGCGTTCCTGCGGCGAGCTCAGGATCGGCATGACAAGCTGGCGGTCGATCTTGAGACGCTTCGGCTTCAGCTTCAGAAGGCTGACGATCGACGTGTGGCCCGTGCCGAAATCGTCGATCTCGATATCGATGCCAAGTTCCTTGATGCGTTCGAGATTGCGGGTCGCCGAGTCTTCGCTTTCGTCGAGAAAGATCGATTCAACCAGTTCGAAGGAAATTTCGCCAGGCTCGATCTGCAGGGCCTTCAGCGTGTCGATCAGCGTCTCGTCATGCAGCCTTTTGGAGGAAACATTGACGGAAACCTTGGGGATCCTGATGCCGAGCGCAATCCAGCGCAGTTTGTCCTTCAAGACGGTCTCGAGCACGATCTGGTCAAGCGTCGCCGAGACGTTGAGGTCCTCGGCGATTTTCAGGAACCGATCGGGGGTGAGGATTCCGTGATGCGGGTGATTCCAGCGGATGAGAGCCTCCACCCCGGTGAACTCGTTGGTCCGGGCGCAGAATTGCGGCTGGTACCAGGTTGCGAACTCGTAGTTGTCGATGCCTGCAAGCACTTCGTCGGCGGTCCGCTTCTGATTGACGATCTCGGCCTGCAGGTTCTGCGTGAAGAATTCATAGCGGTTGCGGCCCATGCCTTTCGCCCGATAAAGCGCGATGTCGGCGTTGACCAGGGTGCGGCGCGCGTCGACATTCAGGCCGCTCGCCTGGGCAATCCCGATCGAGACGCCGCACCGACAGGAAAAGCCCTCGAAATCGATCGGCTGGTGGAATTCCGCGATGATGCGCTGGGCAAGCTGTGCCATCTGTTCGGCGCTGGAATTGCCGGAGGCAAGGATAACGAATTCGTCGCCGCCGATGCGTGCAACCACATCCGAGCCGCGGACGTTGCGCGACAGGATGTGTGACGCATGCACCAGCATGGCGTCGCCAGCCGCGTGGCCGAGCGTATCGTTGATCTGCTTGAAGCGGTCGAGATCGAGATGCAGGATGGAGAATTTCTGCCGCTCGTTCTGGCTGGAACGTGACAGACGATCGAGTTCCATGTCGAGCTTGCGGCGATTGGCAAGCAGTGTCAGCGGGTCGTGCAGCGAATTGTGCTCGATACGGCTCTTGGCGAGTTCCAGCTCGGCGTTCTTGGCGTCGGCTTCATCTTTGGCGGCCTTGAGCTGCTGGGTGAGGATCGCGTCCTGGGTGACGTCGAAGGCGATACCGACCACCTTTTTCGTTCCGTCACGAGTCACATGCAGCTTGCCGATCGAGCGGATATAGCGGATGGAGCCGTCCGGCTGCGGAACACGGGCGACAAGCGGATCGGGGCGGAAGCTGCCCGCAAAATGATAGGAGGTCCGCTTGGCCCTTTCCCGATCTTCGGGGTGGAGGAGGTTGATCCACTGATCCGCATGGATGCCGCCGTTCGCAAATGGAATCCCATGCAATTGGCACATCCGCTCATCCCAGATTTCGACATGCGTGACAGGGTTGGATTCCCATATGCCGCAATTGGAGGAGGCAAGTGCGAGATCGAGCTTGGTCGAGAGCTCTTCCAGTTCCTGCTCGCGGTTCGATAGTTCATCGAGGGCGAGTTCCAGCTCGGCGTTCTTGATGTCGGTGTTTTCCTTGGCGTTCCGCAGCGTCTGCGTCATCACCATGTCGGCAGTCACGTCCCAGACGATGCCTGTGGTGCGGTGGGTGCCATTGGCGTGGCGGTAGTTCGCTCCGGCCGATCGCAGATATCGCAAGGCGCCATTCGGTAATTGCACGCGATAGACCTCGCTGCGCGGCGTGTTGCTGCAGGTGCAGTTGAAGAAGTGCGTTTCCGCCGCCGCCCGGTCTTCCGGAAAGATTGAGTTCAGCCAATCATTGAGGCGATTGCCTCCGCTGGCGGCATCCTTCCCGTGCAGCTTGGCGGCGCGTTCATCCCAGAAGAGATCGTGATTGTCGCCAGCCACCTCCCAGATGCCGATATTCGAAGCCTCCATGGCAAGGGTGAAGCGTTGCGAAAGTTCAAGGAGGTTAAGCTCGCGCGCTTTCAGCGCCGCAATATTGCGGTTGCGTTCTGAGATAAGCGAAGTCGCGACGAAGATCGGTATGATGATCGCAAGTGCGGCAAGCGCAATCCACAGCCGGACATGCAGTTGGTTCGGCGGGGCGATATCCCAGCCGGAATAAGGGACTGCGAGCAGGGTCCAATTGGCGCCCTTCAACGGAACGGTCCATTCCATCGGGGATTGTTCATCGATGGAATCGTCCCCGTAGAAAGCGAAATATCCGGGTTTGTCGGCGTCGCGCAGAACCACGTTCAACCATCCGAGATCGATGAGGTTCGGGCTTAGGGCCGAATCCGGAGAGAAAGTGACGCCGGAGGCTTCCATGAGCCCTTTCTTGTCAATGAGGACCGCGATCGCGCCCCAAAGATCCGCACTTTCATCTTCCGTGGCCACCGGCACGACCAACGTGAGATGGTTTTCCTGCGTGCCGCTCAGCAGAGAGACCCGGTCGCGGCCTGCGACCGATTTCAGATCGTTTGCAAGACGTGGAAGATCGATGTCGCCGATCGTCTCCGATGCGCCATCGATGATGCCTTCGCGGGTGACGACTTGGCCGAGACGGAATTCCGGCGCAATCGCGATCGCGGAAAAATGCTTCCAGTTTCGGAACGCCTTGTCGGCATAATTCTTGAAAGCGAGCGGCGAGCCTTTTGCATCGTCCCTCAATGCGTAGACAAGATGGTCGGCCGTCATGGCGTCGGTCTCGATGCGGGATGCGAGTCGCTGCGCCAGGAGGCCTGCCACCTTTTCCGTCGTCGCCCGCAATTCGCTGCGATGGTCTTCAGTGTGGCGCCGGTCGATGATAACGCCGATCACAATCACCAGCAGCGCGATGACGAATGCGATCATTGTAGGGGCCTTGGTGCTCCGAAAAGGGCGCAGGGATCTGGAAACGGACGGAAGCCGGAATTTCAATCGCGCAGACCTTTTCGTTAACCTCTGTGATATGGAGAAAAAGCCTATTGGAAGGGAGTTAATTTCCGATTGCACAGCAACCTGGAAACCTCGTGGCCTTTTGCCGCCGGAAATACTTCACCCGATCTGACGGAAATTGTGCAGTCCGGCCGCAAGGTGCCGCCAGAATCTTGAAAAGCGTTAACTATCAGGTCATTACTTGTACCGAAAATGTCATGGTGGCGGGCGATTTTCGCCACAATCCGGGGGCTATCTGTGTATTGAAACAAAACAACCTCGACTTCGCCAAAGGCACCGACGATGCGTATCCTGATTGCTGCTCTGCTTACCACGGCCAGCATCTTTTCACCCTTGAACAGCTGGGCGCAAAGCGCGGATGTCGAGGCGACGATCAAGTCGGTGGATACGAAGGCGTACAGCCTGACATTGGATGACGGAAAGACCTACAAGGTGCCCGAGGAATTCAACTTCGAAGGGTTGGAGGCGGGCGTGAAGGTGTTGGTTTTCTACACCGTCGTGGATGGCAATCGGATCGTCGACGATCTGGAAGTCGTCCAGTAAGCCAAAAACATCAGAAAAGAGTAATTTGAAATATATTTCGAAGATTGCGGCATCTGCCTGCAATCGGCGTCGATTTTAGAAATGCACAAGGTGTAGCTTTTGTAGGAGCAACCTTTCTGCGTCCATCCGGGCGCAGATGCGCTAAAACCATTCCATACGGCTATGGTCCGTATCGATCCTGAGGATCCGGTCCTGCGGAGTGGGGGCGGTGGCTGCGTCATCCTCGGCAAGGTTGCCGACCAGTCGGAAGAGCGACCGGATGACGCCACCGTGACTGATGCAGACGGTCGGGCCATCGACGGATTGCAGCCATGCGCCGATCCGCCAGCAGAGGATTTCATAGCTTTCGGCGGTCGTTCCCGGCGGGATGAAGCTCCACTTCTCTCGCGTCCGCGCACGCTTGCGATCCGGAGACATACGGCTGATTTCCTTGAGCGTATGCCCTTCCCAATCGCCAAAGGAAAGTTCCCTCAGCCGCTCGTCGATTTGATACGCCTCGGGATCGAGGCCCATGGCGGCGCGAAGGAGTTCCATGGTTTCGCGGGTACGCGACAGGGGGCTTGCGACGAAGGCAAAACCCTCCGCCGCGCCGATCATTTCACGCAACCGCTCGCCGTTGCGCACCGCCTGCGACCGACCGAGCGCATTGAGCGGGATGTCTTTCTGGCCTTGAAGCCGCCCTTCGGCATTCCAGTCCGTCTGCCCGTGGCGGATCATGTAGATGAGCACGGCAAACGTCCTGAAAGCCGGTCAGTCCTTGATGACCGAGATGTCGGGCGCGTCGACGGCCTTCATGCCGACGACATGGTAGCCGCTGTCGGCATGGTGGGTTTCGCCGGTGACCGAGCGGGAGAGGTCGGAAAGCATGTAGAGTCCTACATCGCCCACTTCCTCGATGGTGACGGTGCGGCGCAGCGGCGCATTATATTCGTTCCACTTGAGGATGTAGCGGAAGTCGCCGATGCCGGAAGCGGCCAGCGTCTTGATCGGGCCGGCGGAAATGGCGTTGACGCGGATATTCTTGGGCCCGAGGTCGACCGCCAGATATTTGACGCTCGCTTCCAGCGCGGCTTTGGCGACACCCATGACATTGTAGTTCGGCATGACCTTTTCCGCGCCGTAATAGGTGAGCGTCAGCATCGAGCCGCCATCGGTCATCAGCTTTTCCGCCCGCCTTGCGACGGAGGTGAAGGAATAGACCGAGATCTGCATCGTCTTGGCGAAATTTTCCGCCGATGTGTCGACATAACGGCCGGTCAGTTCGTCCTTGTCGGAAAAGCCGATCGCATGCACGAGGAAGTCGATCTTTCCCCAGTGCTTTTCGAGGTTTTCGAAGACCGCGTCGACGGTCGATTCGTCGCTGACATCGCAATGGCCAGCCATATAAGCGCCAAGTTCGGCGGCCAATGGTTCGACACGCTTCTTCAGTGCATCACCCTGGTAGGTGAATGCGACTTCGCCGCCATGCTGATGAATGGCCTTGGCAATGCCCCATGCGATGGAACGGTTGTTCGCAACACCCATGATGATGCCGCGTTTGCCTGCCATGAGGCCGGAAGCCTGAACCATGCCTAGTCCCCTGAAACTTTAGACGAATGCTGCCTATGACATAGGCAGCCCCAGCGTTCAAGCTGGCTTCATTCATCTCGTGTTAAAGGACGTAATCAAGGGTGCATAGCGGTGTAAACCGACGCGGAACTGTCATATTCGGGCGTAATCCGCTACACGTAGAGCCCGTGACGCATGTGCCGCATCAGGTCGGTGACCTTTTCGTTCGGCTTTTCCCACAGGATAATGCGCAGTTCGACGACGAGATCGCCGCGATCTCCGGCCTCATTATAGAGACCGAAACCGCTCAGCCTGATCGTCTGGTCGGAACCGGACCAGGCCGGAATGGTGATGCTGTGGTTGCCTTCGGGCGTCTCGACGGTTGCTTCTGCACCCAGCACGGCGTCCTCCAGAGAGATAGGCAGGACCGTACGGAGATCGAAACCTTCGATGCGGAACGCGGTGTCGTGGGCAACCTTGAGCGTGACGAGAAGATCGCCCGGTTTCATGCCGGCAAGTTTGATGCCTTGACCCTTGAGGCGTACCACTTGACCTTCGGTCATGCCCTTTTCCAGGGTGAAACGGACTTCGCGCTCGTCACTCGACTTGACCGTGACCCAGCTCTGCTTCAGCAGATCTTCGACGGTCACTATCGCGTCGACGGAGAAACCCGGCGCCTTTTCAGGAGCTGGTGAGGTACCGCGGATGCGGCGTACGAGCGAGGCGATGAGGTCTACCGCCATGACCGGCAGGGGAGGTTTTTCGCCGTTCGGGTCGACTTTTGCCGTCTCGGCAGTATCGCCGGCAGCCTGTGCCGATCCTTTCGCCTGACCCTGGGCCTTCGCCTGATCGGCTGCGGCTGCACCGAAGATGCGTTCGATCACCTCCTCCGGTGTCTCTCCCGCCGAACCTGACTGATTCTGAGGCTGATCTTGAGATGATTGAGCTTGGGATTGGGCCCGCTGCGCGTTGGCGCGCGCCAGCTCCTCCATGATCTTTTCCGCATTGGCTTTGGCGGCTTTGGCGCGTTCGGCTGCTTCTTGCGCAGCCTGACGCTGCTGCAGGATCGTCTGCTGCATTTCAGCAGCACGATCGTAGCGCTTGCGCCGCTCGGGGTCCTTCAGGACCTCGTAGGCCTGGCCGATTTCGGCAAAACGGCTCGCCGCCGACGGATCATCCTGATTGTGATCGGGATGAAGCGTCTTTGCCTTGCTGCGCCAGGCCGATTTGATTTCAGTGGCGTCGGCATTGTGCTTCACGCCCAGAACGGAATAGGGATCACGCATTGTGGGACCACCGGTTACCTGAAGCGGCGGGCCCCCGCTTGATTCTTGGACCCTCCGATACTCGTCACAATTCCGACAGCCACTCGCCGGTTCTTCATGTTCCGGCAAATGGTCTGCTTGTTCGGTAGAAATCTAGGTCAAGACTCCTGAATCAGTAGTTACGCGACCAGGCTCGGTAGTTGTTAAGGTTAAGAAACCGTTTCGAGAGTGGTTCAGAGTTTCATGGAAGGAATTCTGTTCGTAGGTGCGCGCAGGCAAAGGCGGAATATCCCGGCGCGCGCCGTGAGGATGGCGCGGGCTATTGTCGGTCGAACGCGGTGAGCATCCAGTCTCCGCTGCCGGTAAGGCAGGCCTGTCCGGAAAACATTGCAACACCTTCATAGGAATGCCGCGTCGTCATGAAGTCGCGGCAGATATGCCCTTCATTCCGGGCTTCGCGGATCTGCGAGACGACGCCAGCGCTGCCGGTTGCGGTGTTCGCCCACGGAACCGATGCTTCGCCGAGCTTGGCGAGATCAGCGGAGGTTACAGCGTTGCGGACCGTCGCCTCGTCGGAGAGTGCTGCACCCGTATGCTGGGCCGTGCCGGGCACGGTGCCGGTCGCGATGGTGCGGTCGATCTTTTCCGCACTGCCGAAGAGATCCAGACTGCTGGTGCAGCCGGCAAGTGAGAGACCGATAAGGAGGATTGCGGTGAAGCGTTTGCTGAGGGCAAGGGACCTCTTTGTACGACTCTTCGACTTTGATATCACTACCACCTTGCATCCTGTCCGATGGAGAAGCTTCGGGCACTTTTCGGGAGTATTTTAGTCAATATGTCTGAAAGCGAGTTAACAAGTGGTGACTTCACCGAGGAGACCGAACCTTTCGCACTGTTCGGAACCTGGCTGAAGGACGCGGAGCGTACGGAGCTCAATGATCCGAATGCCGTCGCCGTGGCGACCGTGGATGAATTCGGCATGCCCAATGTCCGCATGGTCCTTCTGAAGGGTTATGACGAGAACGGTTTTGTCTTCTATACCAATTTCGAAAGCCAGAAGGGCCGTGAAATTCTCGCAAACAGGAAGGCGGCGATGTGTTTCCACTGGAAATCGTTGCGCCGCCAGGTGCGCCTGCGGGGCGAGGTGGAGGTGGTGAGCGACGCCGAGGCCGATGCCTATTATGCATCGCGCGCCCGTGGCAGCCGGATCGGCGCCTGGGCGTCGAAACAGTCCCGGCCGCTCGAAGGCCGTTTCGCGTTGGAAAAGGCGGTTGCCGAATATACGGCCAGGTACGCGATCGGAGACATTCCCCGCCCGCCTTACTGGTCCGGTTTCCGCATCAAGCCCGTTTCGATCGAGTTCTGGCACGACCGCCAGTTCCGCCTGCACGATCGAATCGAGTTCCGCCGCCCCGTACCGGGCGGTCCCTGGGAGAAGGTGCGGATGTATCCGTGAGACGCATGTTGCCCGAAAACGGAACTGGTTTCGGGATAACGACATGTGGGAAGATGGAAGCGTTATCGCCCGAGCGCGAAGGGTATCCCGGAGGCGAGTGCCGAGACATATCGCGGCTGCTGGTAATAACCGTTGAGCGAGATGCGCGGCAGGGCGGTCAGCCGGTTCGCATATTTTTCGCAGAGCGTGCCGGGCTGCGTCGTCACCGCGACCGAGAAGCCGAGTTCGCGCGCGATCATGGAGTCGCGTTCCGATACGGCCAGACGCGTGCCGTAGGGATAGGCGATCGCCTTTGGGCGCTCGCCTGTCAGCGCCTCCACATAATCTGCCGATTGCCGCATTTCATCGCTGGCTTCCTCCAGGGAAAGACGGGCGACCGCCCGGTGGCTCAGCGTATGCGCGCCGAGCGAGGCGAGCGGATGCGCGGCGAGCGCCCTGAGTTCCTGAGCGTCCATGGTGAGATCGGCGGTGATTTTCAGCGGATCGATGCCGTGCCTGCGCGCCAGCGCGTCGATGTTGGAGACGGCAATCGCCTCTTCGGTCTCCTCGACATATCTGGAGAAGCGGTCGAAGGCATCGAATTTCAGGGCTTCCGAGGTCAGGCCCGTGATCTTGGCGCCATGTCCGAAATCGAAGGAGATTTCCCGCTCCCGGCCGAGCAGTTCGGCAAGCGTTTCCCACCAAAGCGAATGGGTGCGCTCGGCAAATCCGCGTGTGACGAAGACCGTGAAGGGCACGCCATGGCGCGCGAAGACGGGCAGCGCGTATTCGGCATTGTTCCTGTAGCCGTCGTCGAGCGTGAAGGCGGCAAAGGGCTGTTTCGTCGGACTGGCGAGGCGCGACGGGATATCCGCAAGAGGGATGAATTCGTAGCCCTCCGCAAAGAGCCGCTCGATGGCGTCATTTAAGAAATCCGGCGTGACCTCGAGATGCTCGCTCGGCTGGAGCGGGCGCGTCCTTTTCGGCCGGACGTGATGGAGGGTGAAGATCGCGCCGCGACCGCGCGCGTTCGGCATCATTCCGGCCCGCGCGAGAGCCGCAGCCATATCGAGGCCGCCGGCGACCAGCCGGCGTTTGACGTCCCGGCGCCAGAGCGCCTGCAGCCTCCGCTTCTTATTCCTCACTGAGATCACGCCCGTATTCTTTGCGAATGGCGCGACCCTACTCGCGGACCTGTTAAGCCTTGCTGAAGAATGAAATGCGGAATCCTGTCAGGGACGGAACGCGTCGAAGAGAGGCAGGCCGACGATGGCAGCGATCGCGATCAGCAGAAAACAGATGCGCCGGAATGTCGCTTCGGATGCAAAACCGAAGAGCTGCGAGCCGGCAGCGAGGCCAAGGCCATAGCCCGGCCCGGCGATCAGTGCCATGGCCAGGACTTCCACGGTGAGCAGGCTTCCGACGATGTAGGAGGTCGCTGAAATCACGGTCGCCAGCGCGAAATAGACCACGAGGTTGGCGCGTACCGTCAGCGGTGGAATGGCGCCACCTAGCCAATAGGCGACGACCGGTGGGCCGGACATCTGCGCGGCCCCGCCGAAAAGTCCGGCGAGTGCCCCCACGCCGATTGTCAGCGGCGTCTTTGGCTTGCCGTGATAACGCCAGCCGGAGATCAGGAAAACGAGCAGGCAGAGCACGACGACCGAGATGATCCAGCGCAGCGTCACGGAAGGCAGAAGAGCCAACAACGCCGTGCCCGCCGGAACGCCCACCAGCGCGCCGATCAGCATCGTATAGACTTCGCGCCGGTTGGCCCGTCTCCAGCCGCCTGGCAGCATGCCGAGCGTCATCGTCCCGTCGATGACGAGGAGCAACGCGGAGGCGATTTTCGGGCTCGTGGCGGCGCTGGCGAGCGGGACGAAGATCAGTGCCCCGCCGAAGCCGGAGAACCCGCGCGCCAAGCCCGCGATCAGCGCCGACACGAAGACGAAGGCGAGTTCGGCGGGTCCATGGCCCGGAAGCCATGATTCCAGAAAGGCGGCGACCGGGGAGGGCGAGTTCATGGGAAGGCCGTCATGCGGATTCGTGCGATGGCCTGCACCTGTCGGGATTTGCACCGGGGTGTCAAGCAACACTCTGGACAAGGATCACGAATCACCGCCTCCTTCTGGCACAAAAGGAGAACGTTATGCTGGAGAGACTTGCCGGCCAGTTCGAGGCCGCATCTGCCGCTTATGTCGAAACCCACGGCATCGAGCGCGACCCCGATTGGTTTGTCCTGAAACTGCAGGAAGAAGTGGGTGAACTCACCCAGGCCTGGAATCGCGCGACCGGCCGCGGCCGCAAGAAGGGGCGGAGCGAGGACGACCTCAATCGCGATCTTGCCGACGAGACCGCCGATCTCCTCGGGCATATCCTGCTTTTTGCCCGCAACAACCGGATCGATCTTGCCGCGGCGATTGAACGGAAATGGCTGTTCAGGCTGGATGCCGAGTGAGCGGGCGCTCACCAAGATCCTCGAAGAGCCGAAGGAGATAGCCGTCCGGATCGGCGATGATGAACTGGCGGTTGCCGGCCTCGTTCTTCTCGCGGCGATACCATTTCTCTTCGGGATCGAGGTAGAGTGAGACTCCGGCGGTTTCGAGCCGGGCGAGGATCGGGTCGAGCGCCGGAACCACTATCTGCAGGTTGAGCCCGCGTCCATACGGATATTCGCGTGGTGCTCCGGCTATATCGAAATCCCGGCCGATGCCGATCTGATCGATCATCAATTGCGCCTCGTCGAGCGCCAGGAAAGCAAAACCTTCTTCCGGCCGATCGTAGACGACTGAAAAACCAATCAAATCACAATAGAAATCTCGGCTTTTCCTCCAATCGCTGACGGAAAGCTCGGGGATCAGCGCATTGGAACGATGCGGCGTCACGCCTTCGTGCCGCCGACCGTCACCTGGTCCATCCTCAGGTGCGGTTGGCCGACGCCGACCGGAACCCATTGGCCACCCTTGCCGCAATTGCCGATGCCGGTGTCGAGCTTCATGTCGTTGCCGACCATGGAGACGCGCTTCATCGCATCCGGACCGTTGCCGATCAGCATGGCGCCCTTGATAGCAGGGCCGATCCTGCCGTCTTCGATCATGTAGGCCTCGGTGCAGCCGAACACGAACTTGCCGGAGGTGATGTCCACCTGGCCGCCGCCGAAGGATACGGCGTAGATGCCCTTCTTCACCGACGCGATGATTTCTTCCGGCGTTTTGTCGCCGCCGAGCATGTAGGTGTTGGTCATGCGCGGCATCGGCACATGGGCATAACCCTGCCGGCGGCCGTTGCCGGTCGGCTTCATGCCCATCAGCCGGGCATTCTGGCGGTCCTGCATGTAGCCGACGAGCTTGCCGTTTTCGATCAGCACGTTATAGCCGGAGGGCGTACCCTCGTCGTCGATGGTGAGCGAGCCGCGGCGGTTATCGATCGTGCCGTCGTCGACGACCGTGACGCCGGGTGCGGCGACCATCTCACCCAGAAGACCGGCGAAAGCCGAGGTCTTCTTGCGGTTGAAATCGCCTTCCAGCCCGTGTCCGACCGCTTCGTGCAACATGACGCCCGGCCAGCCGGAGCCGAGCACGACGTCCATCGTGCCGGCCGGCGCATCGATTGCGGTCAAGTTCACAAGCGCCTGACGCAGCGCCTCGTCGGCGCCTGTCTGCCAGTTGCCTTCCGTCACGAAATCGCCGAAGCCGATGCGTCCACCGGTGCCGAAGGAGCCGCTCTCCTGCCGGTCGCCTTCGCCGACGACGACAGAGATATTGATGCGGGTCATCGGGCGGATATCCTGCACCCGATGGCCGTCGGCACGCAGGATGTCGACCACCTGCCAGCTTGCGGAAACGGTGGCGGTCACCTGCCGCACCTTGTCGTCCTTGTTGCGCAGATAGGCATCGATATCCGTCAGGAGCTTGACCTTCTCCTCGAAGCTTGGGGATCCGATCGGGTTCTCGTCGCCGTAGTATTTCTTGTTGGTGCGCTGAGGGGCGGCGGCATAGGAGCCGGCATAACCGGCGGTGACGGCGCGGACTGCATCCGAGGCGCGTGAAAGGGCAGCTGCGGACAATTCGCCCGCATGCGCGTAACCCACAGCCTCACCGGCGACCGCCCGTAGACCAAATCCCTGGTCTGTATTGAATGAACCACCCTTCAGCCGGCCGTTGTCGAACGTGAGTGATTCTGCCTGGGCATGCTCCACGAAAAGCTCGCCGTCGTCGGCGCCGGACAGCGTCTCGGAAAGGATCGAGCGCAGCTTCGTCTCGTCGCAGTCGAAAAGGTTGAGAAGATCGGTGTTCATAGATGCTCCTTGGGCGTCGCTGCGAAAGACGCGCGCGCTCTCCCGACCGATGTAGGTCCGGGGCGGGGGCGAAGCAAGCCTATCTTCGAACTGAACGCGCGCTCAGATAGGCCTGGGGCTCTTTCGGCATGGTTTCTCGCGGCAGGATGTTGAAGGCGTTTGAGCCGCTGAAGAGCATGAAGGAACGCGGCCGCTCCCAGATTTCGGTGACATTGCGCCAGGTGAGGTTTCCGGTGCCGAGATCGGAGGCGATGCCGAAACCTTCCGCGTCGATACTCACATCCGCGCGACGGTCTTTCATCCGTCCGTAGCGGCCGAATGCATTGGCGGAATGGGCGCGCCAGACGATGGCGCTGAAAAGTGCCGGAAAGCAGGCTACGACGACTGCCAGGATGGCGAGCGTGAAATTGCCCTGCAGGAGCAAGACAAGACAGGCCACCAGCATCAGCGCAGCCGCGCCCCACTTCATCTTCTGCTCGCGCACGGTACGTTGGATGACGAAGGCGCGCACCGCATCGCGCACGACCTCGTCATCGAAACGGACGGGGAAGTGATGGCTGCCCTGCAGTTCCATGAGCCGTCGTCCCAGTGCGCGTGTTCACTTTATTATTACACGCCGCTCAGGGAAGCGCGTCGTAGCCTTCGCCGAAGCCGGTAAGCTCGATTGGAATCCCGACGCGATCCTGGTCCGCCGATTCGCGCAGCGCGAAGACGGCGTTTTTGCCGGCGCGCAGGATGCGCATCAGCTCGTCGTCGATTTCCACCTCCACATAGCAGCCTTCCGAGAAGCAGCGGGTGAAATAGGCGCGGCCGATATTGTTGTTGTCCACATAAAGTTCCATGCCATCCTTCAAGAGCACGCCGAGCGGTGCCAGGATGCGAAGGATCTTCGCCTTCCGGTCGGCTGTCTTCAGCACGACGACCGAGAGGCCGACCTCCGGCCGATCCTCGGCGATCACGTTCTGCATCAGTGCACACTGCTCGGCGGAGGCGCCCGCCGGTCGGTCACAGATGATCGACCAGGCGCCGTGATTCTCCCGGACATTGCCTGCTGGTGGTTGAGGCTTCTGGGCCGGCGGCTGCTGGGTCCCCGTGCCGTTTGGGGCAGAGGGAGCTGCTTGCGGCGCCGGTTGCCGGGTGGAGTCCTGCGACGGCTGTGGCATAGGCCGCGGACCGGGCTGCTGCGCAAATGCCGGAAGCGATGTAGCCGCTGCAAGCATCACGGCAAGACCAGCGCGGATCAGGGAGGGACGACCCATGGAAACCTCTGAAAGACGAATCAGTGCGGCTATTCTTGACGTCCACCAGACGAATTGAAAAGCCCCGCCGTCTTTCCAGCCGAGTACGGCGAAAATGGGACCCATAGTGCGATGTGATGTCTTGCTGATTCACGCATAAAGAAATCGCTGGATTCTGGTGGTAAAATGATCCGGTGGCATGCCGGGAAATGTTGAGATTTCCGCAAATACACGACGGGTGCCGGAAATCCGGCTCGGCCGAACCTAGTCTTTTGCCACGATTCAAGGGGTTCCGGGAGGCGCAAAAATGCCGCACGGGCTTTTCCCGCCAGATATTGCGGCGGCAGGCAAACTGTGATTGAAGCAGACCGTATATAGCTTGGATTCTGCGTTCGGTTTGTCCTAGATCAAACGCATGGGGAGAAATGTAGTGATGAACAGAGCTTATGCAGTGATGATGGCGCTCATCTGTCTGCTCTTTGCTTCTGCCGGTTATGCGGACCAGCCGCATCCGTGGCAGATAGACCTTCAGGCGCCCGCCACGCCGATCATGCACCAGATCAGGTGGTTCGAGCATTATACGCTCTGGTTCATCGTGCCGATCACGCTCCTGGTCCTGGCGCTCATCCTCGTGGTGGTGGTGAAGTTCCGGTCGAGTGCCAATCCCGTGCCGTCACGCACCAGTCACAATACGATGATCGAGATCGTCTGGACGCTCGGCCCGGTCCTCGTCCTCTTCTTCCTCGCCATCCCCTCCTTCAACCTTCTGAACGCCCAGCTTGAGCTTCCGGATGCGGACATGACGGTAAAAGCCACTGCCACCCAATGGCAGTGGAACTATGAATATGAAGGTAGCGAGAACCCGGTCGCCTTCGACAGTTTCATGCTGAAGGAAGAAGATCGCACCGCTGCCGGCAAGACGGATGTCGCCGCTTATCCGCGCCTGCTTGCCGTGGATAACGAAATGGTCGTTCCGGTCGGCAAGACGATCCGCTTGCTGGTGACCGCCGCGCCGTCGGACGTCATTCATGCCTTCGCGATGCCGGCCTTCGGCCTCAAGATCGACGCCGTTCCGGGTCGTTTGAACGAGACCTGGTTCAAGGCCGAGAACGAAGGTCTTTATTATGGTCAATGCTCCGAGCTTTGCGGCAAGGATCATGCCTTCATGCCGATCGCCATCCGTGTTGTCTCTGAAGACAGGTATAATGCCTGGCTTGCGCAGGCAGGGAGCGATCTTCCAGGTGCGAACAAGGCCCTGATGGCTGCGGTCGACAGGCCTGCCGGCAATCTCGCGGTTGCGGCAAACGAATCCAAGTAATCAGGAGGAGTGAGAACAATGGCATCCGCTCACGACGATCACGCTCATGCTCGCACCTCTCACGATGTGCATGCTCACGACGATCATCATTCCCATAAGCCGGGCTTCGCTGCCCGCTGGTTCTTCTCGACGAACCACAAGGACATCGGCACGCTCTATCTGATCTTCGCGATCATGGCGGGTATCATCGGCGGCCTTCTCTCTGTCGCCATGCGTATGGAACTGCAGGAGCCGGGCATCCAGATTTTCCATGGCCTGGCTTCGATGGTCTATGGCTTCGAAGGTGACGCCGCGATCGACGGCGGCAAGCACATGTTCAATGTGTTTACGACTGCTCACGCGCTGGTCATGATCTTCTTCATGGTCATGCCGGCAATGATCGGTGGTTTCGCCAACTGGATGGTTCCGATCATGATCGGTGCGCCGGACATGGCCTTCCCGCGTCTTAACAACATCTCCTTCTGGCTGCTTCCTCCTGCCTTCCTCCTGCTGCTTCTTTCGATGTTCGTTGAGGGACCGGCGGGCGCCTATGGTGCAGGTGGGGGCTGGACGCTCTACCCGCCGCTCGCGACCGCGGGTCATCCCGGCCCGGCGATCGACCTCGCGATCTTCTCGCTCCACATTGCGGGTGCGTCCTCGATTCTCGGTGCGATCAACTTCATTACCACGATCCTGAACATGCGCGCTCCGGGCATGACGCTGCACAAGATGCCGCTTTTCGCCTGGGCCGTTCTGATTACCGCCTTCCTGCTCCTTCTCTCGCTGCCGGTTCTGGCAGGTGGCATCACCATGCTTCTGACCGACCGCAACTTCGGCACGACCTTCTTCGCGCCGGAAGGCGGCGGCGATCCGATCCTTTACCAGCACCTGTTCTGGTTCTTCGGTCATCCGGAAGTCTACATCCTGATCCTGCCCGGCTTCGGCATCATCAGTCACATCATCTCGACCTTCTCCAGAAAGCCGGTCTTCGGTTATCTCGGCATGGCCTATGCCATGGTCGCGATCGGCGCCGTCGGCTTCATCGTCTGGGCCCACCACATGTACACGGTCGGCCTGTCGCTCGATGCGCAGCGCTACTTCGTCTTCGCGACGATGGTCATCGCGGTTCCGACCGGCATCAAGATCTTCTCCTGGATTGCGACGATGTGGGGCGGCTCGCTGACCTTCCGCACGCCGATGGTCTGGGCGATCGGCTTCATCTTCCTGTTCACCGTCGGCGGTGTCACGGGCGTCCAGCTCGCCAATGCCGGCCTCGACCGTTCGCTGCATGACACCTATTACGTCGTGGCACACTTCCACTACGTCCTGTCGCTCGGCGCGGTCTTCGCCATCTTCGCGGCCTGGTACTACTGGTTCCCGAAGATGTTCGGCTACATGTACAACGAGTTCATCGGCAAGCTGCATTTCTGGGTCATGTTCGTGGGCGTGAACCTCGTGTTCTTCCCGCAGCATTTCCTTGGTCTCGCCGGCATGCCGCGCCGCTACATCGACTATCCGGATGCCTTTGAGGGTTGGAACTACGTTTCCTCGATCGGTTCCTACATCTCCTTTGTCGGCGTGCTGATCTTCCTCTTCGGCGTATGGGAAGCCTTCGCCAGGAAGCGAGTCGCCGGCGATAATCCCTGGGGTGAGGGTGCCACCACGCTCGAATGGCAGCTTTCCTCGCCGCCGCCCTACCACCAGTGGGAGCAGCTGCCGCGCATCCGCTGAGCGGCTCGAACTTGAGAGAGGGCATCGCGGAACCCGCGATGCCCCGGACTACCAGACAGGACGGTTCAATGACGGTTATCGGCAATCACGACGCTCTCGGCACCGATGGAGGCGTGCGCCTCTCGGAAGCGAGTGCGCGCGATTTCTTCGAGCTTCTGAAGCCGCGGGTCATGTCGCTCGTGGTCTTCACCGCATTTACCGGCCTGATGCTGGCGCCCGGTCATCTCAACCCGGTGCTCGGCTTGATCTCCATCCTCTGTATTGCAGTCGGTGCCGGTGCTTCCGGCGCGCTCAACATGTGGTATGACGCCGATATCGACGCCGTCATGACCCGCACGGCCAAGCGTCCTATTCCGGCCGGGCGCATCCTGCCGCAGGAAGCGCTCGCTTTCGGCCTGACGCTTTCGGTCTTCTCGGTCGTCATCCTGGGGCTTGCGGTCAACTGGTTCGCGGCCGGCCTGCTCGCCTTCACCATCTTCTTCTATGTCGTCGTCTACACGATGTGGCTGAAACGCTCGACGCCGCAGAACATTGTCATCGGCGGCGCATCCGGCGCTTTCCCGCCGATGATCGGCTGGGCCTGTGTCACGGGCGGCATCTCGCTGGACAGCATCCTGCTCTTTCTCGTCATCTTTCTCTGGACGCCGGCGCATTTCTGGGCGCTGGCACTCTTCAAGATGCGGGATTACGGCGCCGTCGGCGTTCCGATGATGCCGAATGTCGTTGGCGAAGCGTCCACGAAGAACCAGATCGTCGCCTATGCCGTGCTGACGGCGCTGGCAGCCGTCGCGCCGGCCTTCACGGGTCTTGCCGGACTGGGTTACGGCATTTTCGCTACCCTGCTCGGCGCGATCTTCATCTACTGTTCCATCGCCGTCCGGCGCATGCCCGACGGCGATGAAAGAATGGTCCCGGCGAAGAAGATGTTCGCCTACTCGATTCTCTATCTGTTCGCGATCTTCTCGGCTTTGCTCACGGATCGGCTTTTCGAGGGATTGCCTGACCTCCTCGGAGGTATGCTGTGATCGAAACCATCAAGCTCAACGACGCGCAGAAGAAATCGCGCCGCAACCGGAATATCGCGCTCGGGCTGGTCCTCGCCGGACTGGTGATCCTCTTCTACGTCATGACGCTGGTGAAAATCGGCAATATTGGGGGCTAGGAGCGAAGCGATGACGGATGTCGTTCAGAACGGTCAGGCAAAGCGGGTCAGCAACAGCGCGATCTTCGCCGGCTGCGTCGTTTTTGTCGCCGGCATGGTCGGTGCTGCCTATGCTTCCGTGCCGCTTTACCGGTTGTTCTGCCAGGTGACGGGCTATAACGGCACGACCCAGCGGGTAGAGCAGTATTCCGAAAAGATCCTGGACAGGACTATCCAGGTCACATTTGACGCGAATATCTCACCGGGCCTGAACTGGGAGTTCAAGCCGGCCAAGATGGTCAATCCCAAGATTGGCGAGACGATACAGATCGAATATACGGCGACCAACCGTTCGCCGCGTCCGACGACGGGTTCGGCCGTCTTCAACGTGACGCCGATGGAAGCGGGCGCCTATTTCAACAAGGTCGAGTGCTTCTGCTTCACCGAGCAGACGCTGCAGCCGGGCGAGACGGTCAAGATGCCTGTGGTGTTCTACGTTGACCCGGAGATCGCCAAGGCGGACGAGACCAGGAATATCAAGACGATCACGCTGTCCTACACCTTCTATCCGAGCGAGCCGGGCAAGCCGGTCGCCGCTCTGCCGGAGGGCAATAAGGCGGTGGACAAGAAACTTTGAGAGGGTTCGCCGGGTTCCGGCGAAACAGGCATTCATCCGGGGAATTCTGACATGGCCGATGCGCATCAGAAACAGCACGACTACCACATCATCGATCCGAGCCCGTGGCCGATCCTGGCCTCGCTCGGCGCTTTTGTCATCACCTTCGGCGGCGTTGGTTACATGCGCTACCTGCATGGTAGCGCATTCCAGATTTTCGGCGTGAATTTTGCCACGCCGTGGCTGTTCTTCATCGGTCTCGCGATCATCATCTACACGATGATCGGCTGGTGGTCGGATACGATCAAGGAAGGCCGTGCGGGCGCGCATACCCGCGTCGTATCGCTGCACCTTCGCTATGGCATGATCATGTTCATCGCTTCGGAAGTGATGTTCTTCGTCGCCTGGTTCTGGGCCTTCTTCGATGCCAGCCTGTTCTCCAACGAGGCGATCCAGGCGACGCGCACCGAGGTGCTGGGAGGCCAGTGGCCGCCGAAGGGCATCGAAGTGCTCGATCCGTGGCACCTGCCGCTCTACAATACGGTCATCCTGCTACTTTCCGGTACTTGCGTGACCTGGGCGCACCACGCGCTGCTTCACGATGACCGCAAGGGACTGATCGCCGGCCTGTCGTTGACGGTTGCGCTCGGCATCCTGTTTTCCTGCGTCCAGGCCTATGAATATGCGCATGCCCCCTTCGAGTTCGCCAACTCGATCTACGGCGCGACCTTCTTCATGGCGACGGGCTTCCATGGTTTCCACGTGCTGGTCGGCACGATCTTCCTGGCCGTCTGCCTGCTGCGTGCGCTGAACGGCGGCTTCACCCCCACCCATCACTTCGGCTTCGAAGCCGCTGCGTGGTACTGGCACTTCGTCGATGTCGTCTGGCTGTTCCTCTTCTTCGCCGTCTACATCTGGGGCGGTTGGGGCGCGCCGCTCGCCCACTGAGGCCAGGCGCTAGAGATTGGCGGGGGCGGCGAAAGCCGCCCTTCTGCTTTTTCGAGGACAGGAATTCGATGGTGATGAAAGCCTCTCCGGAAACCGCATCAGGCGGCGGGCCGACCCGCAGTCGCAGCAGGGCAATTGCCACGGCTGCGGTAATCCTTGCGGCGCTGGCGATCCTGCTGTCGCTCGGCACCTGGCAGGTGGAACGCCTGCACTGGAAAGAAGGCCTGCTTGCTGACATCGCCGAGCGCCGTGCGGCGGCGCCGGTCGCGCTTGCGGATGTCGAAGCGATCGAAAAGAGCAGCGGCGAAATCGAGTACCGCCGTGTCTCGGTGACCGGCACGTTCGATCACACAAAGGAGCGGCATTTCTTCGCGACCTTCGAGGGGCAGACCGGTTTCTACGTTTACACGCCGATGACGCTTGCCGACGGCCGCATCCTTCTCGTCAACCGTGGCTTCGTCCCCTATGAAATGAAGGACCCGGCGACCCGTGCTGCCGGCGAGATCTCGGGCGAGCAGACCGTCACCGGTTATGCCCGTTCGCGGCTCGCGGGAAAGCCTTCCTATATCGTGCCGGACAACGATCTCGCCAAGAACATCTTCTACTGGAAGGATCTGGACGCCATGGTTTCGAGCGTCGGGCTTGATGCATCGAAGATGGTTCCCTTCTTCGTGGATGCCGATGCTTCCGTCGAAAATCCGGGCGGCTGGCCGAGGGGAGGCGTGACCCAGTTCGAACTGCCGAACAACCACCTCCAGTATGCCATCACCTGGTACGGGCTGGCGGCGGCGCTGGTTGCGGTGGTTGCGGGCGTCTGGATGCGGCGTAAACGTCCGGGCGCGTCCGGGCAATAGGCAACATTTTCCTTGGCGCAGCCGGATTCGCTCGCCTATATGGAGCGCAAGCAATGACCATGGGACCGGAATGAATATCCAGGTGAAAAAGCCCCCCCTGACGATCCGCCTTTGCGGCCCGCGCGGGTTCTGCGCCGGCGTCGACCGGGCGATCCAGATCGTCGTTCTGGCGCTGAAAGCCTATGGCGCCCCGGTCTATGTTCGCCACGAGATTGTCCACAACCGCTACGTGGTCGAGGGACTGGAGGCGAAGGGCGCGATTTTCGTGGAGGAGCTTGACGAGATCCCGGCCGAGCATCGCGAGCAGCCGGTCGTCTTCTCCGCCCATGGCGTGCCGAAATCCGTGCCGCAGGATGCCGAGGCGCGCAATCTCTTCTATCTCGACGCGACCTGCCCGCTGGTCTCCAAGGTTCATAAGCAGGCCATGCGCCACCAGCGGCTCGGCCGCCATGTCGTCCTCATCGGTCATGCCGGTCATCCGGAAGTGATCGGCACGATGGGCCAGCTCCCTCCCGGTACTGTCTCGCTGATCGAGACGGTTGAGGATGCCGACAGGTACCAGCCCGCCGATCCCGATAATCTTGGCTACGTCACCCAGACCACTCTGTCGGTGGACGATACGGCGGGCGTGATCGCCAGGCTGCAGGAGCGCTTTCCGAACCTTACCGCCCCGGCGGCTGATTCCATTTGCTACGCGACCACCAACCGCCAGGAGGCGGTCAAGGAAGCAGCACCGGGCTGCGACCTCTTCATCGTCGTTGGTGCACCGAATTCGTCAAATTCCAAACGGCTGGTGGAGGTGGCTCTGCGCGCCGGTGCCAAGCGTTCGCTGCTGGTGCAGAGGGCCTCGGAACTGAACTGGGACGAGATCGGCGACATCCGCACCCTCGGTCTTTCCGCCGGCGCTTCGGCTCCCGAGGTCATCGTCGACGAGATCATCGCGGCCTTCAAGGAACGGTTCGCTGCCGAGATCGAACTGGCGATCACGGCGGAGGAGAACGAGAATTTCCTCGTCAATCGCGAACTGCGCGGCGTGCCCTTGACCCATGAGGACATGGAATGGGTGAATGGGTGAGAAGCGTTCCGGCGGAGCCGGAGAAATCGATCCAGTGAATCGATTTCAGCTTCGAACGCCCTGAGCCCTAGCGAAGGGCGGGGGGAGCGGTTAGGAAGAGCCGTAATACCTCTGCCGGCAGAATCACAGCGGAATGACACCTTGGCCGTTTACACCGATATTACTGAGGACGACCTCAAACATTTCCTGACCGAATACGATGTCGGCGAACTGACCTCCTACAAGGGCATCGCCGAAGGTGTCGAGAACTCGAATTTCCTGCTGCACACAACCCGCGGGCCGCTGATCCTGACGCTCTATGAAAAGCGGGTGGAGAAGGCCGACCTGCCGTTCTTCCTTGGCCTGATGCAGCATCTTTATGCGCGTGGCCTGTCCTGCCCGTTGCCGCTGCCGCGTCACGACGGTCAGTTGCTCGGCGAGCTTTCCGGCCGCCCGGCTGCGCTCATTTCCTTCCTGGAAGGCATGTGGTTGAGGAAGCCGGAGGCGAAGCACTGCCGGGAAGTGGGCAAGGCGCTTGCTCAGATGCATCTTGCGGGCGAGGGCTTTCCGCTGACGCGGCCGAATGCGCTGTCGCTCGAAGGATGGAAGGCGCTCTGGGCGAAATCCGCCGACCGTGCCGACGAGGTGGAAAAGGGACTACAGGACGAGATCGCCTCCGAGCTCGATTTTCTGGCCGGCAATTGGCCGAAGGATCTGCCGGCAGGTGTCATCCATGCCGACCTCTTCCAGGACAACGTCTTCTTTTTAGGCGACGGGCTTTCCGGCTTGATCGACTTCTATTTCGCCTGCAACGACCTGCTCGCCTATGACGTCTCGATCTGCCTGAATGCCTGGTGCTTCGAAAAGGACGGCGCCTACAACCTCACCAAGGGCATGGCGATGCTGGAAGGCTATCAGAGCGTGCGTCCGCTTTCGCCGGAGGAGATTGCTGCCCTCCCGGTCCTGTCGCGCGGTTCGGCGCTGCGTTTCTTCCTGACAAGGCTTTACGACTGGCTGACGACGCCGCCCGGCGCGCTGGTGGTCAAGAAGGACCCGCTCGAATACCTGCGCAAGTTGCGCTTCCACCGGCAGATCGCCTCTGCCGCCGAATATGGCCTGGCATCGGAAGCGATCTCGTCATGAAGCATGTCGATATTTTTACCGACGGGGCCTGTTCCGGCAATCCCGGCCCGGGCGGCTGGGGCGCCATCCTGCGTTATGGCGAAAGCGAAAAGGAAATGTTCGGCGGCGAGGCGGAAACGACCAATAACCGCATGGAGCTGATGGCTGCGATCCAGGCGCTCAGCGCGCTCAAGCAGCCCTGCGAGGTCGACCTTTATACCGACAGCGCCTATGTGAAGGATGGCATTTCCAAGTGGATTTTCGGCTGGAAAAGGAACGGCTGGAAGACCGCAGACAAGAAGCCCGTCAAGAATGCCGAACTCTGGCAGCAGCTCGAGGAAGCGCGCAGCAAGCACAAGGTGACGCTGCACTGGATCAAGGGCCATGCCGGCCATCCGGAAAACGAGCGCGCCGACGAACTCGCCAGGCTCGGCATGGCGCCGTTCAAGAAGAAGTAGATCGACCGGCCGCGGAGGGAACGATGGCCCAGAACATCTATGACAGACCGGAATTTTTCGCCGGTTACAGCCAGCTCGGCAGGTCGGTATATGGCCTTGCCGGTGCTGCCGAATGGCCGGTGATCCGCACCTTGCTGCCGCCGATGAAGGGGCTGCGCGTCATCGATCTCGGCTGCGGGTTCGGCTGGTTTGCACGGTTTGCGGCGGAAGAGGGCGCCGCAGCGGTGCTTGGTCTCGACCTTTCCGAAAACATGATCGCCCGGGGGCAGACGGAGAATGCTCATCCGGCCGTCACCTACGAGATCGCCGATCTGGAACAGGTGGAGCTGCCCAGTGCAGCCTTCGATCTCGCCTATAGCGCGCTTGCCTTTCACTATCTGGAAGGTTTCGATCGCCTGGTGCGGCAGGTGCATGATGCCCTTTTGCCGGGTGGAAAATTCATTTTCATGATCGAGCACCCGATTTACATGGCCTCGGCCAATCCGGACTGGCAGACGGATGGAACTGGCAAGAGATTTTGGCCGGTGGATGACTATTCGGTCGAGGGTAAACGCACGACCGACTGGCTCGCCAAGGGTGTCGTCAAATATCACCGTACCCTCGGCACGACGCTGAACACGCTGATCGACAACGGCTTTGCGATCCGCCGCGTCATCGAATGGCATCCCTCGCCGGATCAGATCGCCGCCAATCCCGATCTCGCCGAAGAGATGGACCGGCCGATGTTCCTGATCGTTTCGGCGGAGCGCTGACCCATGGCCCTTCGTCTCATCTGCCTGAATGCCTGGGGTGGTCGCGTCCACGAGCCGCTGATGCAATACCTCGAGGCGGCCGATCCGGATGTGCTCTGCCTTCAGGAAGTCACCCATGTCGCGGGTTCTGGCTGCGGCTGGCTGACCTTCCGCGAGGGTGACTTCAAGTTGCCGCAGCGCGCCAGCTTGCTGGAGGATGTGACTGCGATTCTACGTGGCCATCATGCCTTTTTCGCTCCCGCCGCACGCGGCCCGCTCTATGATGGCGATCGCGAAGTAGCATCCGAATGGGGACTTGCAACCTTCGTCCGTTGGGGGCTGCCGGTGATCGGCCAGGTCCAGGGCTTCATCCACGGAGACTTTCCTGTCTCCGGTTTCGGCGAACATCCGCGTCCCCGCAATGCCCATGGTATCCGCATCTTTCGCGGTAATACGGGCTCGGCGGTGACGATCGTGCAGATGCACGGCCTGCGCGATCTCGCCGGCAAGGGTGACACGCCGGCGCGGCTGGCGCAGGCTCACGCTTTGGCAGGTCTTATCGAAAAGGTCCGGCAGCCGGGGGATGGACTGGTCGTCTGCGGTGATTTCAATCTCCTGCCGGACAGTGAGACCTTCGCGATTCTCGAAAGACTCGGCCTCACCGATCTCGTCACCACGCGTGGTTTCACCGATACGCGCACCTCCTGGTATCCGAAGGAGGGCCGCTATGCGGACTATCTCCTGGTGACGCCCCAGGTGAGGATCGAGAAATTCGAGGTTGTCGCCGAACCGGAAGTCTCGGACCACCGTGCGCTTCTTCTGGAAATCGCCTGACACGTGGTTGCGCTTGCCGTGCCAGCCACTATTCTGCCGCAAACCAAAACCGGGAGAGCCTCATGATCCTGCATTGCGTCTTCGTTCGGTTCAAGGCGGCTCTCCAGCATGCCGACAAGCAGGCGATCTATGACGCGGTCGCCGCGTTGAAAAACGTCACCCCCGGCATTCTCGATTTCAAATACGGCCCGAACGTTTCGCCGGAAGGCCTGAACGGCGGCTTTCTCGATGGTTTCATCGTGACCTTCGAGAGCCCGGAGGCGCGCGACGCCTATCTGGTCCATCCAGACCATGTCGCTGTCGGCGATCGTATTATCGCCTCCGCCGATGGCGGGCTTTCGGGGCTGATGGTCTTCGATATGGCTTTGTGAGGCTGCGGACGCTTGCCCGCGGCCATCGTCTGCCGGTCTGGCGCGGGAGAAAAAAGGGCGCCGAAGCGCCCCTGAAGCAGATTGCAGGTATCGCCTAAAGCTGTTCCAGCATCGCTGCAGCGCCGGAAACGGTCGCCTGTCCGGGGCTTTCCTCGATATTGAGCGACTTCACCACGCCATCCTCGATGAGCATCGAATAGCGCTTCGAGCGAACCCCCAGGCCTCCGGCGGAAAGGTCGAGGTCAAGCCCGAGCGCCTTGGTGAACGCGCCGTCCCAATCGGCGAGGAAGTGGATCTTGCCGAGTCCGCCCGTCTGTTGGGCCCAGGCCCCCATGACGTGCCAGTCGTTGACGGAAAGGACGGCAATGTCGTCGACACCCTTCGCCAGGATCGCATCCCGGTTTTCGAGATAGCCCGGCAGGTGGTTCAGCGTGCAGGTGGGCGTGAACGCGCCGGGAACGGCAAAGAGGACGACCCTCCTGCCGGCAAAAAGCTGTTCCGTGGTGATTTCCACGGGACCGTCCGCGGTCTTTTCCTTGAATGTGGCGGAGGGCAGTCTGCTGCCAACGGCAATGGTCATGGGAACTCTCCTCGGTTGGGCAGGCTCGTACCTCCGGCCCGCCAGTTGCGGCGCACTATAGTCCGGACTTGACATATGACAAGGAGAGGCGAAGCAGAAAGCCTGCTGTGAAGCCACTTACTCGAAGGCCAGCGAGGTTTCCATGGCGCGGTTGCCGGCGATCACCAGGATACCCCAGCGTTTGCCGTTGATATCGTAGTTCTTGGGCAGTTTGCCGACCGGCATGTCGAGTGCATAGGCGTCGCCATCCTGGCGGCCGTTGATGCCGTCGAAGAGCACATGGCCCTCTGGCCCTGTGACGATCACCTGCGGGGGCTCGGATGTCTGTTCCGGCAGCTTCAACTTCAGACTCAAGATGTTGCGGCCTTGGG
This sequence comes from Rhizobium sp. YS-1r, assembly GCF_000757525.1. NCBI lineage: Bacteria > Pseudomonadati > Pseudomonadota > Alphaproteobacteria > Hyphomicrobiales > Rhizobiaceae > Rhizobium > Rhizobium sp. YS-1r. The sequence continues at coordinate 283,247 of NZ_JPYQ01000056.1, read as the reverse complement.
TCATCGCATAATGCGTGACGGCGAAATCATCCGAAGGCCCTTCGGGCAGCCTGGAAGCGGCTATGTTGAGGATCATCGCTTCCTCGGCCGGGGTCCCCTTCGTAGAACCGAGCGCCAGGGAAAACTCCGCCTGGAAGGGAATGCAGATATTGCGGCAGAGGCCCACGAAGGCAGACGCGCCGAGGTTCAGCGACTTGTGGGGACCTTCCACTTTCAACTCGAAAGGCAGGGTCACCGGTCGGTCGTAACCGATATCGCGCAGTTTGCCGTTGTCGATCCGCTTCGGAACGGGATAGGAAACATGGCTTAGCGTCACACCGCTTGCCTTGGAAAAAACGACCTGCGGCGGAATGCCGGCGTCGCCGGGTTCCTTCCAGTAGGTGATCCAGCCGGGCTTCGGTTCGATCTGCAACGCGCCTCGCACCGTACCGTCAGGCTCCGGAGGCAACGCGACGATCCGCATCCGGCCGCCTTCGTTTGTAGCCCAGGGCGTGATCTCGGCACGGCTTGTGTTGGCAAAGCTGACCGTGATGCCCGCCACAAGGCATGCGGCAAGTGCAACGAAGGTGCGGATCGAAGAGCTACGGGCCGATTTTGCTGTCATCGGCCAAAGGTTTAATCGATCTGGTTCACCCGGACTAGTCATGAGCCGGGAAAAGCCGATCATTTTCGGTTGATTGATGGGGCCGACTGCCCCATCTTGATCAGATGGTGGATTCAAAACCCTTCAAGCCCGGAGTTCGGGCCGGAAGGCAGGCTGGAGACATGATGGCTTTCTCGACCTTGAGGGACAAGTGCGAACGGGGTTTCCTCGATGGCCAGTTCCTGATTGCCATGCCCGGCATGAAGGATAGCAATTTCGCGCGTGCGGTCGTTTATATCTGCGCCCATTCCACCGCGGGCGCCATGGGCTTTATCATCAATCGCGCACAACCCATCTCCTTCACGGACGTTCTCCTGCACCTGAAGCTTATGGATCAGCAGGAAGCGATCATGCTGCCCGGCGATACACGAGATTTTCCCATCCTCGCAGGCGGACCGGTGGAAACCGGCCGCGGCTTCGTGCTGCATTCGGATGATTTCGTCAGTGAGTCCTCGATACCGGTCAGTGACGACATTTCGCTGACCGCTACGCTCGATATCATCCGGGCCATTTGCAATGGGCGCGGGCCGGCGCGGGCAACCATGCTGCTCGGTTATGCCGGCTGGGGTCCGGGCCAGCTTGAATTGGAGATTTCCAGCAACGGGTGGCTGAATTGCCCCGCGAACGACGAACTGATCTTCGACCGCGCGCTGGAGGGCAAATATGAACGGGCGCTGGCGCTGCTTGGCGTCAGCCCGGAGATGCTATCCAGCGAGGCAGGTCACGCCTGAGTTGATCGTCTATGCGCCTCTACGAATGCGATCATTGCGGACAGCCCATTCATTTCGACAACCGCTCCTGTGTGAATTGCGGCCACCGGCTGGCCTTCGTGCCGGAAATGCTCGCCATGCATGCGCTCGTGGAAGATGCGGGGGAGGGTACATGGCATCTCGTCGCCGAACCCGCCCGCAAGGTGCGGCTCTGCGCCAATGCCGCTATGGACATCTGCAACTGGACCGTGCTTGCGGATCATCCGCACCCTTTCTGCCCCGCTTGCCGGCATAACCGCCTTGTGCCGGATGCCTCGACGGAGGCTGGCCTCGGCCAGTGGCGCCGCATCAGCCAGGCGCAGCGGCATCTCTTCTATTCGCTTCTGCGCTGGAACTTGCCGCGCACCAATCGCGAGGAGGATCCGGAAGGCGGCCTTGTCTTCGATTTCCTGGTGGACGAGGTGCAGCAGGACGGCACGGTCGTACCGGCGATAACCGGCCATGAGGATGGATTGATCGCCATCCGCGCCGCGGAAGCCGACGATGTTACCCGCGAGCGGATGCGGGTCCTGATGAACGAGCCCTATCGCACCATGCTCGGCCACTTCCGCCACGAGATCGGGCATTACATGTGGGACAAGCTGGTGCGCGACGGCGGCAGGCTGGAGGCGTTTCGTGCCGTGTTCGGCGACGAGAGGCGGGACTATGCCGAGGCGCTGAAACAGAATTACGAGTGGGGTCCTCCGCCGGACTGGCAGCAATTCTTCATCAGCACGTATGCGAGCACCCATCCCTGGGAAGACTTCGCCGAAACCTTCGCGCATTACCTCCACATCGCCGATGCGCTGGAAACGGCACGCGCCTATGGCATGTCGATCGCGACGAGGCAGCATGAGGCCTTGGCGGCCGAAATCGCTTTCGATCCCTATAACGCGCAGAGCGCAGAACAGCTTGTCTCGGCCTGGGTTCCTTTCAGCATGGCACTGAACAGCGTGCACCGCTCGATGGGAGTTCCGGATCTCTACCCGTTCATCCTGACATCGGCGGTCGTCGGCAAGCTGGAATTCGTGCATCGACTCATTCATGAGCATCAGGGATGAATGAACTCTCGGCCTGTCCCAAAAATAAACCCGCCCTCCGGTGGATCGAAAGGCGGGGCAGGTCAGGGAAGTATTCAGAACCCCTTAAAATTAGGGGGTAAATTGACATCCCTGTCAAGAGGCCCCCCGCTCCAACGCATGTCGCGCAAAAGTGTGCAGCGGTTTTGCGATGACGACATATGTCAGAACAGGAACCTGAAGCGTAGCAAGCAAATCCGAAAGGTCGCGACGCTCTTCAATAGGTCTTGAGCGTATCCAGGCCAAGCGCCGTGCGGCCGGCAAACTCCTGCTGCGCGCCGATTCGCATCGGATGATAGCGTGCTCCCTGGACATCGCGGAAGCGGCGTTCGAGACCTTTGTCCCGGTAGAATGCGGCACCCCCTGCCGTTTCCATGGCAAGTTCGGTCGCCGCAATTGCATGGCGCGCCACGAGCGACCTGCCGATCATCATCTCGTTTGTGGTTGCCGGAGAAGGCTCGCCCCGCTCCGCCGCTGCAATCATGCCGGCATGGGCGTATTGCGCTGCCCTGAGTTCGGTGTCCATCCTTCCCGCCAGCGCGATAATATGGGCATCCGGCTCTCGTTTCTTCGCCATCTGGAGGGCGATATCGCGGGCGCTTTCCGCCACGCCCATATAGGCGGAATAGATCAGCGGGAACGCGATCATCGAAATGATGTGGAAGAGCATATGCCATTCACCCTGGTTGCGCTTCAGCGCGACGGCATCATCCGGAACCACATGGCCTTCGATCATCACGTCGTTCGAACCCGTGCCGCGCATGCCCATCGCTTTCCAGGTGTCGAGGATTTTGACATGCGGCGATTTCATCGGCACGCCGAAATGGATGACTTTCGGCCCATCGGGTTCATCAAGAACAGCGCCCGTCATCAGGATATCGCCCACGGGCGAGCCGGACGTGAAGATCTTGCGCGCGGTGATCCGGTAACCGCCATCGACCTTCTCGGCTTTGCCCGATCCCTCGATCCAGTCGGAGCCTCCGCTGGACAGAAGAATGATCCGTTCCGCTGCGACGCGTTTCAGGAGCGGCACCACGGGCGCGGCCTTCTGGCGGGTCCAGCGCCAGGCGGGGATTGCCACCTGATGCGTGTGCATGGAAAATGCCAGCGCGGTCGAGCCGCAATGATGGGCAAGTTCCTTGATCATGGCGCAAAGTTCGGCGATCTCGGCGCCACCGCCGCCGAGATCCGTTGGAACTCCGGCCTCGACCAGGCCGGCTTCACGCAGGTCGCGATAGTTTTCGGCAACGAAAGCGTCGTTAGCGTCGGCTGTTTCGGCTCGCTCGGCAAAGGTCGGCCCGAGCGACCGGGCAATGCCCGCCAGTTCCGCATGAACGGTGTGCAAGGGTGAAAGTCCGGTTGTTGTAACCATGTTCCTATCCTCCTCCTGTTGAGAATAGGCGGATTGTTCGCGTCCGATCGGATGGCCGCAAGTACAGGAAGTGTACTGCCGTTCGGCCGGTGGCCTTTTCGGCATGAGGCTCGAGTGGGGAATCACCCAGCACAATCAATGGTACAGAAAATGGACTTGGTGCTTATGAAGAAGAGGAATATTCTACTTCGGATATTGGCGCGGAGGTCTTCCATAATGGAAATGACCGCAAGTTACGGTCAGTTCTGCCCGGTTGCGATGGCTGCCGAGGTCGTTTGTACGCGCTGGACACCGTTGGTTCTCCGGGAACTCCTGTGCGGCAGCCGCCGGTTCAACGATCTGAGGCGCGGTGTGCCGCGCATGTCGCCGACCCTGCTCTCGAAGCGCCTGAAGGAGCTGACACAGGCCGGGATCATCGAGACCCGCAAAGCATCGGATGGCGCCATCGAATACCACCTGACGCCGGCCGGAGAAGACCTCCGCGACGTCGTCATGACCCTTGGCTTCTGGGGGCACCAGTGGGTTGAAACCCAGCACGCCCTTCAAAAGCTCGATCCCGCGCTCCTGATGTGGGACATGCGCCGCAATCTCGATCCGATGCCGCTGCCTGCGCGGCGATCTACCGTTCTCTTCCACTATCCCGAGCAGCCGCCGGCACGACAACGCTATTGGCTCGTCGTCGAGGAGGGTGATGTCGATATCTGTTCGACTGATCCAGGCTTTGACGTCGATCTTTATGTGACCTGCCAGCTCCGCACGATGACGGCAATCTGGATGGGGGTGGCGACTGTGCGCTCCGAAATGGATGCCGGTCGGCTGGAACTCGACGGCGATCCCGAAATGGGGGCCTCCATGCAGCGGTGGCTGGGATTGAGCCCCTTTGCCCGCGAACGGCCGAGCGCGGGAAGGGCGGCGTGAAGATTACGCCCTTTTCGTCAGTGGGAATCGTTCCTTCAGCAGCTTGAGCACGGCGTCCGCCGGGGCAGGTGGGCCGAAAAGATAGCTCTGGCCGAAATGGCAGCCCATCTTGGCGAGTTCCGCTGCATCCTCGTCGGTCTCTATACCTTCCGCCACCACTGTCATTTCGAGCGCCCGGGCCATGGCGATCACCGATCGTAGCAGGACTGCCCGCTTTTCCGTGGCATCCCTGACCAGAGCCTTGTCGAGCTTGATCGTGTCGAAGGGGAATTGCGTGAGATAGGCAAGCGAGGAATAGCCGGTGCCGAAATCGTCGAGCGCCAGGCTGAGGCCCGTCTCCTTGAGCTTGGCAAGCACGAGGCGCGCCTGCTCCGGATTTTCCATCATCAGCGATTCGGTGAGTTCCAGCTTGATCTGGCCCGGATTGATCTGCGTCTTCTGGAACAGGGTCCTCACGTCGTTGTAGAGTTCGGCGTTCAGAAGCTGTGCGCTCGACAGGTTGACCGAGACGAAGATCGGCAGCTCGCCCGTCTGCTGCTGCCAGTTCATCAGGTCGGAGGCGGCGCGGTCCATGGCGAACAGGCCGAGCGGTTCGATCAGATCCGACATCTCCGCGATCGGGATGAATTCCGAGGGCGGTATGCTGCCGCGCTTCGGGTGATCCCACCGCATTAGCGCCTCGAAACCGGCGACTTCACCGTCCGTCAACCGGATGATCGGCTGGTAGGCGAGCGACAGTTCCTTGCGTTCGATGGCGCGGCGGAGATCCGTCTCGATCTGCAGTTTATCGGTGCCGGAGGTGCGGAAGGCGGGGCGGAAGGGCTCGACGCGGTTGCCGCCGCCCCGTTTCGCCCGATACATGGCAAGCTCGGCATCGGCGAGCATGCCGGCAGCGCTTTCCTGCTGGTCGACCCAGGAGGCAAGCCCGATCGAGGCGGTCAGGATGATTTCGCGATTGGCGAAGTTGATCGGCACCATGATCGCCTTGGAAACGGCATCGGCGAAGTCCGCCACCTTGGCCGGGTCCCGTTCGGATACGAGAATGAGGCCGAACTGGTCGCCGGCAAGCCGCGCCAGCGTATCCTGCGGTTTGAGAAGGCGTCGGAGCCGCCTCGTCAGCGCGATCAGGATGTTGTCGCCTGCTGCGATTCCAAGCGAATCGTTGACCTGCTTGTAGCGATCGATATCGATTGCCATGACGGTCGGCCGCACGGTATCGCCGTTGGGCGCAAGCGTCAGCACGGATTGAAGGCGATCGAGGAAAACCTGACGGTTCGGCAGGCCGGTGAGATTGTCGTGCAGGGCATCCTGCAGCAGGCGTTCGACGGAATTCCTCTGTTCGGTCGTGTCGACGATCGTGCCGACGCAGCGGATGATCTCGCCGTTCAAGCCGAGCACCGGCCGGGCACGGATATGCAGCCAGTGGAAATGACCGTCCTCGGCACGAATGCGGAATTCGTGGTTCAGCCGGCCGCGGCGATGTTCGAGAAGCACGTCGAGCGTGGCGCGGAAACGGTCGCGATCGTCCGGGTGGAGCCGCGGCACCCAGTTGCGCACCGGTCCGTGCATGGCGCCGGGGTCCAGTCCGAGGCGGGCGGAAATATCCGGCGTCGTGACGACGCGGTCGCGTGCCACGTCCCAGTCCCAGACGGTATCACCGCTGCCCGTCAGCGCCAGCGACTGCCGTTCGAGATCGGAGAACAGGCCTTGCTGATAGGCGCCGCCGGCAAAGGCGTGCTGCATCACCGTGAAGCCGATCAGGAGAACGATCAGGACGAGGCCTCCGCCGAGCGCCGGCTGGACGATATCGTTGTCGAGCCTCCCGGTCACCGTCATCCAGCTGCCGAACAGCCAGACGAGGATCAGCGCCCAGGTGGGCACGAGCAGGATCGCCCGATCGTAGCGGTTGAAGCCGAGATAGATGATGAGCAGGATGCCGACCGTGCCGGTCAGTGCGAAGGAAAGACGGGCGATGCCGGCTGCGACGGACGGGTCATAGATTGCCACGCCGCCGAGCAGCACGAGCCCGACGATCCAGGCGAGCGTCGCATAGCCCAGATGCACGTGCCAGCGGTTGAGGTTCAGATAGGTGAACAGGAAGATGACAAGCGAGGAGGCGAGCGCCACTTCGGCACCCGCGCGCCAGATGCGCTGGTCACTCGCGGTGATGGTGATCAGCTTGTCGAGGAAACCGAAGTCGACGCAGATGTAGGCGAGGACCGCCCAGGCAAGCGCCGCCGCTGCCGGCAGCATGGACGTGCCCTTCACCACGAAGAGGATGGTCAGAAAGACGGCGAGCAGGCCGGCAATGCCAAGCACGATGCCGCGATAGAGCGTGAACGAGTTGACCGTGTCTTTGTATGCATCTGGTTGCCATAGGTAGATCTGAGGCAGCGAAGGTGTGGCAAGTTCCGCGACGAAGGTGATGGTTGAACCGGGATTGAGCGTGATGCGGAAGACGTCCGCATCCGGGCTAGGCACCCGGTCCAGCGCAAACCCTTCCGACGGCGTGATGGAGATGATGCGCTGCGAACCGAGATCCGGCCAGAACATCTTGGAGTTCACCAGGCGGAAGTGCGGCGCGACGATCACCCGTTCGAGCTGTTCTTCCGACACGTTGGAAAGTGCGAAGACCGCCCAGTCGCCCTGGTGACGGGGGGAGCTGGCGCGCACCTCGATACGGCGGCGGATGCCATCGGCGCCGGCAGCGGTGGAGACCTGAAAGGCCTCGCCCTGATTGGTGTAGATATCGGTCGTCTTGGTGAGGTCGAGCGCCGTGTCGTCACGCGAGATTTTGACCGGCTCCGCCGCCTGGGCACCGGCAACGGTGAGGAACATAAGGGCGAAGAAGGTGGCGATCACATAAGCCCGATTAAACAGACGGGATGTGATACCCCCCTTTGTCCTGCCGGACAGAGGGGGGTGTTGAGGGGCACACCCGAACGCGGATGAAAACACTCTGGCGGTCAGCCCACGCAAATACGCAATACAAGACGACGCCGCGCTCATGGTTTCAGCATCTTCCCGAATTCACCATCTTCCGGCAACCGGGAAAACATCAGGTGGTCGCGCCATTCGCCGTTGATTTTGAGGTATTTTCGCAAAAGACCTTCCCGCTCGAAGCCGGCTTTTTCGAGAAGCCGGACACTTTTCCAATTCTCCGGAATACAGGCTGCCTCAATTCGGTGCAACTGAAGCCCGCCGTAGATATAGGGGATAGCCAACTTCAATGCGGCCAACATATGGCCTTGCCCCGCATGTTTTTCACCCATCCAGTATCCGATCATGCAGCTTTGCGCAGCACCTCTGCGGATATAACCGATGGTGAGGCCGCCGAGCAGCACGTCATCCTCCCGGCGGAAGAGGAGGAGCGGTACGGCGAGGCCCGACGCATATTCCTGCCCGCTTCTGATGACGCGGGCGCGGAACGAAGCCTCGGTCAGTTCGTCCGGCCGCCAGACCGGCTCCCAGGGCTGCAGGAAGGCTCGGCTTTCCGAACGCAGCTTGTACCATTGCCTGTAGTCGGAGTGGCGCGGAAGCCGGAGCAGGTGGTTTTCGCCATAAAGCTCTGGTGTGTCCGGCTGCCGCGACAAGAACCGAAACACCGACTTTGCCATGCCATGCTCCAGCCGGAATCAGCCGGCAGCCTTCTTCGTCTGGAACCCTGGCGAGGAAAGCGCCGTGGTGATGTCGGCCAATGGCGCGAGTTGCTCGATCGGGCCGACGGCGGATAATGTCGGAACTGTATCGAAAAACAGCCGTCCGGCAAGATCGGTGAGCCGTTCGGTGGTGATGCCGGCAAGTCTTTCCATCATTTCGGGGTTGGGGATTGGCCGCCCGTAAAGCATCATCTGCCGGGCGATCTGGCCGGCGCGCGCCGCCGGGCTTTCCTGGCCCATCAGGAGCTGGGCGCGGATCTGGGCGCGGGCGCGGTCGATTTCCTGCTGGTCGATCGTTTCGGATGCCTTGCGCAACTCATCGATCACGACCGGTACAAGGTTCGGCAGGTCGTCGCCGCCGGTGGCGGCATGGATGCCGAAGATGCCGGTATCGGAAAAGCCCCAGTGGAAGGCATAGACCGAATAGCAGAGGCCGCGATGCTCTCGCACTTCCTGGAAGAGGCGCGACGACATGCCGCCGCCCAGGATGTTCGCGAGAATTTGCGAACAGTAGAAGTCGCGCATGTGATAGGCCTTGCCTTCGAAGCCGATCAGGAGTTGCGCGTCCATGAGGTCGCGGTCTTCGCGCACGTCGCCACCGATGTACCGGGCGGTTTCCAGCACGGGCGTGGTGCTCGGCGTCCGGGGCAGCTTTGCGAAGCGTTCTTCCACCTGCTTGCAGAAGGCTCCGTGATCGACGGCGCCGGCGGCCACCACGAACATCCGGTCGGTCGTGTAGTTGCGCGAGAGATAGTTGCGGATCTGCGCGGGTGTGAAGCCTTTCACCGTTTCTGGCGTGCCGAGGATCGGCCTGCCGATCGTCTGGCCGCGATAGGCGGCCTCGGAGAAGCGGTCGAAAATGATGTCGTCCGGCGTATCGTTGGCCGCGCCGATCTCCTGCAGAATGACATGTTTTTCGCGGCGCAGTTCTTCCTCGTCGAATTCCGATTCCGTCAGGATGTCGGCGAGGATATCGACTGCGAGAGGCACATGATCCTTCAGCACGCGGGCGTAATAGGAGGTGGTCTCGGTGGACGTGGCGGCGTTGAGTTCGCCACCGACATTTTCGATTTCCTCGGCGATATCGCGGGCGCTGCGGCGCGCGGTGCCTTTGAAGGCCATGTGCTCGAGGAGGTGGGCGATCCCGTGCTCGTCCTCGGTCTCGTTACGCGAACCGGACTTGATCCAGACACCCAGCGCAACGCTCTCCAGATGGGGCATGGTCTCGGTGACGACTGTCAGCCCGGAGGAAAGCCGGGTGATTTCTACATTCATCTTTATGTCTTTCCGGCGCTACCGACGACTTCAAGCGCGGGCATGCTGGCCGATGAAGGTTTCGACGGCCTTAAGCTCAGGCTCCAAGATATCGAAGCGCTCCTCCCTTTCCATGAGATCAGCAAGCCATGATGGAAGCGCCGGATCAATTCCGCAAGCGGATTTTACCGCAGCCGGGAATTTGGCCGGATGCGCGGTGGCAAGCGTCACCATCGGACTCGAGCCTCGGGCGTTCTTCTTCGCAACGAAAACACCGGTCGCCGTATGGGGGTCGATGAGGTAGCCTGTTTCGGCAAGCGTCTCTCGGATTGTCGCGGCCACCTGGCGTTCCGTCGCCCGTCCGGCGCGGAATTCGCGCTTGATGGCCTTGAGCGCCTCAGGCTTGATTTCGAAGGCCCCGGACTGTTTCAGGCCTGCCATGGACGACCGCACCGCGGCAGCGTCGCGGCCACAGGATTCAAACAGCAGCCGCTCGAAATTCGAGGAAATCTGGATGTCCATCGAAGGCGAGGTGGTCGCCTTGACACCCTTCATCTCGTAGCGGCCGCTCTTCAGCGCGCGGGCGAGGATGTCGTTGTCGTTGGTGGCGATCACCAGCCGGTCGATCGGCAGGCCCATCTTCTTTGCGACGTAGCCGGCGAAAATGTCGCCGAAATTGCCGGTCGGCACCGTGAAGGAGATCTTTCGGTCCGGCCCGCCGAGCGAAACAGCGGCGGTGAAGTAATAGACCACCTGGGCCATGATGCGGGCCCAGTTGATCGAATTGACGCCCGAAAGCTTCAGGCGGTCGCGGAAGGCTGCGTCGTTGAACATCTCTTTGACGAGGTTCTGGCAGTCGTCGAAATTGCCCTTGATCGCCAGCGCATGCACGTTGGCCGCTTTCGACGTGGTCATCTGCCGCTGCTGCACGGGCGAGACCTTGCCATGCGGGAAGAGGATGAAGATGTCGGTGCGCTCGCGTCCGGCGAAGGCGTCGATGGCCGCTCCCCCCGTATCGCCAGAGGTGGCGCCGACGATGGTGGCGCGCTCGCCGCGCTCGGCGAGAACGTAATCCATCAGCCGCGCCAGCAATTGCATCGCCACGTCCTTGAAGGCGAGCGTCGTGCCGTGGAAGAGTTCGAGCACGAAATCGTTGGGGCCGGTCTGGACAAGCGGCACCACGGCCGGATGCCGGAACGTGGCATAGGCCTCGTCGATCATCGCCTTGAACACGTCATCCGGGATCTCGCCGTCGACGAAATGTTTGAGGACCTCGAAGGCGATTTCCTGGTAGCTCTTGCCGCGCAGCGCGCGGATCTCCTTCTTCGTCAGCACCGGCCATTCGCGTGGCACGTAAAGGCCGCCGTCGCGTGCGAGCCCGGCCAGCATGGCATCCCTGAAACGGAGGGACGCGGCTTCGCCCCGGGTAGAAATGTAGTCCACGACCTTCAATCCCCAATCGATTTTTATTCGCGCCGCTGATATAGACCATGAAAATGTGCGGTGAAAGAGCGGAAAACGGCGCTCCGGTTCTCCGAAAGGCAATGCCCGGAAATGGGCTGGAACGTGGGATGGAAGAGGGTTGAGTAGAGTGTTTGGCAAGATTTCACGTGGTCTTCTGGCGGCATCGTTCGTGGCGGCTCTCGCAGGCTGCAATTCCTCATCATCCACCGAAGGGTTGACGTCCGCCGCGCAGGCCCAGCAGCCGGTGACCCCCGTCGTGCAGGCTTACTGCCCCCAGGTGGTCATGCTGGACCAGACCGCCGTATACCGTGCCTATGCGCGCGGCGGCCAGGATAATCCGGAAAAGCTGCTCTACCAGGCCTCGCTCGCCGACGCGACGCGCCAATGCACCGCCAACGAAACGACGCTGACCATCAATGTGGTCGCCCAGGGTCGCATCGTGCAGGGTCCCGCGGGTACGCCCGGCAAGGTCACGCTGCCGGTGCTCGTCGAAGTGATCGACGGCGACAATGTCATCTACTCACAGAAGATGGCATTCCCGGTCGACATGCCGGCTGGCGGCACGCAGTTCATCTTCAACAAGCCGGACGTGCAGATTCCGAATGCGCCGGGCGGCGCCTCGCGCTTCACCCGCGTGCGTCTCGGCTTCGAGACGGGCCCGGCAAAGAAGTCGGCCCGCCGGAGCTGATACCATCTCCTGACCGAACGGGCCGGTTCAGAGCGCGCCGCTCCATTCCCCGAGTGCTGCGACCACGGCCGGCAGGTCCATCATGCGCGAGATTACGGTCTCCGCGCCGGCATCCGTCAGCCGGTCCGCATGGCTGGGATAGGTGTGCGACGCGCCCGTGAAGCCGACGACGCGCATGCCGGCGGCTTTCGCGCCATGGATGCCGTGGACGGAATCCTCGATGACAAGCACCTTGTCCGGCGAAACCTTGAACTGTTCGGCAGCGTGCAGGAAGATGTCCGGCTTCGGCTTCACCCGGTCGCCCCCGAGATCCTTGGCCGAATAGATATGCGGTGCGAAATAGGGCTTGAGGCCGACCTTCTCCAGCATCATGTCGAGCCGGTGGCTGCTCGAATTGGAGCAGATGCAGCGCTGCGTCGTGAGGCGGGCAAGCGCGAATCTCACCCCGTCGATGATCTTCACGTCGCGGGCGAGGCGGGCGTCGAGCAGTTTCTCCGACTTGTCGAGCAGCGAGGCGGAAAGGGGTATGTTCGCTTCCTTCTCCACGGCCAGCAGGATGTTCTTCCAGGTCATGCCGGCGAAACGCTCGCCCATTTCCTCGATGCTGATCGGATAACCCGCTTCGGTGAGAAGCCGCGATTCGACCTGCGCCGCGATGATTTCGGAATCGACGAGCACGCCGTCACAGTCGAAAATGATGAGGTCGAAGCCGCTCATGATGGAAGCCTTGTGTGGATGGAATGCCTTATGCGGAAGTGAGGCGGGCCTTTTATACGACCGGGGCGAAAAGCTCAACCAATCCGCCTGCATGGCAGGTGCAAGCGAAGCGGGCGGCTCTCGACAAGGCAGGGATGGCCATCTAAGGAACGAACATGGGCAAGGAGCCGGAAGACACCATCGCCAGCCGCATCAGCCGGGTACTTGCCGATCGCATCGTGCGCGGCGAGCTCGCCGCGGGCGCACGTCTTCGCCAGGATCATATCGCCGAGGAATTCCAGACGAGCCACGTGCCGGTGCGCGAAGCCTTCCGGCGGTTGGAGGCGCAGGGGCTGGCGATCAGCGAGCCGCGCCGCGGCGTTCGCGTGGCATCCTTCGATCTCGCCGAAGTCCGCGAAGTGGCGGAAATGCGTGCCGCGCTGGAAGTGCTGGCACTTCGCCATGCCGCGCGCCATCTGACGCCGGCCATCCTTGATGCGGCCGAAGAGGCGACCCGCGAGGGCGATGCGGCAGCCGACGTTCAGGCCTGGGAGGAGGCGAACCGCCGGTTCCACAACCTCATCCTCGCACCCTGCGGCATGAAGCGGCTGCTTGCCTCGATCGACGACCTGCACGCAGCGAGCGCCCGTTTCCTGTTCTCCGCCTGGCAATCCGGCTGGGAGAAGCGGACCGACCACGATCATCGCGCCATTCTTGCCGCGCTACGTCAGGGAAGGGCGGAGGAGGCTGCGGCCATCCTCCAGAAGCATGTCCAATGGATCGGCCGCGGCCCGCAGCCTTCTCGGGCGGGTATGTCGCGCGAGACTTTCGCCATCGTCGGTTGATGATCAAAAATTATAGATAATTTATTTCCCTGCAAAATCTGTCAAAATCGCCGGATATCTCTGCTTGTTCGATCTTTATCGTGTCGCAGATGGCGATTGATCGCGACAAAGCCACTTGCGAAGGGTGTGAATGTGCTTCATGAAATAGATGGGAATCGAAATTATCTATAATTTGAAAAGGAGCGCTTGATGTCCCTGACCAATTCCCATGAAGCCCTTGCATTCGATCCGCTGCGGCTGGCCGGCAGGTCCGTCCTGACGAAGGCCGTGTTCGTGCTGGCCGGCACGCTCGCGCTGGCGATCGCCTCGCAGATCGCCGTGCCGATGGTGCCGGTGCCGATCACCATGCAGACCTTCGCGGTGACCATGATCGGCGTGCTCTATGGCTGGCGGCTCGGCGCGGTGACGGTTCTAGCATGGCTCGGTGAAGCCATGCTCGGCGCTCCGGTTCTGGCGGGCGGCGCGGGCGGAATTGCTCCTTTCATGGGGGCTACGGCCGGTTATCTCTTTTCCTTCCCGCTGGTCGCCGCCGCAGCCGGCTGGCTTGCCGAGCGCGGCTGGACCGGACGCCGCCTTGTCGCCAGCTTTTCGGCGCATCTGGCCGCAAACCTCTTGTGCCTAGCGCTCGGCTGGGTCTGGCTCGCGGCGTTGATCGGCGCTGAAAAGGCGTTCTGGGCGGGTGTCGCGCCCTTCATCCTCGGTGCGGCGCTGAAATCAGGTCTCGCGGCGGCCGCCCTGGCCGTGCTCGCCTCCCGCAATCGTACTGCGGCAGAGTAATGGTCAGGCTGCGGCCGCATCATCTTCTCTGCATGCTGACCTTTGTCGGCGAAGGCTATAATCCGGCCTTCGTCGCCAACTATCGCCGGATCGCAGCCCGGCTTTCCGCTGGCGAGCCGATCGAGATCGTCTCCGGCCCGGACGATATCTGCGCGCCGCTTCTGCGGGATGAGAATGCACATTGCCTCGCAGCATCGGTTGTCGGTCGTGATGCGGCGGCGCTTGCCGATCTTGGCAAGCTGCTTGGTTGTGAGCTTGAGGCAGGATCGGTGATCGCTTCCGATCCGGCGCTGCTCGATAGGCTGCGTGAAGCTTTTTCCGCCGGTTCGACGCGCCGCGCCTGCGCCGGTTGCGAATGGGGCGGGCTTTGCGACCGCCTCGCGGGAGAGGGATATCAAGGGGCGCTGGTGCGGGGACGAAGGCTCAATCCGCCGGAAACAGCGCCAGGAATTTCCGCTCGCCCTCGGGCGTGAACAGCACGGCGCGGCTTTCGCCGCTGCGCCTTGCCCAGCCTTTTTCGAGGAAATGCGACAGCAGCGCCTTGCCGAGCGTGCCGGCAAGATGCGAGCGCCGCTCGCTCCAGTCGAGGCAGGATTTGCAGATCGGCCGGCGGCTGGAGGAAAGTGTTCCCACATCGATGCCGATCCTGCCGAGTTCCGTCCGGCCTTCCTCGGTCATCGCCAGGTTCTCGCCGTCGGTCGCAATCGCACCGCGCTTGACGAAACTATCGAGCATTCTGACGCCGTAATCGCCGGCCAGGTGATCGTAGCAGACTCGCGCCTTGCGCAACGCCGGATCCTTCGGTCCGGGCTGGTGGCGCAGGTGCCCGCGGCTTGCGGCAAACCCCATGAGACTTTCGAGCAGTGCGCCGGCCGCCGCATCGGCCAGCGTGAAATAGCGATGCCGTCCCTGCTTGCGCTGGGCGATGAGACCGCCATCCTCCAGTTTCGAAAGATGCGAACTCGCCGTCTGCAGCGTCACGCCGGCTGCTTGCGCAAGCTCGGTCGCCGTCAGCGCCTGGCCGCCCATCAACGCCGTCAGCATGTTGGCGCGCGCGGGATCGCCGATCAATGTTCCGATGCGGGCAATGTCCGGACCTTCTTTCATACTTCGATCCTAACCGAAGCATCTTCGTTCGGCAATATGGCAAAACACCCTTGCAAGACAGGAGAAAGCCATGATCACGTGTTTCATTCGCTATGAGATCGACCCGTTCAGGAAAACGGAGTTCGCCGAATATGCCCGCAACTGGGGCCAGGCGATCCCGCGTTGCGGCGCCGACCTCATCGGTTATTTCGGCCCCCATGAAGGCTCGGCCACGACCGCCTACGGCGTCTATAATATCGAGAGCCTGGCGGCCTACGAAAGCTACCGCGCCCGGCTGGCGGCCGATCCGCTTGGTCAACAGAACTACGCCTTCGCAAAACGCGAGCGTTTTATTCTGAAGGAAGACCGGATCTTCCTGAAGAATGTGTCCACTCCCCACGGAGCTTTCGTAAAGCCATGATCGCCGTCATCTTCGAAGTCGTGCCCTATATGGGCGAACGCCACAAATATCTCGACCTTGCGGGAGAACTGCGCTCGGAACTCGAAAAGATCGATGGATTCATCTCGATCGAGCGGTTCGAGAGCCTCACCCTGCGCGGCAAACTCCTCTCGCTCTCCTTCTGGCGGGACGAGGAGGCGGTGCGCCAGTGGCGCAATCTGGAAGCCCACCGCGCCGCGCAACAGGCGGGACGTAACGGCATATTCGCCGATTACCGCCTCCGCATCGGCCATGTGCTGCGCGACTACGGCATGTTCGAGCGCGACGAGGCGCCGGAGGACAGCCGCAAGGTGCATGCGGCGTGATCGCCGTAATCTTGCGGTATCACTAGATTTGTAAGGCGGAATTCTCAATTCCGCACTGCAACATTGGGTGAAGGCTGTCACGCGTTGTTATGTCGACCGGCAGGTGAAGCTCGTCTTCCAAAAAGAGTTTGATGCCGACGAGATCGAACGCGTTGAGGCGGCTCTCTGGATCATAGTCGATGAACAGATCGAGATCGCTTATTGGACCTGCCTCGTCCCGGGCGACCGAGCCGAAAAGATAAAGCGATGTCGCACCAAGCGCCCGGATGGCGTCGGCCTGCCGTTTCAGCTTCTCGATGGCCTCGTTCTTTTTCATGACGCGGATTTTAGCCTATCGCTGGAGGTTATTCCACGCCCTCGAATTTTTTCTCGAAATCGTTCAATGCTTTCAGCTTTTGGTAACCAAGCTGGGTAACCATAACGGCCAGTAAATTCGTTCGAGTACAGCGTAGCGAGTATCTTATGGCAGCAGTTCTTCCGCTGGCCGATCTGCAGGGGCAGGTCCGTCGGGTTTCCTGGCTCAACTCCATCATCAAGGGCGATTGCGTCGCCGCTCTGGAAGCGCTGCCGGATCACTCCGTCGATGCGATCTTTGCCGATCCTCCGTATAACCTTCAGCTTGGCGGCACGCTGCACCGTCCCGATCAGTCGCTGGTCGATGCTGTCGACGATGACTGGGACCAGTTTTCCTCCTTCGAGGTCTACGATGCCTTCACCCGCGCCTGGCTGCTCGCCTGCCGCCGTGTGCTGAAGCCGAACGGCACCATCTGGGTCATCGGCTCCTATCACAACATCTTCCGCGTCGGCGCGATCATGCAGGACCTGAATTTCTGGCTGCTCAACGATATCGTCTGGCGCAAGGTGAACCCGATGCCGAATTTCAAGGGCCGCCGGTTCCAGAACGCCCATGAAACAATGATCTGGGCAAGCCGTGACGCCAAGGCGAAAAGCTATACCTTCAATTACGATGCGCTGAAGGCGTCGAACGAAGACGTCCAGATGCGCTCCGACTGGCTCTTTCCGATCTGCTCCGGTTCCGAGCGCCTGAAGGATGACGATGGCAAGAAGGTCCATCCGACCCAGAAGCCGGAAGCGCTGCTTGCCCGCGTCATCATGGCGTCCACCAGGCCCGGCGACGTCATCCTCGACCCCTTCTTCGGTTCCGGCACGACCGGTGCGGTGGCGAAGCGTCTTGGCCGCAATTTCGTAGGGATCGAGCGAGAACAGGATTACATCGATGCCGCCGCCGCCCGCATCGCGGCCGTCGAACCGCTCGGCAAGGCGGAACTGACGGTCATGACCGGCAAGAAGGCCGAACCTCGCGTGGCCTTCAACGCGCTGATCGAGGCGGGTCTCGTCCGGCCGGGCCAGGTACTGACCGACGCAAGGCGTCGTTTCAGCGCCATCATCCGTGCCGACGGCACGCTTTCGGCGAACGGCGAGGCCGGCTCCATTCATCGCCTGGGCGCGAAAGTGCAGGGCTTTGATGCATGCAACGGATGGACGTTCTGGCACTTCGACGACGGGCAATCGCTCAAGCCCATCGATGAACTCAGGACCGTCATCCGCAACGACCTGGCAAAATTGGACTGATCCACCGGTCCCGCCAGATCGCACAAATTCCTTGCCCGGTCATGTACCTCTAGTCCCGGGTGAGGAGAATTGGCGCTCGGGGAGGCTGACCCCGGGCGCCATATTTCTTTCGGTCAGACCTCCACGGCGTAGCCGGCGAGGTCCTTTCTAAGCGTTTCGGGATCCTTGAAATGCACCGCCTGCCAGCCGGCGGCTCGGGCGCCTTCCACATTCGGGTAGGAATCGTCGATGAAGATCGTCGCTTCCGGGACGAGTCCGAAGTCGCGGGCATGCCTTTCGTAGATCGCCACGTCCGGCTTGATGAGGCCGATCTCGCCGGAGACCGTCACGCCGCGCGGCTTGTCGAGGAAGGGAAACAGTTTTCGGGCATCGACGAAGGTATCGGCGGCGAAGTTGGTCAGCATCGTCACGTCGCGACCGCCGTCAATCAGGCCCTCCATGATCGCCACCGAGCCGTCATAGGCATGCGGAACCATCTCGTGCCAGTATTTGCGGAAGGCGCGGATCTGTTCCTCGCGCTCAGGGTGCTCCTCGATCAGCAGCGCTTCGGCATCTTCCCAGGCGCGGCCGCGGTCCTGTTCCAGATTCCATTCATGGGTGCAGACGTTGAGGAAGAACCATTTGCGTTCTTCTTCATCGGGGATGATGCGGCTGAAGGGAATGTTCGGATCGTAGTGGATCAGCACCTTGCCGATGTCGAAGACGATATGGTCGATCTTGGCCGCCATTGAGTATTCCTTGAAAGAATCAGTTCGGATGTTTTTCGAAGGCTCGCGGAATAGCCTGCGCGATTGCTTTTTTCATGACAGTCGGCAACGCCTGCGTCTCAAGATTTGTGACCGGTTCCCACCATCCGTCATCGACGGCGACCTTCTCGGTCAGCGCCCGGAAGACGGAAAGCCTGAGTTCGAAATGGGTGAAGACGTGGGTGACCGTGCCGCAGGCTTCCCAGCCTGCAGGAAAGGGAGCATGGTCTGCCGTCGTGCCGCCGTCGACCCGCGAAGTCCAGGCAGTGGTTGGCACTTCCGTCATGCCGCCGAGCAAGCCGCTTTCGATGCGGCGCTTTAAAAGCGCTTCGCCCTCAGGCGTCACGGCGACGAAGGCCGCGCCGAACCGCACCGGCTTTTCCTTCTTCGCCGCCTTGACCGGAAAGCTCTCCGGGTCGTGTTCGGCAAAGGCAAGACAGTCGTCACGGAAGGGACAGAGTGCGCAGGTCGGCCGCTTGGGGGTGCAGATGGTGGCACCGAGATCCATCATCGCCTGGGCGAAGTCGCCCGGCCGATCCGAAGGCGTCAGTTCGGCGACCTTGGCCTTCATCAAGGGCTTGGAGCCCGGCAGCGGCGCATCGATGGCGTGGAGCC
Organism: Rhizobium sp. YS-1r; assembly: GCF_000757525.1. Lineage (NCBI taxonomy): Bacteria > Pseudomonadati > Pseudomonadota > Alphaproteobacteria > Hyphomicrobiales > Rhizobiaceae > Rhizobium > Rhizobium sp. YS-1r. The sequence continues at coordinate 264,298 of NZ_JPYQ01000056.1, read as the reverse complement.
GCGAGATCACCCGCTCCACATTGCCGTCCATCACGGCGGACTGCCGGTTGAAGGCGATCGCCGCAATGGCCGCTGACGTATAGCCGCCGATGCCGGGAAGCGCCCTCAGCCCTTCCTCCGTATCGGGAAAGACGCCGCCATGCTTGGCCGCCACTGCCTCGGCGCATTTCTTGAGATTGCGCGCGCGGGCGTAATAACCGAGCCCGGCCCAGGCGGCCATCACGTCCTCCACCGGGGCGGCCGCCAGATCGGTCACCTTAGGCCAGAGCGTCAGGAATTTGGCGAAATAGGGTTTCACGGCCTGCACGGTCGTCTGCTGCAGCATCACTTCCGAGAGCCAGACGTGATAGGGATCGGCCCGTTTTCCGGCCTTCGCGGCAGCCGGGCTCACGCGCCAGGGCAATTCCCGATGGTGCCGGTCGTACCAGGAAAGAAGCTTCGGGGCATGGGGTGCGGGGAGCGTCTGGAGCATCGTTTGCCGTTGCGGGAGGAGATGCCCTATACTTGAAACAGGAATGCGCCGCCATCAAGGACGGCGCTGACGAATGCGGCCAGGAATCCGACAAGAGCGATGAGTTATCCAAAGAAAGGCGCCCGGCGAGGCGTCGTCCAGATTTCCGAGGTCGCGAACGGCATCATCGATCCGGTGCTGGCCCGCCGTGCCGGCATATCGACGGCGCTGCTCGGCTCCTGGGACGAGATCGCCGGCGAGGGTTTTGCCGATTGCACGCGGCCGGAGAAGATCGTCTGGCCGCGCAATGATGGATATGGCGAAACGAGTTATCAGCCCGGCGTTTTGACGATTGCCTGCGAAGGCGCTCGCGCGCTGTTTCTCACCCATGCCCAAGGCGAATTGATCGCCCGCATCAACGGCTTTTTCGGTTTTCCCGCTGTTCGGCAGATCCGCATCGTCCAGAAGCCCGTCGCGCCGACTTCCAGGCATCCGAAGCGGCCGCCGCCGCTGAAGGGCGAGGCGGCGAGACGCCTCGAAACGATGATGGAAGGCATCGAAAGCGAGGCGCTGAAAAAGGCGGTGGCCCGGCTGGGCACCGCCGTCCTGCAGAAGAAGCGCAAGGCATGAACGCGGGGAACCTTGCGTTCATCTCTGATACACTTTCGATTTGTCACAATTCTTTGAAGAGTTTTGCCTATCGACAGCTTGTTCGCGTTCGGGTGCCGCGATACGGAATGTCAAACAATTCGAGATCTCTCGCACACGGGTGTTCCATGCAGATGAACGATATCACCACCACCAGGCGCGCACTTCTCGGCGGAGGGGCCGCGGCCGCTCTTTGCCTGGCGCTGCCGCTCGGTGCTTCACGAGCCTTCGCTCAGGAAATGCCGGAATCGCAAGGCGATGTGGATATGGCCGAGGCGCTGAAGCCTGGTCCGCTGGCGGAAATGGCGCTCGGTGAAGAGAATGCCCCGGTGAAAATCATCGAATACATGTCGATGACCTGCCCGCATTGCGCCAATTTCCACAACAATACCTTCGAGGCCATCAAGACCAAGTATATCGATAGCGGCAAGGTCCGCTTCATCATCCGCGAGTTCCCGTTCGATCCGGTTGCGACGGCCGCCTTCATGCTGGCCCGCTGCAACCCGCAGAACCCGCAGGAGCTTTCCACGCCTGCCCAATATTTCCCGATGGTCTCGATGCTCTTCAAGCAGCAGCGCGCCTGGGCCGCTCCGGCCGACGGCAATGTCCGCAATGCCCTGCTTCAGAGCGTCAAACTGGCAGGTTACTCACAGCAGAGTTTCGAGGCTTGCTTGACGAACCAGAAGCTTCTCGATGAAGTAAACGAGGTCGTGAAGCGGGGCGCGGACAAATTTGGTGTGAATTCCACGCCGACCTTCCTGATCAACGGCAAGAAGTATTCGGGAGACATGTCGGTTGATTCCATGTCCAAGCTCATCGACAGCCTGTTGTGAGCACTCCTTCCCTGAAGGGAAGGTGAGGGGCGCGGCATGAAGTTCACCAAGCTGCGCCTTGTCGGATTCAAGTCCTTCGTCGAGCCGACGGAATTCATCATCGAGCGCGGGCTGACCGGTGTGGTCGGCCCGAACGGTTGCGGCAAGTCCAACCTTGTCGAAGCGCTGCGCTGGGTGATGGGCGAGAATTCCTACAAGAACATGCGCGCGTCCGGCATGGATGACGTGATCTTTTCCGGCTCCGGCAACCGCCCGGCCCGCAACACCGCCGAGGTCGGCCTCCATCTCGACAATTCCGACCGCACCGCGCCCGCCGCCTTCAACGATGCCGACGAAATCCAGGTAAGCCGGCGCATCGAGCGCGAATCCGGCTCCATCTATCGCATCAACGGCAAGGAGGCGCGCGCCAAGGACGTGCAGCTTCTCTTTGCCGATGCCTCGACCGGCGCGCGGTCGCCTTCCATGGTCGGTCAGGGGCGGATCGGCGAACTCATCCAGGCAAAACCCCAGGCTCGCCGCCAGCTCCTGGAAGAGGCGGCCGGCATTTCCGGCCTGCATTCCCGCCGTCACGAGGCGGAACTCAGGTTGCGCGCGGCAGAGGGCAATCTCGAACGCCTGGACGACGTTCTGACCCAGCTCGAAACACAGATCGAGAGCCTGAAGCGTCAGGCTCGTCAGGCGAACCGCTTCAAGACGCTGTCGGCCGATATCCGCGCCCGCGAGGCTATGCTGCTGCATATTCGCTGGGTGCAGGCAAAGGAGGCGGAAGGTGAAGCGGAAAGCGCGCTCAACCAGGTGACGGCCATCGTCGCAGAGAAGGCGCAGGCGCAGATGGAGGCGGCCAAGAGCCAAGCCGTCGCAAGTCTCAAGCTGCCGGAGCTGCGCGAGGAGGAGGCGAAAGCCGGCGCGGCCCTGCAGCGCATCCAGATCGCTCGCGGGCAACTGGAGGAGGAGGCAAACCGGCTCCTGAAGCGTCGCGACGAGCTTACCCGGAGGCTCGCTCAGCTCGGAGAGGACATCCGTCGCGAGGAGCAGCTCGCCGCCGACAATGCCGTCTTCCTTGAAAAGCTGGACCAGGAGGAAGCCGAACTCAGCGATATGCTGGCCGATTCCGGCCTGGAAGCGGACGAATTGCGCGAGGCCTTCGAAACGGCCGCCGCGGCACTCGCCGAAAGTGAGAAGCTGTTTTCCGCCATCACCGCGGAGCGCGCAGAAGCTGCCGCTGGCCGCAATCAGCTCGAACGGCTGATCCGCGATCTCGCCGAACGCCGCCAGCGTCTCGACCGGCAGCTTGCCGATGCGACCGCTGAGCTTGACGCGATCAACGAGCGTCTTTCCGGCCTCGACGATCCCGCCGAGAAGCGTGAAGCGGTGGAGGCGGCGGAAATCGCCGTCGAGGATGCTGCGGTGATCGTTGAGGAGGTGGAAGCCGCACTTGCTTCCGCTAGATCCAATGAACAGATGGCCCGGGGCCCGGTGGATACCGCCCGTTCGGCGCTCAACGCGCTGGAAACCGAAGCGCGCACCATTTCGAAAATGCTGGCCGCCGGCGCCGCTTCCGGCGATTTCATCGCGGTTGCGGAAATGATCCGCGTCGATCGTGGATACGAAGCTGCACTTGGCGCCGTACTCGGCGACGATCTTGAAAGCCCGATCGACAGTTCCGCGCCGACCTACTGGTCACAGAACGGCGATGGCTCCAGCGATCCGGTTCTGCCGCACGGCGCCGAACCGCTGATCGCCCGAGTGACCGCGCCGCCGGAACTCTCCCGTCGCCTCGCGCAGATCGGGGTCGTTGCCGAGGTGGACGCGCATCGCCTGATGCGCGAGCTCGCGCCCGGCCAGCGGCTGGTGACCAGGGAAGGCGGCGTTTATCGCTGGGACGGGCATGTGACCGGTTCCGAAGCGCCGGGCGCTGCAGCGCTCAGGCTTTCCCAGAAGAACCGGTTATCGGAACTGGAAGCGGAGATCGACGAGGCCCGCATTCTGCTCTCGGAAGCCGAAGTGGCGCTCACTTCGGCCGCCGCCGAGATCGTCGCGAGGGAACGGCAGCTCAACGACGCCCGCGACCGCAGCCGGCTTGCCGCTCGACGGCTCACCGAGGCCCGCGATGCGCTGGCCGCCGCCGAGCGCGCCGCCGGCGACCTGATGCGCCGCCGCGATGTCGCCACCGAAGCGGTGAACCAGCTCAACACGCAGATCGAGGATATCGGACTGCAGGAGGAGAACGCCCGGGCCGAGCTTGAAGATGCGCCGGATATTTCCGACATCGACAACCGGCTCCGCGAACAGCAGGCGGTGGTGGCGACCGATCGCGGCCTGCTTGCCGAGGCGCGTGCCCGCTACGAGGGTCTGAGTCGCGAGACCGAGGCTCGCAAGCGCCGGCTTGCCGCGATTGCGCAGGAGCGCGCCTCTTGGACGGCGCGGGCGGCGAGTGCTGCCGATCATATTGCAAACCTGCGTGAGCGCGAAGAAGAGGCCCGCGAGGAGATCGTCGACCTCGAGGCCGCCCCCGAAGAGTTCGATGACAAGCGGCGTGCGCTGCTCAGCGAATTGCAGAAGGCGGAGGAGGCCCGTCGCGCCGCCGCCGATCGGCTGGCCGAAGCCGAAACCCGCCAGCGCGAGGCGGATCGGATTGCCGCGATCGCTCTTTCCGAGCTTGCCGAAGCGCGCGAAAAGCGCGGCAGGGCCGAAGAACGCCTGGTGTCGGCTGCCGAGAAGCGTCACGAGAGCGAGCAGCGGATCCGCGAGACTTTGAATGTCGCGCCGCATGAGGTGCTTCGGCTTGCAGGCCTCAGGCCCGAGGCGCCGATGCCCGATATCCGCGAGATCGAGCGCGAGGTCGATCGGTTGCGGATGGAGCGCGAGCGGCTCGGCGCCGTCAACCTGCGCGCTGACGAGGAGCAGAAGGAGCTGTCCGACAAGCTCGATATACTGATGCGCGAGCGCGCCGACGTCATCGATGCGATCCGCAAGCTGCGCGGCGCGATCCAGAGCCTCAACCGCGAAGGCCGCGAGCGCCTGCTGGCCGCTTTCGATGTGGTCAATGCCGAGTTCCAGCGGCTCTTTACGCACCTGTTCGGCGGCGGCACCGCCGAACTGCAGCTGATCGAATCGGATGATCCTCTCGAAGCCGGTCTTGAGATCCTTGCCCGTCCGCCGGGCAAGAAGCCGCAGACCATGACGTTGCTTTCCGGCGGGGAGCAGGCTCTGACCGCCATGGCGCTCATCTTCGCCGTCTTCCTCACCAATCCGGCGCCGATCTGCGTTTTGGACGAGGTGGATGCGCCGCTGGACGACCACAACGTGGAGCGCTACTGCAACCTTATGGATGAAATGGCGGCCTCCACGGAAACCCGCTTTGTCATCATCACCCACAACCCGATCACCATGGCCCGCATGAACAGGCTCTTCGGCGTCACGATGGCCGAACAGGGGGTCTCCCAGCTCGTATCCGTCGATCTGCAGACAGCAGAACTGATGCGTGAGGCGAGTTGAGCAATTTACCGAGTTTCATAAAAATGCTCACGATTACGTAGAATCACCCATATGGGGGATGCAATTTTTCGGTTATTAGTGTCTTGTGATCGTGGATTTCGAATAAATGTCGTCCTTTGGCGTTAAGCGAGGCACGGCGATCGAGTTTCCTACCCCCCGTCCGGGTTTCCTGTCCTGGGCGGAAAGCTTTGCGGGGCCGCCTGTGATCCGGCCCCGCAAAGCTTTGTTTTCTGGGCGGCCCTGCACCTTCCTTTAACGCTCTCGTCATCGATTATGTTGCGATGCAACATAATCCTGCCTTCATCCGTTCCCAAACCATCATAAAACTTGTAGTTATTGCAAAAAGAGACTGCGTAGGGGTGGAGAGCAGTATGACGAAGTGGGTCTATCGCTTCGGCGGAGGCGAGGCGGAAGGCCGTTCCGCAGATGTCGAGCGGCTTGGCGGCAAAGGCGCCAATCTTGCGGAAATGGCGAGTCTCGGCCTGCCTGTGCCGCCGGGACTGACGATCGTTGCCGAAGCCTGCGCCTTTTATTTCGACAATGACAAGGCACTTCCAGAAGAGCTGAAAGCTCAGGTCCTTGAAGGCATTGCAGCCATGGAAGAGCTGACCGGCCGCACATTCGGCGGGCATCCCAAGCCTCTGCTGCTCTCCATTCGTTCGGGCGCGCGCGCCTCCATGCCCGGCATGATGGATACTGTCCTCAATCTCGGCCTCAATGACGAGACCGTGCAGGCGCTCGGCCATGACGCGGGCGATGCGCGCTTCGCCTGGGACAGCTACCGCCGCTTCATCCAGATGTATGCCGACGTGGTCATGGGCCTCGACCACGAGGTTTTCGAGGAAATCCTCGAGGATGAGAAGGCGCGCTTTGGCCACGAATACGATACGGATCTTTCCGCTGTCGAATGGCAGCATGTCGTCGGCATCTACAAGCAGATGATCGAGGAGGAACTCGGCGAGAGCTTCCCGCAGGACCCGCACGTTCAACTCTGGGGGGCAATCGCCGCCGTCTTTTCGAGCTGGATGAACCCGCGCGCCAAGACCTATCGCACCTTGCATCGCATTCCGGAGGAATGGGGCACGGCCGTCAACGTCCAGGCCATGGTCTTCGGCAATCTTGGCTCTTCGTCGGCGACCGGCGTGGCCTTCACCCGCAATCCGTCCACCGGCGAAAGGGCGCTTTATGGCGAGTTTCTGGTGAATGCGCAGGGCGAGGATGTCGTGGCGGGAATCCGCACGCCGCAATCGATCACCGAAGAGGGACGCCTCGCGTCCGGTTCGGAAAAGCCGTCCATGGAGAAGCTGATGCCGGAGGCATTTGCGGAGTTCAAGGAGATCTGCGGACGGCTGGAAGCGCATTACCGCGACATGCAGGATCTCGAATTCACCGTCGAGCGCGGCAAGCTCTGGATGCTGCAGACGCGATCCGGCAAGCGCACCACCCGTGCCGCCATGAAGATTGCCGTGGATATGGTCGCTGAAGGACTGATCACCGAGGAAGAAGCTGTCTGCCGCATCGAGCCGCCTTCGCTGGACCAGCTTCTTCATCCGACTATCGATCCGCGCGTCGAGCGCCATGTCATCGGGTCCGGCCTGCCGGCTTCGCCCGGGGCGGCGACCGGTGAGGTCGTATTCACGGCGGAAGAGGCCGTGCAGGCGGAAGCCGAAGGTCGCAAGGTCATCCTGGTTCGCATCGAAACGAGCCCCGAGGATATCCACGGCATGCACGCGGCAGAAGGCATCCTGACCACGCGCGGCGGCATGACCAGCCACGCGGCCGTCGTCGCCCGCGGCATGGGCATCCCCTGCGTGGTCGGCGCCGGCTCTATGCGCGTCGACATGCGCAATGAGGTGCTGATCGGCGTCGCCGGGATGACGCTGAAGCGGGGCGATACGATCACCATCGATGGCTCCTCCGGCCAGGTCTTGGAGGGTGCCGTGCCGATGATACAGCCGGAGCTTTCCGGCGATTTCGGCAAGCTGATGGCCTGGGCCGACAGGTGCCGCCGCATGACGGTGCGCACCAATGCCGACACGCCGCAGGACGCCCGCGCCGCCCGTTCCTTCGGCGCGGAAGGCATCGGGCTCTGCCGCACCGAGCACATGTTCTTCGAAGGCGATCGCATTCAGGTGATGCGCGAGATGATCCTTGCCGAGGACGAGGGCGGCCGGCGTGCGGCGCTTGCGAAACTCCTGCCGATGCAGCGTTCCGATTTCGTCGAGCTCTTCTCGATCATGCACGGCCTGCCGGTGACGATCCGGCTGCTCGATCCGCCGCTGCACGAATTCCTGCCGAAGACGGAGGCCGAGATTGCCGACGTCGCGAAAGCCATGGGCATGTCGTCGGCATTTCTTGCCCGCCGCATCGATGCGATCCACGAGTTCAACCCGATGCTCGGCCATCGCGGTTGCCGGCTGGCGATTTCCTATCCCGAGATCGCCGAAATGCAGGCCCGTGCCATCTTCGAGGCGGCCGTGGAGGCGGCCAAGGTGACCGGTGAGCCGGTGGAACTGGAAATCATGGTGCCGCTAGTCAGCCTCCGCACCGAGCTGGACTATGTGAAGGATGTGATCGACCGCGTCGCCGAGGATGTGGCGAAGGAAAGCGGCACGCCGATCCGCTATCTTGTCGGTACGATGATCGAGCTGCCGCGTGCGGCGATCCGCGCCCATGTGATCGCCGAGACGGCGGAATTCTTCTCCTTCGGCACCAACGACCTGACCCAGACCACGTTCGGCATCTCGCGCGACGATGCGGCGGCCTTCATCCCCACCTATCAGAGAAAGGGCATCATCGAGCACGATCCGTTCATCTCGCTCGATTTCGACGGCGTCGGTGAACTGATCCGGCTGGCGGCGGAGCGTGGCCGCCAGGCCCGCAACGATCTGAAACTCGGCATCTGCGGCGAGCACGGCGGCGATCCGGCCTCGATCCATTTCTGCGAGGATTCCGGTCTCGATTACGTCTCGTGCTCGCCCTTCCGCGTGCCGATCGCGCGGCTTGCCGCGGCGCAGGCCGCAATCGAGAGGAGGAAGCGATGAATCCGATCACGGTCCTGTCCGTACCCGTCTTCAGCACGCTCTGCAACGAAGGGTTCCGGCTGCGCCGCGAAGTCTTCATCGTCGAGCAGAACGTCCCCGCCGACATGGAATTCGACGCGGATGATCTGAACGCCTTCCATTTCGTTGCCATTGTGTCGGGCGAGGTCTGCGGCACGCTGCGCGTCATCCATGCGGATGATTACGTCAGGATCGGCCGGGTGGTGGTGAGCCTTCCCTGGCGCGGCAAGGGGGTTGCGAGCGCCATGATCCGCCACGCGATGGAAGCGCACAAGGATGTGCGCGGCAACCGCTTCTATCTGACGGCGCAGAGCGACAAGACGGCCATGTACGAGCGCTTCGGCTTCCAGATCCATGGCGACGAGTTCTTCGAGGTCGGCATCCCGCATTACCAGATGCGGAATTTCTGACGTTCCCGCCGCTCCCGATGATCTCCCCCGCGATGCCGGCGAAAACCGGATGCGTGGCGCCCGGCTACTTCCGCTCGACGATCACCCGGCGTTCGACCACCATCGGGCTCCACATCATCGAACTGCTGCGGATCTGGAAGGCGCGGGACTCGGCGCGGCGGTCGAGTTCCAGGTCGAGCATGCAGCGCGCCATCGCCTCGGTGCCGCGACGGAAGCCGTAGCCGGCGCAGGTGCTCTCGTCGGCCGCGCGGCGTTCCTCGGGCGTCATGGTCTGGCAGGCTGCAAGCGGAGCGGCAAGCGCAGCAAGCACAACGAGGCGGTAAAGACGCATGGCAGGAACTCCCTTTCAGTGGCCGGCTGCGAATCTGAGGATTCCATTCCCGGCCGAGCTGTTTTACACATGAAAGCATGACGCCCGGAAGTGGCAACCGGTTCCGGGATAACGACATGCGCAGAGACAAGATCCGAGACGCACAACGTGTATATGAGTATCCGCTGTGCTTTTGCCATGGAGCCTGCCCGATCCGATGACCGTCCGTTTCGTCCGGCCCGTTTCCCATTCGGCCTATGCCGCCCGCAGGCTCGGCCTTTCGGCGCTCATGCTCTTCGTCATTGCGGTGCTGGCGCATCGCCTCGGTCCGCTGACGACGCCGGATTTCCTGTCGCTGACCTTTCTTTCGGCGGCGATCGCCGCGGTGTCGGTACCGTTCTCGCTGATCGGCCTCGCCCGTCTCTGGCAGGTGGGCGCGGAAGGCGGCGTCGCGGCCGGCAAGGGGCTCTTCTACGCGGCCATTCCGCTTGGGGTCGTGGCAACCGGCGCTTTCTATTATTACACCTTGCCGGCCCTCCATGACATCTCAACCGACCTTGCCGATCCGCCGCCCTGGGTTGTCGAGGCGCATGCGAGGCAGCAATGGCTGCCGCGGCCCGATGCCGTCACGCCGGCCGACCGCCGCGCCCAGTTCGTCGCCTATCCCGGCCTGACCGGCCGGCGCTACGAGGGAGCGCTCGACCGCGTCTACGAGGGCGTGCAGAAGGCGGTGCTTTCCGCCCGCATCTCGATCACCAGGAAGGAAGGCGTCGAACTGGTCGAGCCCGATATCGCCGAACGCCCGGCGCCGGAAGACGAGCAGGCACCCGTGCCGGACGTGGCGCCGGTTCCGCTGCAGCGGCCGGAGCCGCTGCTTTCTCCGGTCTTCGGCAATGCCGGCGACGTCCTGCTGCAGGGCGAGACCCGCACGCTGGTTCTGGGGCTTCGCTTCGATCTGGTCATCCGCCTGCGGGAAGATGCCGAAACCACCTCGGTCGATATCCGCGTCGCGTCCCGCTACGGCCCGCACGATCTTGGCATGGGCGAGGCCATCGCCGAGGATTTCCTCGACCGGCTCGATACGGAACTTCTGGGCATTGCCGGAAACTAAGCCGGCCGATATGCGCCTGAAAGCGACGGCGGGCCCTCGGTCGCCACCCGGCCTTTCTCGATGAGGTCTTCCAGATGCGCGAGCACGGAGAGTGCCGCGGCGCCGTGCAGCCGCGGATCGGTGCTGGCATAGATCACCTTCACCATGTCGGGTATCAGCCGGTCGCCCGCCCGGATGCGCTCCAGGACGGCGCGTTCGCGCATGCGGCGATGGGTTCGCAGGCCGCGCAGGAAGGAGGCGGGTTCCTTCACAGGTCCGCCGTGGCCGGGAAGGAATATGCGGTCGTCCCGCTCCAGGAGCTTTTCGATCGAGGCCATGAAATCCGCCATGGAACCGTCAGGCGGCGCCACGATCGTCGTCGCCCAGGCCATCACGTGGTCGGCGGAGAAGAGCACGCCCGTGCCCTGGAGCGCGAAGGCCGCGTGATTGGCCGTGTGGCCGGGCGTGTGGACGGCGGCAAGCGCCCAGCCGTCTCCTTCGATGGTCTCGCCGTCCGCAACCGCGATATCCGGCACGAAGCCGGTATCCGAGCTTTCCGCGAACGGGTTCACCTCGCCCGCATGCAGCGGCCTTGCGGCGCGGTGCGGCCCTTCCGCGACGGTGAGCGCGCCGGTCGCATCCTTGAGCCGCCGGGCAAGCGGCGAATGGTCGCGATGGGTGTGGCTGACGAAGATATGGGTGACCTCGCGGCCCCTGAGTGCGGCCATCAAGGCATCGAAATGCGCGTTGTTCTCCGGCCCCGGATCGATGACCGCGACCGAGGAACGACCGACGATATAGGTATTGGTGCCGTGGAAGGTGAACGGCGAGGGGTTGTTGACGGTGAGCCGCTGCACACCGTCGGCCACGGGCACGGCCATGCCGTAGGCTGGCGAAAATTCCATGTCGAAAGTGAGGTCCTCTGCCATGCCGGCCCCGGCGCTTGCCTGATTTTCCGATCTGTTCCGAAACGCTCTACCACCGCTTCTGCTGCGGCGCATTCAAAAACAGCCATCGGAAAATCGGAAAAATCGCAAAGTTAGGCGTTGAGGGGGCGAGAAAGCTTTGCTACAGCAGGCCCGCTTGTCCGGGCGGTTTTTTTACCGATATATCGCCCGCGCGTTGGGGCGTAGCCAAGCGGTAAGGCAGCGGTTTTTGGTACCGCCATCCCCTGGTTCGAATCCAGGCGCCCCAGCCACGCTTTGTTTTGAGGTAAGGAGGTTGAGTCTGTAAGTGTTTGGCACTTGCGTGGACAAATCCCACTTCGTGTCGCTTAGCCGAAAAGCCGCATTCGAAGCTCCTCACATGCTCCATCGAAGCCGGGGAACAGAGAACCGGCGGTAATACCCATCAGCCGAAGCTCTCGAAGAACATTGTCTCGCTCTTCATATGGAAGGTCAAAGGTGCGAAGGTAACGTTTGCCTTGCTGTACTTCCCTGCTGCTAATGTATGATTCTATATCATCAACGTTGGTTACGCTCGAAAGCGCTTGTTGAGGGAGAGCCCTTTCGTTTTCAATCGCGTAGGCTTCTAGAATTGAGAAATGAGGCCGAGTGAAATGCACCCTCTGCAGCTGACTAAAGTCCGTTGTCCATTGTCTCCGGTCGAACATTACAATTCGGACTTTATCGCTCCTCATGTCAATCGTTTGCCGCTCGGGTCGGAATGCGAAATACGCTGCAACAAATGGCGAATGCGTCCAGTCCAAGAGTGGAGTCGGGTAACCGTGGTGCTGGGCTAAATTCCAGAAAGCCCCATTTTGTAGAGGCTCATTGAGATTAAACAGGTGCTTGGTCCTCGCCGTCAGCATTCGGTGCAGTGTCGGGATATCTTCGTTAATAAAGCGAACGAGGTCCTTGCGCTTGGTTCGATGGAATGCCGTCCTAAGGCGAAACGGCCGCGACTGACCGCGAAAAATGAAGCGACCCGGTTCCAGCCCTATGGCGAACCGCTTGAAGGAGTCCCACGTCTTGATCGCCCGATCAGCTCGATAGTCTGATGGTTTGTCAGCCTTGCTGCGCGGAAGCATTGCTGTGCCGCTCGTTCCAGCAGGGGTTGACCATTTGACGCTAAGCACACGCTTCTTCAGGGTTAAGATAAGCGTTGCACTTGCGGGAATGGCCTGCCCGGGAAATACTTGTGGCACTTGATGTCGAGGGATGACATCGAAGGTAACAGGATGAAGGACGTCAAGTGCTATGTTTAGAGTCTGAACCGGGTTACGGTTGGATGTGCGAAAGCTGGCAACAAATCCCGGCATTCCCTGTGCATTATCGAAGACGTATGCACGACCTTCCACATGATCACCTAGATCATCTGCATCAATCATCATGATGCCGTTGTTCGTGCCACTAAAAGCCCCAAGCCACTGCCCATCCACTTTCTACCCTCCATCCGGTAGAGCAATGCTGATCGATTCTGGCTGCAGCTTCAAGTTTGGACTACCGGGCATTGAGCGCAAAACCCCACGGTTTCCACCAACGCCTTCCCGCCTCCAATCGCGGCATGACGCTCATTTCGCCGCAAGCGCGTCGAGGAGCTGGCTGGTATTGTCGATCGAGAACTGCACCCGTTCGCCGGGCCACACCGTTTCCGAATAGGCGATCGGCGTTCCCTTCATGTCGACATCCACTTTTTTCAGCGCGATGATCGGCTGGGATATGTCTTGGCAAAGCTGGCGCGCCTCCTCGGGCGTCGGCAGCCGTACCAGGATGTCGGTCCGCAGGCGGATGTAGTCGGGAACGCCGTATTCCGAGAGGATCACGCTGACGCTCCGTCCGCTGCGCCTCGCCTTGTCGAAGCCCGGAAAGCGGCGGACGGGATAATAGGCGTCGGAAAGGTTGATCGGCTCCTCGTCGGCAAAGCCGCGCCGGACGATGTGATAGACCGGCTCGCCGCGCGGCAGCCGGAGTGCTTCGGCAACGGCGGCCGAAGCGGCGATCTCCTCCTCGCGCACGGCCTGGCCGAAGGGTTCGCGCCCCTGGTCGAGCAGGTTCTGGGAAAAGCGGGTTCGCTCGGAAAGGCGGTATTCCAGGCGCCCGTCCCGCACGAAGGTCCCCCGGCCCTGTTCGACCTGCACCAGCCCGCGGCTCTGGAGGCTGGACATGGCGCGCCGGATCGTGTGGCGCCCGACGCCGAAACGCTCCATGAGCTCGGCCTCCTTCGGAAGCTGGGTCTGGGGCGAAAGCCGGCCGGCCAATATGTCCTCGGCGATGTCCTCCTCGACCTGCTGCCACTGCCCGTGCGGGGATTTCTTCTCCATGTCCTGCCTGTCCGATTCGGCTCGTGTCATTCGAATGTTCGATACCTTCGGGATGATCGGGTTGCAACCACGGCCGCCGGTCACTCTTCTGTCATCCGCCCGTCAGGAGCGGGCGATAAAATCGAAAATATCGGCCACGCAAGCGGCGGAACTTCACACAGGTGTCACCGATCGACGCTACCGAGATATTCGGATGTTTCGAATTACATTCGAATGATATGGAGCAAAAAATGGTCGAGATGAGTCGCCGGAAATTCATGGCCGCGGTTGCGGCATCGGCTGGTGCAGGCATGGTGGCGGCGTCGCCCGCACGCTCCGCCGACGCAGCCATCGAAGTGTCGAGCCCCTGGGGTTCCGACAAGCCTTTCCAGAAAGTGGTCGACGCCTTCAATGCGAAGAAGCTCGGCGTCACCGTGACCAATCGTTTTGACGGCGATTACGAGGCGGCGATCGCCAAGGCGGTGGCAAGCACGGCGGCCGGCCGTCCGCCCGCGATGATGATCACCGGCTGGAAATTCGGCTATTTCGCCAAGCGCACGCTCGGCGCCCGCGACCTGCGGGAGATCGACGCCGGCAGGGCGGCGGCGATCCTCGCCAATTTCCGCCCGTCGGTCCTGCCGCTGGTGACCATCGACGGCGCGCTGATCGGCCTGCCCTGGGCCATGTCGACGCCGATCACCTTCATCAACGGCAAGCTGTGGGAAGAGGCGGGCCTTGATCCTGCCCTGCCGGAAAATCCGGACACCGCATGGCTTTACGACAACGCCCGCAAGCTCGACGCGAAGCTTAAGGACAAGCACCCGACCTACCGTTCGGCGCTGGCGCTTTCCAACAACGAATGGACGAGCCAGTCCTTCATCCAGAATGCCGGCGGCTACATCATCGATCCGGAAGGCAAGCTGGCCTTGAACAGCCCGGAAGCCGTGGCGGGCATGATGGAATATTGCGCGCCGGCGCATGAGGGCCTCTGGCTTCCCGTCAGCGCCAAGGATCAGGACGCCGCCTTCGAATCCGGCGCGCTCGCCATCTGCACCACGAGTTCGACGCGCGCGGCGACCTTCCCCTTCGGCGGGGCAAAGGCGGTCACCGCAAAATTCCCCGGCCTTGCCGGCCATTCGCGCAGGATGAACAGCGGCGGCAATTTCCTCGCCGTCTATGCCCGGAACAAGGAACAGGCCGAAGCCTCGCTTGCCTTCCTGGAATTCTGCGCCTCGAAGGAAGGGCAGTCGATCTGGTCGGCCGTCGGCTATCTCAACACCTCGGTCCATGACATTCCGCTGATCAACGACTTCATGAAGCCGGCGGCCGGGCAGCTTGCGGACGGATTGACCGCGGAGACCATCTGGCCCGGCAAGCGCGGCCTTGAGGGCCAGGCGATCTGGCGCAAATGGGTCTCCCGCATGCTGCTCAAGGAAGTATCGGTCGCGGACGGCATGAAGAGCGCCCACCAGGAACTGGACGCTCTGGTCTCGGCGTGAGCGTAAGCATCATGCCGTCAGGCTTCAGAAGGCTGGCCCCCTATCTCTTCGTGGGGCCGGCCGTTCTTTCCGTCGCGATCTTTCTCTACGGACCGCTTTTCGCTTCGGCGCTGCTTTCCGTGCTCGACTGGAACCTTCTGTCCGCCGAAGTCCGCTTCGTCGGCGTCGACAACTATTCGGCCATTCTGGACAATGTCGATTTCAGGACGGCCGCCTGGAATACCGTGCTCTATTGCGTGATCCTCATCCCGGCCCAGATCATCCTGCCGCTGGTCCTGGCGGTGATGATCCATGCGGTGCGCCACAGCCCGGTTCAGGGCCTCTATCGCGGCAGCCTGTTCCTGCCGACGATCCTCGCCTATTCCGTGGCGGGGGTCGCCTGGTCCTGGCTGCTCAATCCGGTCAACGGCCTGTTCAACGAGATCTTCGGGTTTTTCGGCTTTCCGAAGTCCCGCTGGCACACGGACCCGGACCTCGCTTTGCTCTGCGTCTGCCTGGTGACCTTCTGGAAGACCTTCGGCCTCAACATGCTTCTCTGGCTTGCGGCACTCGCCAATCTTCCCCATGAATTGCGCGAGGCCTCGCAGCTCGACGGCGCCGGTCCCCGGCGGCATTTCTTCACGATCAGCCTTCCCCTGATGACGCCGACGGCCTTCTTCATCAGCGTCACGACGCTCTTCCATGTCCTCGACGATATCGTCGGCGTCATCGACGTGCTGACCCATGGCGGTCCGGCGGGGAGAAGCTCCAGCCTGCTTTATTTCCTCTGGCAGCAGGGCTTGCAGTTCTTCCAGTTCGGACCGGCAAGCGCGGTCGCGGTCATCATCATCGTCATGGTGCTGGCCGTCACCTGGCTGCAGTTCCGCGTCGGGGAAAAAAGGGTGCATTACGGATGAGTGCCGTTCCGCTTCGCCGCTCGATCCACCGGCTGGTGATCCACGGGGTCCTGCTGGCCACCAGCCTTGCGACCGTCTTTCCGCTCGTGTGGATGGTCTCCTCGGCCTTCACGCCGAACGAGATCATCACCGCCAGGGCCGTCCGCCTCTGGCCGGAGGACCCGACGCTTTCGAATTTCACGATCGCCGCGAGCCGTCATCCGATCTGGATGTGGCTGTGGAACTCGATCCTCACCGCCACGCTGATCACGCTCGGAAAGCTGCTTCTGGCGGTCCCGGCCGGCTTCGCCTTCGGCCGCATGGAATTTCCGGGCCGGCGGCCGCTCTTCTGGTTCGTGATCGCCACCATGTCGTTTCCGACGGTGCTCGCCATCATCCCGACCTATATCGCCGTGGTGAAGATGCAGGCTTTCGACACCTATGGGGCCATGGTCATTCCGTCGATCCCCTATATCGGCTTTTATGTCTTCTACATGCGCCAGGCATTCCGCTCCCTGCCTGCGTCGATGTTCGAGGCGGCCAGGATCGACGGTTCCGGCCTGTGGCGGCAGTTCATGGAGATCGGCATTCCAAATGTCGTTCCGGCCATCGCGGCGCTTTCGGTCATTTCCTTCATGGGGGCGTGGAACATCTATCTCTGGGGCCAGCTCGTTCTCGAAGACGGGTTCAAGAAGACGCTGACCACCGGGATCGCCACCTTTGCCGATCTCGAAGGCACGGAACGCGTCTGGGGCCCGCTAATGGCCACCAGCCTGTTGTCGATTGTGCCCGTCCTCGTCATATTCCTCAGCGCGCAGCGTTTCATCGTCGACGCGCTGGCGCCCGGCCTCGACGAGAGATAAACGCCTCATGTACCGAACCATCGTCATCGGATCCGTCAATCACGACCGCATCTGGCAACTCGACGATCATCTGACGCCGGGCAGACGGCTGCGCTTTTCCGATCGCAGCGTCCACCTCGGCGGCGGCGGCTTCCACACGGGCAGCCAGCTTCTGGAACTCGGAGCCTCGGTCGCGCTGGTGACCCGCCTCATGCAGGACGAACAGGGCCTTTCCGCGCTGAAGGCGCTCGGTGCGGCGGGGTTCGACACGCGCCATGTGGCGATGATGCCCGGCGAAACCGTGCCGCTGGAAATCCTTCTCGAACCGGGTGGCGAAAGAACGATCCTGGCGCCGGCGGACGGGCCGCGCGCGACCTTGTCCGTGCGGGGAGAACTTGCGGGCGACGCCGCCTATCTCAATGCCCTTCAGCTTGAAGAGGCGCTCGTATCGAGGCTTGGCGATATTCCGCTGGTGGTTTCGCAACTGCCGCTTCGCCCCGCAACGCCCAGGCCGGCCGACTATGTCGTCACCTCCCGCACCGATGCCGCCGACGATCTCGAATCCGTCTGGAAGCGTGCTCAGGCCCTTGCGGGGCCGCGCCTGAAGGGCCTGGTCCTGACGGATGGGCCGCGCCCGATGATCCTCTTTGACGGCAGCCGGACGATCCATGTCGATCCGGCGCCCACGGTGCGGGTCGCCAATACGATCGGCGCCGGCGACCGTTTCAGCGGCGCTTTCCTTTTTGCGCTGCTCGGCGGTCGTGATCCCGTCTCCGCTCTCGCCGAGGCCAGTCGGGTGACCGCCGACTGGCTGCGTCAACACCGTTCTTCTTTTAACTGGAACCGCTCTAGCGCCTGATCAGCCAGACGATCACCGAAAGCGCGACGCTGGCCAATAGCGCGGTGGCGACCGGCGCATAGAAGGTGAAGTTTCCGCGCCTGATCACGAGATCGCCGGGCAGGCGTCCCAGGCCAAGGCGCGACAGCCAGGGCCAGAGGAGGCCGATTGCGACGATAGCCAGCCCGACAATGATCAGGGTCCGGTTCATGCCCCTTCCTTCGATAACGCGTTCGCCTCGCGTGGCGGAAGCGCCCGCCGGATATGTAGGTCATCTTGATCGCCGCGGAAGGGTTCCTGTCTGAGGATATGCAATCTTTGGGCGAAATTCCCTGGAACGATTAAAATCCGAGATGAAATATTCATCTGCCATACAGCAGAGTTTTGCTATTCGCGCCGCAACTGAGATATCCGGCAATGACTGCCCGCGAGTGGTAGCGAAATGGACAACTCGATAGCGAGTTTGGCAAGGGTTCTGATCTGGCCAGGCATTTTCGTGCTGTTCGGGCTCATGTTCCTGTGGGCATGGGCTCTTGAGAGAAGACGGCCCTACCTTCTTCTCCTCGCCCTGGGTTGTACCGTCTTTGCTTCGGCCGCGGCCTCCCAGATATTGGGGTGGCCGAGCGGAACGGGGCCGAACGCCGTTTTTTCCGGTTTCCTTTATACTGTCGCGGTCCTGGCAACGGCCGAGGGAATGTTGCTGCGATCGGGAAAGCGGCTGGGATTGCGCCTCGACGGAGCCATTCTCTGCGCCGTCACCGGTCTGCTCTGGTATTTCTGCTATGTTGCGCCGAACCTGCTGGCTCGTATCTATGTACAAAATTTCGGTTACGGTGCCATCCTGCTGATGGCCGCACTGCGGCTCAGGTCGCTACGGCATGAGCGGCTTGTCGATCGCCTGCTTTTCTGGACGCTCTTCGGGTTTTCAGTCCAGTTTTTCCCGCGCACGATCATCACGATCGGCTTTTCCGCTCCCGGCAGTCTCGAAGCGTTCAGGACTTCCCTTTTCTGGAACGTTCTTCAGTTCTCCTTGGCCATTTTTGGCGCCGGGCTGGCATTCCTGCTGTTAACGGCGGCGCTGACCGATGTCATGGATGATCTGAGGCGGGAGCGGGATAGTGATCCGTTGACTGGCGCATTGAACAGGCGCGGGCTCGATGAACGCTTGAAGCATCTGCTTCGCAAGAGATCCGGCACGTCCGTCAGCGTCATTGTCTGCGATATCGACCATTTCAAGAGCGTCAACGATCGCTTCGGCCACAGCGCCGGCGACGAAGTCCTGCGAAGCTTCGCGCAACTGCTCAAGGTGAACGTGCGTTCGCAGGACCTGGTCGTGCGAACCGGTGGCGAGGAATTCACGATCATCCTTCCGGATGCAGACGAGGATCAGGCGGCGGAGGTCGCCGAGCGTATACGCGCTGAATTCCAGGTGGCGCCGTTTGAGTTTTCGTCCGGAACGCGGGTGATGACGGCAAGCTTCGGCATCGCACAACTGAGCGCTAAAGAAACCGTGGAAGCGGCGATGGAAAGAGCGGATCAGAGGCTCTACGCAGCCAAGGCTGGCGGCCGCAACAGGGTGGTCGGCCCTGGGAGCAGTGAAAAGACGGCTCAAGCTGGGTCGCATGTACGGTCTTCGCTATCCATTGCTGCTGGTGGTCTTCGGCGTGAAGCGACCAGGGGCATGATCTGACCTGACATCTGACAAATGCTGCCTATTGGTGTAAGCACCTGTTTCGGTGATAGATTGACGAATTCGGATCGTGGCCGGGCGAGGGGATGGCGGGGTGGAAGACAGTCTCAATCCTGGAGTATGGGAGCATGCGGCGCTCGCCGGAGTTCCGCGCTCGGTGCTGCATATCGAGGGCCTTGCGGCCAGGGAGGCGATCGCCGTCTGGCAGGAGAACATCGGGGTCCTTTATGATGTCCGCCTGCGCAACAAGGTCGACGACCGGTTTCAATTTCATGCGGAGGCTTTCCATTTCGGCGAGGTCGTCCTGACCTCGTACAGATGCACGGCACAAAGCTTCGACCGGTCGCGTGCCCGGATCGGCCGCGATGGTCTCGACCATATTACGCTGCAGATCTGCCTGCAGGGGAGCCACGGGCGACGCGATGGCGGGTCGGACGATGCGGCCGGATCGGGTGATCTGATCGTCGCCGATCTGGCGCAGCCGCAGTCGACGGGGACCTCCGATTTCGACAGCCTCAATCTCACGATGCCGCGCCGCCTGCTTGCTCCTTTATTAAAAGCGCCGGATGAGCAGAACATGCGCGTCATTTCAGGCAAGACCCCGCTGGTTGCCCTGCTACGCAATCATCTGCAGGGCCTCTATGACGGTGCGCCCGCCATGAGCCGCCAGGACGCCGAGGCTGTGGTCGGGCCGACCCTGGAACTGGCTGCCGCGGCGATGAATGCAGCAGTCACGGAAGAGAATGCCGCTTCGATCAGGTTGGCGCTGACTGGTGAAATCCGTCGCCATGTCGATGCTCATATCGTCGATCGGGGCCTGACCGCCGAGACGGTCGCCGGTTCTTTCGGCATTTCCACCCGCAAGCTCTATTATCTTTTCGAGCCCTATGGCGGTTTCTCCTCCTATATCCAGGAGGAAAGGCTTCGCCGTTGCCGGGCAGAACTCGTTGATCCCGACCACCGGCAGGAAAGCATTGCCGAAATTGCCGAACGTTACGGTTTCAGCCATCGAAAGAGTTTCATCCGCGCCTTTCGGCGATCTTTCGACGTGACCCCTCGGGAGATGCGGGCGCTCGCCGCGGAAGGACGCAGCCTGCCTGCCGGATATGGCGAGGGGCAGACCATGTGGCATTGGATCCGCAAGCTGCGGTAAGGGGACAGGGGCGGTCGCCGTCGATTGGTCCCAGGGTGCCTGCGATCCGACGGTCCGGACAAGCTCGCGTTCGCACGAAAAAATCATAGAGAATCAAGCCGCGGGCGCGGCCGATTCCGGAAGCGCCTGAAAGAGCCTCCAGCGTCTCTCCGCCTGCAAACCCGCATGTATTTGCGCCTTCGGTCACATTCCTTGCACCTGCGGCCACATTTGAACGCGGCCGGCATATAGTTCTTGAAATCATGCCGTTGCCCGCCCGAAAAGCGACCGAGAGGTTCAGGGGGCGGGGTCTTCTTCTCCTGAAATGACGTTGCGTATCCGCGTGCGGAAATGCCCTCGCGTGTCTGGGGTCATCGGAGAGGATTTATGGCATTCAATAATTGCGATCTTTTGGGCGGTCCTGCTGGAGAAGCAAAGGACGGCATCGGCGATCGGCCGCGCCAGGGTGCAAACCCCCTCGGCAACCGCTCGCGCCGCGCGGCTTTGAGCGCTGTCCTCGCCAGCACCTCGTCGCTTGCCCTGGCAGTGGCCGCCGGCCCGGCCGCGGCCGACGAGGTCATCGATGGCGGCCAGACGGTCACTGTCCCCGGAGACCAGAATTCGCCGTGGAATCTCGGAGCCGAAGACCTTGTCGTCGGGGACGCGGGCGCCGGCACGCTGGTCATCGAGAATGGCGGCATCGTCATTCCCGCCGTCGTCCAGGTCGGCCGCCTCGTCGGCAGCAATGGCTCGGTGACGGTTTCCGGAACGGGCTCGAACCTGACCTCAACGGGCTCGATCATGCAGATCGGCCTGGAAGGAACCGGATTCCTGACCGTCGGCAATGGCGCTTCGCTGAACACGGACGCCGGCCTCGTCATCGGCCATTTCGAGGGTGGCGAGGGCACGCTGACGGTGACGGGCGAGGGCACAAGCTGGGCGACGGCTCAGCAGGTGACCGTCGGTTCGCAGGGCACCGGCACCGTCTATGTCGAAGACGGCGCCTCGGTCGTGCATGGCGGCGATCTCACACTTGGACTTGGCACGCACAAGAGCGGTTATGTCAATGTGTCCGGTCAGGGAACGAACTGGGAGGCGACCAGCAACGCCATCGTCGGCAATGCCGGCAACGGCATGCTGGACATACGGGACGGTGCGACGTTCGACGTCGCGCAAGACCTCGTGGTTGCCAATACCCTGACCGGTTATGGATTGGTGGTCGTCAACGGCGAAGGGGCGAGGCTGACTTTCGACAAACTGCGCGCCGGCGTCGACGGTTATGCTTATCTCATAGTCGAAAACGGCGGCGCGCTGGGTGGCGCCGGACATGCTATTTCTCTGGGCACGGGGGCGACCGGCGAGGCCGGATTGCAGATCACGAACGGTTCGTCCGCCGCCGCCGGCACCCTCGTGGCCGGTGATTTCGGCAAGGGGTCCGTCATCGTCTCCGGCAGCATGCTGGAGAGTACCGAAGCATATCTCGGCCGGGAAACGACCGGCACCGGCTCGGTCAGCGTCTCGGGCGCTAACGCGGCCTGGTACAATACCGGCAATCTTTTTGTCGGTTATCGGGGCGCGGGCGATGTGACGGTGCAGAGCGGTGCGACGCTCGGTTCGATCGACAGCGCCATCGGCGCACATGCCGGCGCAACCGGCGAGGTGACCGTTCGCGACAGCGGATCGACCTGGTACGCCAGCGGCGACCTCTTCGTCGGCGGCGAGGGCGACGGCACGCTGACGATTTCGGACCAGGCCAATGTCTGGGTGCTGGTGGGCAACGGCGTCACCAATATTGCGACCGTCGCCGGCTCCACGGGCGTGGTCAATATAGGTGCGGCGGCAGGTGCGGCGGCGACGAGTGCCGGCAACCTCTTTACCGCCAGCATCCAGTTCGGAGCGGGCGACGGCACGCTCGTCTTCAACCACACCGATCCGAACCTCTATTTCGCCACGGCCATGAACGGCTTTGGCGCGATCGACTTGCTTGCAGGCACCACGATTTTCGTCAGCGATTCTGCCGGGTTCACCGGCAATACGACCGTCGACGACGGTGCGACACTGGTTGCCAATGCCATATTGGGTGGATCGGTTTCAGTGCTTTCCGGCGGCGCGCTCGCGGGCACGGGAACCCTCGGCACGGTGACGCTCGCCTCCGGTGCCACGATCGCGCCGGGCAATTCCATCGGCACCCTTAATGTCGGCGATATCACCTTCGATGCCGGCTCGCTCCATGAAGTCGAGGTCGACGCCCTCGGCAACAGCGATCTCGTCAATGCGGCAGGCATCGCCACCGTCAACGGTGGCACCGTCAATGTCACCCCGTATCCCGACGTTGCGGTCGGCACCGCCTATACCATCCTGACTGCGGCCGGCGGCGTCAACGGCACGTTCGATGCGGCCACGTTTGCCATCAACTCCATCTTCATCACGCCGACGCTGAGCTACGACGCCAACAACGCCTATGTGACGCTCGATCAGACGACGGATTTCCCCGACGTGGCGCTGACCCCCAACCAGAAGGCGGCCGCCTCCGGCATCCAGTCGGTGGGGGGCGGCGACCTCTTTTCCGCAATCGCCGTCCTCGGCAGCATCGAGGAGGCGCGGGAAGCATTCGATGCCATTTCGGGCGAAATCCACGCCTCCGCCAAGACGGCGCTCATCGAGGACAGCCGCTTCGTCCGGGATGCAGTGATGAACCGTATTCGCACGGCCTTCGAGGAGACCACCGCCAGCGCGGTTCCGGTCTTTGCCTATGGTCCCGGCGGGCCGGAAGCGGCTCCCGCCGCCACCGACCGTTTCGCGGTATGGGGCCAGGGCTTCGGCTCCTGGGGTCAGTGGGATGGCGATGGCAATGCCGCGACGATGGACCGGTCGATCGGCGGTTTTCTTTTCGGCGGCGACGCGCTGGCGACGGAAAACCTTCGGCTCGGGCTCCTGGCCGGCTACAGCCATTCGAATTTCGACGTGGACGACCGGTCCTCGTCGGGTTCGGCCGACAGCTACCATCTCGGCGCCTATGGCGGTGGCCGGTGGGGCGGGTTCGGGCTGCGGTTCGGCGGGGCCTATAGCTGGCATGACCTCGAGATGAGCCGTTCGGCCGAGTTCACCGGCTTCTCGGACAGTCTCACCGTGGACTATCACGCTGCTACGGCGCAGATGTTCGGCGAGGTGGGCCATCGGTTAGGCCTTGGCAATGCGAGCATCGAACCCTTCGCCAATCTCGCCCATGTCAATCTCGACACAGGCGGCTTCACGGAAGATGGCGGCGATGCGGCTTTAAGCGCGGGCAGCCAGACGACGAATACCACCTTCACTACGCTGGGGCTCCGAGCCGGAGCTGAGCTGGCGGTGGGAGAGGCCAGAACCGTCAGGCTCACCGGCATGATCGGCTGGCGGCATGCTTTCGGCGACGTGGTGCCGGCCGCAACCATGGCCTTTGACGGAGGCAGTGCCTTCACCGTCGCCGGCGTCCCAATTGCAGAGGATGCCGCCGTCATCGAGGCGGGGCTCGACCTGAAATTGACGCCGCAGGCGACCTTCGGCGTCTCGTATAAGGGCCAATTCGGCTCCGGAGTCAGCGATCACAGCGCCAAGGCCAATGTCGCGGTGAAATTCTGAACGCGCAACGACATCGCCAGCGACCGGCGCGGTCAGCCCGCGCCCCTGATGCCCTCCGGCATGCGATCGTTCACCTGGCGACCGTCTCGCAGCATTCCGCGATCGCGTCGGCGAAGATGCTTGTGACCGGAATGACGGTAAGCCGCTTGTCGCCGCCGTAACGTCTGCCTGTCTCGACGGTGTCGGCCACCACGATGCTGTCTATGAAGGGCAGCGCCAGATGCCCGGCAGCCTCCTTTGAAAACAGTCCATGGGTGGCGCAGAGATGGATTCCGGTTGCGCCACGCTGCTTGCAGGCTTCCGCCGCGCGGGCCATGGTCGTTCCCGAACTGATCAGGTCGTCCATGATGATGACGACCCGCCCCTGGACGTCGCCGGCAAAGAGATCGCCGCTGACGACGCCCTGGCTGCGCTGCTTTTCGACGAAGCCTTTCGCGACCGGCCGCCGAAGGACCTTCTCCAGGACGACCCGGAACATGTCCGCGCGCTTTCCGCCGCCGAGGTCCGGGGAGACGACCGTCACGTCTGCGGATTGGAGCAGGCCGGCGAAATGAGCGGCAAAGGCTTCGTAAGCCGTCAGGTGGAGGGTGGGGCAGCGGAAGGCGTTCTGGAAGGCCGCCAGATTGTGGCTCTCCATGGTGATCAGCCGGTCGGTGCCCACGGCCTCGAAAAGCCGGGCGACATAGGCTGCGGTCAGCGGGTCCTGTTCCTTCGTCTGCCGGTCCTTGCGCATATAGGCGAGGTAAGGGGTCACGGCGGTCACGCGGGATGCTCCGTTCGTCTTCAGGGTCGCAATGAAGAATAAGAGCTTGCAGAGCCTGTCATGCACGCTCTCCCGGTCGGTTCCGTCGAGACTGGAAATCACATGGATGTCCCGCCCGCGGACATGTGCCAGAGGGCGGGTCTTTTCCTCACCGTCCTCGAAGAAACGTTCCTCGATCGGGCTCAGCGAGAGGCCGAGGCGGGCCGCGACGCGCTCACCGAAAATCCTGCTGCTTTCGAAGGCAAATAGCATGGGATGCGGTTGGGGCCACCGGACCGGCGTCCTTGCGGGAGCAGGTTCGGTCCGCTGCACGCTGGCTGAGGCCAGGAAAGCATCGACGGATTTCCCGTTGCTGGAAAGCGGCGCGACAAGCAGTTCGGTATGGATTGGCCCGGCCTCGGCCGATTTCGAACTGAATATGCCGAGAATGGGCTCACCGGTTTCACCCACCATATCGAACAGCCGGCGCAGGCGCACCGCGCCCCTGCGGTCTGCCGCCGCATCCAGTTGGTCCCCCGTCGAAATCCTGCCGATCAGGGTTGCGGCGGCATCCGCTCCGGACGAAAGCAGATAATGCCGCGGCGCATCGGGGTCCTTCCGGAAGATGAAGGCCTTTTCGGCGGCTGATGTTCCAGCCGTCATGAGCGCTTGCGGCGCCGGAGCGATGAGCTGCTGGCGCCTGTCCAGCCATTCCTGAAGCACCGCCGCCAATCGCTCGTCTGTGGGGCTCGGTACGCTGTCCAGTCGCTGGAAGAGGCGTGTCAGGGCTTTCTTGGTCTTTGCCATCGTCGTCATGGGAATGCTCCTCAACTCATGGCGGTTATTTTAGGTCGCGCGAAGGCCGCGGCGATGACCAAGGTCAAATCAGCCGGCCGTTATCGATTCCGGCGAATTGAGGGATGTCAAAGCCCGCGGCGGGCACCAGATTAACATCTGTCGCTGTTTCGTTATCGAAAAGGAACCGGCGTGCATTCTTTGAATGAAAAGATCAGCTTTCTGCGCAAGCCGGAAGCATATCAGGGACGCGGCTCAGAGGTGACGGCCCTGGAGACCCACATGTCCTGGGTCTTTTTGTGTGGCGACCGCGTTTATAAACTGAAGAAGCCGACGGTTGGCCCCTTCTTCGATTTTTCGACGCTTGCCGCCCGGGAATGGAACTGCCTGGAAGAACTGCGCCTCAATCGCCGCCTGGCGCCGGATACCTATCTTCGGGTCGTGCCTCTGGTCAGCCTGCCGGACGGCAGCCTGGTCATCCGAGGGCAGGGCACGGTCGAGGAATGGCTGCTGGAAATGCGCCGCCTGCCCGAACATCTCATGCTCAGCCAGTTGCTGAAGACAGGTGCTGTCGGCGACGACCACCTGCACAGGCTGGCCGATTTCCTCGCTGCGTTCTACCGCTCGGCGGAGCGGCCGGCGATTGATCCCCTCGATCATTTCCGCATGCTCGAATGCCAGAACGACATCAACAGACAGGTGCTGCGGCACGAGGAATTCGAAATCGATCATGAGGCGGTCCGGCATCTGCTGGACGATGTCGACCGCGCCCTGCATTGCTTTCGGGAGAGGATCATCCAACGGATCAACGACGGACGTTATGTGGAGGGACACGGGGATCTGCGGCCGGAACATATCTGTTTCTGCGATCCCATTGCGATCTTCGACTGCCTCGAATTCGATCGCCGGCTGAGGATCATCGACCCGTTCGACGAGATTGCCTTCCTGGGAATGGAATGCGCATTCCTAGGCTCGCCCACCGTCGGCGAGACGCTTTTTCAACTCCTGCGTAAACGGCTTGAGGACCACATATCGCGGGAGCAGAAGGAGTTCTACACGGCCTTCAGGGCGACGATGCGGGCGCGCATGGCCTATTCGCACCTGCTCGACGGATCGGCGAGGTTGTCCCCGGCCATATGGGAGAAAAAGACGAGCAAATACATTGGGCTTGCACGCGGCGCGCTTTACCGCTGCGGGATAGCCGAGACGAATTACACCGGCTGATGCCAGAGTTCGACCCTAGTCAAGGGGATAGAGCAGTCGACCGATTTTCCTGAAGGTCGGATTCGAAAGCTCCCGGAAGAAAAGGATCGGATTTTTCCTGAAATCCTCGGCATCGGCCTCGTCGCCGATCATTCCGATGACGCGCGCCAGGGGTTCCGTGAGCACGTGGCGCCATCCCATGATCCCGTATGGCCCTGAAAACTGGAAGCCCGGTTTTTCGGGAACAGATACCGGCACGATGCGGCTTTCCGGCATGCCGGTTTTTCTCCACCCGGTCGCCAGTTCAAGACAATCCTCGAAGCCGATTTCCTCTCCGGTCACGGGGTTGAAGTAGCGCGGGTACAGAAGATATGCGCCGGCGAAGAGTTCTTCGAGGCGCAGTTTGCGGCGGCGCCGCGGGTTTTTCTGGCGATCGTCCGTCAGCCCCCATCCGGCATAGAAGGGGCACCCCATGACGGTGACGGGAATATCCCGGAGAAGCGCCTCGAATCCTCCAAGCGACGTGATCGTATAGACATGATCGGCCGTCTCCAGAAGGTCCGGCAGGGGAAGCGGATCGGTCACGATCTTGCAGAGATGCGCGACCCTCGCCGGATCGGAAAGGCGCTTGCGGATTCCATTGAGCACGTCCGGATGGGGTCGGTAAAGGATCTCGCAACCCGGATTCTCGGCCGCCGCGGTCCGGACGACGTCGTTGTTCGTTATCGGTCGATCGCATCCGAACCGGATGGACGCGTCGTCCTCCACCTGGCCGATGATGAGAATTCTGCGCTTGTCTTTTTGAACAGGCACGGTTCCGATTGTCCGTGTGTCGTCGGCATTGTATTTGCTGAGCTTCGAAGCAAGCAGCGCCCTGATGCCGTCGCGCGCGCGGCCCATCAGGTCCGGATCGCCCGCGAAATCGTAGGAACTGAGCAAGCATTCGAGATCCGATGCCTCGCGGCTGTCGAAATAGGGCGTGCGGGAATCGATGGTCAGTGAAAAGGGGGCGCTATGGCTGGCATTGGGAACCAGCGAGCGGATGAAGCCGTCTTCGATGAAGTAGAGCGGGATCGAATTCTTCCTGGCAAAGGCAAGGGCCGCGGGAGGTACATTCAGACCCCAGACGAGAAGAGCCGGGTTGGGGGAAGCCTTGATGGCGGCGGCCCACTTACGCGTGAAAACCTTGTCGGTCAGATAGAGCGGCAGGAAGGTGAAGCGGGCCTGGGGAAAATACGCTCGGAGAATCGCTTGTTTCCACCGTCTCAGATGGAAAGCGAAAACGTCCCGGCCTGTTAAGTCCGGCTTTTCATTCGTCGTCATCTCGCCGGCAGCTTTCCCGAGGCAAATCATCCCGCACGGCGGTTTATTTACCCGCCAGCGGAATGAATGTCACATATCAGGCCGTTCTTTTCGATCGTCCGGCGGCTAGTTCCGGTCCCGGATATTGTAATATCCCATGACCACGACGCCCCAGGCGAGCAGGGCGCCCAGGAACACCAGGATGGAATTCAGGAGCCTGCTCGGATATTGCGCCAGTTCCGACAGCGTCGGCTGGATGAACACGGCGAGATAGCGCTGCTTGGCATTGGCCTCGATTCTTGCCTTTTCCAGCCCCGTCAGCGCCGAGGTATAGGCGCGTTCGGCGAATTCGCGATCTGTCTCCAGCGTTTCATACTGCTGGATACGGCTCGCGACGTCGGTGAAGGACGCCGCAGCCGTTCGGCTCTGCTTGCTGGCCGTGCCGCTGCCGAACCTCTGTCTTTCCTGCTCGATCTGCTTTTCCAGGCTTGCGATCTGCGAGCGCATGACCCGGACGCGCGGCGTATCCTCGCCCATCTGGGTGAGTGCGGTGGAAAGCTCGGTCTTCAGCTGAACGAGTTTTTCCTCGAGCCCTGCCACCAGTTGGGTCGCGAGTTTTGCCCCTTCCACCGGGTCTGCTTCCTGCGAGGAATCTCGATAGATTCTGAGCGCCAGTCTGGCGTTTGATAAACGCTCTTCCGCCATGCGGACCTCGCTCTGCGCAACTTTCAGGACTTCGTTGCGTGCCGACAACGAGAGCTCGTTTACCAGCTTTTCGCTCTGGGTAATGACAAATGCCGAGATCTTCTGCGAGTCCTCCGGCGTGAAGGCCTTGACCTCTAGCTCCATGATACCGGACGTATGGTCGAAATTGACGTTGACCATGCTTCGCCAGTATTCGAGCTTGTCCTCAATGGGAAGGTCCCGGCCGATACCATAAAAATAATCCAGCCCTCGCGGAGCGAAGACGGAATCCAGCCCGAAGGCCTCGTCCACCGCCTGAACCATCCGCTCGCTGCGGATGAAGTCGAGCAGGACGTAGGAATCGGAAAACGTGCTGCCGGCGGAGGCCTGGGAAAACATCCCCAGAAGGTCCGAGGGCTGGGAAGACTCGATGCTGCGGACGGAAAAGGAAGCCGAACTGTGATATTGGTCGGCAGCGATGAACGCCATGTAGAGAGACGTCAAGACTGCCGGCAGTGCAACGAAAGCCACGAAGCCCGAGACGATCGCCAGATGCCGGAGGCGCAGCTTGCCGATCCAGCCGCGGGTCGCTTTGGCTGCCTGCGGTTCGGCCTCGATGACAGGCGGGGAGGGCTCCGCAACAGGCATGGGGCTTTCCAGAAGCCCCTCAAGCAGACGCAGATTTTTGGGCTTGTGAAGCGGTTTCGCTTCGGGCGCCAGCTGAAGGTGGGTAACAACTTCGCCAGTCTTCTTGCCTTGGGCTTGGTCTGTCACGTCTATTGCCTCGTCATGTTGCGCTCGTGAACGGCGATAGCATCTTCTAAATTATCATAATATGTTAATTTTCCGTCTTCGAGAACGATGCCGGATTCGCAATAGTCCCGCAATGTGGTGGCGCTGTGGGAGACCATGATGACATCGGAATCCGCGAGCCGCTCCTTGAAGACCTGCTGGGATTTCCGCTTGAAGTTTGTATCTCCCACCGCGGTGATTTCGTCGACGAGATAATAGTCGAACCTGACCCCCATGCTGACGCCGAAGGCGAGCCGCGCCCTCATGCCGGATGAATAGGTGCGGACGGGTGCCTTGTAGAAGGCACCGAGTTCCGCGAAGTCGGCAACATAGGCAACAAGCTCCTCCGTGTCGACACCATATATCCTGGCGACGAAGCGGACATTCTGCTCCCCCGAAAGATTGCCTTGGAAGCTGCCCTGGAAACCGAGCGGCCAGGATATCTTGCCCTGGCGGACGATGCGCCCCTTGTCCAGCTCCAGCGTGCCGGCAATGATCTGCAGCAATGTCGATTTGCCCGCACCATTGCGACCCAGGAGCCCGACGCTTCTGCCGCGCGGAATGACGAAGGAAACGTCATTGATGATGGGCTTCGAAATTCCCTTCATTCGCACAAACTTCGTCGCACGTTCCAGCCTGATCATCGTCCTCTCAATACCTTCCCGGAGCTCGTGAATATGAGCAATCCTCCAAACAGCAGAGAAAATGCAATGCCGTAAAGATAGCCCGCATCATAGCCGATGGCACGATATTCGGGGTAGAACCCCTTGCGAAACAGCATGACGACGTGCGCGAGGGGGTTGAGCAGGATCACCTCTTGTGCCGGATGCGGCAGGCTGTCCGGCAGATAAAACACACCGGAGACAAGAAAGAGCGGGCGCGTGACGATTTCGAAGAATTTCTCGTATAGGGGGTACTTTGGAAACAGCACATTGTTTGCGAGAGCATTTCCCAAAGCCAGCAGGCTGGCGGCAAACGCCGCTTCTATGATGTAGGGCCATTCGATCGTCAGGGGCGTCTTCAAGCTTAGGCCAATGGCCGTGAAGACGCAGAAGGCGACGACGGCAGTGGTTCCCAGTTGCAGGATATAGCGCGCGAGCACAGTGTCGATGGGTGCGACGTTCGGATAGCTCAGGAGAGCGCGGTTTCCGTTGACGGCGCTGTTCAGATAGCCGGCCATCGCCTGGTAGAATTGATAGGCGATGTAGCCCGTCGCGAAAAACAGCGGAAAGCTCGCTCCCAGCGCCGGTGTGTGGGCGATCGCCATGAAGATCAGAGACAGAAAAGCGATATGGGAGGCGGGATCGAGAAAAGCCCAGATGTACCCGCCCGGCTTGCTGCCAAAGCGGGTGGACGTTTCGCGGACCACCAGCGCCGCCACGACACGGATATGCGTTGTGAGATAATACAAGTGACCTCGTACGGCTAGCCCGGCACGACATCGAAGTTCATGGCCGGTTATCGTGTCGAAAATAAGCTGTTTCGCCGGAAGATGCCAGAGACAACATCAATCGGCGACAATGCCCCGGGCCTGCGCCGGTTCCAACGACGCGGTTTCCGCGTCGTCTTCTTGGAAGGTCAATGATTGGAGGCGCCGCCGCTGCTCGCTCAATTCGCCGTCAGCAGTTCCGTGCAATAGCTCGGGCCATTGGCGCCGGGGCGGTCGGAAACGATCGTGATGTCGCGGATGGTGTAGTTATCGGAAACGGCAATTTTTGCCGAGCAACTCACGCTCGCGGTGCGGCCGTT
Source organism: Rhizobium sp. YS-1r (assembly GCF_000757525.1). Lineage (NCBI taxonomy): Bacteria > Pseudomonadati > Pseudomonadota > Alphaproteobacteria > Hyphomicrobiales > Rhizobiaceae > Rhizobium > Rhizobium sp. YS-1r. The sequence goes on along the minus strand of NZ_JPYQ01000056.1, from coordinate 232,994 downwards.
CTGTTGCTTGATGCGCTTATAGCCGCCGCGCCAGTTGTAGACCGTCACGGAGCCTTCGTTGCTGTCGCTGATCGGCGGGCTGAATTTCGCAAAGAACTCTCCGGCCGAATGCCCCACCCATCGGCTCTCGATCGGGTTGCTGGCGATGCCGGCGGTGGTGCAGGCTGAAAGGGCAAGGGCGAAAACGGCGGTCGATGCGATGGCGCGGCGGCTCATGGTCTGGAAAAATCCTGTTGTCTTCTATGGTGCCTGGGAGGCATGTCTTTCGAGATCGCACCTAACAGATTTCTTGCCGGTTTCGCGAGATAGCCGAGAGCCATCGGCATCAAATTTCTCCGACGCCGCTTTTTTGCAACGCCTTGGTTCGAGAGGCCTTTCCGGGCACCTAAGGGACGGATCGCGTCCCTGTCGCAAATTTTTCATGACTGCCGCTTGTGGAATGAAAAATGCTGGTCTATAGAGGCGCCGCTGGTCACGGAGTGTAGCGCAGTCTGGTAGCGCACCACGTTCGGGACGTGGGGGTCGAGTGTTCGAATCACTCCACTCCGACCAGCTTGATCACCTGATATTTCGCAAAAGTCGGCTCCAGCCCGTTACGGGGATGGTTCTCGTTTGAGAGATGCTCTCGTTGCTTGGGTAAGCGCGTCACTCCGAAGTGAGGAAGGCCCGGGCAAAGCCTGGTTCTGCCACCTGCAGGGTCCCCTCGGGCAGCTTCAGAATCCGGTCGAGGGCGATGCCGTAAGTCAGCATCCAGTCGTCCAGCATCGTGACTGCTCCGTCGATGTCCCCGGTTTCGGCCTGTTTCAGCGCCTGGTGCATGACCTTGCCGACACTCAATCGAAGCTCGAGCAGCATCAGCGCAAAGGCCTGCGGATCCGGTGCGTCGAGGCTTCCCTCCTCATGGCCCTGCTTCAGGATATCGGCAAGCAAAGGCTGCACGACTGCCGTCAGCGCCTCGTTGATGCGGTGGAAAAGTACGACGTTTTCCGGCTTGAACAGGACATTGAACGTCTTTCTCAGTTGCGGCGCGAGTTCGACCTTCAGGCGCCGCGAACCCGCGAAGAGCGCATTCAGCCTGCCGATGGCATTGATCGACGGATTGTCGAAGAGCGGTTGGAACTGCTTGAGATTCTCACGGGACAGCCGGACGGCAAGTGTCTCGAGCAGTGCCTCTTTCGACGGAAAATAGTGATAGAAGGCGCCTTTGGAGACGCCGGCCTCGCGAATGATGTCGTTGACGGTGGTGCTTTCGTAGCCACGCGTGAAGAACAGGCGCTGTGCGCAGTCCAGCAGTTCGTTCGACCGCACCTCTGGCGGTTTTTTGATCCGGACCACGATCCTTTTCCCCAGTTAGGCCGGACATTGTCGTCCCGAATGCGACAAAATCCAGCGTTGCGCCTGTATGCCATTTATATAGACTGACGGTCGGTCTGATGCTAGAGGCGTTGTGAAAAGGGGCGCCACCGCTGGAGGTCACCTTGCGAGCCTTTAGACTTGTGATTGCGACCGCGGTTGTCGCGGCAGTGGCCGCTGCGGCTGGTTGGTATATGCTGAGGCCGGCAGCCGTTTTGGTTGCAATGCCGTCGCGCGGCGATGCCGCCGAAGTAGTCTATGCAAGCGGCATCGTTGAGCCGCGCGTCTGGGCCAAGGTTACGCCGCTGATTCGCGAGCGGATCGTCTGGCATTGCAATTGCGAAGGCGAGCGTGTCGCCAAGGGCGACGAGCTCGCCCGCCTTGACGATACCGAGGCGAAGGCGGCGCTCGGCGAGCTTCGCGCGCGGCTGGCGCTTGCGGAAGAGGAGCTCCGCCGCCACACGGCGCTTTCGGCACGGAATGTTGTCAGTCAGCAGGAGCTCGATCGGGCGCGTAGCGAGGTCGTCCAGCTGGAGGCGCTTGTCGCCGGACAGCAGGCGAGGCTGGACAGCTATATTCTCCGTTCGCCGAGCGACGGCATGGTGTTGAGACGGGATGGCGAAGTGGGCGAGATCGCCGAACTCGGCGCGGCACTCTTCTGGGTGGGGGAGCCGAGCCCTCTCATCGTGGTCGCGGATGTCAATGAAGAGGATATCCCCCGGATTGTCGTCGGGCAGAATGCGCTGCTGAGATCCGATGCCTTTCCGGGACGGCAGCTCGATGCAGAGGTGGACAGCATTACCCCGAAGGGAGACCCTGTCACGAAAACCTATCGCGTCCGCTTTCGCCTGCCGGACGACACGCCGCTCAGGATCGGCATGTCGACGGATGTGAACGCCATCGTCAGGGTTTCCCGCAATGCGCTCCTTTTGCCCTCCGTTGCGGTCGAAAACAGCAGGGTCTTCGTCGTCGACGGCGACAGGGCGTATGGCCGCGACATCCGCACCGGTATTCGCGGACCGCAGGGTATCGAGGTTCTGTCCGGCATCGACGAGACGACCCTTGTCATCACGCCGCATCCGGCCAACCTGACCGATGGTGCGCGCGTGAAGGTATCGGACGCGAAGACAGGGTGAGGTGGCGATGCGTCTCATCTTCGAAATTGCCCTGACCCATATTGCCGGGCGCGGTCGCCAGACCCTGGTCGCGGCGTTCGGCGTGGCGATCGGCGTCGGTTTTTCCATCGCCATGGCGGCCCTGATGCAGGGAGGCCAGGACGATTTCGTCCGGCAGCTTGTCGATACCATGCCGCATGTCCAGATCACCGACGAGCAGCGCACTGCCCGCCGCCAGCCCGCGGAGGATGCCTTCGACGTGGTCGTCATTGCGGGGCTTCGCCCACGCGACGACCGGCGCGGCATCATCAACCCGACGGCGGCACTCTCGTGGCTGCGCGCGTGGATTCCGGGCCGGTTGGCGCCCAGCCTGAAATTGCAGGGGGTCATCCGCTATTCCGGCCGGGAAGTGGGGGCTTCGGTAATCGGCGTCGAACCCACGGTCGAGGTCGGCGTGTCGCCGATCGTGGAGGACTTCAGGCAAGGCAGCTTCTCGGCGTTGGCTGTGGGCGGTAACAATGTCCTCATCGGCGACACCATGGCCAACCGGCTGGGGGCCGGTCTCGGCGACACCATTACCGTCGTCTCTGCCCAGGGGCTCACGCGAAACTTCAAGATCGCCGGACTGTTTCACACGGGCTCGACGGCGCGCGACGAGGGCGAGGCCTATGTCCTCTTGAAGAACGCCCAGATTCTCTCGGAGCGGCCGAACGCCATCAACGAGATTCGCATCAAACTCGATGATCCCAATCGGGCGCCGCTGGTGGCGCAACGGGCGGAGGCCGAGCTCGGCTATAAGGCCGTCGCATGGCAGGAGGCGAATGAATCGATCCTCGAGGCGCTCGTCGTGCGCAACGTCATCATGTACACGGTCGTAGGCGCCATCCTGCTGGTCGCCGGTTTCGGCATCTTCAATATCATCTCCACCATCACGCATGAGAAGGCGCGCGATATCGCGATCATGAAATCGCTCGGCTTTCCCGCCGGCGACATGCGCCGCCTGTTCCTGCTCGAAGGCCTTGCCATCGGCGCCGCCGGCTCGGTTGGCGGCTGGCTGATCGGCTTTCTGCTCGTTTATGGATTGTCGCTGGTGCGTTTCGAGATCGCCGCCACCGGCCAGGAGATGACCCGGCTGCCGATCGCCTGGAGTGTTCTCCACTATGTCATCGCTTCGGCCTTCGCGCTCGGATCGGCGGCGGTCGCCGGTTATCTTCCGGCAAGGCGTGCGGCGCGGGTCAATCCCGTCGACATCATCAGGGGGGCTACATGAGCAACCTGATCGAGGCGAGGAACCTGACGCGCATCCTCCGCGAGACCGTGCCCGTGACGCTCGTGAAGAATATCACGCTTGCGATCGGCGAGCGGGAATTCGTTGCCGTCACCGGCCCTTCCGGCTCCGGCAAGTCTTCGCTTCTCTATCTCTTGGGCCTGCTCGACCGGCCGACGGAAGGAACGCTCTTCATCGCCGGCCGGGAGACGGAGGAGATGAACGAGGCGGAGCGCGCCGCGATCCGCCTTTCGACGATCGGCTTCGTCTTTCAGTTCCATTTCCTGCTGCCGGAATTCACGGCGCGGGAGAATGTCGAGATCCCGATGCGCCGGCTTGCGAAACTGAGCCGTCCTGCCATGCGCGAGCGGGCCGGCGAACTGCTCCGGTCGCTCGGTCTCGGCGATCATCTCGACAAACGCCCCGACCAGATGTCCGGCGGCCAGCGCCAGCGTGTCGCCGTTGCGCGCGCGCTGGCAAACGACCCGCCGCTCATTCTGGCCGACGAACCGACCGGAAGCCTGGACAGCAGGAACTCGGAGCAGGTGTTCACAATCCTCGAGGCGCTTGTTCGCGAGCGCGGCAAGACCGTCGTGGCCGTCACCCATGACCTCGATATGGCCGCACGCATGGACCGCCGCCTTCATCTGATCGACGGCATGCTTGACGGCAACCTCCCGACAGAAACCCCAAAGCCCGGCTGAAGACGGATGCCGTCCTTACGGCGGGCAGCACGCACGCGCCGCTGACCGGCCACGCCCGCCCTGCGTCAGTCTCACGCGTGTCGCGTGAAATCGACGCGCGATGTGCGACGTTATAGCTCGTGCAGCCGCGCTTTCGATGCATGCGCCTGATTTATCTCGATAAAATTCGCGACTTTCCAGCTTGCAGGGACTGGCACGGTGTTTGCGTAACGAGATTCGACCAGCAGGAAGTGCAGGATTCATGCATGATCTCTGGCAAGAACAGGAGAACGATAATGGGGAATTTCAAGAACCTTCTCTTTGCCTCGGCGCTCGCCGTCATCCTGCCTCTGCAGGCGGTCGACGCCTCGGAAATTCGTGTCGGTTTCACCGCCGATGCTCTCACGCTCGACCCGGCCAATCACCGCAACCGCGAAACCGAAACGATCATCCGCAATCTCTATGACGGCATCCTCACCCGCGATGCCGATATGAAGATCGTCCCGGAGATCGCCGAATCCTTCACGCAGACCTCGCCGACCACCTTCGAGTTCGTCATCCGCAAGGGCATCAAGTTTCACGACGGTTCGGACCTGACGGCGGAGGATGTCAAGTTCACGCTCGACCGGCTGACGGTGGAAGGCGCCATGGGCGACGGGCAGACAAGTCCGCGTAAGAGCCTGCTCGGGCCGCTGAAGTCGACGGCGGTCGAGGGCAACAAGGTGATCGTCACCCTGAGCGAGCCCTGGCCGATCCTGCCGGCCATGTTGCCGGTGCAGGAAATCGTCTCCAAGGCCTTCGTGGAAAAGGTCGGCACGGCCGGCCTGGCGACCCAGGTAAACGGCAACGGTCCGTTCAAGCTCACCGAATGGCGCAAGGGCGATTCCATCATCATGGAGCGCTTCGACGGCTACTATGGCGGCGCGTCGGACATCCCGCCTGCCGGCAAGGCCTGTGTCGACCGCGTGATCTTCAAGGTCATTCCGGAAACCGCCTCTCGCGTCGCGGCGCTTCTCTCCGGCGATGTCGACATCATCAACGAGCTGCCGCCTTTCTCTATCGCGCAGGTGAAGAACAATCCCGATACCGAGGTGATGACCGTCAACGGCACGCGCAGCTTCTTCATCGCGCTCAACAACAAGGGCAAGGTCTTTGGTGACATTAAAATGCGTCAGGCGGTTGCCTACGCGCTCGACAAGAAGCTGATCATCGACCGCATCCTCGGCGGCAACGCCGTGTCCATCGACGGTATCCTGAGCCCGGCCGCCTTCGGGGCTTCGAAGCTGCCGTCTCACGACTATGATCCGCAGAAAGCCAAGGCCCTGCTTGCCGCGGCGGGTTATCCCGACGGCATCGATGTGGTGATCGACACGGAGGGTGCCTATAAGGATACGGTCCAGGCAATCGCCTCCGTGCTCGCGAAGAGCGGCATCCGCGCCAAGGTGGAAGTCAGCGAGTCGGCCATTCTGAAAGCCAAGTGGGACCCGAAGGACGAAAACCCCAAGGGAGACATGTATTTCACCTCCTGGGGCAACGGCTCGCTCGATCCCTACGATATCTTCCTGCCCACCCATCGCAGCGGCGATCGCGGCAATTCCGCTCATTACGCCAATCCCGAACTGGACAAGCTGCTCGACCAGGCCTCCAGCGAACTCGATACGGCAAAGCGGGCCGGGCTTTACAACAAGGCCGAAGCGATCATCAATGCTGACCTTCCCTATGTCTATCTCTGGGTGCCCCAGGATATCTATGGGGTTTCGAAGCGCGTGAAGGGCTGGAAGCCGAGCGCCGACAGCCGCATCAACCTTCACGACGCCTGCGTTGAATAAGCGGGACAGGGCAGGACGTGGGTAGGTTTCTCGAACGTCTGCTGCAATTGATCCCCGTTCTTCTCGGTGTGAGCCTCATCGTCTTTCTGATGCTGGCGCTCACACCGGGCGATCCGGTGGAGATCATGATCGGCGACCAGAACATGACGGCCGAGCAGGAAGCGCTGTTGCGCAGCGATCTCGGCCTGGATCGGCCTTTGCCGGAGCGGTTCCTGAATTTTCTCGGCAATGCCGTCCAGGGGGATTTCGGCACCAGCTATTTTCATCGGCGCCCGGTCAGCGAGGTGATTTCCGAGCGCCTGCCGGCGACCATCGAACTGAGCCTCGTGGCGATGCTGATCGCGCTCGCCACCGCAATTCCGCTCGGTGTGGCGGCCGCCATCCATAAGAATACGATCATTGACCGCATCGCTACCGTCGGCTCGCTGTTCGGCGTGTCGCTGCCGGGGTTCTGGTTCGGCATCCTGCTTCTGATGCTGTTTGCCGTGCATCTGAGGCTGCTGCCGGTTTCGGGACGCATCGGTTTCGAAAGCGAGGTGCCGTCCGTCACCGGCTTCCTGCTGATCGATACCTTGCTCCAAGGCCGCTTCTCCGCCTTCCTCGACGCGGTGAAGCATATCCTGCTGCCGGCGATCACGCTCGGCCTGCCGATGACAGCGATTCTGACGCGCGTCACACGCACCGCCATGCTGGAGGTAATGCGGCAGGACTACGTCGCCTTCGCCGAGGCCAAGGGCATTAGCCGCAGGCGCATCCTCTTCCGACATGCACTGAAGAACGCGCTCATCCCGACCGTTTCGGTCGCGGCGATCGAAACCGGCTCGCTGCTCGGCGGCAACATGATCGTCGAGACCGTATTCGGCTGGCCAGGCCTCGGGCGCCTGGTGGTGGAGAGCATCTTCGTGCGCAACTACCCGCTCGTGCAGGCGGCCGTGCTTCTCTACGCCGTCACCTACGTGCTGATGAATTTCGTGGCCGACATTCTCTACACGGTCCTCAATCCGAGAGTGAAACTATGAGCGCCGTATCCGATCCGGCGACGGCTTCGCCCGCCGCCTCGCTTTTCCGGCGCAACCTCGCCACCTTCGCGGAAAACCGCCTGGCCGTGGCAAGCGCCGTCATCCTGCTCGGCTTCGTCGTCATGGCCGTCTTCGCGCCCTGGATCGCGCCGCAGGATCCGAACGAGACGGACCTGTTCCGTCGCCTCCAGCCGCCCGCCTGGATGCCGGGCGGCGAATGGGCCTATCTGCTTGGATGCGACGCGCTTGGCCGCGATATCTTCTCGCGCATCATCTACGGCGCCCGCATATCGATCTTCATCGGCACGGTGGTCGTTGCCGTCGCCACCGTCATCGGCATTCTCGCCGGGCTTGCCGCCGGATATCTGCGCGGCTGGGTGGATACGCTGATCTCGCGGCTGATCGACATCCTGCTCGGCTTTCCCTATCTCATCTTCGCCATCGGCCTGATGGCGATGATGGGGCCGGGTCTGGTCAACATCATCCTGGCGCTGGTCTACAAGGAATGGGTGATCCCGGCCCGCGTGGTGCGCGGCGAGACGCTCGCCGTGCGAGAATTGGAATATGTCGAGGCCGCGCGTGCGCTCGGCGCCTCGCGCTTCCATATCATGATCCGCGAGATCATGCCGAATGTGCTTTCCTCCGTTCTGGTCGTCGCCACCATCCGCATGGCGGACGTCATCATTCTCGAAGCGAGCCTCTCCTTCCTCGGTCTCGGCGTGCAGCCGCCCACCGCCTCCTGGGGCTCGATGGTGGCCGACGGGCGCGCCTTCATCCTCGAAGCCTGGTGGGTCAGCACCTTTCCGGGGCTCGCCATCCTGACGCTGGTGCTGGTCATCAACGTCGCGAGCCAGGGCCTGCGCGACGCCTTCGATCCGAGGTTCCACGAATGACCGGCGCGATGGGCAATCTTCTCGAAGTGCGCGGCCTGCGCACCGTGTTCGATACGCGCGCCGGAGAGGTGCGTGCCGTCGATGGCGTCGATCTCGACGTCCGCCCCGGCGAATGTCTCGGCGTGGTCGGCGAATCCGGCTCCGGCAAAAGCGTCACCTTTGCTTCAGTCATGGGCCTGGTGAGAAGTCCCGGCCGCATCGAAGAGGGTGCGATCCGCTTCGAGGGGCGCGATCTTCGCGCGCTTTCGCAGAAGGAACTGCGCCGCATCCGCGGACGCCATATCGCGATGACCATGCAGGACGCGCTGACCGCCCTCAATCCGGCACTGACGGTCGGCGAGCAGATCCTCGAAGTGCTCTATGCGCATGACGAGACTTTGCCTTCCGGTGGACGCGCGAGAACCGAAGCTGCACGGAAAAAGGCGGTGGAAATGCTAACCCTGGTCGGCATTCCCTCCGCCGATGAGAGGCTCAGATATTACCCGCACGAGTTCTCCGGCGGCATGCGTCAGCGCATCATGATCGCGATTGCGCTCGCCTGCCGGCCCAAGCTCCTGATCGCCGACGAGCCGACGACGGCGCTCGACGTCACCATCCAGGCGCAGGTGCTGGAACTGATCGCGGATATTCGCACAAGGCTTGGCATGAGCGTGGTGCTGATCACCCACGATCTCGGCGTCGTTTCGGAATATTGCGACCGGATGATGGTGCTCTATGCCGGCCAGGTGGTCGAGGAAGGGCCGACCGCCGCGGTGATCGGCGATCCGCGCCATCCCTATACCAAGGGGCTGCTGCGTTCGATCCCGCGGCTTTCGCTACGCGGCCAGCCGATCGAGCCGATCGAGGGGCAGGTGCCGGACCTGATCGGCCTGCCGCCGCAATGCCGGTTCTATTCGCGCTGCCGCGAGCGCATCGATGCCTGCCTTCAGCCGATCGCCATGCGCGAAATCGGCGCTGCCCGCCGCGCCCGCTGCATCCGGCTCGAAGAGGAGACAAGGCCATGACCGTGTCGGAACCACTCATCAGGGTCGAAAGCCTCGTCAAGCATTACGGCGGGCGTCGGAGCCTCATGGACCGCCTGGCCGGGCGGCCGGCGATCAGCATCCGGGCGCTCAATGGCGTCAGTTTCACGGTCGCCCGCGGCGAAACGCTGGGGCTGATCGGCGAAAGCGGCTGTGGCAAGTCCACGCTCGGGCGTGCCGTCCTGCGCCTGCACGAACCGACGGCGGGACGCGTCACCTTCGACGGCGCAGACGTGACGGCGCTTTCCCCGGCAGAACTCAAGGCCATGCGCCGCGATATGCAGATCATCTTTCAGGACCCCTATGCCTCGCTCAATCCGCGCCGCACGGTGGCGGAAATCGTCGGCCTGCCGCTGAAACTGCATAACCTGGCGAAGAGCGGCAGGGAGGCGCGCGACAAGGTGGCGGCGATCATGGAGCGCGTCGGTCTGAAGGCGGCCCATCTCGACCGCTATCCACACCAGTTCTCGGGCGGACAGCGCCAGCGCATCGGCATTGCCCGCGCTCTGATCAGCAACCCGCGCTTCATCGTCTGCGACGAGCCGGTCTCGGCGCTCGACGTATCGATCCAGGCGCAGATCATCAAGCTTCTCATAGAGCTGAAACGCGAACTCGGCCTCACCTATCTCTTCGTCTCGCACGATATTTCGGTGATCGGCTATCTCTCCGATCGTGTGGCGGTGATGTATCTCGGCGAGATCGTCGAGATGGGACCGGTGGAGCGGGTGCTGCAATCGCCGCGCCATCCCTATACGCAAAGCCTGCTGTCGGCAGTGCCGGACGGGGATTCTCCGGGCTTGCGCAAGCGGGTGAAGCTTACCGGCGATCTGCCTTCTCCGCAGGCGCCGCCGCCCGGCTGCAAGTTCCATACCCGCTGTCCGCTGGCGGTGGAGCGTTGCCGGACGGACGTGCCTGTCGTCCGCACGGTCGGCGAAGGCCACACCGCCGCCTGCCATTTCGCCGAAGAGCTTGTGCAAGGATGATGATGACCTCATGACCGCCTTTGTTGTCGAACCTGCTTTTCCCGTCCGCCTCACCGGCACCGCCTTCGAGCGCGGCCTGGCGCAGGCTGCCGCCGGGGTCGCGCACGAGACCGTTTTCGCCGCCACGATCGGCCGCGTGGAGCAGGCGAGAGCCGAAGGCGTGCTCGATGCAGCGGCGCTGGAATTTCTGCACCGCCAGCGCGCTTTCCTTCTGGAAAGCGATCCCCACACGATGGCGGAACTTGCGGGTATCGCCGAAGGCTTCGACCTGCCGGAGGACGAGCTTTTCATCCATCAGCATCTCAGCCTTCTCAGGGATCTGAGCAAGGGGGCGGGGCTCGATGCAGACGGCTGCTCCACCTTCGCGATTGGCGAGGGGCCGGAAGGCCCGCTTGTCGTCAAGAACCGTGACTTTTCCGGCATCCATGTCGGCATCCAGCGCGTCTTCCTGCATGAGGGGCCGGACATCGAGACCGGCAGGATGCTCTGCGTCGGCAGCGCAGGCAGCCCCGGCGCCTATTCGAGCGGCATCAATGCCGCCGGCCTTGCATTGGTCGATACCCATATCGGCAGCCGCCGCCATGGCGTCGGCTGGCTCCGTTACTTTGCAATGACGCGCATCCTCGCCACCTGTCGCTCGGTGCCGGAGGCCATCGCGTTCCTGCGGGCGAGACGGCATGCCGGCGGTGGTTCGGTCACGCTCGCCGACCGGTACGGACACGTGGCCTCGGTGGAGTTCGGCACGGACCTTCTGGGTGTCGAGGAGGGGCGCCGCGTCTGGCGCACCAACCATTTCGTCTCGCCGGAACTCTCCTCCTTCAATTTCACCGATGACGGCGACCGCATCGACGCCAATTCCTTCGACCGTTTCGCCTACCTTTCGAGAGAGGTGCCGGTGGGCGACTGGACCGTACCCCGTGCCGCGCGACTGATGGCAACCCATGCCCCGGACGGGCCGCATTGCGGACCGCTGTGCCAGCACGGCGAAAAGGACGCAGCCCGCACCATTTCCTCCGCGATCTTTGCCTGTAATATGCTCCAGCTGTACTTTCTGGAGGGCAATCCCTGCGAAGGCCGGTGGCGGGTCTACGATCTGACCGGCTGAGGTGGCAGGATGGCCCGCAAGCTGGATCAGGAGCCGCGCATGGCGCGTTACGAGGGCGAGATTATCGGCGCGCACGAAAGCATTCACGCGCTGCGCAAGCTCGTGACCCGTGTCGCCGCAAGTCCGACCCGCACCGTGCTGATCTACGGTGAGACCGGCACCGGCAAGGGGCTCGTGGCGCGCATGCTGCACCAGCAATCGGCCCGCGCGACAAAGGAATTCGTCGATCTCAATTGCGCCGCCATTCCGTCGAGCCTGATGGAATCGGAGCTGTTCGGCCATGAGCGGGGCGCCTTCACCGGTGCGACGGAGAAGAAGACGGGGCTGGTGGAAGCCGCCAATCACGGCACGATTTTCCTCGACGAAATCCGCGAACTGGATCTCGTTTTGCAGGCAAAGCTGTTAAGCCTGCTCGACACCCAGAATTTCCGCCGCGTCGGTGCCGTGAAGACGACAGCGGTCGACGTGCGCTTCATTGCGGCGACCAACAAGATCCTGCTGTCGGAGGTCAATTCCGGCCGCTTCCGCGAGGACCTCTATTACCGGCTGCAGGTGATCGCGCTCAACATTCCCTCCCTGCGCGAACGTGGCGAGGACGTGCTGATCCTCGCCCGGCATTTCATCGACAAGTTCAACGAGCAATACGGCCGGTCGATCCGCGGCGTGAGCGACGAGGCGGCGCGGATTTTCCTCTCCTATCCCTGGCCCGGCAACGTGCGCGAACTCGAAAACCTGATCGAGCGCATCTTCATCCTGGAAGAGGAGGACATGATCCTGCCGCGCCACCTGCCGGATCGTATCCTGCGCACCGCCCGCGCCCATTCCGCCACTGTGCTTCCCGCGATACCATCTGTTGCGGGCGTACAGGATTTCGCCGGCCTTGGCTTTCACAACGCAAGCGCCGCCTTCCAGAAACAGCTCGTACAGCAGGCGCTTTCAGCCGCAGGCGGCAATGTCCAGCAGGCCGCCGCCGCTTTGAAGCTCAGCCGTCATGCTCTGCGTCATCAGATGATCAAGCTGGGGCTGGCCGGCGCTTGATGCGCGATTTTCCTGCATGCGGCGTGAAATTCGCGCGAGGCCATGCACGATGATGCGAAAGATGCTGGAATTCCTTTAAAAACAACCGTTTGCCAGCCCGAAACCAGGTTGGCACGAGCCATGCATAACCGCTGCCATGACAATCATTGCTGCGGGAGTTACATGCATGCAGTCGCTGAAGATCATCTGCCCGAACGGTCATCTGGGGTTTGCGCCCCTGAAGCCCGGGAGCTTCCACATCGGCGTCGAGGCCGGGCCGGATTTCATAGCCGCCGATTCCGGCAGCGACGATATCGGTCCCGTGCCGCTCGGCAATGACATCTGTGCCAGTCCGAAAGCCTGGCAGGAGCACGATCTCGAAGAGATGCTGCTCGCGTCCCGCCGCATCGGCGTGCCGATGATCATCGGCTCGTCGGGCGATACCGGCACGAACAGCCGCGTCGACATGTATGTGGAGATGATCCGCGAGATTGCCGCCCGCCACAAACTGCCGCCGTTCAAGCTCGGCTGGTTCTATTCCGAGGTGGACAAGGAACTGGTGCGCGAGAAGATCCGCTCCGGCTCGACCATCCAGGGGCTCGATGCCCGGCAGGCGCTGACGGAAGAGGAGTTGGACGCCACGTCCCGTATCGTCGCCATGGCGGGCGTGCATCCGTTCCGCGCGCTTCTGGATCAGGGCTGCGACGTCATCATCGGCGGGCGGTCTTCCGACAGCGCCGTCTTCGCCGGCGCGGCACTGGCACGCGGTTTTCCGGAAGCGCAGTCCTATTATCTCGGCAAGGTGCTGGAATGCGCCTCCTTCTGCGCCGAACCTTATGGAGCGAAGGAAACGGTGCTCGGGGAGGTGACGAAGGATTGGGTGGAAGTGACGGCCATGTCGCCTGCCCAGCGCTGCACCATCGCCTCGGTTGCCGGCCATGCGATGTACGAGCGCTCCAATCCGTTCCATGAATTCGTGGCGGGCGGCATGCTCGACATGGCCGATTGCGTCTATGAGCAGGTTTCCGAAAAGACCACCCGCGTCACCGGAATGCGTTTCGTTCCGGCCGAGGAGTTCCGTGTCAAGCTGGAAGGCTCGGGCAAGATCGGCGAGCGGTTTGTCGGCATGGCCGGTATCCGTGACCCCTACACCATCGCCCATGTGGACGAGGTGATCGAATGGGCGCGCACCCAGGTCCGCGAGCGCTTCGGTGACGAGGGCTGGGAACTGCATTACAACGTCTTCGGGCGCAATGGCATCATGGGCGATCTGGAGCCGCTGAAGGACAAGCCCGGCCATGAGCTCCTGATCGTCGTGCAGGGCGTGGCGCCGACCAAGGAAATGGCTGAGGAAGTCACGATCACCGGCACGCGCCAGCTTTTCTATGCGCGGCTGCCGGATGTCAAAGGCACGGCCGGCGGTGTTTCCTTCGTGCTGGACGAGGTGATGCCGGCAAGCCCGGCCTATCGCTGGACGATCAACCACACGATGGCCGTCAGCGATCCGCTCGAACTTTTCCCTACCCATACTGCGATCGTCGGCTGAAAAGCCGGGAAAGAACCAATCATGAGCGTGAAAAAACTCTCCGATCTCGCCAAGACCATCCGCAGCAAGAATGCCGGAACCGACAAGATCACCTTCGACATCATCTTCCGGGAGCGAGACACCTACGAAAAGGTAAAGCGTTCGGGGGTGCTGACGCGCCAATCCGTCTGCCGCATCCTGAACGCCGATACGGCTCGATTGACCGATTTCGTCGAATACGATCCCGCCTGCGCCATCAAGTTCACCATCCTTCGGCTCCGGCCGAGCGGCAGCCCCGGCGATGCGGACATCTTCGGTGCGCAACAATACGCGCCCTTCCTGGACGTGGAAGTGAACATGCCGGATTAGGAAGGCAAAGGCACGCCTTCGGCTTCCGGCCTGCGTCGGTTTGATCGGTGGCGGCCGGGCCTGGAGCCTCTCTGACGGGTCTCTTCCCGTCAGAAGCGGTCAATCATGGTCGAGAAGCGTGAATCCCGCCATGGAAATGGACACTTTTGCCCTTCGCTGGCCTTGACGCCTTCGACAGTCGGCGTATTGCGCCCCCTTCGTTTGAAGGAGGCCATGTTGAAAACGCTCGCAACGCTCTCTGCCTTTGTCGGCAAGACCTTCGCCCTGTGGGTCATCGGTTTCGCAGTGCTCGGCTATCTGCTGCCCGATCTGTTCAGGCAGATCGGTCCCTATATTGTCACGCTGCTCGGCATCATCATGTTCGGGATGGGGCTGACCCTTTCCGTCGACGACTTCAGGGAAGTGGGCAAGCGCCCCTTCGATGTCGGCATCGGCGTCGTTTCCCAGTTCCTGATCATGCCGCTGCTTGCTGTGCTGCTGACGAGGATCATTCCTTTGTCGCCCGAGGTCGCGGCAGGCGTCATCCTGGTCGGCTGCTGCCCCGGTGGGACGTCGTCCAACGTGATGACCTATCTGAGCAAGGGCGATGTCGCACTTTCAGTCGCGTGCACCAGTGTCACGACGCTCGCCGCGCCGATCGTCACGCCCTTCCTCGTCTGGCTGTTCGCCAGCCAGTATCTGCCGGTCGATGCCTGGGCGATGTTCATCAGCATCGTCAAGGTCGTCCTGGTGCCGCTGGCTCTCGGCTTTGCATTGCAGAAGCTTCTGCCCGGTGCCGTGAAGGCTGCCGTGCCGGCCCTGCCGCTCGTCAGCGTCATCGGCATCGTGCTGATCGTCTCGGCGGTGGTCGCCGCCAGCAAGGGCGCGATCGCCCAGTCCGGCCTGCTGATCTTCGCCATCGTCGTGCTCCATAACGGGCTCGGTTATCTTCTCGGTTTCTTCGCCGCCAGGGCAAGCGGGCTTTCGCTTGCCAAGCGCAAGGCGATCGCGATCGAAGTCGGCATGCAGAACAGCGGGTTGGGCGCGGCGCTCGCCACCGCCTATTTTTCGCCGGCGGCCGCCGTGCCGAGCGCGATCTTCAGCGTCTGGCACAATATTTCCGGCGCCCTGCTTGCGAACTTCTTTTCCGGCAGGACCGAGGAGGGGACCGGCGAGACGGCCACGGCTAACTGACAAAGAAGGGGCCAAACGGCCCCTTTCCTATCACCATCACCAGCGTTCAGATGTCGCTTGCGGCGTTCGAGAATATCTCCGCGGCCTGCTTGGCCGTCATGCGCCTGATTTCCGCTTCGTCGCGGCGGTTTGCGAAAAGCTCGCTTGCCATGATCTGTTCGGCAAGATCTGCCGGCAGCGAGAGAACCACGCGCTGGCCTTCTCCCCCTTGGCTGCGATGGATGCCGCCGACATCGCCGCGCTTGGCGGTGATCATCCCGCCTGCCACGGTGTTCAGCGTATCGGGATCGATCAGGATGAAGGCGCCGGTCGAGCGGTTCTGTTCGTAAGGGTCGAAAACCGCCAGCTCTTCGAACGAAAGGCGCACCTTGCCGATGGCGTTCATCGAGAGCGTTGAGGCATGCGGCAGCCACTTGCCTGTCGCAAGCTCGAGCTGCGACAAGGGCTCGACCGTGGCGCGCTGGCGGCGCGAACCGCTCTTCAGCCAATAGCGTTTTCCCGGTTCGATACCGCCCGGCTGCAACGAGACGAGCTGGGCGTCAAAATGGTGGCCGGTCATCGGTTGGCTGTCGATCGAGACGATCATGTCGCCGCGGGACACATCCACCTGCCGGTCGAGGACCAGCGTGATCGCGTCGCCGGCGACCGCCGCGTTACGCACCAGATCGAAGGTGACGATCTGCTTGACATTGGCGACCGTGCCTGAGGGCAGGATCGTGACGCTGTCGCCCGGCTTGATGGAGCCGCCGGCAACCGTGCCCTGATAGCCTCGAAAGCCTTCGCCGGGGCGGGAAACGCGCTGCACCGGCAGGCGGAAGCCGCCGGCTTGCCCGGATCGCACCGTTGCGAGCTCCAGCGTCTCGATCAAGGTCGGCCCGTCGTACCAGGGCATCGCAGCTTCGGCCGAATAGACGACGTTCTCGCCCTTCAGCGCCGACATCGGGATCGCGGTGATCTGGCGCACGCCGAGCGACAGGGCGAATTCGCGAAACTCGTGGGAAATCCTCTCGAAGACGGCCTTGTCGTAGTTCACGAGGTCGATCTTGTTGACCGCCAGCACGAACTGCCGGATGCCCATCAGCGCCGCGATCGTCGCGTGACGACGGGTCTGTTCGAGCAGGCCGGCGCGGGCATCGGCCAGAAGCACCGCAAGATCGGCGGTCGAGGCGCCTGTCGCCATGTTGCGGGTATATTGCTCGTGGCCGGGCGTGTCGGCGACGATGAAGGAGCGCCGGTCGGTGGAGAAATAACGGTAGGCGACGTCGATCGTGATGCCCTGTTCGCGCTCGGCCTGCAGACCGTCGAGCAAGAGGGCGAAATCCGGCAGACCGAGATCGTTCTGTTGGCCGCTGTCACGGGCAAGCGTTGCCGCCTGGTCTTCCTTCACCGCCTTGGTGTCCCACAGCAGGCGGCCGATCAGCGTCGATTTGCCATCGTCGACCGAACCGCAGGTGATGAGGCGCAGCGGTCGTGTGTCGCGCACCGCCTTTAAAGGTTCGGCCAGGGGCAGGATGGTGGCCGAAGCGGTTTGGGCATGAGCGGTCATCTCAGAAATATCCTTCGCGTTTCTTCTTCTCCATCGAGCCGGACTGGTCGCGGTCGATCGCGCGGCCCTGCCGTTCGGAGACGGTGGCGATCTCGAGCTCGGCGATCACCTCCTCAAGCGTGGTGGCGTGCGAGCGGATCGCGCCGGTGAGCGGGAAGCAGCCGAGCGTGCGGAAGCGGATCATGCCCCGTTGGACGACCTCGCCGGGAAGCAGTTGAAGGCGCAGATCCTCGGCGAGGATCATCATCCCGTCCCGTTCCACATAGGGCCGTTCGGCGGCGTAGTAGAGCGGCACGAGGGGAATATCCTCGGCCTGGATGTAGCGCCAGATATCGACTTCCGTCCAGTTGGAGAGCGGGAAGGCGCGCACGCTCTCGCCTTGTCTGATCATGCCGTTATAGACGTTCCAGAGTTCGGGGCGCTGGTTGCGCGGGTCCCATTTGTGGTCCGGCGTTCGGAAGGAATAGATGCGCTCCTTGGCGCGCGATGCCTCTTCGTCGCGTCGCGCGCCACCGAAAGCCGCGTCATAGCCGCCGGCATCGAGCGCCTGCTTGAGCGCCTCGGTCTTCATGATGTCGGTATAGATCGCCGAACCATGGCTGAAGGGCGTGATACCTTCGGCAGCGCCGCGCGGATTGGTATGCACCACGAGGTCGAGGTCGTATTTCGCGGCAATCTCGTCGCGGAACGCGATCATCTCGCGGAACTTCCAGGTCGTGTCCACATGCAGAAGCGGGAAGGGCACACGACCAGGATAAAAGGCCTTGCGGGCGAGATGCAGCAGGACGGAAGAATCCTTGCCGATCGAATAGAGCATCACCGGCTTTTCGAATTCTGCCGCCACTTCGCGGAAGATGTGGATCGCTTCGTTTTCGAGGGCTTTCAGATGCGGATCGAGCGGTGGTCTGGAAACGGGCGGGGTCTTCACATCCGTTTCCTGTACAGACAAAAGCATTTCGGTCTCCGGGCAGTCTGGAAAACAAACATAAAGGGTTAGCGGGCGATCTGGCTTACCGGCGGGATGGGCTGGGCGGCGCTTTCCGGCACATGCAGGCCGCATTCGCGCTTCTCGTCGTTTTCCCACCACCACCGGCCGGCGCGTTCCGGCTCGCCGGGCTTGATAGCGCGGGTGCAGGGCTCGCAGCCGATCGAAGGATAGCCGCGGGCATGCAGCGGGTTGACGGGAATGGCCTCGGCCGACACATGGGCGCGGATCGTCTCCATGTCCCAGTCAGCAAGAGGGTTGATCTTGATGAGGTTGCGCTCCGCATCATATTCGGCGAACGGCGTTGCGGCGCGGTTGCCCGACTGGCCGCGGCGAAGTCCGGTGATCCATACGTCGGCGCCCGAAAGCGCCCTGGCAAGCGGCTTCAGCTTGCGCACATGACAGCAGGCGTGGCGGGCCTCGACGCTTTCGTAGAAGCCGTTCATGCCGTATTTGGCGACATAGGCGTCCACATCG
Organism: Rhizobium sp. YS-1r; assembly: GCF_000757525.1. NCBI lineage: Bacteria > Pseudomonadati > Pseudomonadota > Alphaproteobacteria > Hyphomicrobiales > Rhizobiaceae > Rhizobium > Rhizobium sp. YS-1r. Next base: position 214,633 of record NZ_JPYQ01000056.1, on the reverse strand, counting down.
CCCTGTTCGGGCGTGAAGCGGTGGATGGCGATGCCGTAGCGCTCCTCGGTCTCGCCGATCAGGTCGACGGTTTCCTTGAACAGCCGACCCGTCTCCAGCGTCGATACCTCGATCGGCAATCGGTGCGTTCCGATCGCAGCGGTGATCACCTGGTCCTCGATGCCGAGCGAGGTGGTGAAGACGGCATGTCCAAGCCCGGCGGCCAGCGCCAGGCGACCGGCAAGGTCTAGGCTTTCGAGTTGGGCGGCGAGGGTATCAGCCACTACCGGCGGGGCTTGGGCCAACCGGTCCTGGCCCGCGGCGTCATGAAGGGTCATGGGGTCTCATTCCGTGAGCAATTGCTGGATTATCCCGGCAAGCGGCGCGAAAGGACAGAAAAACCCGTTTCTTCCCATGGAGATGGAGAGCAAATATCTCTCCAAAGCGGCATTCACACAGAAAACCTGCCGCCTTAACCAAAAGTGACCGGATTTATCTCCGGAAACCCCGGCATTGGTTTGTAATTTCTCATGATTTGGGCTAATCCGGATACATGCTCGCAAGGCAGGGTTTCCGCTTGCGTGCATGCACCCCCTGAGCGCCATGTCCGGCGGCCCCGTGGATGCCTCAAACGAAGCTGAATGAGCGGCGCCGTGAGGCCTTTGGCCCTGCGGCGGCGCTATTTGTCGATGGTTGCGTGATGATATCCCAGAAAGCGAAATATGCGCTGAGGGCGCTGGCCGCCCTTGCGCAGGCCGATCCAGACGAGCCGATGCTGATCTCCGAGATCGCCGTTCAGCAGAGTATTCCAAAGAAGTTCCTGGAACAGATCCTGCTCGACCTGAAGCGCTCCGGCATCGTCATCAGCCGCCGCGGCAAGCAGGGCGGCTATCTTCTGCTGAAACCGGCCGACGCCATCACCTTCGGCGAAGTGCTGCGTCTCGTCGACGGGCCGATCGCACCGCTTCCCTGCCTGTCACAGACCGCCTACCGGAAATGCGAGGATTGCGACGGCGAGCACTTTGCGAGATCCGCCATGTCTTTGCCCGCGTTGCTGATGCCACGCGCAATGTGCTGTTCACCACCACGATCGCGGATGCCATCGAAGGCACCGGCGAGAGCAAGACCCCCGCCGCCCGCGAGCTTCTGACGGCGTAAGACTTTCCGCTTCTGTCCGATGGCGGATGTGTTGGCCTAGCCTGCCGTCGGAACGTCGAAAAGCAGCAATCCGGGGCTTTCCAAAGGCAGTTGTGCTACAACCTGTCCTTCCGGGTTGAGGACAGCGGTTGGTCCCCAGGCAACGCGTCCGTCGCGCTCGCCGGTGACGTCCGAGGATATCAGCCAGAGGCCTGTTTCGCGGCATCGTTCGCCTCGCACGGCATTGTGGACGTCCCTGAAGATCTCGGCCTTCTGCCGCGGCATCATGTTGTTGGTCGGGCAGACGATCAGAGAGGCGCCAAGATCGGCGACCTGTCGCGCGGCCTCCGGAAAGTTCGTGTCGTAGCAGATATTGATCCCGAAGCGCAGGCCGTCGACCTCGAAGACGGTTTGCTGATGGCCGACGTCGAATATCCTCTCTCCGCCGAGCAGATGAACCTTCCGATAACCGCCGTCGACCTTGCCTTGCGAGACGACCAATGCCGTGTTGAAGAGCCGACCGCCCGCGGCCTCGATCATGCCGACGACGATCGTTGGCCCGGTTCTCGGAAACTGCTGCAGTACCACCTCGAATTCCGGCAGCGAGAGGTCGAGCGCGACACGCCGCGCCGAGGCTTCATCCAGTAGATAGCCTTGCAGGAAGCCTTCCGGAAAACACAGCAGCCTCGCACCTTCGGCCTCTGCCCGTGCGGCGAACTCGCGAAGACACGCAAGGGCGGACCCAATGTCGTTCCTGAATTCCGGCGTCTGTGCGGCGGCGATCCTGACGGTTTTCATGCGCTTTCGCTTCTGTCCCACGATATCGCGGTGATTTCCAGTTCCTGATCACCGACAGTCACAACATCCCCGACCGCCTTGCCGGTAAGCGCACGGGCAACCGGCGAAACATACGAAATCGATCCGGCTTTGGGATCGGCTTCGTCCTCTCCAACGATACGGTATTTCTGTATCCGTCCGTCCTCACGGCTGAAGGTGACCGTGCTGCCGAATGCCACGGTATCCGCTGAAGTCGGGTAGGGGACCACCTGGGCGGTGCGAACTCTTTCCGCAAAATAGCGCAGATCACGCAAAGGGCCTGCCGCCTGCCGCCGCCGCTCATTCACGTCTTCGATTGCGTTTGCAGCATTGTAGGCCTCGCGAGCTTGAGCCAGTTGCAATTCCAGTGTTCTCAATCCCGCATCCGTAACGAGATTTGGATGGGGAGAAATCGGACGGTCGGGCAGCAGGGTTTCCGAGGCTGTCTCGGAACTCTCTTCCTTGGTGAAGGCAACGCTCAATCTCGAACTCCATTCAGGTATGGCTTGGTCTGGTTGGTGAGGCGGCGATCCTGGATTCGCTGGAACGGTATATAGTTGCAATCGCCCGATGCAGAATATGCGAAGAGAAATCCTCCCAAGAATCCCGACTGCGGCAGGATTGCGATTTTCTGAAGCGGGACCTTTCCGGCCCAGCCATTCTCTCCATGTACCAACCGCCAGTGCTTTCTTTGCCGGCTGCATCGGCGAGGGGAAACAATTTTGCCTTCTCTTCGCACCAGATTGACTAAGACGACTTAGTCGATAGAGTTTTAGGTGAAACCAGTAGGAGGGAACACCATGTTTCGTTTCACCCGGGAATTTGGCGAGGGGTTCTTCAGAAGGTTGGGCGTCGTTGCTCTCGGCCTTTCCCTGACGGTCGGGCTTTTCACACCGGCCAATGCCGACAGCCGGCTCCTCAACGTCTCCTATGATCCGACCCGGGAGCTCTACGAGGAATACAACATCGCCTTCGCGAAACATTGGAAGGCGCAGACGGGGGAGACGGTTTCCATCGAGCAATCGCATGGCGGGTCCGGCCGTCAGGCCCGTTCGGTCATCGAGGGGCTCGAGGCGGATGTCGTGACCCTGGCGCTCGGCAGTGATATCGATGCCATCTCGGCGATAAGCGGCAGGATAAAGCCCGGCTGGGAAGCGAAGTTTCCGAACAATTCCGCGCCCTATACATCCACGATCGTCTTTCTGGTGCGCAAGGGCAACCCGAAGGGAATCGCGAACTGGAGCGATCTCGTCAAGGACGGCGTCGAAGTGGTGACCCCAAATCCGAAGACCTCCGGCGGGGCGCGCTGGAACTATCTGGCGGCCTGGGCCTGGGCGAACGAGGAATACAAGGGCGATCAGCAGAAGATCAAGGCCTATATGAGCGAGCTGTTTCGCCATGTCCCGGTGATGGATACCGGCGCGCGCGGCGCAACGACGACATTCACGGACAGAGGGATCGGCGATGTCCTGCTCGCATGGGAAAACGAGGCCTATCTGGCGCGCAAGGAACTCGGCGAGGATGCATTCGACGTCGTCGTGCCGCCGATCTCGATCCTGGCCGAGCCGCCGGTCGCAATCGTCGACGCCAATGTCGACCGGCGCGGGACGCGGAAACTCGCCGAAGCCTATCTGCAATATCTCTACTCGAAGGAGGGGCAGACGATCGCCGCCAGGAATTTCTACCGGCCGGTCAACCGGGATCTTGTCGATCCGTCTCTTCTTCAGGCCTTGCCGGACACCAGGCTCGTGACCATCAACGATCCGCTCTTCGGCGGATGGAAGAAGGCGCAGCCCGAGCATTTCGGCAATGGCGGGACCTTCGACCAGGTCGCGGGGGCGCGCTGACTTCCGCCTTCATGCGTCAGGTATCGGTGACGGCGTCGCCCTGGCTTCGGGCGCTGCCGGCTTGCTGATCCGCCCGCCTGGCGCGGATGCTTGCCGCGATGAAGGCGCGCGAGAGCCCGTGATAGAGTGGTTCGGGCGACAGCATGCGCGACGTGATATAGCCGAGCATGGAAGCGGCCATGATGGGGATGACGGCCTCGTGGTCGCCGGTCATCTCGATGATGATCACGAAAGCCGTCATCGGCGCCTGCACGACGCCGGCAAAGTAACCAGCCATTCCGAGCAAGGCCGAGAGTGCGATGCTTGCGCCGAAAAGGGTGCCGAGCGTCGCCCCAAGGCCGACGCCGACCGAGAGCGAAGGCGCGAAAATGCCGCCGGGAATGCCGGAGATCATCGACAGGAAGGTTGCGCCGAGCTTCTCGATGAAGAAGGTTGGCGATACCGTTGCGCCTTCCAGCATGGCGCTGGCTTCCTTGTAGCCGGTGCCGAAGGTCTGCCCGCCGGAGATGAGGCCGATGACAGCTACCGCCAGCCCGCAGCCTGCAGCAAGCCAGACCATCCGCTTCAATGGGCTTGGATGCGCCCACCGCCTGATCCTGCGGGAGGCGCGGATTGCGCCGGCGCTGAACGCGGCTCCCAGCGCACCGCCGCAAATGCCGCAGATCGCCACCATCGCCCAGTCGAGGTGAGAGGTGGCCATGACCGAGGTTTCCCCGAAATAGGTATAGCTGCCGACAAGCCCGAGCGCTGCAAGGCCGGAGAGGATGACGGCCGTCAGTACCAGGCCGTTGGCGCGGGATTCGTAGGTTCGGCTCATCTCCTCGATGGCGAAGACGATCCCGGCGAGCGGCGTGTTGAAGGCGGCGGCGATGCCGGCCGCGGACCCTGCGAGGATGAGCCCGCGCGCCTGGGCCATGCCGCCGACGCGGCCGACGGCAAGCATGATCGAAGCGCCCACCTGAACGGTCGGCCCTTCACGGCCGATCGAGGCGCCGCAGAATAGTCCAACGATGGTGAGGACGATCTTGCCGACTGCAAGTTTGAGGGACAGAAGCCCCAGCCGATGGGTATCGTTGCGCAGGTGCCGCGCGGCGATCGCCTGCGGAATGCCGCTGCCTTGTGTATTAGGAAAGACGGCGAACGCCAGCCAGGCACACAGCGCGAACCCGGCAGGCGTCAGGACGAGCGGCAGCAGGAACGCATAGGGACCGAGCTCGGTCAACTGGATGAAAAAGTCCTGCGCCCTGTCGGCGGCCAGGGCGAAGCCGACGCTGACAAAGCCGATTGCTATCGCGCCGATCCAGAAAACAATCCGTGGTTTCCACACGTTCCAGGATGCGCGCATGACACGCGAACGGCGGAACATCTTCGATTTGCGATAGGAAACAGGCATGGCGACCTTGGCTGGGATCGACTCCGCTTATTCGCTTCCCCGGCATGGATTGCAAGCCGCGGGCCGCAGAATGTGCCGTAAAGTTCATTTCCAGGGTAAGTTTCGGGAGATGATATCAAGATTCAGTGAAAAACTCTGGCGGTGGTGTCTCGCCGTCACATGTTGATGGGCAGCTGGATGTAGAAAATGGAGAGCTGCCGCCATGCCTCATCGTTCCATCACCCGCACTCTTGCCGGAGCTGCGATCGCTGCCGCATTCGCCGGCACCGCCGCCGCCCATCACGGCTGGTCCTGGGCGGAGGCCGACCAGATCGACCTCAAGGGTACCATCCACTCGATTTCCTTTGCCCCGCCGCATCCGACACTGGAAGTCCAGGCCGAAGACGGCATCTGGCGCGTCGAACTTGGTAATCCGAACCAGACCCGCCGCTCCGGCTTCGTGGAAGGCCAGGCGCAGGTCGGCGACGAGATCACCGCCACGGGCAACCGCTCCGAAGACCGCAATGAGAAACGCATGAAAGCGGTCCGGATCGTCGTTGCGGGCAAGACCTTCGACATCTATCCGGAACGCATCCGGACGAACTGAGGCGGGAATGGAATTTCTTGCTCCGCTCGCCGAAACGCCGATCGCCCGGGCATTGATCACGTCATCGACGCTCTACCTCCTGGTCAATGCCGCCCACATTCTTGGGCTCGGCATGCTGTTCGGCGCGATCCTGGCGCTGGATATCCTGCTTCTCGGCCTCGAGCCGGCCGTGCCTTTGTCTGCGGTTGCCGCCTACCTCTCGCGCGTGGCCGGGTTGGGGTTGGTGCTCGCCATCGTCACCGGCCTTTGCCTCTTCATCGTCAAGCCGGTGGAATATGCCGGCAATCCGGCGTTCCTCGTGAAGCTCGGGTTCATTGCACTCGGCCTCGGCAACGTCGCTGTCGTCCATTTCGGCAAGGGTTGGAAAGAGGTCCTTTCCGGCGGCGCGCCGACGGCCGCTCTTCGCATCGGCGCCACGCTCTCCATCCTCATCTGGATCGGCGCGGTGATCGCCGGAAGATGGATCGGGTTTCTCTAGGCCTTTTGATAAGGATAAGCACCTCATGCATTGCAATTGCGATGCATGAGGTGCAGCCATGAAAACCGCGACTGGCTCGGCAGGTTATGTGGCCCTCTTCGAAATTGAAGCTGTTAAAACCGTTACCATCCTTGCTATCCGCCATCAGTGCGAAAAAGATTGCCACTGACTACCGGTCGCTCACCGCCGCGCGCGGATTGACCCAGGGCTCCTGGTTGGAGCGGGGCAGGGGCGTTTTCCCGAGGATGTGGTCGGCTGCCTTTTCGCCGGTCATGATCGAGGGGCCGTTCAGGTTGCCGTAGGTGACGTGCGGGAAGATCGATGAGTCCGCGACCCTGAGCCCTTCCACACCGATCACCCGGCATTGCGGATCGACGACCGCCATGGGATCGTCGGCGCGGCCCATGCGGCAGGTGCCGCACGGGTGATAGGCGCTTTCCAAGTGCTCGCGCAGGAAGGCGTCGATCTGCTCATCGGTCTCGACCTTCTCTCCCGGCTGTATTTCCGGCCCGCGATAGTCGTCAAAGGCCTTCTGGCTGAAGATCTCGCGGGTCAGCCGCACGCAATGGCGGAATTTTTCCCAGTCCTCCGTATGGCTCATATAGTTGAAACGCAACACCGGATCGGCCTTCGGATCGGCGGAACGCAGCGTCACGTTCCCGCGCGATTTCGACAGGTTGTAGCCCACGTGGACCTGAAAACCGTGGCTTCTGGCGGCGGCGCGGCCGTCATAGGAAATCGCGACAGGCAGGAAGTGATACTGGATATCCGGCTGTTTCAGTCCCGGCGCGGAGCGCAGGAAGGCGCAGGCCTCGAACTGGTTGGAGGCGCCGAGCCCGCCCTTCCACAGCACCCATTGCGCGCCGGCAACCCCCTGCCAGAACCACGGCAGCCAGGAATAGAGCGAAACGGGCTTGGTGGAGACCTGCTGGAAATAGAATTCCATATGGTCCTGCAGGTTGGCGCCGACGCCCGGCCGGTCGGCCTTCACCGCGATACCCATCGATTTCAGATGCTCGGCAGGCCCGATGCCGGAGAGCATCAGCAGTTTCGGCGAATTGAAGGCGGAAGCCGAGACGATCACCTCGCGGTTCGCCCGGACCACTTCGGTGACGCCGCGCCGCTCGATCTCGACGCCCACCGCCCGACCGTCCTCGATCACGATCCTGTTGGCGAAGCCGTAGACCAGCTGGACATTCGGGCGCTTCAATGCGGGCTTCAAATAGGCATTTGCCGCAGACCAACGACGGCCCTTGTAGATGGTCTGTTCCATCAGCCCGAAGCCTTCCTGCTTCGAGCCGTTATAGTCGTCCGTCAGCTCGAAGCCGGCCTGCCGGCCCGCCTGGATGAAGGCGTGGAACAGCGGGTTCTTCACCGGCCCGCGCTTGACATGCAACGGCCCGTCCGTGCCGCGCCAGCCTTCCTCTCCGCCCTCGGAAGTCTCCATCCGCTTGAAATAGGGCAATACGTCCGCATAGGCCCAGCCGGTCGCGCCGAGCGCCTCCCAGCGGTTGTAGTCCTCCGCATGGCCGCGGACATAGACGAGCCCGTTGATCGAGGACGACCCGCCGATCACCTTTCCGCGCGGCGCGGTGATCTGCCGGTTGTTGAGATTCGGCTCGGGCTCGGAAAGATAGCCCCAGTTGTAGCGCTTCATGCTCATCGGCCAGGCGAGCGCGCCCGGCATCTGGATGAACGGCCCGAAATCCGATCCGCCCGCCTCGATGACGATCACCGAATACCTGCCGTCCTCCGACAGCCGATAGGCCATGGCGGAGCCCGCCGAACCGGAACCGATGATGACGAAATCTGCCTGAAGCATATCAGTTTTCTCCAGACGTTTTCGTGAGGTCGTGCGCGGTCAGCCCCCCTCTGGCCTGCCGGCCATCTCCCCCACAGGTGGGGAGATTGGCTGGGCGCACTCGCTTCGCCAAACAAAAGGCCGTGTTGATGGGTGCAACGTTCAATTGGCAGGAAGGTCGTGCCACTTGTGATCTCCCCACCCGTGGGAGAGATGGCCGGCAGGCCAGAGGGGGGCGAGCTTGCGCGACAACAGCCGTGGTGAACATCAATACGGCGCCTCGACAGGCCCCATGCCCACATAGACCGTCTTCAGCTCGGAATAATGCTCCAGCGCTGCGAGCGAGTTCTCCCGCCCGAAGCCGGATTGTTTCGAGCCGCCGAAGGGAATTTCCACCGGGCAGAGATTGTAGGTGTTGATCCACAGCGTGCCTGCCTGCAACTGGTCCACCACTCGATGGCCGCGCGTCAGGTTGGCGGTGAAGACGCCGGCCGAAAGGCCGAATTCGGTGGCGTTGGCCCGCGCGATCACCTCGTCCTCGTCGTCGAAATCGAGCACGCACATCACCGGCCCGAAAATCTCTTCCCGCGCGATGGTCATCCCGTCCATAACGTCGGAAAACACGGTCGGCTGGATGTAATAACCTTCGCCGGTCACGTGGTTCGGAATGCCGCCACCGGTCAGAAGCGTCGCGCCTTCGGCCTTGCCCTTGTCGATATAGGACAGCACCTTCTGCCGTTGATCGAAGGAGACCATCGGCCCGAGCTGCGTCGCCTCGTCCATCGGATCGCCGATGACGATCCTCTCCGTCCGCTCCTTCAGGCGCGACAGGAACTCGCTCTTGATGTCCCGCTGAACGAAGACGCGGGTGCCGTTGGAGCAGACCTGGCCGGTCGAGTAGAAATTGCCGAGCATGGCGCCGCCGATCGCGCTGTCGAGATCCGCATCGTCGAACACGATCAGCGGCGATTTGCCGCCGAGTTCCATCGTCACATGCTTGAGATTGCCCGCAGCAGCGGCGGCCACCTTGCGGCCGGTCGGTACCGAGCCGGTCAGCGATACTTTCGCCACGTCCGGATGGTTGACCAGAAGCGGGCCGGTATTCCGGTCCCCCTGGATGACGTTGTAGAGCCCTTTCGGCAGGCCAGCCTCGATGAGGATTTCGGCGATCTTCAGGGCTCCGAGCGGCGTGTTCTCGGAAGGCTTGAAGACCATGGCATTGCCGGCCGCGAGCGCCGGCGCACCCTTCCAGCAGGCGATCTGCTGCGGGTAGTTCCAGGCGCCGATGCCGACGCAGACGCCAAGCGGCACGCGCTTTGTATAGGCGAAGTCGCGCCCGAGCGGGATGTAGTCGCCGTTCATGCCCGCGGCGATCACCCCGCCGAAGAATTCGAAACTGTCCGCGCCCGAGGTGGGGTCGGCGACGATCGTCTCCTGGATCGGCTTGCCGGTATCGAGCGTTTCGAGTTCGGAAAGCGCGCGATTGCGTTCGCGCATGATTTCGGCGGCGCGTTTCAATATGCGCCCGCGCGCCGTCGGGCTCATTGCCGCCCATTCCGGCTGGGCGCGCTTGGCGGCCGCGATCGCCTTTTCGACGATGGCAGGCGTTGCCGCATGCAGCCGCGCGATCACCTCGCCGGTTGCCGGATAGAGGCTTTCGATGACAGTGCCATCCGTGTCCTCGACATATTCGCCATCAATGAAATGGCTGGCGACGGGTTGGGCTTTCATCTCATTCGCCTCGTGGATAACGCTTTGATTCTTCGAGGATGTTCAGGTCCATATGGTTGCGCATGTAGCGCTCCGATGCTTTCTGCAGAGGCTGGTGGTCCCAGGGGAAATAGGCGCCGTTTCGGAGCGCCTCGTAGACCACCCAGCGCCGCGCCTGGCTTTCGCGCACCGCCGCGTCGAAGGCGGCCATGTCCCATTTTTCTTTGCGCGTTGCTCTAAACCTTTCCATCACATCCGCAAAGGCCGGATCTGCGGCAAGGTTCTTCAGCTCTTGTCGGTCGGCGTCGAGGTCGAAGAGCTGTTCCGGATCCAGTTCGCAATGGACATATTTCCATCTGCCCTCACGGATCGCGACGAGAGGGGCATAGGAGCCTTCTGCGGCATATTCCATCAGCACCGGGCTCACGCGGGTGCCACCCTCCAGCATCGGCTTCAGGCTCTCGCCGTCGGTCCAAGGCTCGATCTCCGCCATGGAAATACCGGCGAGGTCGCAGAGCGTCGGCGCCACGTCGAGGTTCGAGACGGGCGCCGTATAAAGAGCGGGCGAGATGCCGGGGCCGGCGATCATCAGCGGCACGCGCGCCGAACCTTCGAAGAAGTTCATCTTGAACCACAGCCCGCGCTCGCCCAGCATGTCGCCATGGTCGGAGCAGAACACGATCAGCGTGTCGGAGAGCATGCGCGTCCGCGTCAGCGTATCGACAAGCTCGCCGATCTTCTCGTCGATATAGGAGATGTTGGCGAAATAGGCCCGGCGCGAGCGGCGGATATTCTCTTCCGTCACGTCGAAATTCTGGTAATCGCAGGAAAGGATGAGGCGCTGCGAATGCGGATCCTGTTCCTCAAGCGGGATTTCCCCGACCTCGGGCAGAAGGTGCTCGCAATCCTCGTAAAGATCCCAGAATTTCTTCCGCGCCACGTAGGGATCGTGCGGATGGGTGAACGAGACGGTGAGGCACCACGGCCGACGCTCCTGGTCGTCGTTTTCGCGGGCAAGCTGGTAGAGCTTCTGGTTTGCGAGGAAGGCGACCTCGTCGTCATATTCCATCTGGTTGGTGATTTCGGCGACGCCCGCACCGGTCACCGAGCCGAGATTGTGATACCACCAGTCGATCCGCTCGCCCGGCTTCCGGTAGTCCGGCGTCCAGCCGAAATCGGCCGGATAGATGTCGGTCGTCAACCGTTCCTCGAAGCCGTGCAGCTGGTCCGGCCCGACGAAATGCATCTTGCCGGAAAGCGCGGTGTAGTAACCGGTGCGGCGCAGATGGTGCGCATAGGTGGGGATCGAGGAGGCGTATTCGGCGGCATTGTCGTAGACGCGCGTGCGGCTCGGAAGCTGCCCGGCCATGAAGGAGGCGCGCGCCGGGGCGCAGAGCGGCGAGGACGTGTAATTGTTTCGAAACCGAGCCGCGCGGGCGGCGAGCGCCTTGAGGTGCGGCACGTGCAGCCATTCCGCCGGTCCGTCCGGAAACAGCGTTCCGTTCAACTGGTCGACCATGACGATGAGGATGTTGGGGCGGGTCATGCGCATGGTCCTCTTCCGGCCCGATCAGCGTATGATGCATCCAGCCTCCTGCTCATGGCGGGCATTTGTAGGCGGCCCGTCTGTGGGTAGATCCTCGGGACAAGCCCGAGGATGACGGGTTGTATGGCACAGGCTGGCAAAACAAGAACCCTCGCAACTTGCTCAAGGTTCTCTACAGGGACCTGAGGCTCGGTCTCTCCACCGTCATCCTCGGGCTTGTCCCGAGGATCTGCCCACAGACAATGCTGGAGATAGACCGCGATATCGCATAGACCAATCCCGCACTTGAGACGAAGCGTGGATATGCATTGCCGTCCTGCCGTGACCATCTCGATATCACCTTAGATTCCCTCGCCAGGTTGAGTTATTTTTGATCTCGATCGCAATCAAGAAACGATTGCGAACCATCCTATCTCAAAAGCGCAGGCTCTTGCAGGTGACTAAACATCCCGATCCATCACGCCGCATAAGCGCGCGCCGTTGACCTTGGTCAAATCCGCTCCACATCCTATCGGATAAGTTCGGGTAGGGTTACAAGAGAGGGGTTGGTCATGGCATTCGGTATCGATACTCCGGCAGTCGCAGCAATTCGTGACAAATGGGGCTGGTTTCTCGCCCTCGGCATTCTTCTCCTGGTTTTCGGCTTTCTGGCGCTCGCCAATCTCTTCGCGGCGACCGTTGTTTCCGTCCTATACATCGGCATGATGATGCTGGTCGGCGGCGTCGCCTATCTCGTCCACGCCTTCCAGGTGAAGGGCTGGGATCAGATGCTGTTCTGGGCGCTGAGTGGCATTCTTTATACCATTGCCGGGGTGCTGGCCTTCTGGAACCCGGCTCTGACGGCGGCCGTCCTCACTCTCCTCATGGCCGTGGCGCTCGTCGTCGCGGGGATTTTCCGCCTCTGGGTCGGCTTCAGGATGCGGCCTGTGCGCGGCTCCGGCTGGATCATCGTCGGCGGCATCGTGACCGCGCTTGCGGGCCTGGTGATCGCGCTCGGCTGGCCGGTCAACAGCCTCTTCATCCTCGGCCTCTTCCTGGCCGTCGATCTCATGATGCAGGGGTGGGCGCTGATTGCCGTGGCGCTTGCCGCCAAAGGCTGAGCGAGCGATCGGCATCGATACGATTAAGTCGTTATAATATTGTATAAAAATGCATTCTCCTGTCATCGAACTTTCATCGAAACGTCATTTTCGTGAAAGGGATTTTTGACGAATTGATGGGAGCCTCACCACTGTGTTTTAGGCCATTGCGCAGTGGAGTAGTGAGTAGATGTCGTCTGCGGCCATATTGGAACCGGGTGTCTTTAGACGATATGCAAGCGACCAGCTTGTCACCCTTGCGAAACTGGTGCTTGAAAATGCCTTCCAGCCCATTGTCGAAGTCGGCACCGGTTCGGTCTTCGGTTATGAATCCCTTCTGCGTGGCCAGGAACGGATCGGCTTCTCTTCTCCTCTCGAACTGCTCGACCAGGCCCAGGAGGTCGGCCAGCTTCTGCTGCTCGAACAGATGATGGCAAACCGTGCGCTGGCGAAGTTCGCCGGTCTGCCGGACTTCTCCTCCGCGACGCTCTTCCTCAACCTTGATGTGCGGCTTATTCATCAGGGCCAACATTTCATCGAGAAGGTGGTGCAGCATCTGCGCAAGGCGAATATAGCGCCATCCTCGGTCTGCTTCGAATTTTCCGAGCGTTTCGACAATACCAGCGTGCCGGAATTCGCTGAGCTGGTGACATGGATGCGCAAGGAGGGCTTCAAGCTTGCGATCGACGATTTCGGTGTCGGCCATGGCGAAATGAAGCTGCTCTGCGATTATCCGGTGGACTATCTGAAAATCGACCGGCATTTCGTCGCCGGCGTCGACCGCAATCCGCGCAAGCGCCATCTCGTCAAGAACATCGTCAACATCGCCCATGTGCTCGGCATTCGGGTGATCGCCGAAGGTATCGAGACGGAAGCGGAATTCTTAGCCTGCCGTGAATATGGCGTGGATCTCGTGCAGGGCTGGTTCATCGCCCGGCCGACGACCTTCGTCTCGGAGCTGCAGCCTGCCTTTCCTCATCTCGCCGACATCGGCCGCGGTCGTCGCTCCAGCCAGTCGCTGGACGAGATACTGATCCGCAAGCAGATCGAACACCTGCCGGCCGTCTACGAGAACGAAAGCATCGACAGTGTCTTCGAGCTCTTCCGCCGCAACCCGCGCCAGGCCTTCTTCCCGGTGCTGAATGCCAATGGCGAGCCGCGCGGCGTCATCAACGAATACCACCTGAAGGAATATATCTACCAGCCCTTCGGTCGCGACCTTTTGAAGAACAAGGTCTACGAACGCTCGATTTCGCATTTCGTCGATCGTGCCCCGGTCATCGGCCTGGATGCGGAGGCGGAAGAACTGATGAGCCTGTTTGCCAACATGGACAACAGCGCATGCATCATCCTGACGGAGAACATGCGTTATGCCGGCGTCGTATCGGCGGCTTCGCTCATCAAGGTCATCAACGAGAAGCAGTTGAAGATCGCCCAGGATCAGAATCCGCTGACCGGCCTGCCGGGCAACCGCGCCATCCGCGATTTCATGCAGGAGAGCGGCCGCGACGACGATGAGACCCGCTTCTTCTGTTATTGCGACTTCGACAATTTCAAGCCGTTCAACGACCACTACGGCTTCCACATGGGCGATCACGCGATTTCGCTCTTTGCCGCGCTGATGAAGCGTTATTTTTTCTCGGACGGTGTTTTCCTGGGGCATGTGGGCGGCGATGACTTCTTCATCGGCGTGCGCGATTGGACCCGAGAGGAGCTGAACGAAATCCTTGAACGGCTGCTGAGCGATTTCCATGATGATGTCGCTGAACTCTATTCGCCGGAAGAGCGCATCGCGGGGAAGATCCGTGGCCACGACCGCTATGGCGCCGAGCGGGATTTCCCGCTGCTGCGCTGCTCGATCGGGGTTCTGGAATTACCGCAGGGCTTGCTGCTCGATGATCTAGGCCGCATCGGAGCTGAGATCGCCGCCGTCAAGGCCAATGCGAAAGACAGCGAAGGTGGCCTGGTTTTCGCGGCCTTCGGCGAGACAAAATGACCGAGCGGCGGAACGCCGCCTTCCTATCGGTGAGGGACTGTCCTAAGTCAGTGGCCTGACACTCACAGGAGAGCCCGTCATGCCGTTTCCCGCCGAAATGCGTTTCATCGATCTGCCTTCCTTCGGAGCGCCGGAGGTCATGGTCACAGCAAAAGGGCCGCTGCCGGCCATCCGGCCCGGAGAAATTCTCGTCAAGGTGGAGGCGGCCGGCGTCAACCGGCCGGACGTGGCGCAGCGCAGCGGCAATTATCCGCCGCCGAAGGATGCGAGCCCGATCCTGGGGCTGGAGATTGCCGGCGAGGTCGTTGCCCTCGGCGAGGGGGTGCGCGAGTTCAAGCCCGGCGACAAGGTCTGCGCTTTGGCGAACGGCGGTGGCTATGCGGAATACTGCGCCGTGCCGGCCGGGCAGGCTTTGCCATGGCCGAAAGGGTATGACGCCGTGAAAGCGGCGGCGCTTCCCGAAACCTTCTTCACCGTCTGGGCCAATCTTTTCCAGATGGCGGGGCTGACGGAAGGCGAAAGCGTGCTGATCCATGGCGGGTCAAGCGGTATCGGCACGACGGCGATCCAGCTTGCCAGGGCCTTTGGCGCGACGGTCTATGCGACAGCGGGTTCGAAGGAAAAATGCGAGGCCTGCGAGAGGCTCGGCGCCAAACGCGGCATCGATTACAAGACCGAGGATTTCGCCGAGGTGATCCGGCAGGAGACCGGCGGCAAGGGTGTCGATGTCGTCCTCGACATGATCGGCGCCGCCTATTTCGAAAAGAACCTTTCGGTACTCGCCAAGGACGGCTGCCTGTCGATCATCGCCTTCCTCGGCGGAAATACGGCGGAAAAGGTGAACCTCACGCCGATCATGGTCAAGCGCCTGACGGTCACCGGCTCCACGATGCGCCCGCGCACGGCGGAGGAAAAGCGCGCCATCCGCGACGATCTTCTGGCCCAGGTCTGGCCGCTCCTGGAGGAGGGAAGGGTCGCTCCGGTCATCCATTCCGTCCTGCCGTTCGACAGGGTCGTCGAGGCGCACCGGCTGATGGAGACCAGCAGCCATATAGGCAAGATCGTTCTGAAATTGAGCTGAAAGGCGAGCTTCCGTGATTGAAGCTGGCGAATTCTAGGTACGGGACTGAGTCTGCGCAACTCACTTAAATGCGCGATTGTTTACATAACGTGCCTTGCAGACTCGGCCGCTTGCACCTACCTTGATTTCATCGTCAACGTAATGAAAGGAAGGTGATCCAATGTCTAATGAGATTTCGGTCTGCGTAACGGGCAATGGAAAGGTGATGGTCTTGACGGGGCAGCCCTCGGCCTGAACTTCATCTTCCTTCGGGCGGCTCATGTAGCGCCCGGGTTCGTTCAACCGGACCAAACTCATGGAAGGGTCGCGTGAGCGGCCCTTTTCCTTTTTGTGGTTGTCGATATTCAATCTCCCTTTCTCGCCAGTCATTGATCTGGATCGCCCTGGATATGCGTTTACTGCATGGGTGGCGTGTCTAGTAGGCACTTTTACAACAACCGATGCGGGACTATATGAAGGTCATCGAAGCAAACGAGAGCGCCAAGGACTGGCTGCTAAGCTTCGAAAACCCAGGAAAGGGGGATCATCATGAACGTCGCACGCACCTTTAACAATTGGCGTAAATATCGTCAGACGGTCGCCGAACTGGGCCGTATGACCCCGCGCGAACTCAACGACCTCGGCATCGCACAAAGCGATATCCGCCGCGTCGCCCGCGAAGCCGTCGGCTTCTGATCGTCGATTGACCATATGATTGTCAAACGCCCGCCAGGTTGCGGGCGTTTTGCATTTTTCGCATAGCTGCCCCTCAAATTCCGATACGCCCCACCGCCGGCACCTTGATGCCCGGCCTGGCGAAGTCGAGACCGGCAACCAGCCCCAGGAAATGCACCTCCAGACCGCTGCGAACACCGGCCGAAAAGCCGATCAGCCCGCGCAGCGTCACGTGCAGATCGCGCCAGTCCTCGTCGAGATGCACGAATTCGTCACCCGGAAGATAATCGCGGCCGACCGCATGCGGCGGCAGCACGGCGTCAAGCTCCGGCACCGTCCGCAATATATAGGCCACGAAGGTATTGGAGTTCGGCCCCGGCCAGATGGTGTAGCCGCCGGGCTCCGCATAAGGGTAGGCGGCGATCGCACCCTCGACTTTTGCAATGAGCTGTTCCGCTTTTGCACCGGTCACCGAAGTCACCAGCTCGGGCGCATTGGAATACCAGTAGGCGTCCGCCGGATAGCCGTTGCGGCGGATCGGTTTGCCCCATCCCACCTTGTCATAGCGCGTATAGGCTTTTGCGCCTTTTTCCTTGATGACGATCCAGGCATGGCTGGCGACGGCGCCCTTCAGCCCGCCGGTCATCGCCGAAAAGACGTAGATCGCAGCTTGTTCGCTCTGTTCCGCCTTCGGTAGAATCCCGGCGGAAGACCAGCGCGCCTCGCTCCATCGCGACGGTCGGTCCTTCATCGCCCACAGACCTGCCGAGGCGAATGTCGGCAGGAGGTAGATGATGAAAATGACCAGAAACAGCCGCTTAACGGATTTCATGCAAGGTTCCCCCGAGAAGATAGCGCCAGACTTGTTTACGAGCCTGTGGTATGCGCTTCGCATAGGCATCAATGAAAACAGCAATTTCAGGACCGACCATGCAAAACCCCGTTACCGTCGAAGTTACCAGAGGCAGGCTGGTCGAAAGCCGCCATCGCGGCATGGGGGTGGTCGTCGACGGAGACGGAAAGGTTGTCTTTTCCTTCGGCGAGGCCGAAGCCGCCGTCTTCCCGCGCTCGGCCTGCAAGGCCATGCAGGCGCTGCCGCTTATCGAAAGCGGTGCGGCGGATGCCTACGGTTTCGGCAATGTGGAACTGGCGCTTGCCTGCTCCTCCCATTCCGGTGAGGACGCGCATGTGGCGACAGCCGCCGCCATGCTGGCGAAAGCCGGCCGTGACGATACGGCACTCGAATGCGGCGCCCATTGGTCCTCCGACCAGAACACCTTGATCCATCAGGCCCGGACGATCGAAAAGCCGACCGCGCTCCACAACAATTGCTCCGGAAAACACTCCGGCTTCGTTTGTACCTGTGTCCATGCGGGCATGGAGGTGAAGGGCTATGTCGAATACGACCATCCGCTGCAGGCCGAAATCCGGGGTACGATGGAAGCGCTGACCGGCGCGATCCTCGGTCATCAGAATTGCGGCACGGACGGCTGCTCGATTCCCAGCTATGCGGTGCCGCTCAAGGGGCTGGCCCACGGCTTTGCAAAAATGGTGACGGGAAGCTCGCTCTCGCCGGAGCGCGCCAGGGCGTCGCGCCGGCTGATGGAGGCCTGCATGGCGGAGCCCTTCTACGTCGCCGGCAGCAACCGCGCGTGCACGAAGCTGATGGAAGTCGCTCCGGGCAAGATCTTCGCCAAGACCGGCGCCGAGGGCGTCTTCGTCGCGGCCCTGCCGGATCAGGGGCTTGCGATCGCGGTGAAATGCGAGGACGGCACGACGCGCGCTGCGGAAGCCATGATCTTCGCGCTGATCTCCCGCTATTTCGAAAGGGGCGGCGAGGTTCAGACGAAGCTTCTCTTCATGGCCAACAAGTCCATGAGGAACTGGAACGGCATCCATGTCGGCGACGTCCGCGTCACAGATGCGCTGTTTGCGTGAGGCTTCCTTCCGGCGGCGTGCCAACCTCTCCTCCGTCATCCTCGGTCTTGTGCCGAGGATCTGCAACGGCTTGATGTTTTGAGATGGCTTGGATTCTTGGACAAGCCCAAGGATGACGCAGGACAAGATAGCGGTCTTCTCAGTCGCGCGTGAGCACTGACCGCTACACCTCCATCACATCCAATCCCGCCGCCCGGTAGGGTGCCAGCCGTGCCTCGTCAGCGCCGCTCTGCATGATGATGCCCGAAAGCGCCGAGACCGGCATGATCACATGCGGCGAGACGGCGTCCAGCTTGTCCACCGTCAGCAGCGTGATCGTCTCGGCCGAGCAAGCGGAAATATGCCGCTTGATTGCGGCTTCCTCGAAATCGCCGGTGGAGAGCCCGCGGACGGGATGCGCCGCCGTCACGCCCAGGAAGAAGATGTCCGGACGCATATTCGCGATCTGGCTCATCGCAGCCGCTCCCGTTGCTACCATCGAATGTTTGTAGAGCCGGCCGCCGATCAGGATCACCTCGGCGGTCGGATGATGCTCCAGTTCCGCAGCGATCGTCGGGCTGTGGGTGGCGACCGTGAAGGCGAAATCGCGGGGCAGCGCCCGGGCGATTTCAGCCGTCGACGTACCTCCGTCGAGAAAGATCATCTGACCCGGTTTGACCATGGCGGCAGCCGCTGCGCCGAGCTTCCTCTTCACGTCAGACGAAATCGCCTGCCGTGCGGTAAAATCCGGCAGGTCCGGCGTTATGGGCATGGCGCCGCCGTGTACGCGCCTGAGCAGGCCTTCCGCCGCCATCTCCCGCAGATCCCGCCGGATCGTGTCCTCCGACAGCGAAAACTCTTCTGCCGCCCGTTTGGCGACGACCTGACCCTCCCGACGCAGCATGTCGAGAATGAGGTTCTTGCGTTGGCTCGTCAGCATGGCTCTTGACTCTGCACGAAATTGCATGAATAAGCGCGAATATGCCTGAAAATACGCTATATGTAAAGAACTTCGGGCAAATTCGTGCAGTTCCGCGATGCATGCGGGATACGTTCTGGAGAAACGAACATGTTGATCTTGATTGCCGGTCCCTATCGTTCGGGTACGGGTGATGACCCTGACAGGATGGCGGAGAACCTGAGACGGCTGGAGGCCCCCTCCTACGCGCTGTTCAGGGCGGGTCACGTGCCGATGATCGGTGAATGGGTGGCTCTGCCGGTATGGCGCGCGGCGGGCGGCAAGGAGATAGGAGACGATCTCTACGAGGAGATTTTCCATCCCGCTGCCGGACGCCTGCTGCAGCTTTGCGATGGTGTGCTTCGCCTGCCGGGCGAATCCAGGGGCGCCGATAATGATGTCCGCTTGGCCACCGAACGCGGCATTCCGGTCTGGTATCGATTGGAAGATGTTCCAGGCGTCGTTTGAGGCTTCCTGAGACGTGAGCCTGTGCTACAACGGCATCCTCAAATCGGAGGATGTTCATGTATACGCTCTATTTCGCGCCCGGCACCTGTGCGCTCGCCAGCCATATCGCGCTTGCCGATTCCGGCCTGCCCTATGAGGTGAAGCGGCTGAATTTCGCCGAAGGCGAACAGCGTTCCGAAGCTTATTTGAAGATCAACCCGAAGGGCCGCGTGCCGGCTCTGGTGACAGACAAGGGCGTGCTGAGCGAGACGGTCGCAATTCTAGCCTTCATCGCGCAGGCCGCGCCGCTGGCGAAGCTGGCCCCGCTCGACGATCCGTTCCTGTTTGCCAGGATGCAGGCGTTCAACGCCTATCTCTCCTCGACCGTGCATGTGGCGCATGCGCATGGTCGCCGCGGCACAAGATGGGCCGACGAGCCGTCCTCCCATGCGGACATGCTGCGCAAGGTGCCGCAGACCATGGGCGAATGCTTCCGCCTGATCGAGGACGATTTTCTTGCGGGCCCCTATGTGCTCGGCGAGCAGTATTCCGTCGCCGATCCCTATCTCTTCACCATCGCCGGCTGGCTGGAAGGGGACAAGGTCGATATCGCCGCATTTCCGCGCGTCCAGGCGCATTACGAACGGATGAAGGCGCGACCGGCGGTCCAGAAGGCGCTTGCCGAGGAAAAGGCAGCCTGATCCGTCAGGCGCATTTTGCCAGTGGCATCTTTTCCAGGCATGCCTTGTCATAAATCCCCGGGAAGGGCAGGTCGGCGAGCTGCCTGAGGTTCATGGAGCGAATGTCCGGATCATCGAACGGATCATCGGACCGCTTCTCCATGGAGGCCCTGGCTGATTTCAGCCAGATTGTCGGGTTCAAGAAAATCTTGAGCGATTCCATGTGTGCCACCTTGCAAATTTGTTATCATTTGCAGGGGGAATATCGGCGCTTCCAGTTTGGTTTTCAATTGAGTTCTTGAGTATCCGGCTTTAGAAAAACTATATGAGAAACCTCAACCTCGTGCATCTGAACGGATTGCGGGCGCTGGAAGCGGTAGGCCGTCTGGGGTCGCTGCAGGCGGCGGCGGAAGAGCTTGGCGTCTCGGTTGGTGCCGTCAGCCAGCAGGTCATCAAGGCGGAGGCACAGCTCGGCCGGCCGGTCTTTCATCGTCTGCCGAAGGGAATGGTTCCGGTCGATGCGGCGCGGCCCATGCTGGCACGACTGACGGAAGGCTTCCACTCGCTGTCGGAGGCCATTGGCCTCGGGCAGCGGCGGGACGACACGTTGCTCACGATTTCCGTCGCGCCGGTCTTCGCGGCCCGTTTTCTCGTCCATCGGCTGGATCGGTTTTCGGCGCTCCATCCGGAGATCCGGCTGAGGATCGATGCCACCACGGCCATGGCCGATTTCGTCACCGATGGTGTCGATCTCGGCATTCGCGTCGGCACGGGCAAATGGCCGGGTGTCGATGCCGAGCTTCTGCTGCCGCAGCTCATCTTTCCGGTCTGCGCGCCGGCTCTTGCGGCAAAGCTGAAGGAGCCGGCCGATATCCTCAAACTGCCGGCCATCATTGACGGCCGGGCAATGTTCTCCTGGGATGTCTGGCTCGAGGCGGCGGGCGTCGCGCCCGGGCCTTTGAACGTCCGCCACGTCTTCAACGAGGCGTCGCTCTGCCTGGATGCGACGATCGCGGGCGAGGGGGTGATGCTCGCGTGGCAGACTTTGGCGGCCTACGCGCTGGAGCACGGCAAGCTCGTCGAACCCTTTTCTGTCCGTGCGGCGACCGGCTTCGGACACTATTTCGTCACTCGAGCCGGATCCCGCCCGCCACCGAAGGTCAGGGCCTTCCACACATGGCTGAAAGCGGAACTGGCCGAGCTGGAAGAGCCCTGACGGCAAGGAAAAATTAGGCCGGTTCGGCCAGACGCTTGTCCCACATGGCCTTGAAGCCGGGGCGGGCCTGGCAGGATTCGAGCCAGGCCTTCAGCGCCGGGCGGCTGTCGAAGAGGGTCGCATGCCCCTGTGCGTAGCGCACGACTTCCGCCACATTGATGTCCGCCGCGGTGAACCGGCCGTCGATCATGTGGCTGTTCTTCGACAGATGCTTTTCGAGCACGTCGAACGGACGCTTCAGCAGGCGCGCCGAGACATCGATATCGGTCTTGCCCTCTTCCGTATCCTGCTTGCCGCCGGCGATCGTCGAGGAAATCTTGAGTGCCGGCGTCTCGATGCTGGTGGCAGCGAACAGCGACCACTGCACCATCAGGGCCTCTTCGTTGATATCCTTGGGGCCGAGTACGCCGCCGTATTTGCGGGCGAGGTAGAGCGTGATCGCCAGCGATTCGTGCAGCACGAAACCATCATCATCCATCGAGGGGATCGAGCCCATCGGGTTGATCGCCAGGAATTCCGGCGACAGCGTGTTGACCCGCGCGCCGGGTGCCATCGGTTCGGGCACCCTGTAGCCCTGGATGATCGGCACATGCTCGAACGGAATGCCGAGTTCCTCGACGAGCCAGAGCGGGCGGGTCGCCCGCGAGCGATAGACACCATAGATTTTCAGCATTCTACGTTTCTCCTGGGCGTGCAGCCTGAAAGTCAAACCGATTTCGGGGTGACGGCATGCGAATGGATGTCGGCGGCAAGCTACGGGCATGCGCGGAAAAACGGAAGATCAATCCGCGTTGGACGACGATGAAAGTTTTCGATAGGATTTAATCGTGTCGTCATTAAAGGAGCTGCCCCATGCGCACCACCCAGTCGCTGAGCATCACACTGCCGATCGAAATGGCCGAGATGGTGAAGGCCAAGGTCGCTTCCGGCGAATATGCCACTGAAAGCGAAGTGATCCGCGATGGCCTGAGGACGCTGATCGCCCGCGATGCGGCGATCGAGAAATGGCTGGTGGAGGAGGTGGGCCCGGCCTACGATGAATTGAAGGCTCATCCGGAGCGGACGTTGTCGCCGGACGATCTCCGTAAGCGGCTCGATGCCCGTGCGGCTTTGCTCCTCGAAAAACAAAACAAAGCATGAGCCATCGTGTCATTTTCGGGCCGAAGGCAGCAAAGGAACTTGAAGACATTATGACATATCTGGCGCCCAGGATGGGTGTCGAAGCGGCACGCGAATATGTCCGCAAGATCGAAAGTTATTGTCTGGGATTTGCCACTTTCCCGAAACGCGGCATGTTGCGCGATGACATAAGGCCCGGCCTGCGCCTCGTCGGCTATCGTTACAAGGCGACGATTGCCTTCTCCATTGAGGAGGACATCGTGATGATCATCCGCATTTTCCATCGCGGCCGCAATGTCGATTTCGGCGATGAACCCGACGATCTCGTTTAAACGATTCGGTTGTTCTCGATCGTCAGATGCGCAAGCCCCCGGCCTTGGTTGCCGCCGCGGCCAAGCTCGGTGGTGGAGGGCGCTTTCCAGCGGTATCCGATCACCGCGCCGTCCTGCACCGCTTCGAAGAGATTGCCCGAGATCAGCGCGTCGCCCGCGCCCTCGACCACCGTCACGGCGCAGCCCACTTTCGCCTGCCGCACGATGTTTCCGCTCGCCAGCACGTTGCGCAGATAGGGGCCGAAGCCGAGCGCCATGCCCCAGAGCGGCACGTTCTCGATCACATTGCCGGTGACTGCGGTATCCGCTTCGACGCTGATGCCGACGCCGAAAATCGCCTCGTCCAGCGCGTAGGGGCCTACGGGTTTCAGATTGCGGACGATGTTGCTGGCGACTGTCGCAAGCCGACCGCCCTCGTTGAAGTTGACGACCGAGATGCCGTTCGCCGCGCCGTCGACGAGATTGCCGGAGATCATCGCGCCTTCGAAGGCGAACTCCGCATAGATCGCCGTTTCGCCCGATGCAAAACACTGGTTATTGGCGATCTGTGCGTTCGAGGCGCTGTTGGCGCGGATCGCCGAAAAGGCCGATTGCGAGATGTGGTTGCCGGTCACCATCACGTTGTCGGCGCGGAAGAGATTGATCGCATTGCCGTACTGGCCGGTTCCGCCATTCGTCGCGCCGGTCCTGAGGATGCGGTTGCCGGAGACGATCGTGCCGTCGATGCCCTTCGTCCAGCGATGGATGAGGATACCGCCATTGCCGCAGTCGACGACCGTGTTGCCGGTCACGGAAAGCCCCGTGCTTTCCACGGCCAGGAGCCCGTATTCGCCAGCCTCTGAAATCCGGCTTCGCTCGACCCTTCCGCCACACCGTTCGAGCTGGACGGCCGTCTTTCCCGCACCGGTGATCTCGCAATTGTCGATCATCACCTCGTCGACACCGCGCAGGTGGACGAGCGCGGGGCTCTGGTCGTCGAGCCGGCGGCTGGCGCCGTCGATCACGATATTGGTAAGCTCGATGCGACGCACGTCATCGGCTTTCAGGAGGTATCCGTCACCGGAATAGACGAGGCGTGAAGCACCGGGCACGCCGGTGATCCGCGTGCCCTCGGGCAGGTCGAGATTGGAGATCTGGTAATTGCCGGGCGGCAGGAAGACAGGCATGTTCCGGCGCGCAGCCTTGGTGATGATCTCGCCGAGTTTGCGGCTTGCTTTCTCGCCGCCCTCGGGCGTGACGCCATGTTCCCGGGCATCGATCGACCCGCGCATATCGGCGGTCGAAAACCCCTCCGGGGTCGCGAGCGCACGGAGCGGCCCCCCTCCACAGGCGGCTGCGCTGGCGATCATCGTCAATACTGCCCGTCTCGAAATCATCCAACGCTATCCTTTGACATCAACGAAGCATTTTCCATGCCAGACCTTTGCATGATGGTTACGCGGATTAGTTTTGAGCGGGTGATTAGAAAATGCTTCTATACATGCTCCACGCATGGCAGATTTCACAATCTTTTTAAGCAACGATAAGGAATTCTGCGTCATGCTATACGCAATGGGGCGGCGGGTTCTCGCGCATTTTTCGGATGAAAGTGGAAGGAGAGGTGGGGATGGTGGGACCCTTGTCGCATAGCATGCCCCTGGCTTTCACCTCCGATCCGCTGGACGAACTCTGCACACGCCTGCTTCGTGTCTCCACTGAAACCGATACCGATTTCGACATTACCCCCGTCACAGGTCAACTCGAAGCCTATAGTCTTCTCGATCACCTTCCGGATTTCATCTATGTGAAGGATCGTCGGAGCCGCTTTGTCTTCGCCAACGCCGCCGCCGGCCGCAACAGCAGGTTCCACGACGGTTCCGACATGATCGGCAAGACCGATTTCGACATCCTCGCCCACGAGACCGCGCGTGAACTCTTTGCCGTCGAACAGGAGGTCATGTCGACAGGCATTGCGATCCAGGGCCGCGAGGAACGCATCAAGCTTCCGGATGGCCGCGTGCTGTGGCTCACCACATCGAAGATGCCGTTGCGCGATGCGGAAGGCCAGATCGTCGGCCTGGTCGGCATTTCGCGGGACATCACCGAACGCAAGCGACAGGACGACCGCCGCCACGGCCATGCCCGGCTGTTGGAGATGATCGCTCGCGGCCAATCCCTCCAGACGGTTCTCGATGCGTTGGTCCGCACGGTGGAGGAAGAACTGGACGGTATCACGGCTTCCGTCCTGTTTCTTGAAGAGAATACGAACCGGCTGCGTCACGGCGCGGCCACGCGGCTTCCGCCTGCGTATGTGAAACTCATCGACGGCCTGGAGATCGGACCGAAGGTCGGCTCCTGCGGCACGGCCGCCTGGCGGCGTTCTCCGGTTTTCGTCGTGGACGTCCTGGCCGACCCGCTCTGGGACGACTATCGCGAACTCGCGATCATATTCGGTTTCCGCTCCTGCTGGTCGACACCCATCCTGGCGCCTGACGGCCGGGTGCTCGGCACCTTCGGGCTCTATTCCGACAGCCCGCGCGAGCCTACGGATCTGGAGCTCGAGCTGACGGCCATGGCGACCGATATCGCCGGCATTGCGATTGAGCGTGCCCGCAATGAAGAGCGTATCCAGCATATGGCGCACCACGATCCGCTGACCGGCCTGCCGAACCGGACGCTGTTCTGGGCCCAGTTCGGCCGCACCTTGCATGAGGCCCGCCGCGAGAACCGCAAGGTCACGATTGCCTATATCGACCTCGATAATTTCAAGCAGATCAACGATACGCTCGGTCACGCCGCGGGAGACGAAGTCTTGAAGACGCTGTCATCCCGCATGGCGAACTGTATCCGCGCCAGCGATCTTCTGGTTAGGCTTGGCGGCGACGAATTCGCGATCGTCTTCAGCAATCCCGGTCAGGATGAGCTGGGCGTCGTGCGCCGGCTGCAGGAGCTCCGTAATTTGGTGTCCCGCCCGATTGTCGTCGAAGGCAGGAGCGTCACAGCCACCTGCAGCATGGGGATCGCCTTCTTTCCGCAGGATGGTGATACGCCCGAAACTCTGCTCGCACGTGCCGACCGCGCCATGTATGAGGCCAAGGACCAGGGACGCGACCGGCTGCGTGTTTCAGGCGGCGAAGGGATTTAGTCCTCGCTTTCCGGCTCCGTATCACCGGTGCCGAAATGCCGTTCGGTGTCCCGATGGCCTTCGAGGATGTTGATCACCTGGAAGCGATCATCTGCATAACGGAAGTAGATGATGTATCCCCGATACGCGACGCTTCTCAATCGACGGCCGAGTTCCGAGCGGTCTCGGCCCATTGTACCGGGTAGCGTCGCGAGGTTGCGGCATTTGTGACGCAATGCTTTCACGAACTGTCGTGCGATTGCCGCGCTGCCGCTTTCTCTTGAGACGTAATGGGCTATTTCCCTGAAATCGGCCTTCACGCTATCGAGATATTGAATGCGTGGCACTCAATAGCCCTCTTTCTCAAGCTTCTCGAATTCGGCATCCAGAAAAGCATCCAGCTCTTCTTCGCTGACGTCACCGCCGGCTTCAATGGACCGCTGCAGCGTCTCCCTCAGCGCCGAAAGCTTTGCTTCGCGTTCTTCCACCAGCCGCAGGCCTTCGCGCCCCACTTCGCTGGCCGAGCCGTAACGCCCGTCCTGCACCGCTTCCTCGATGAATTTTTCCCAGCGGGGACCGACCGAAACATTCATGGTTTTGCCTCCGATATTCCCTCTTCAGAATAGCGGAATAGCAATTTATGCGCAATCTATGACATAGCTCGGGGGGCGTCGGAAAGGTGGGACCCCGGCGTCTTCTCCGCCGCCACGTAGATGGCTTCGAAGTTCGATACGAATTTTTCGAAGAGTGCGGAAAAGGCGTTGAGCTCTTCCTCCGGCCAGTCTTCCAGCACGCGGGCAAGCAGCGTCCGTTTGACGGCGCGGATTTCGGCCAGCAGCCTGTCGCCGAAGTCGGTCCGGACGACGAGCGAGCGGCGGCCGTCGGCCTGGGATGCGTCGCGGCGCAGGATGCCGCGGGCGACGAGATCCGCCACCAGCCGGCTGCCGCGCGACGGGTCGATGCGCATCGCCTCCGCGATCGCGCCGACGGTGACCTCGCCCTCGATGCGGCGCATCACGTCCAGCACGTCGAGATGCGAAATGTCGAGACCCGGAGCGATATTGGCGATTGCCGTGCGCCCGATGATGCGCCGGCCGATCAGCAATCGCATGCGGCCGAGCGTCTCGCTGATGCGCGCTACATCTTCGGGGGCAGCGGCAGATTCCTGTTTCAAAAGGCTCTTGGTCATCGGGCAAGAATATCAGACCCTCCGCTCCGTTCCAACCATTCTTTGCTTTGGGCATCAAAGTGCCATTGACAATTATATGCTTGAGGCACATAAAATTTCGACACTTTGGATTAATCTATGGATATGACCCGCCCGGCCCATGTGCCGCTTGTCACCGATCGCCGGCAGCGGTTGGTGATCTTCTGCTTTTTGCTGACGGCGCTGTTCATGGCGACGCTGGACAACCAGATCGTTTCGACCGCATTGCCGACGATCATCGGCGAATTCGGTGAACTGGAGCGTTTCGGCTGGGTCGGTTCGGCCTATCTCCTCGCGACCAGCGCGACGATGCCGATCTACGGAAAGCTCGGCGATCTCTTCGGCCGCAAATACGTGATGCTGGCGGCGATCGTCATCTTCACCGTCGGCTCTCTCACGTGCGGGCTTGCCTGGTCGATGGATTCGCTCATCGCCTCGCGCCTGCTGCAGGGCATGGGCGGCGGCGGCATCATGGTGTCGATCTTTTCCATCAACGCCGATCTTTTCGAGCCGCGCGAGCGGGCGAGATATCAGAGCTATTCGAGCCTCGTCATTATGGCGTCCGGCAGCCTCGGCCCGCTGCTTGGCGGCACCATGAGCGAATGGTTCGGCTGGCGGTCGATCTTTCTCATCAACCTGCCGATCGGCATCGTCGCTCTGACCGGCATCTCGCTCCTGCTGCCCTATCGCCGTCCGGTCCGCAGGCCGAAGATCGATTATCCTGGTGCCATTCTGCTTGCCGCAGTGGTCGCGAGCATCGTGGTCTGGGCTGATAGCGTCACACTCTTCGGTTCGCTCCTCGCCTGGCAATCCATGCTGGTCGTGGCCTTCGGTGTGCTTTGCGCCATCTCCTGGGTCGTCGTCGAAGGCCGTGTTCCCGAACCGATCGTGCCTTTGAAACTCTTTCGGGATTCGACCTTTTCGCTGTTCCTGGTCGTGTCCTTCTGCACCGGGGCGGTGGCGATCGGCATGGCGAACTATTTCGCGCTTTTCCTGCAGACGACGACGGGCCTTTCGCCATCCGTGGCGAGCTTCTGCTTCATTGCCACCACCACCGGCATCGTCATCGGTTCCATATCGACCGGGAGGCTGATCTCCATCAGCGGCCGTTATAAGCCCTTCACGCTGATCGGCCTGTCGCTGAACGTCGTGGCGCTGTTCATCTTCTCGCAGCTTCCGGCCGGAACCCCGGTTCCCTTCATCCTGGGGTTCATGCTGATGCAGGGGCTTGCGATCGGTTTCGGCCAGCAGGCGCCGATCATCGGCGTGCAGAATTCCGCCCCGCGCGAAGATGTCGGTGCGGCGACCGGTGCCGTGACGCTGATGCGCATGGCCGGTGCTTCGATCGCGATCTCCATCTACGGCGCGATCGTTGCCGCCGGGATCAGGGGCGTCGGCACCAGCATTCCGGGCGTCGAGGATATCGCTTCGCTCACGCCGGCCATGATGCTTCGATTGCCGGAGGCGTCGCGGATCGCGGTTCACACGCTCTACACGGAAGCCTTCGTGCCGGTCTTCATGACGGGAAGCGCCATGGCGCTGATCGGCCTTCTCGCCGCATGCCTGCTGAAGCCGATCCGCCTGCCGGCGGCGCAGGTCGTCGAAAAGAAGGCAGGCCCGGCCTGATGCCCTTCCAAGTGCGCTTTTTGCGCCTATCTTGAGGGGCATGAAACCCGAGGCATTGCTTCATCCCACCCCGGCCGGGCTCTTCTGCCCCATCGGCCGCTTCCATGTCGATCCGGTGCGCCCCGTCGAGCGGGCTTTGATCACCCACGGCCATTCCGATCATGCCCGCGCCGGCCATGCGAAAGTGCTTGCCACGCGCCAGACGCTCGACATCATGCGGCTGCGCTACGGCGACGGTTTCGCCGGGTCGGAACAGGCGGCGACCTTCGGTGAGGAGATCGATATCGACGGCGTTCGCGTGAGTTTTCATCCGGCGGGTCACGTGCTCGGTTCGGCCCAGATCGTCATCGAGAAGGGCGGGCTGCGCATCGTCGTCTCGGGCGACTACAAGCGTGGTGTCGATCCGACCTGCGCGCCCTTCGCGCCGGTCGCCTGCGACGTCTTCATCACCGAGGCGACCTTCGGCCTGCCGGTCTTTCACCACCCGGACCCGAGGGACGAGATTGCCAAGCTGCTCACCTCGCTGAAACAATTTCCGGAACGCAGCCACCTCGTCGGGGCCTATGCGCTCGGCAAGGCGCAGCGTGTCATCAGGCTCATCCGCGATTGCGGCTACTCCGAACCGATTTTCATCCACGGCGCGCTGGCGAAGCTCTGCGACTATTATGTCGGGCAGGGGATCGACCTCGGCGACATCCGCCCCGCAACAATGGAGAAGAGCGATCCTGCCGCTTTCAAGGGAGCCGTCGTCGTAGGCCCGCCATCGGCCTTCCAGGATCGCTGGGCACGGCGCTTCAACGAGCCGCTGACCGCCTTCGCATCGGGCTGGATGATGATCCGCCAGCGGGCGAAACAAGGCGGTGTCGAACTGCCGCTGGTCATCTCCGACCATTGCGATTGGCCCGAGCTTCTGGCGACTATCGAAGAGATCAGCCCCTCCGAGGTCTGGGTGACCCATGGCCGCGAGGAGGCGCTGGTGCGCTGGTGCGAGCTGAAGAACATCCCCGCCCGCCCGCTGCATCTCGTCGGTTACGAGGACGAGGGGGATTGATGGTGATCGTCTTTTCCCGTCGAACCGTCAGCACCCCCCTCTGCCCTGCCGGGCATCTCCCCCTCAAGGGGGGAGATCGGCTGGGCGCACTGGTCTCTCCAAACAACTGGCGACACAACCCAACGAAAGCTCACCGAAGGGGGAAGGTTCAACAGCTTGTGATCTCCCCCCTTGAGGGGGAGATGCCCGGCAGGGCAGAGGGGGGTGCTGTCTCCGATGAGGTGGCGAGATGAAAGCTTTCGCCACTCTCCTCGACCGGCTCGTGCTGACGCCGTCCCGCAATGGCAAGCTCAAGCTTCTCGCCGACTATTTTCGCGATACGCCCGATCCGGACCGTGGGTACGGCCTCGCGGCGCTTGCCGGCGCCTTGGATCTCAAAAGCGTCAAGCCCGCCATGCTGCGTGATCTGGTGCTGGAGCGGATGGACCCGATCCTCTTCCAGTATTCCTACGACTATGTGGGGGACCTTGCCGAAACCATTTCGCTCGTCTGGGACGGCGGTCGCAAGGACACGATCGACGATGAACACCAGCCGCGCCTCGGCGAGGTCGTCACGCGGATGAATTCGCTCGGTCGCACCGAGGTGCGCTCTGCCGTCCGCGATCTGCTCGACCGGCTCGATACGTCGAGCCGCTTCGCCTTCCTCAAGCTCGTGACGGGCGCGCTCCGGATCGGCGTCTCGGCCAGGCTTGCCAAGCAGGCCCTCTCGGATATGAGCGGCAAGGATGTGACCGAGATCGAAACGCTCTGGCACGGGCTTACGCCACCTTACGAACCGCTCTTCGCCTGGCTGGAGGGCCGGGCGGACAAACCGGTTCTTGCGACTCCCGCGATCTTCCATTCCGTCATGCTGGCCAATCCGGTCGAGGAGGGCGATCTCGAGAAGCTCGATCCCGCCGATTACGCCGCCGAATGGAAATGGGACGGCATCCGCATCCAGATGTCGAGCTATGGCGGCACCAGGAAGCTTTATTCGCGCTCCGGCGATGATATCACCGGCGCCTTTCCGGACGTGGTCGAAGCGATCAATTTCGAGGGCGTCATCGACGGTGAGTTGCTGATCGGCGGCACGGCGCGCTCCAACAATCCGACGCGCACCTTTTCCGACCTGCAGCAGCGGCTCAATCGCAAGACGGTGACGGCGAGAATGCTGGACGACTATCCGGCCTTCGTCCGTGCTTATGACCTGCTGTTTGAGGGCGACATGGATATCCGCGCGGAAACCTTCTTCGAACGCCGCGGCCGTCTCGGCGAGGTCATCGCTCAGGCGCCGCATGACCGTTTCGATCTCTCGGAACTCGTGCCTTTCTCGACCTGGAACGAACTCGACCGGCTGCGCATTTCGCCGCCTGATCCGGTGATCGAAGGCGTCATGATCAAGAAGAAGGACAGTCCCTATCAGGCCGGCCGTCTCAAGGGACCCTGGTTCAAGTGGAAGCGCGATCCCTACAATATCGATGCGGTGATGCTCTATGCGCAGCGCGGCCATGGCAAGCGGTCGAGCTATTATTCCGACTTCACCTTCGGCGTCTGGGCCGAGACGGCGGACGGCGAGGCGCTTGTGCCGGTGGGCAAGGCCTATTTCGGCTTCACCGACGCCGAACTCGAAATCCTGGATAAGTTCGTGCGCGACAACACGGTCGATCGTTTCGGGCCTGTGAGGGCGGTGCGGGCCGATCCGGATTTCGGTTTCGTGCTGGAAGTCGCCTTCGAAGGCATCAACCGCTCGACCCGCCACAAGTCCGGCGTTGCGATGCGCTTTCCGCGCATTGCGCGGCTCAGGCAGGACAAGCTGCCGCGCGACGCCGACCGGCTTTCGACACTGACGGCCATGGTGGACGCGAAAGCGTCAACAGGAGAGCAATGATGAATCAATATCTCTTGACGATTCCGGACTATCTGATGGAGCAGGCCCGTACTGCTGCCGAAGAGGAAAATGTCTCCATCAACCAATTGCTCGTTTCATTCATCGCCGAAGGTATTGGGCAGCGTAAAGCCTGGAAGGCCCTTCAGAGGAGAGCCGCTCGCGGCAATCCTGAAAAGGCCCTGAGCGTTCTCGAATCCTTGAATGGACAACCGCCGGAGCCCGGTGATGAAATGCCGGATATCCCGCAATAGTCGGCAGGTGTAAAAGGCATGGCAGACGACCGCATTTCTTCCATTTCAGACAACTCGGAGAATGGCGGTCTGACCCGCCGCGCGCTTCTCGCCGGCACTGCCGGCCTTTCCGCTGCGGTGATGCTGCCTGCCTCCGCGCGTGCGGCCTTTCCGGTACCCGCGATTCCGCCGCTCGAAAGGGAGGATTATGCCGATGCCCGCCGGCGTTTTCGGACCAATCTGATCAGCAAGGGTCCTTCGCCGGAAAAGGCTCCGCCGCTCGATACGCCGGCCGGATCGAAGCGTGTCCTCTACCACGGCGGTCCGCAGGGCTCGATCGAACTGATCGCCTGGATATCCCCTTACGAGCCGTCGTCGAAGCTCAAGCCGGCGGTGCTTTTCCTGCATGGCGGCAATGCCACCGGCGATGGTCATTGGCAGCTGATGAAGCCTTATGCGGATGCCGGTTTCGTCGTCATGCTGCCGTCGTTCAGGGGCGAGAACGGCCAGGCGGGCAACTACTCAGGCTTCTACGACGAGACAACCGATGTGCTCGCCGCGGCCACCTATCTGGAGTCCTTGCCGGGGATCGACAGGAACCGCTTTTTTCTCGCCGGCCATTCGAATGGCGGCACGCTGGCACTTCTCGCCGCGATGAGCCGGAAATTTCGTGCAGCGGTGCCGATTTCCGCCGGCGTCGATGCCTGGCGCTACTTCCGTCGCTACAGCGGCGAGATCCGTTTTGATGAAAGCGATCCGAAAGAGTTCATCATGCGCTCCTCGGTCTGTTTCGCCCCGAGCCTCAAATGCCCGACCTTGCTGTTGCGGGGCAGCGAGGAGCGGCCGTTCGACAAGGACCACCAGCTCCTGATGGACAGGGCACGTTCAGCCGGCCTATCCATTGAGGCAAAGACCCTGCCGGGCACACATAATGGCGTCGTGCCGGGCGCGGTCGCCGAAAGCATCCGCTTCTTCAACCGCGTCGCGGCGTAAGGTTGACCGTCCGCGGGCCTCCGTCACGTTTGCACGAGCTGCACCAGCTTCGCGCCAGCCGCGTTTGCCAATCTCTCTTCCGATATCATCTGCCGGAAGCGGGTTTCATGCCGATTTCTCTTCGACCTTTCCGCCGAATCCTTGGCCTGTCCTCCGTTCTTGCGGCAGGTGTCCCATTGGCTGCCTGCCAGGTGCCATTCGTCACCGATACGAGCCGGATGAACCCGGACGTTTTCGTCCAGGAGACGGCGCCGGTCTTCTATGTCCCCCCCTATGCCGATCCTCCGACCAACCAGCCGCCTCCGACCCCGGGCGCGATCCCGCAAAGACGCCAGCTCTACCCGTCGGATTTCCACCAGACCTACGGCTTGCCGGTGTCCAATCCCGTGCATCGAACCCTGTATGGCGTGGTCCGCGACGAGGGGCATACGCTTCCGGCCGTCCCCTATTCGCGAATCGATGCTCGGTACCTGCGCCAGGAGGTCGATTACCGCACCAGCGAGGCCCCGGGCACGATCGTCGTCGATACGCGGCAGCGTTTCCTCTACTTCGTCCAGCCGGGCGGCAAGGCGATCCGTTACGGCGTGGGCCTCGGCAAGGCAGGCTTTTCCTGGCATGGCCGTGGCATCATCCAGCATAAGGCGAAGTGGCCGCGCTGGACGCCGCCTGACGATATGGTGGCCCGCCAGCCGGAACTGCGCAAGTTTGCCGCTTCCGAAGGCGGTTACAATCCGGGCCTCAACAATCCGCTCGGCGCCCGGGCGCTCTATATCTACAAGGATGGCAGGGACACGCTCTATCGCGTCCACGGTACGCCGGATTGGCAATCGGTCGGCAAGGCGACGTCATCCGGTTGCGTGCGCATGTTCAATCAGGATGTCATCGATCTCTTCGACCGGGTTCCGTCCGGCACGCCGATCGTCGTCATCTGAACCGCAGGAAGGCATGTGGAATTGTCCAAGGGGGCGGTTTCGGCTGCTCCCTTCACGTTTCATCCCATCGGTTTGAGACATCGTGTCCATATTGTGAACAGTTGCTTAATTACCGCAGACCTATGCTCGAACGCCACGGCAGGGATTCGGAACCTTTCAGCCGCCCTTCCGTTGAAGTATGCTTTTTTTGAGTTCAGGCGTTTCGATCGAGCGGTCCTCCACACATGATCCATAAAACTCTCTATTCCCGCCGGGGCTTCCTGTCCCTCCTGGGCGTCGGCACGGCCTCGACCTTGGCCGGCTGTGCTTCGACGGCGCCTGGGCCGGGCGACACGATGATCACCTATCGGGAGGGAGGCAGCGTCCGCCGGCCGGCTATCCTGCCCGGCAGCAGCCCGGAACTGGATCAGATGTACGGCACGGTGGTCGATGGCGGTTTCGTCATCCCGGCCATTCCTTATCAGCAGATCAATCCCCGCTATTATCGCCAGCGCGTCCTTGATCCGACCGGCGAGCGTCCCGGCACGGTGGTCGTGGACACGCCGTCCCGTTTCCTCTATCTCGTCGAGCCCGGCGGCTCGGCGATGCGCTATGGTGTCGGCATCGGGCGCGAAGGCTTCGCCTGGTCCGGCGAAGGCGTCATCCAATGGCGTCAGAAATGGCCGAAATGGACCCCGCCGAACGACATGATCGCCCGCCAGCCGGAGCTTGCGAAATATTCGGCGGACAATGGCGGCATGCCGCCGGGGCTTACGAATCCCCTCGGCGCCCGCGCGCTCTATATTTTTCAGAACGGCCAGGACACGCTCTATCGCCTGCACGGCTCGCCGGAATGGAACTCGATCGGCAAGGCCGTTTCTTCCGGCTGCGTTCGCCTGATGAACCAGGACATTATCGATCTCTACGAACGCGTGCCCCAGAAGGCGCGTGTGGTGGTCTGGCAGTAAGCAGACCTGAGATCAGCCTGAACGGAACCCATCTGGTGACGGAGGAGGTGCCGCCCATGCTCGAAATCGATGCTGCGCTCGTCAAACGCCTGGTCTCCGCGCAATTTCCGCACCGGGATCGCCGATCTGCGAGAAAAGGATACGCCTGTGCGGATACCCGCCGCCGCTGGAGCGAACGGATCGTGGCGGCTCATCTCGTGATGGCCTGACCTTTGCGGGAACCTCCTCCGGAACTCCCTCGTTGAAGCGGAAGCGATTCGGAGGAGCCCATGCAGCAGAACTCACTATGGCGGGCTTACAGCTACGCCTGGATCACGATGGCGTTTTTCATTTTCAGTCTGATCGGGCACTGGCTGTTCGGCTGGTTCGCCTTCGTTCAGGAACAGGTGGAACACGGGCAGGCGGTCGAGTTTTCGGGTTACCTGATGGAAATGCTGCGGGATACCTTTGAGAACTGGCAGTCCGAATTCCTGCAACTCCTGTGGCAGGTCGGCGGCTTGGCATTCTTCCTGTTCCTGGGCTCGCCGCAATCCAAGGAGGGCTCCGACCGGCTGGAGGCGAAGATCGACGTCATCCTGCGTAAAGTGGACCCGGTGGACGGTGACGGCGTCATCCGGGAACTGGATGAGCGCTATTCCGGCCGCCATACGGATGAGCCCGAAGCGCACAAGACATAATCCGGCGTGATGATCTTAGCCGGTCTTGATGATGCCCCAGACAACTCTCGTATGGACAGCAAAGGTGAGCGTCCCATCGCTGGCATAGGGGATGAGGATTTCCCTGAGTTCCGCATCGAATACGGCATTGCGCGAACCCAGTTTTGAGGGAGCGAACGTATCCCGCGAATGCTGGCAGCGAATGAAATCGGCTACGCTCTGCTGAAAGGGCGCCGAGAGGAGGAACGCGTCGCCTTCAAGGTCGAGGTAGGCTTGGTAGCGCGCCCATTCGTCAGCCTGCCGGTCGGGATCGAATGGCCGGCCGGTGAGCGCCGGCACCCATTTCGTGAGAAACGCGCGCCAATCGGTTTCCCAAGGTGGCTCAAAGGGCGTATCGCCGGAGACCACGGCAAACCTATGGCCAGGATTGGCATGGGCCGCAAGCCGCGGGAAGAGTCTCGCATGATCCACCCAGTGGACGCTGGCGGCCGCGACCGTCAGGTCGAATCGCTCATCGCCGATCGGAAAATCCTCCGCAAACCCTTCGATCCAGTGCAGGTTCGGCGCATCGCCGCCGGCAAGCGATTGGCCGAGTGTGAGCATCTGCCGCGACGGATCGACTGCTGTGACCTTTTCGAAATACCTGACGAGAGGTCGGGAAATCTTGCCTGGACCGCAACCGATATCGAGAAGGGTAGACCGTTCGGGGGCGATATCGAGAAGTTTTTCGAAGACGGCATCGGGATATGGCGGCCGGTATGGGTAGTTTTCGACGACATCGGCTTCCTCGAAGGAAGCTCCGGCACGTTTGCTCATGAAAGCCCGCTTTTGTTGCTGCAGTCGAAGATCGATAGCTACCCCGGAGCCTTATCAAACGGATGACAGTTCCGTCTTCATCCGCACGCACTCAATAACCTCTCCTTGAGCGCCACCAGTCCGTCGCGGAGTGCCGCGGCTTCATCGAGGCCGCAGCCGAGGGCCTTGCCGATCGCTTCCGTTACGTTGGCGGCCTCGTTCTTGAGCTCGGCGCCTTTTCCCGTGAGCGAAATCCTGACCTGGCGCTCGTCGTCGCGGTCCCGTTTGCGGGCGACGAACCCGGCCTGCTCCAGCCGCCTGAGAAGCGGGGAGAGCGTGCCGGAATCAAGCCCCAGCCGGTCGCCGATCGCTTTCACGGGCTGGCCGTCTTCTTCCCAGAGCGCGATCATCACCAGATATTGCGGATAGGTGAGCCCAAGGGGCTCGAGAAGCGGCTTATAGGTCCGGTTGAAGGCATGCGCAGCACCATAGATCGCAAAGCAGAGCTGCGCATCGAGCTTGATTTCGAAATTCTGCGAATCGCGTGCGGTTTTCTGCATGGCCGGTCCTGTCTTCACACATCTGTGCTCTATCTTTTCCCGAGTTCGCATTTTCGCAGGCTTGACGTCCAATTGCAATGCGCGTAATTAGATTGTGCACAATTGAATTGCGAGCAATATATACCGAAGGGAGTTTGAAGATGCCCATTCTCTACACGACCAAGGCTTCCGCCACCGGCGGCCGTGCCGGCCATGCCCGTTCCGCAGACGGTGTTCTCGATGTAAACCTCACTGTTCCGAAGGAACTTGGCGGAGACGGTGCTACCGGCACCAATCCGGAGCAGCTTTTTGCGGCCGGCTATTCCGCCTGCTTCCTGGGCGCGCTGAAATTCGTCGCCGGCAAGGAAAAGGTGAAGATCCCCGACGATGCGAAGGTGACGGCAACCGTCGGCATCGGTCCGCGCGAAGATGGCGGCGGCTTCGGCATCGAAGTCTCGCTCTCGGTCGATATTCCTGGCGTCGAGCGCTCGATCGCTGAAGACCTCGTTGCCAAGGCGCATATTGTCTGCCCCTACAGCCACGCCATGCGCACGTCGACCGAGGTTCCGGTCTCGGTCGCCTGATCGGCTTGATATCAGCGAAGTTTCCGAGATTTGCGGCTCCGATGTTCAGCGATCCGAAACCGGCACAACCCGGAAACAGACTGCCCGTAGCGATGCTGCGGGCAGTCTGCTGTTCGGGCGAATGTCAACCTTCGGCGTTAGCAGTCACTTCTTTGCGACCGATCTGCGAGACGCAGCGTGCGGCAAGCAGCAGCAACATCATTGTCGGGTTCGCGCCGCCACCGGTCGGGAGTACGGATGTGGAAAGGAGTTGCACATTCGGCACCGCGAAAACCTTAAGATTGGCGTCAACCACGCCTTCTTTTTCAGTAGCGGCCATGCGGGTCGAGCCGGTCGGGTGATAGATTCCTCCTCCGCGCGCCAGGGCTGCTTCTGCCTGCCCGGCGCCCATCCGCCTGAAACGGGTGATCGCCGACAAAGAAAGCTTGCCCCACATGGCCTCGAAAGCGTCTACCGAACGGGTCAGGTTCTGCTTGTCTCTTTCGGTAACTTCCCAGGAAATGACCGCAAGCGGATTGCCGAATGCATCCCGCCGATCCGATGAAAGCGAGATGCGATTTTCGATGCTGGGTTCCTGCTCGATGACCATATGCACAGGGAGCTTGGCGCCGTCCGGAAAAAGCAGGCGTTTGCGGTAATAGCGCGACCAGACCGCCCGGACCAACCATGGTGCGGTCCTAACCAGTCCCATGATGTCACTTGCGGCAGGCAGGCGCCTCTTTTGCAATGAACGGAAGACGCCGCGCAATACGTCGAAGCCGCCCTTTCCATCAGTCTCGAAGGCGATATGCGCAAAGCTTGGTCGTATTTTTGCTCTCAGGTCGCTATCGCCTCCCAGTTCAAAGCGCAGGTTGCGCATCGTTCCGTTCTTCTCGAAACGGAAGCCGACATGCTGATTGAGTTCCGAGAAAGCGGAGGCGACGATCTCGCCGACGGGCGTGGACAGATGATCGCAGAAATTCCGGCCAAGTTCGGGAGAGCGAACGGAAATGATGCCCTTGTGCTGCGCATCCATGAGCAGGGCGAGCCTCGTCGTTTCGATCGCGCCCGCGGATATGATGGAGCGATCGGCTGAAACCGACAGCTCGTCGCCGGACAGGGTCTTTGCCGTAATCTTTCTGAGCATGGAGCCATCGAGAGAGAAATCGGTGACGGTCGCATTGAGCCACACTTCGAGGTTTGGCAAGATTTCCAGCCGATCCCTCGTAAGGTTGTAAATGTTCCGCTTCTTGAAGGGTGGCCATTTCGCCAGACGGGCCGTGTGGGTTGTCGACGACAAGTCCGCCAATTCGTAATCGCCCTGGGCCAGACCGAAGACATTTTCCACCAAAGGGATGAACGGACGAAGATCTTCCATGGTCACAGGCCATTTGGCCATCTCAAGATCTTCGTTCTGAAAGGGGATAAGGGCTCCGCCCCATCTGGTGGACGTGCCGCCAATGCATCGGAACCTGCCGTGGGCGGCTCCATCATAAATGGATTTCAGATGTACGACTTCGTTGAGCGGATGTTCTTCCGCATTCTGGTGGAAACCGCCGGACTCCAGGCAGATCACATTATGCCCGGCTTCAGCCAGCCATACACTGACAAGCAGTCCTGTCGTTCCCCCGCCGATAACCAGGATATCCGCCTTGGCTTCCAGCTGACCGGCGCCACTCAAATCCTTGATCATGCAACGGACTCGGCGATGCGGGCATATTGCGGCAAGCGTTCCGGGCGGAGCGTGCTGACGATCACGGCTCCCGACCGGTTCCGCCGCAATGCATCCATGAGGATATTTTCCACACTTGCATGGTTGCCGCTGCTGCGGGCACCGCTCACATAGCCGTAGGTCACCTGCATGGGCAGGCCGTATCGCGACAACGCATCGGCTTCGCGGTTTTCCAGGCTATCCAGAACCTGTACATATTGGCAAAGGGCTGCGCAGTGCTCGGCAATCGGTGCTACCCTGTCTGCCGTGCTTGCAAGGCCGAAGTTTTTGACCTTCCCGGCTTTCACGCAATCCTCGAGCCATCGGAGCCATTCGTCGGTACGGACTGTGCCAGGGTCCGGCTCGTGAAGCGTGTAGACGTCGATGCGGTCCCTTCCGAGCCGTTTGAGGCTTCGTTCCAGAGCGACTTTGGCTCTTGCCAGGTCGAAGGTCTTGGTGGGGGCGGATATGGGCTTTATAACCCTGCCGGCCGCTTTGCGTAGGAAGATCAGCGCATCTGGCTGTGCTTCTCCGCCCGGCGAATAGATGCCGACCTTTGTCGTGACAGTCAGAGCGGGATGCTCGTACAGCACCTGCTTCAGATCCCGCTCGGCTGCGCCGAAGCCGTAATATGGCGCGGTATCGAAATGGGTGAAGCCGGCGTCAACCGCAGCCTTCAGCAACCGATAACGAGTAGCCGGTCGTCCGGCGTTAAAAAGGGATGCGGTTCCGAGAATAAAACGCGAGCAACGTAAATTGATCCCAGGAATGACTACTTGCTTCAAATTTATATCTCCAAATACACCTCGTCAGCCTGCCTGAGATTTTGTTTAAGTCCAGTGAAATTTCATTGAAAAATAAACGGACCCATGCGCCTTGCGATAGTGTCCGGATGGCTGCCGTATCGCCTTTCTACCTGATCCTGTTCAGCGTCTTTCTCAGCCGGTTCGGCTCGTCGTCGCCGAAGCTCTCGTTAAGCTCGGCGTCGATCTCGGCATGCACGCGCGTCCAGATCGGCAATGCGGCGGAAAGCATGGTCATCCCGTTATTCGTCAGCCGCAGGAGCTTGCCGCGCCGGTCCTTCGGATCGGTTCCGGTTTCGATGAGGCCGCGCCGTTCGAGCACCTTCAAGGCCGCCGTCAAGGTCGTGCGGTCCATCGCGAGCACGCTTGCGACCTGGCTCATGGTTGCCGGCTGCGGCCGGTTCAGCGCCATCATCATCGAAAACTGCCCGTTGGTGAGCCCGATCGGCTTCATTGCATTGTCGAAACGGCGCGCCAGTGCTCGCGCCGCCCGCTGCACGTGAAGGCAAAGGCAGGTATCGCGAACATGCAATGTCGTCGAAAAAGGGATGGCTTCGATGGTGGACGAGGCCGGATGAGTCGGGTTTGACAGCATGGAATTATTATGTTGATATCAACGTACCGTGTCAAGCAAGGGAGGACATGATGGACGTCACCGTTTCGCCGAAGAATCCGCCAGAAAATTCGATCGTATCTCGCGAGGAATGGCTGGAGGCGCGTCGCAAGCTCCTGGCGATGGAGAAAGAGGAGACCCATCTGCGCGACAAGGTGCGCGCTGAACGCCAGGCGCTACCCTGGGTGAAGATGGACAAGGACTACGTCTTTGATACGCCGACGGGCAAGAAGACGCTGGCCGAGCTTTTCGACGGCCGCAGCCAGTTGATCATCTATCATTTCATGCTCGGTCCGGAATGGGATGCCGGCTGTCCCGGCTGTTCTTTCCTGTCGGATCATATCGACGGAACGCTGCCGCACTTGAACAACCACGACGTCACCTTTGTCGCGGTCGCCCGCGCGCCACTCGAAAAGATCGAGGCCTATAAGAAGCGGATGGGCTGGAAGTTCCCCTGGGTCTCGTCCTTCGATTCGGATTTCAATTTCGATTTCCACGTCTCCTTCACGAAGGAGGATCTTGCGAAGGACAAGGTCTTCTACAATTTCTCCGCCATCCCCCCGGAACAGGCGCATGATGAATTGCCGGGCCTTTCGGCTTTCTACAAGAATGAGAAAGGCGAGGTGTTCCACACCTATTCGAGCTATGCCCGCGGCGGCGAGGAGATGATCGGTACGCTGATGATCCTCGATCGCGCGCCGCTCGGCCGCAACGAGAGCTCGACGATGAATTTCGTCAAGCGCCACGACGAGTATGAACAGAAGCCGGAGGCGGGTTCATCCTGTTGCCATTAAGCTGGCTCATCATCGGCCGTCATGAAGGAGGAGCAATAATGGAAATGGAATTGGCCAAGCCGCAGGCCGAACATGGCTTTCTTGAAAGGATGGTTGGCATCTGGGAAGTCAGCTCGCCGGACATGGGTAGCGACGAGAAATGGGTGGAAGTGGTTCGTTCGCTGCACGGCATCTGGTTCGTCGCCGAGGGCAACGGCAACATGCCACAAGGCGGAGGAGCCGCCACCACCATGCTCACTCTCGGCTACGATCCGGCCAGGGGCAAATATGTCGGAAGCTGGATCGGCTCCATGATGGCTTATTTGTGGGTCTATGAGGGCGAGGTTTCCGCGGACGGCACGACGCTCAGCCTCTACACGACCGGTCCTGATTTCGCGGAACCGGGCAAGACCGGCGAATATCGCGAGCAGATCATCTTCAAGGATGACGATCACCGCACCTTCAATTCCAGCGCCAAACAGTCGGATGGCACCTGGAAGCAGTTCATGGAAGCGCAATACACCCGCAAGCGGTGAGCTTGCCCTGCGCCGAACCTATCTCACGGAGGAAACAACCATGTTGCAGACCGCTTCAGGGTCTCGTTCCGAGACCCATGGCAAATTCATCTGGTGTGAATTGATGACGCCCGACACCGATGCCGCCGGCAAGTTCTACTCGTCGGTGGTCGGCTGGAAGGTGAAAGACGCAAGCATGCCGGGCATGTCCTATTTCCTGTTCGAAATGGGTGAGGGCGATAATTGCCCCGGCATCGGCGGCATGATGAATTTCCCGCCGGAGCTCGAAGGTAAGATCCCCCCGAACTGGACCGGCTACGTCGCAATCGACGACGTCGACCGGACGGCGAAGGATTTTGCAGAAAATGGCGGTCGCGTGCAGCGCGAGCCGGAGGATATTCCGGGCGTTGGCCGTTTCGCGGTCGTCGCCGATCCGCATGGCGCCGTCATCTGCATCATGACGCCGTTGCCGATGGAAAGCCCTCCGCAGGAATTGGCGCCGGAAGCGGTCGGCAATGTCGGCTGGCGCGAACTCTATGCCGGCAACGGCCAGGAAGCTTTCGACTTCTATTCGAAGATGTTCGGCTGGACGCTCGATCACGACTTCGACATGGGGCCGATGGGCGTCTACAAGATCTTCTCCCACAACGGCCGTCCGGTCGGCGGCATGATGACCAAGCCGGCCGACATGCCGATGGCCTGCTGGAGCTATTACTTCAATGTCGAGGCGATCGATGCGGCGATCGGGCGCGTCACCGCCGGCGGCGGCAAGATCGTCAACGGCCCGATGGAGGTTCCCGGCGGAAGCTGGATCGTCAATTGCGTCGATCCTCAGGGGGCCCATTTCTCGCTCGTCGCGCCGAAGCGGTAAATGCCGCAGGGCTTGTGCGGCTCTCCCGGCTCCTGTAAGCGGGCAGCCATTCAACCGGTTCTGGCTTCAGGAGAGACGCCCATGGCAGGCGATGACGACGAATACGTCTATGACGAGGTGACGGGCGAATGGCGCCCGGCTTCGGAAATGGCTGCCGCCACCCAGGCGGCCGCCGAGGTCCGCGACGCATCCGGAAACGTCCTGAAGGACGGCGATTCCGTCACCCTCATCAAGGACCTGAAGGTCAAGGGCGCCAATCAGACCCTGAAACAGGGCACGGTCATCCGGTCGATCCGGCTGACCGAAAATCCCGAAGAGATCGACTGCCGCCACGACACGATCAAGGGTCTCGTGCTGCGCACGGAATTCGTCCGCAAACGGTGAGGGCTGGTCGAAGCCCTGGCTGATCTGAGACGCAATCCGCCTCTACCCCTCTGCCCTGCCGGGCAGAGGGGTAAGTTGCTTTGCACCTTGCGTGCGTCTCGGCGCACCTACCGCTTCAAGCTTCCGAGAATGCCGCGCACCAGCGCCCGGCCGACCTGGGTCGCGACCGTGCGCGCGACGCTCTTCATCGCCGCCTCGACGACCGTTTCGCGCTGGTATCCGGAACGGCGCGGCTTCGCGGCGCCCCGATTGTCGTCGTCGGTGCCAAAGCCCGGCAGCGTCCAGCCGGAACCCGCGGATGCCTCCGCGTCGTCCTTCTTCTCTTTCGCGGCGGCTGCATCGGCCGCCTGCTTGGCGCGTGCCGAAAGCATTTCGAATGCGGATTCGCGGTCCAGATCCTCGTCATAGACGCCGAGCACAGGGCTCTTGTCGATGATGGCCTGCCGTTCCTGGTCGGTGATTGCGCCGATGCGGCTGGCCGGCGGGCGGACGAGCGTGCGTTCCACAATCGAAGGTGCACCCTTGCCTTCGAGCGTGGAGACCAGCGCCTCACCGGTGCCGAGATTGGTGATCGCCTCGGCGCAGTCG
The DNA here is from genome assembly GCF_000757525.1 of Rhizobium sp. YS-1r. Classification (NCBI taxonomy): domain Bacteria; kingdom Pseudomonadati; phylum Pseudomonadota; class Alphaproteobacteria; order Hyphomicrobiales; family Rhizobiaceae; genus Rhizobium; species Rhizobium sp. YS-1r. The sequence goes on along the minus strand of NZ_JPYQ01000056.1, from coordinate 171,094 downwards.
AAAGCAGGGTTGGGGCGGAAGGTGTCAGCGGCTGTCTTCACCGCCTTCTGTTCGCGCGGCGTATAGGCGCGCAGCGCATGCTGCACGCGGTTGCCGAGCTGGGCGAGCACGCTTTCCGGCACGTCGAGCGGGTTCTGGGTGACGAAATAGACGCCGACCCCCTTGGATCGGATAAGCCGGACGACCTGCTCGACCCGCTCGATCAGCACTTTCGGCGCGTCGTCGAAAAGCAGATGCGCCTCGTCGAAGAAGAAGACGAGCTTCGGCTTGTCGGGGTCGCCCACTTCCGGCAGTTCCTCGAAGAGCTCTGACAACAGCCAGAGCAGGAAGGTCGCATAGAGCCGCGGGTTCATCATCAGCTTGTCGGCGGCGAGTACCGAAATCTGCCCATAACCATTATTGGCCGTGCGCATGATGTCGGAAATCTTCAGCGCCGGCTCGCCGAAGAAATGCTCGGCACCCTGCTGTTCCAGCACCAGCAGCGCGCGCTGGATCGAGGCGACCGAGGTCTTCGAAATGAGCCCGAACTGGCTGGAAAGCGCATTCGCGTTTTCGGCCATGTAGTTGAGCAACGCGGTGAAATCCTTGAGGTCGAGCAGCGGCATCCCGGCCTCGTCGGCGATCTTGAAGGCGATGTTGATGACGCCTTCCTGCGGCTCGGAGGCGTCCATCAGCCTTGAGAGGAGCAGCGGCCCCATCTCGGCGATCGTGGTGCGCACCCGGTGGCCCTTTTCGCCGAAGAGGTCCCAGAAGATCACCGGGAACTGTTCGAATTCGTAGTCGGCAAGGCCGATCGCCTCGGCGCGCTTCAGCAGGAAATCTTTCGGCTCGCCCTTCATCGCGATGCCGGAAAGGTCACCCTTGATGTCGGCGGCGAAGACGGGCACGCCGGCTTTTGAAAAGCCTTCCGCCAGGATTTGCAGTGACACCGTCTTGCCCGTGCCGGTAGCGCCGGTGACGAGGCCGTGGCGGTTGCCGAACTTCAGTTCCAGATATTCAGCCTTGTTGAGTGAATCGTCCGGATTGCGGCTGCCGCCGATAAAGAGCTTTGCCGTATCATCCATGCGGTTGCGTCTCCTGCCATGTCGTGCGGCATTCCGTCCCGTCCGGCTGCGCCGCTTTCATCCGTCCATCGTAATACTCTTGTAATGCCCTTATAAGGATAGAGCCGAACGGCAACAACGTCTCCGGCGTTGATTCTGCCGTGAAAACTGAAAAGCGCCGGGGCTTGTGCCCGGCTCAGGTCCGGCTTGAGTTTGCCGGATGGTTGCTTTACGTTGACGTTAACGTCAAAAAAACAGAGGATAGAGCGATGAACGAACTGGTCTCCCGTGTTGCCGAGAATGTCGGAATTACTCCGGATGTTGCTGAAAAGGCGATCGGCATGATGCTCGGTTTCCTGCAGCGGGAAGCCGATGACGGCGCCGTCGCCCGGATGATCGAGGCGATTCCCGGCGCACCGGAACTGGTGGCCCAGTTCAACGGCGAGGGTGAGGGAAGCGGCGGCCTGCTTGGCGGGCTGATGGCAAGCTTCGGCGGCGGCGTCATGGCGCTCGGCCAGCAGTTGATGAGCCAGGGGCTCGGCATGGGCGAGATCACCGCGCTTGCCAAGGAGACGATCGCGGTTGCCCGCGAACATGCCGGCGACGAGGTGGTCGACACGGTCGTCGCGTCGGTTCCGGGCCTCTCGCAGTTCGTCTGAGGCGGCGACCCGGCCACGACAGGAAAGCCATTGACTTTTGGCCTGTTAAGGCACATTTCAGTGGCGAAGCGGCACCCGTCCGGGTGTCGCTCTTTCAAAGGACAAGAGAGATGAACCCCGACAGTCGAAGTTCGACGTCAACATACCGACCTGTCTCTTCGGGGCTCTGATCCTTCTTTTTAAGGATACGCGCTCCTGAGGGACCGATGGTCCGAAAGGAGCCGCTATGCTGCGTATCCACGCCTATGACCTCGATCGTCTTGTGCCGGTCGCGTCCGATCTGCCGGTTGCAGTGCCGGCGCCGGTTGCGGACGGTGCGCTGGCCGTTTCCGCCCTGCCTGCCGAAGTTCCGCCGACCGTTGTCTGGTACGACCTGATCAATCCCACTCCCGAAGAGGAACGCACGGTCGGCGAGACCCTCGGCATCGCTGTGCCGAGTATCGACGAGATGGAGGATATCGAGCTTTCCGCCCGTCTTTACCAGGAGGACGGCGCGGAGTTCATGACCATGACGGTGCTGACCCGGCCGGATGCCGGCACGCCGCGCAAGGTGCCGGTCACCTTCATCGTCAAGGGTCAGGTTCTCGTCACCGTGCGTCATGCCGAACCGCGCCCGTTCGATGCCTTCCTTGCCCGTGCCCGCAAGCCGAACGGGGCAGGGCTGCATTCTGCGAGCGGCGAGCTCATCATGACGGGGCTGGTCGAAGCGATCATCGACCGCATGGCCGATACGCTGGAACGGCTCGGCACCGAGATCGACCAGATCTCGCAGAGCATCTTCAGCGCCAAGGCGGCGAAGGCCGACAAGAAGACGCGCGACCTGCAGGAACTGATCCGCGAAGTCGGTCAGAAGGGCGAGTTCATCACCGTCGTGCGGGAAAGCCTCGTCAGCGTCAGCCGAGTGGTGGCCTATTACGCAGCACTCGACGGCGTCGACCGCAAGCTCTCGAAGGAACTGCGCCAGCGCCTGAAGCTGCTTCAGCGGGACGCGACCTCGCTCGGTGACCATTCCGCCTTCCTGTCGGGCAAGATCAATTTCCTGCTGGATGCGACGCTGGGGCTGATCAACCTGGAGCAGAACCAGATCATCAAGATCTTCTCTGTGGCGGCGGTGGTATTCCTGCCGCCGACGCTGGTCGCTTCGGTCTACGGCATGAACTTCGCCTACCAGCCGGAGCTGCAGTGGCACTACGGTTATCCGGCGGCGATCGGTCTGATGATCGTCTCCATGATCATGCCCTATGTCTATTTCAAGCGGAAGGGCTGGCTCTGATGAAAGTGGCCGGCAGGTAAGCTGGTAACGGTGGGGGCTGGCGGAGACGTCCAGCCCTCGAGCCGAGGCTTGATCGGCTTGCGCGCCGGCCTATTTCCCCTCCTGGCTGGGATGTCTGCAGACCCTTTTCCCTGATCATGGAGGAATACGATGCCTACCTTGAGCAATGGCAGCGAGCTTGAAATATGGGAAGACAGTGAGAACCAGAGCCCGGACGCGATCCTTTTCAACATAACGGAAACCGATGGAGACGTGCTCGGACCGACAGGCGCGCGCACGGATTATCCTTTTGGGTGGGTCGACCTGGCTTCGGTCGATGTCTTCGACGGCTTCTTTACCGTCGCCACCTTTACCAACGACGGCAGGACCGAGCTTTTCACGACGCTGGAAACATTCGTTTTTGACAACGAAGGCAACTTTATCCGCGCCCTGTCCGCCCAGGCCGCCTATCTTTCGACGGAGATCATTTCCGTCATGGCGGCCGATCCAGACGACATCACCGTGACCTGGCTCGGCGCCAACGAATATTACGGCGGGCAGAACACTCAGTACGGCCAGCACCAGATCATCCTGGAAAACGGCGTGATTGAACCCGATACGTTCGTCAACCATGTGCCGACCGTCAGCGATCTCGACTTCACCCTTTTGCCGGGAGAATCCCTGATCGATGTCCGGTTCAGTGCCTCGGATATCGATTACGACCTTTTGAGCTTCGTTGTGGTTGACGGCCCGGATCACGGCATGCTGGGACAGGAGACGCAATATGACGCCGGCTATTACCCCTTTCCGCAAGGCAGTTACGGGGGCAGCCTACACCATCACCAGGATTATCTGAGCGGCAATATCTTCGACTATACCCCCGTTCCCGGCTTCATCGGAACCGACACGTTTACCGTTTACGCCACCGACGGCCAGGGCAACAGCAATCTGGCGACCATCACCATCACCGTCGAACCGCCGCCGGAAGAGATCACACTCACCGAGGCGAGAGACGTCGTCAGCTACAGTGCCGAGGATCATCCGATGCTTGTCGCTGCATTGGGCGGCAACGACCGGATCACCGGCAGCCGGTTCGGCGATCTGCTCGATGGCGGGATGGGTGATGACCATCTGCGCGGCGGCGTGGGCGATGACGAGATCGTCGGCGGCGCGGGAAGGGACCGCCTCTATGGAGGCGCCGGCGACGATGTTCTGTCCGGCGGAGCCGGCCGCGACACCCTTGCAGGCGGGGACGGCGGCGACACCTTCCTGTTTGACCTCCTCGGTCGGGCGAATTCCGATAAAGTAACGGACTTCTCCTCCACGAACGATGTCATCCAGCTCGATAGCTGGGCTTTCGCTGGTCTTGCGCCCGGCGCGCTGGATACGAACGCTTTTGCGCAGGGCAGGGCGGCCGTGGAGGAAGATGACCGGATCATCTACGATGACTGCTCCGGCCGTCTGATGTTCGATGCGGACGGTTCCGGCGACGCGGCAGCGGTGATCTTTGCGACCGTGGACCACGGCACACCGCTTGTCGCCGACGACTTCTATATCGTCTAGCACGGCTCACGAGCGGTCTTCGGCATGCCGGCAACCGCTCGTGAATTGGCCCATTCCTACTTGCCCGCCACCTGCGGTTCGAAGTCCATGACGAACCGGCACGGTTCGTTGTTGTAGCGGCTGCTGGCCGCCTTGCAGCCGTCTGCGATCGACGTGCGGGTGGGCTTCTTGCCTTTCTCGATCCATTCCACCATGGCGGCGAAGATCGCCGCATATTGCGGCGTCGAGAGCTTGCTGTGCTGGTTTTCGTCGGTGAAGGTCTGGACCAGCAGATCGGCATTGCCGGCCTTCGCGACTGTCTCGCGATATTGCGCTTCCAGCCCCACGAAGGCTGTCGGGTCGTCCATGGCGTGCATGGAAATCGTCGGCGCGACGATCATGCCGGTGAGGTCGGCATCGTAGGCGAGCAGCCGCCGCGCTTTGGCATCGGCGCTGAACCGCTCGACGCCCTTGTTGAGAGCCGCATCGTCATCCGAGCCGGAATAGACCGTCTTCGAATTGTCGAAGGGATTCTGCCCGTCGAGCCGTCGCCAGACGATGTCCTGGAAGAGATTGGTAGACCAGGCGAGATGCCCGACGAGACTGCGTTCCGGCACCTTCGTGACGGCGAGGATGTTGGCGAGGTTTTTCGCCTGCTCCGGCGAGCGCTTGTCTTTGGCGAGCGAGACGCCGGTGCATTCGTCGACGCGCTTTTCGAGTTCCGCACGAGCCATTTTTCCGTCTTTTGGGAGGCCTTGCCAGACGGGGTACTGAGCCTCTTCGGGGCGCGGATGGTTCCTGCAGTAATATTGGTAGACGGCGCGAAGATCAGCACGGAAGCCATAGGAGCCGGTGCCGCCGCCAAGCACGCCGCTGGTCAGCACCACGCCGTCGTAATTCGTCTTGCTGTTTGCATCGAGCGCATAGAGTTCGGCGGTCTTGGCGGCGACATTGCCGCCCCAGGACTGGCCGTGCAACAGGGTCAGCCGTGGCTCGCCGAGCAGTTTTTCGGCAACCTTGCGGACGTTGTCGGTGTCCTCAGCCGCCGTGCGCACGCCATAGCCCGGCCGGCGATAGTTGGAGCCCGCCCAGGCATAACCCTCCTCAACGGTTACGGCGAAGCGCTCGAGATCCTCGACGGCATCATCCGGCTTGGGCTTGGCGGTGCGCGGCCCGCCATGCGAATGCACGACGAGAATGCCGTTCCAGTTCTGAGGCCTGGCAATCCAGTAGAAGGCGCCGTTCTCATCGGCGCCCGCGAAGCACTCCGTTCCTTTCGGAAGCGAAGCCGGGCACTCCTTCTTTTCCTGCGCGGACACAGGCGAAGATATGACGGCGGCGAGGGCCACCGAAGCCATTAGCATCCTGAAATACATGGAAAGTTTCCTCCTACTCCACGGTTGGAACTTATGCGGCGGGCGGAGAGGGAGGCAATCTCTGTATTGAGCAACATTTGAGGTCGAGAGCGATTCCGCACCTGCGAATGTTTCGTATTCTTCCCAACAGAGTGTACGGATGGGTGGTTTTTCACCCATCCGTTTTTTGATGATCGTCAAATCGGGAGGTCAATCATCCCACTTCGGCGCGAGATGTCCCGGATTGACGATGCGGCCGTTTGGCTTCGCAAGGCCATGGATCGCCTCCATCTCGTCGAGCGACAGCGCAAAATCGAAGACGTCGAAGTTTTCCGGGAGCCGGGAAACGGTCGCGGTCTTGGAAAGCGCCACGACGTCCTTCTGCTGGATCGCCCAGCGCAGCACGACTTGCGCCGCCGTCTTGCCGTGTCTGGCGCCGATCTCCTTCAGAAGCGGGTCGCTCGGCACCTTGCCGTCGGCCATCAGGTAATAGGCGGTTACCGACATGCCGTGCTTGCGGGCTTCGGCCAGGACCTTGGTCTGGTCGAGATAGGGATGGTATTCCACCTGGTTGGTGGCGAGCGGCGCGTCGGAAAGCTTGACGGCCTCCGCCATCAGGGCGGTCGAGAAATTGGAAACGCCGATATTCTTCACCTTGCCGGCCTTCACGAGCGCGTTCAATGCGCCGATCCGGTCGGCAAGCGGCATCTCGCTCTGCGGCCAGTGGAGCAGCAGGAGGTCGACATGGTCGGTCTTCAGCTTCTTCAGGCTCTCGTCGACCGAAGCGATGAAAGCATCGTGGCCCACCCGGTCGACCCAGACCTTGGTGGTGAGGAAGATATCGGCGCGCGGAATGCCGGAATTGGCGAGCACCTCGCCGACGGCCGCTTCATTGCCGTAGATCTGCGCGGTATCGACATGCCGGAAGCCGAGCTTCAGTGCTTCGGGCAGCACGCGAGCCACGTCCGAATCGGGCATGCGGAATGTGCCGAAACCGAGGGCAGGGATATTGGCGCCGTTGGCGCTGACTGTGAACATGGACAGAACTCCTGTGGAACGCCCGGCGCGCGGCCGGGCAAATGAGGCCCTTACTAGATGGACCGATTTTGAGACGGATCAACCTCCGTCTTTTCGGAGGGCCGTTGCATATGGGATTGCCCCTCATCCGGCTACCGCCACCTTCTCCCCGCGAGCGGGGAGAAGGAATATGCCGCGCCGGCTCCGCTTCGTCTTCAACGTCGTAGGGGGCACGTCCCCCTCTACCCGTCAGAACGGGGGTCCGAAGGACGGGTTGAGACGAGTGGCTCAACCCTGGTATGGGTTAGGGTGAGGGGCAATCCCATATATGAGCCCCTATCTTTCTGGGCAAAATTACCCGGCCATCGGCGGGTCGAGGCGGGCAAAGCCCTCCTGCCGGCGATAGGGGAAATGTGGATAGGGAGCGGTGACGGCACTTGCGGCATCGAGCTTTTCGACCTGCTCCTTCGTCAGCGACCAGCCGACCGCACCGAGGTTCTGGCGAAGCTGTTCCTCGGTGCGGGCGCCGATGATCACGGAGGAGACGGTCGGCCGTCCGACGAGCCAGTTGATCGCTACCTGCGGCACGGTCTTTTCCGTTTCCACGGCGACCTCTTCCAGCGCATCGACCACGCGGTAGAGCAGTTCGTCATCGACCGGCGGGCCGAAGCTTGCGGTTTCGTGCAGCCGGCTTCCGTCCGGGATCGGCTTGCTCCGGCTGATCTTGCCGGTCAGCCGCCCCCAGCCGAGCGGGCTCCAGACCAGCGCGCCGAGCCCCTGGTCGGCGCCGAGCGGCATCAGGTCCCATTCGTAGTCGCGGCCGACCAGCGAATAATAGACCTGGTTCGCCACATAGCGGGTCCAGCCGTGTTTTTCTGCGGCTGCGAGCGATTTCATGATCTGCCAGCCGGAGAAGTTGGAAACGCCGATGTAACGCAGCTTGCCGTCAGCGACGAGCCGGTCGAGGGTCGAAACCACTTCCTCTACAGGCGTCGAGGCATCGAAGGCATGGAGCTGGAAAATGTCGATATGGTCGGTGCCGAGCCGCTTCAGCGCGGCCTCGACGGAACGGATCAACCGAAGCCGCGAGGAGCCCCAGTCGTTCGGTCCGCCGCCGGTCGGCAGGCTGGCCTTGGTGGAGATCAGCACGGCGTCGCGCCGGCCCCTGATGGCCTCGCCAAGCACTTCCTCTGAAGCGCCGGTCGAATAGACGTCCGCCGTGTCGAACAGGTTGACGCCGGCTTCGAGGCAGATGTCGACGAGGCGGCGGGCTTCCTCGACATCCGTGGTTCCCCAGTGGCTGAAGAGCGGGCCGGAGCCGCCGAACGTGCCGGCTCCGAAACTGAGGACCGGCACCTTGAGGCCGGATGCGCCGAGATTGCGGTATTCCATGGTCGTGGTCCTTGTTTGAGGAGGCTATTCAGCCGGGCAGGCGAGGGCAGCGGCTTCCGCATTGCGCCGGTCGAGCCGGATCGCGAAAATCGCGACGGCGAGCGCCGCGAGCGGCACGAGGCCGGCGACGAATGTGACCGCGCCGAGACCGGGGCCGTGGTCGATCACGGCGCCGCCGAGCCAGGCGCCGATCGCGTTGCCGAGGTTGAAGGCGGCGATGTTGAAGGAGGAGGCAAGGCCCTGTCCGGCGCCTTCCGCCTTCTGCAGCACCCACATCTGCAGCGGTGCGACGGTGGCAAACGCCGCCGCGCCGAACAGGCCGATGGCGATGACGGCAAGAACCGGCTGGTGGATCGCGGCGGTCATGGCGAGAAGCACGGCCGAAAGCACCAGCAGGCTGCCGATGACGGTCGGCAGGAGATGGCGGTCGGCGAGCCAGCCGCCCAGAAGATTACCCACCACCAGCCCGCCGCCGAAGACGAGCAGGATGGGCGAGACGGCGGCTTCGGAAAAGCCGGTGATCTCGGTCAGGATCGGGGCGACATAGGTGAAGCCCGCGAAGACGCCGACCCATGAGAGCACGGTGGTCAGCAGGCCGAGCAGCACCGCGCGGCGGCCGAGCACGGCGGCGACGCCCTGCGAAGCCTCCTCTTGATCGCCGGTTGCTGCCTTGTCTTTCGGCACGAGGGCCGCGATGACGGCAAGCGCGACGATGCCGATCAGCGTGACGGCGAAGAAGGTGGAGCGCCAGCCATAGGCCTGGCCGAGCCAGGTGCCGAAGGGCACGCCGAGAATATTGGCGACCGTCAGGCCGGTGAACATGACGGCGATGGCAGACGCCTTCTTGTTGGGTGCGACGAGGCTGGTGGCGACCACCGAGCCGACACCGAAGAAGGAGGCATGCGCAAAGGCGGTGAGAACACGGGCGGCCATCAGCGTCCAGTAGTCGGGCGCAAGCGCACAGGCGAGGTTGCCGATGGTGAAGACCACCATCAGGCTCATCAGCAGCGTCTTCTTCGACCATTTGCCGGCGATCGCGCCGAGCAGCGGTGCGCCGATGACGACGCCGAGCGCATAACCGGAGATGAGCAGGCCGGCCGCCGAGATCGACACGCCGAGATCGGCGCTGACCTCCAGAAGCAGGCCCATGATGACGAATTCCGTGACGCCGATCCCGAAGGCGCCGGCTGTCAGGGCATAAAGAGCAAGTGGCATGGTGCGGTCCCCTTGGTTGGGAAATGATCCTTGGGAGGAAGGATGAATTGATGCGGCGCAATATCGGCGCGGGGCACTTGCCTGTGTAGCCGCATAAGCGGATAATCATTTGTGAAATGAAGTCACAGATAATAATGTAGGTCGTGCCAGAGGGGGGGCGGGCACGGCACCACGGTTAAGATCGTCGAGCGGAAAGCGAAGGACAAACATGGACAACCGTGCCGGTGAAATGGAAGTCTTCGTGCTCGCGGCTGAGCTCAAGAGCTTTTCCGCGGCGGGGCGGAAGCTGAAGCTCTCGCCGTCGGCGGTGAGCAAGCTCGTCACGCGGCTGGAAAACCGGCTCGGCACGCGCCTCGTCGTCCGCTCCACCCGGCTCCTGCAGCTCACTCCCGAGGGCGAGACCTATCTCGCCCGCGCCCAGCGCATCCTGGCCGAAATCGCCGATACGGAGGAAGTCGTGTCCGGGGGAGGGCGCATGCTGCCGCGCGGACCTCTGTCGATCAACGCCTCGGTCGGTTTCGGCGAGCGCTACATCCTGCCGCTGGCGGGCGAATTCCAGCGGCTTTTCCCGGATGTGCAGCTCGATATCACGCTCACGGACGACATCGTCGATCTCATCCGCGAGCGGGTCGACATCGCCATCCGCCATGGACAACTCAGGGATTCATCCCTGATGGCGCGAAAGCTCGGTGAAAGCCGGCAGGTGGTCATGGCCTCGCCGGAATACCTGGAAAGACATGGGCTTCCGAAGACACCGGACGAGCTCATCCATCACAATTGCATCAATTTCAACTTCAGAAGAGCGGTCGAAGGCTGGCCGTTTCGTGACCCGCAAACGGGACGGCGCGACATCCTTCCCGTCTCGGGAAATCTGAAGGCGAGCAGCGGCTCGATCATCCGCCAGTTCTGCCTGGACGGGCTCGGCATCGGCCGCGTCGGGCGCTTCCATGTGGAGCCGGATATCGCGGCAGGCCGTCTCGTTCCGGTCCTGGAGGATTTCAATCCAGAGGATATCGAACAGATCCACGCCGTCTACGCCGGCCATGAGCATCTGGCGGTGCGCATCCGCGCCTATATCGATTTCCTGGCCGCACGACTTTGACGACCAGGTGTGTCGTCATTGCCGCATTCGTGCCACGGTTTGGCCGATTTTCTTCGGGAATCCAATGGGACAGGAGATTCTCGCCATGTCCGAACAATTGAACGAAGTTCTGGCCCGTATCCGGGCGGAAGTAAGCGCCGATTCGTCGGAACGTCCGCATCTCAGCGTGCCCATGGAGGACCTGCGGCTGCTGATCCAGAGCTTTGAAATTCTCCATTCCGAACGGGAGCAGTTGCGTCGGAAGATGGATCAGCACGCCGACGTCATGGAGGCGGTTACCGTCTTCATCGAGGCCTATCGCGACAAGTACAAGAACTACGGCAGCGGCGGCGTGCGCCCGAGCGCGGTCCTGCGCCGTGAAGTCTGGAGAATCTGGGCGGCGATGAACGGCCACGTGGTTGTGGCCGACAGCGATTTCTGATCCCGGTTTCCCTCAATCCCGGTCGGGCGCGCCGAGCGGGAAGAACGGGCGGAAGGGCCGCGCCTCGTCCACGGCGCGGGCAAACGAGGGACGGGCGAGCAGCCGGCTGCGATAGGCCCGCACATTGGCGAAGCGCTCGCCGATCTCGTGCGTCCAGTCGGCGTAGAAGAGCGACGGCGCCGCGGCGCAATCGGCAAGGCTGAACGTATCGCCCGCTGCCCATTCGCGGTTTGCCATACGCTGGTCGAGCCAGCCATAGGCGGCATCCAGCATGTTACGCGCCTCTTCCACGCCGTAAGGATCGCGTTTGTCTTCGGGGCGGAGCGCATTGAAGACGACCTTCTGCTGCGGCGTGGAAATGTAGTTGTCGAAGAAGCGGTCTAGCATGCGCACTTCGATCGCCTGATCCGGATCGTCGGGAATGAGTTTCATCGGCCCTGGATAATGCACCTGCAGATATTCGATGATGATCGTCGCCTCGAAGACCGGCTTGCCCTTGTCCACCAGCATCGGGAAACGCTTGACCGGCCATAGCTTGCACAGTTCCTCATAGGCCGACGGGTCTTCCGGCCCCAGCATGCGGGTGTCGAAGTCGGTGCCGTTCTCATAGAGTGCGGTAAGCACCTTCTTGCAATAGGACGAAAAGGGGTGCGAATAGAGGATCGGACGCATGACGGCCTCCCAGACCGATTGCAAAACGAAATCGGTTAACGGATATCGCAACTGCTCTGGCTTTGCAGCCGGTTTATGCGGGTCGTGCCAGTCCC
>NZ_JPYQ01000056.1:8210-159319 GCF_000757525.1 Rhizobium sp. YS-1r | reverse complement strand
CCCCCCTCTGGCCTGCCGGCCATCTCCCCCACAGGTGGGGAGATCACAAGCGGCACGGCCTTCCCGCCAAATCATCGCCAAATCATCGTCAGTGTGTCGCGTAGCAACGCCTGCTGTTTGGGGAAACCGGCGCGCCCAGCCGATCTCCCCACCTGTGGGGGAGATGGCCGGCAGGCCAGAGGGGGGCTGCAGACCACGTCGGGCTCTTGTGCAAAACCCTTCAACCCTCTGCGCCAACCGCCTCTCGCACATGCAGCGCCCGGATTTCCCGGGCCACGAGTTCCTGCAGCCGCCAGAGGTTGCGGTCGCGGATGCCGAATTCCGCGAGATGCACGACGGTGTTGTAGAGATATTCGGCGCAGGAGCCGCGATGTCCGCAGGCGCGCGCAAGTACCGGCGCCACATCGTGGAGCGGCAGAAGCGGGCGAATGATCCGCCGGCTTGTTCCGCCGGCCCAGAAGACCAGCGCGCGGATCGTTTCGCCGCCTTGCGTCTTCACCGGCATCCAGCGCATCGAGCCGAGGCCTTCACGGTTGCTGACCTCGCGGCGCAGCGCTTTTTCCATCTGGATGCGCTTCTCCTCCTCGGCGACCTGATAGATCACCCCGTCGCAGCGCCCGCCGCGTGATAGCATCATCATCAGGCCGGGCTGATCCGGCGTGCCGCGGCCGCGCTCGATCCGCAGCGAGAAGGAACGGTGCCAGCCATGGAGGGTCGCGCGCTGGCACGCGACCGACTCGAAACCGGGTTTCCAGATCAGTGACCCATAGGCGAAGATCCACAAGGGCCTGTCGCCGAGCGCTTCGGTAAACTGATCCGCCAGCGAGGCGTAATCCGCGTCATTGAGTGGTTCCCAGGTCGGCGGCGGGCCGGGATCGGCCTCTTCGCGGAAACAGAGATCGACCAGCTCCTGCGTGAGCGACATGACGTGGTTTTTCAGCATGGTCCTGAGCGGTTTTCCGGGCAGTGCGACGAAAAATAGGGAAGCCGGAGAGTGCAGGCGAGCCTTGTCCAAGTCAATCCGTTTTGCTGCACCGCCGGATATTGTCGTCCGCCTTGCCATAAAATGGTCACGGAATGTCTCAGGCTGAAAGACAGTTTGAGGGGATCATGACGGAGACAGGATCATGGAAACGATGACCGATGCCGGCCTGGACCTTGTGCGGGTAAAGCACAGGCAACTCGACCTCGATGGCATGAAGGTGTTCTATCGCGAGGCGGGAAGAAAGGGTGCGCCGGCCCTGCTTCTCCCGCATGGCTACCCCTGCTCGTCCTATGAATTCCGTGAGCTGATGCCGCTTTTCGCCGACCGCTGGCATCTCGTGGCGCCGGATTTCCCGGGATGCGGCTACTCCGACACGCCGGAAAGTTTCCGCTACGATTTCGACGGCTTTGCCGATTTCCTCGATAGGTTTACGGATAAGTTCGGCCTCGGCCGATTCGCCATCTATCTTCATGATTTCGGCTCGCAGATCGGCCTCCGGCTGGCGATCAAGCGGCCGGAAAAGATCGCCGCCCTGATCATCCAGAACGGCGATATCTATGAGGATGTGCTTGGCCCGAAATATGCCGGACTGCAGGAATACTGGCGCAACCCGACGCCGGAGGGACGACGCGGGATTGCCGACGCGGTCAGCGAGGAGGGCTTCAGGGAGGAATTCCTCAACGACGTCCGGCCGGAGCTTGCCGAACGCATTTCGCCCGATCTCTGGAAACTGCACTGGTCGCTGATGGACGATCGTCGCCGCGAGATCGCCGTCGATATCATTGCGGGTCTTCGTGAGAATGTCGGATGGTTCCCTCGTTATCAGCAATATCTGCGTGATCATCAGCCGCCGACCTTGATCGTCTGGGGGCCGCAGGATGGTTACATGCCCGAACAATCCGCCCGCGCATTCCTGCGGGATCTGCCGAATGCGGAACTGCATCTGCTCGATGGCGGCCATTGGCTGCTCGAAACCAGCCTGAATGAGGTGGCCCCGTTCATTCGCGGCTTCCTCGGCCGGGTTCACGCGGCCTGAAACGAGGAGGGATGCAAACGGATGCGTTGGCTTTTTATTGCGGTACTGGGAATCCTGATCGGCTGCGTCCTGAGCATCATCTGGATGAATGACAGCAACTGGCCACAGGGTGACAGTCGCGTTGGAGGGCCTTCACCGCAAGATCCGCTTGTCGCCCCGCCGCCGGCCAACCCGTAAAAGATGCGACTGAGCTATTTCCGCCCGAGTTCGAGCTTCAGGACCAACTCGGTGACCAGTTCATCGGCGCTCCCTGTCGCGGTATCGATCACGAGAGGACGTTCGCCCCAGTCTTCGTAGGTCCTGTCGGTGATCTGCTGCCATGTGGGTTTGATCAGCCCCGGAACGTCAGTCGCGCGGGTTTCTGCGCGGCGGCGATGCTCCATCCTGTCCGAGCAGGTCACCTCGATCTCGACGGCCGGCATGCCCGATCGCTCCGCAACTGCAAGCCAGGCATCCCGGGTGATCTGCAGGCCATTGACGGAATCCGCGACGACCGTCTGGCCGAGGGTGAGATTGTCCTCGGCAATCCCGTAGGCCACCATGTAACCTGCCGGACCAACCTCGGAATTCGGGCCTCCGGAAGCCCGGATATTCTGCTCGATCGTATCGACCCGGACATGCACTGCGCCAATCCGCCGTGCAAGCGCGCGTGCGAGCGTCGTTTTCCCCACCCCCGGCAGTCCGCCCAGAATAACCAGCATGTGACATGTCCCCTTTTTGACGCCGGAGCAGTTCTCAGGCCTTCACTGCGATGACGAAGAAGCGCGGAAAGCGCAGGAGCACCCGCCCGTCGGCCATCGGCGGATAGGCCTTGGCGATGCGGTCCGTATAATCGGCAATGAAGGCTTCGGCATTTTCCGGTCCCGCCGCGTCGAGATACGGCCTCAATCCCGTGGCCTTGACCCATTCGACGATCGCCGGCGCATTGGCGAGCGGGTGGTAGTAGACCGTGTGCCAGACGTCCACGCGGGCGGATTTCGGCATCAGCGCGTCGAAATAGGCGGCGGGCGAGGGAAGAAGCGGACGCCGCACCCTGCCGCCTTCGAAAGCAGACGCCCAGGGGCCGGCAGTTCCCGTTTCCTCCATCAGCAAATGGCTGGGTTCGGAAAGATTGTCCGGCATCTGCACCGCCAGCGTCCCGCCGGGTTTCAGATGATCCATCAGGCGGGCAAGAACCGCGAGATGGTCCGGCACCCACTGGAAGACGGCATTGGCATAGAGCAGGTCGGCCGGCTGGTCGGGTGTCCAGGTATTGAGATCGGCTTTTGTGAATTCGGTGCCGGGCAGGCGCTTTCTCGCTGCAGCGAGCATGTTGTCGTCGCTGTCGAGGCCGATGACGTTCGCCGCGCCGAAGTGCTCCACCAGCAGTTCGGTGGAATTTCCGGGCCCGCAGCCGAGATCATAGGCTTTCGTCGCCAAGGCAAGCGGCACATGCGCGATAAGGTCGCGGGCCGGGCGGGTCCGCTCATCCTCGAATTTCACATATTGCTCCGCAGACCACGCCATTCGGAATACCCTCCTTTGGATTTCAGCGCATGGAAAATGCCACTCCTCCGGTCCGGCCTCCATGGATAAAAGCATCAATTTTTGTGATGACTCATTTCATATTATCGCTTGACCTCGGCGTGGCGGCGGGCCTTCACTCACCGCAATTTTGAAGAGCCGCAATCTGGAATATCCAAGGAGACCGAAATGCCCGTCAATACAGCCGCCCGCACCGCCACCTGGACTTTCGTGGACGGCGAATGGCTGGAGGGAAATCCGAAGCTCGTCGGCCCGACCTCGCACGCCATGTGGCTCGGCTCGACGGTCTTCGACGGCGCCCGCTGGTTTGACGGCATCGCGCCCGACCTCGACCTCCATTGCCAGCGCATCAACCGGTCGGCGAAGAACATGGGCCTGACCCCGGTGATGAAGGCGGAAGAGATCGAGACGCTCGCCTGGGAGGGCGTTGCGAAATTCGACGGCAGGACGGCAATCTACATCAAGCCGATGTATTGGGCCGAACACGGCATGCCCTTCAGCGTCGTGGCCGCCGATCCGGAATCCACCCGCTTCGCGCTCTGCATGTTCGAGGCGCCGATGCACACCGCGAAGCCTTCCTCGCTCACCGTCTCCCCCTATCGCCGCCCGAACCCGGAAGTGGCGATGACCGGCGCCAAGACCGGCAGCCTTTATCCGAACAGCGGCCGCATGATCCTCGAAGCGCGTAACCGCGGCTTCGACAACGCGCTCGCCCGCGACATGAATGGCAATGTCGCCGAGACCGCCTCGTCGAACATCTTCATGGTCAAGGACGGCGTGGTGATGACGCCGGTTGCCAATGGCACGTTCCTCGCCGGCATCACCCGCTCGCGCGTGATCGGTCTGTTGCGCCAGTCGGGCTTCGATGTGCGCGAGATGACGCTGACCGTGGATGATTTCATGGATGCCGACGAGATATTCACGTCCGGCAACTATTCCAAGATCGTGCCGATCAACCGTTTCGAAGAGCGCCAGCTCCAGGAAGGCCCGGTCGCCCGCAAGGCGCTGGAAATCTACATGGATTGGGCGCGCTCCAAGACCGGCGACGATGCGTGAGGTTTTGAGAGGGCGGCGGCGGTTCTAAAGCAGGTCGTCGTCTTCCTCGGCATCATCCGGTCCGCCGAGGCTTTTGCCGCCGTAGAGAATGCGGGCAATGGTGACCGTGTGCTCTTCGACGCGGAAGGCAATGGTTGCTCTCCGGCGGTATCCGACAAGGCGGAGCCCTGGCTCTATATCGTCACGCAATGTTCCTCTTCTGGGGAACATATCGAAGCGGTGGCAGTGGTCGATGATTTTGCGGATATAGGCCTGAGCAAAGTCTTCCCCCGCCTTTTCCGCAAGATAGTCGAACAGATCGGCGAGATCCATTCGCGCTTCAAAGGAGAAGATGACGGTATAAGTCATGCGCCGATCGATCTTCGATCCCGGGTACGGATGTATTCCTCAAGCTCCTTTCTTGTCTCTTCCACCGTGCGGGCGCGGCTTGGGTCGGCGTCATGCGCCCTCAGCGTCGGCACGACCTCGTCACGCAGCCACTGCTCGATTTCTGCATCGTGATCGGCAAGATAGCGCAGGCCCTCGGCGACGACCTCGCTCTCATTGGCGAATTCGCCGGAAGATACTTTTTTCTCGACAAGCTCGGCCATGTCTTCCGGCAGTGAGACGGTGATGGATCGGTTCGGGCGCATCAATGGGCTCCTGTGTGCCGACAAGCCTAGCACATCCATAGGACGTCCGCCATTTACGGCTTTATCGGATCAGACCGGCGGTATTCGTTCAAGACGGGGCAATGTCGCCGCGATCCTCCTCCCTCAAACAAACCGCACCGCGGCGGTGCCGATGATGATCATCGAGACGGCGATCATCAAGGGCCTGACGGGTAATCTGCGGACGACCATCGCGCCGATCGGGGCAGCCAGGATGCCGCCGGCGACCAAACCCAGGGCCGGCGCAAGCTCGCTCCAGCCGAGCGCCAGGATGAAGGTCGCCGAAATCGCCGTGGTGACGGCGAATTCGGTGAGGTTGGTGGAGCCGATCACCTTTTTCGGATCGTGGCCGCGGCCGAGCAGGCTGCTCGTCACGATCGGTCCCCAGCCGCCGCCACCCATGGCGTCCAGGAGCCCGCCTGCGCCGCCGATATAGGGCACGATCCAGTCGTGCACGTCGCGCGGGAATCGCGGGCGGAAGGCCTTGTAGAGGATGAAGAAACCGATGGCGATCAGATAGACCGAGACGAAGGGTTCGATCGCCTTGCCGTCGATATTGGCGAGCACATAGGCGCCGATTGCTCCGCCGATCATGCCGGCGGGCGCCAGCCTGAGGACGAGCCGCCAGTCGACATTGCGGTGGTAGAGATGCGAAAGTCCCGAGGCCGCGGTCGTGAAGCATTCGGCGACATGCGTCATGGCGCTGGCCATCGAAGGGGCGACGCCGATCGTCAATAGACTGGTCGTCGTCAGCACGCCGAAGGCCATGCCGAGCGCTCCGTCAATGATCTGGGCCAGGAAACCGATGACGACGAAGACGAGGAAGTCGGATGGCAGGAAATCGAACATCGGCTCCTCGAACTGGCTTGCCTCCAGCCCGATTGTAATTCCCCATTCTTCCAAAAGTTCCGGAACGGAAGTCGCCTCAGGCGTTCGGGCTTCTATTTTCCTGTCTTCACCATCAGTCTGTCGCCTGAGATCTCGCCGCCGATCTCGGCCTTTTTCGTCTTCTTGTCGAAGACGCAGATAGCGCTGATCGTCACCTTCGCGCCGACCGCCTTGCCGGAAACGACGGCAAGCCCGTAACTCTCGCTGCCGAAAGGGTCGACCAGCGCCTCGCCCTTCTCGATGAGACCCTTTGCCGCCGAAACGCAGGCCTTGTCCACCTCCGTCCGGAATTCGGACCAGGCGTCGTCGGACGAGGCATGGACGGCAGGAGCGCCGACCGAGATCAGGATGGCGGCGAGGGCGGATCGGGTCTTCATGAAAAAGGCTCCATAGGGATGAATCGGCCCGTTTCTTGTATGCCGAAAATTCGGTAAGGTCTTGTCCCTGCGGGCTTGATTTTTGGCAAGATCACCGTTGCCTCTTGGCCGCTCCGCTCCTATGTTCCGCCTCGACCCTTGTTCAAGGTGTTTGCTGAAAA
This sequence comes from Rhizobium sp. YS-1r, assembly GCF_000757525.1. Classification (NCBI taxonomy): domain Bacteria; kingdom Pseudomonadati; phylum Pseudomonadota; class Alphaproteobacteria; order Hyphomicrobiales; family Rhizobiaceae; genus Rhizobium; species Rhizobium sp. YS-1r. The sequence continues at coordinate 152,642 of NZ_JPYQ01000056.1, read as the reverse complement.
GGAGTAAGACAATGGCCTTCGAACTTCCTGAACTCCCCTATGATTACGAAGCACTTTCGCCCTACATGTCGAAGGAAACGCTGGAATTCCATCACGACAAGCACCACAAGGCCTATGTCGACACGGGCAACAAGCTCGCCGCCGAAGCGGGCCTCGGCGACCTGTCGGTCGAGGAAGTCGTGAAGAAGTCCTTCGGCACCCATCAGACCCTCTTCAACAATGCCGCCCAGCACTACAACCACATCCATTTCTGGAAGTGGATGAAGAAGGGCGGCGGCGGCACCTCGCTGCCGGGCAAGCTGCAGGCTGCGATCGACAGCGATCTCGGCGGCTACGACAATTTCAAGGCGGATTTGATCGCCGCCGGCACGACCCAGTTCGGTTCCGGCTGGGCCTGGGTTTCGGTGAAAGACGGCAAGCTCGTCATCTCCAAGACCCCGAACGGTGAAAACCCGCTCGTGCACGGCGCCGACCCGATCCTCGGCGTCGATGTCTGGGAGCATTCCTACTACATCGACTACCGCAATGCCCGTCCGAAATATCTCGAAGCCTTCGTCGACAGCCTGATCAACTGGGATTACGTGCTCGAACGCTACGAAGCCGCGACGAAGTAAACGGCGGCCATCGCTGATCTTCACAGCACCCGGCACTGCAAGGTGTCGGGTGTTTTTGTTTTGAGGCCATGATCCCGTGACGTTGATTTCCTGTCGTGCAGGCATCAACGTAATATGTGTTCCTCTAGCGAATGTGAAAGCGAGGGACAAAATGGTTGAACCTTCTATCGCGGCCGTGCTGGCGCAACTTGTCCCCCGGGAGCCGATTTTTCACAGGCGCGAATTCGGCACCAGCCGAGAAGCGCTGGAAGCCATGACGGACGAGGCGTTCTGGGAGATTGGAGCGAGCGGCCGGGTCTATACGCGGGCGTTCGTAATCGACAATCTCATCAAGCGATACCGCGATCCGGAGCCTCACGATTGGCCCTGCCGTGATTTTGCGATCAGCCGCCTTGCGGACGGACTATACCAACTGTCCTACATATTGGAGGAGCCGGACCGTCGCACCTGGCGTACGACGCTTTGGAGAAACACGTCGGGGGGTTGGAAAATACTGTTCCATCAGGGAACGGTGATTGCTTGAACGATGGCCATCTGCGACCGACATCCCGGTCCGTCACACGCCTGTCACAACCGTAAAATACCCCCCTCTCCATGCCTCACGAAACACCGCTTCTCCGTTTCGGCGTGATTGCCGATCCGCAATATGCCGACCTGCCGCCGTGGCTGGAGATGGACCGTTACTACGCCAACAGCCTCGACAAGCTGAGGGAGGCGATCGGCGTCTTGAACGGCGAAGACCTCTCCTTCGTGGTGACGCTCGGCGATCTCATCGACCGCAACTGGGAAAGCTACGACCCGGTCCTTTCGGCTTATGATGAGCTGCGCCACGAGAGTTTCCTCATGCCGGGCAACCACGATTTCGCCGTTGCGCCGGACCGGCTGGCCGATATCCATGCGCGGCTCGGCATGCCCGCCGCCTGGCACGATTTTTCCCGCGACGGCTTTCGTTTCATCGTGATCGAGGGCAATGAGATCAGCCTGTTTTCGGCGCCCGAAGGCCACCCGCGGCGCACGTTGGCTCGGGAGCGATTGGAGACCTTGCGGGCTCAAGGCGCAATCAACGCCAGGGAGTGGAATGGCGGCATCGGCGAAGAACAGTTCGCCTGGCTTAAGGAGACGCTGGAGCAGGCCCGATCGGCAGGCGAACAGGTCATCGTCATGGGCCACTATCCGCTATTTCCGGAAAACGAGCACAATCTCTGGGGCCATGAGCGTCTGACCGATCTCTTCGCTCGCTCCGGCAATGTCGTCGCGTATCTCAATGGCCACAACCATGCGGGCAATCTCGGCCGCAACGGCAACACCTGGTACGTGAATTTCAAGGGCATGGTCGACACGGAGAAGGAAAACACCTTTGCCGTCGTCGAGATTTTTCCCGATCGCATCGCGATCATCGGCCACGGTCGCGAGGAAAGCCGGACACTGCCGCTTTAACCAGCCGCTTCGGCACTCACCGTCCAGCCCTGCACCCAGATCTGGCGCAGCTTGTCGCCTTCGCCGCTGAAAAATTCCTCGATCGGCTCGCAATGCTCCACCCGGTCGGTGCGGAAATTGCGGATCGCCTGCCTGAGTTCACACCAGGCGACGATATTGGTGGTCTGCGAGTAATAGATGAGCGCGACCGGCCGGATCAGCCTTTCCGTGGCGCGGGCATATTCATCGCGATAGTCGAGCGCCAGCTTCTGCTCGTCACGGATCGCCCGGCGGACCATGGCAAGGTCGACTGCTTCCGGTGCCGGCGCCGGCGTGCCCCAGGCATGCAGCGCATTGGCGGAGAAGATATCGGCAAGCGGCGGCGGCACGACCGCGGCGATCTTGCGGTTCACTTGTCTGGCCGCCTGCTTGAGCTCTGTGTCGCCGGTGCGTTCGAGAAGCGCCAGTGCGAGCACGATCGCCTCCGTCTCTTCGATCGACAGCATCAGCGGTGGCAGCGTGAAGCCGGGGCGCAGGATATAGCCGATGCCGCGACCGCCCTCGATCGGCACCCGCATGGCCTGCAATGCGGCGATATCCCGGTAGATGGAGCGCACGGTCACTTCGAGCTGCGCGCCGATCTCGGCAGCCGTCACCGGCTTTTTCGCAAGCCGCAGGATCTGGATGATCTCGAACAGGCGCGAAGCCTTGCGCATGCTTTTCCCCATCGCTCAGCCAATCCCAACTGACAATACGCTGTCAGTTGGGCTGGTCTATAGGATCGCATATCCGATTGAAAAACAAGGCTTCGTGTTTCTGGAAGCCTCCGATGTGGCAAGAGAAACTGACATGACATACGCCGAAAATCTCTGGCTCTATTTCACGCTCCTCTTCGGTATTATCGTGGTGCCGGGCATGGACATGATCTTTGTGCTCGCCAACGCGTTGACCCGCGGCCGCATGGCAGGTCTCGCGGCGACCTCGGGCATCATGGCCGGAGGGCTCGTGCATTCCCTGTACGGCGCGCTCGGCGTTGGTCTGCTGGCGAGCCTGATGCCTGTTCTGTTCAAGCCGCTGCTCATCCTCGGCGCACTCTACATGGCCTGGATCGGCCTCGGCCTGCTCAGAAGTTCGATCATCGTCGATCACGTCGGCCCCGCCGATACGCGCTCCAACTGGGAAGCGTTCCGGCGCGGCACCGTCACCTGCCTCATCAATCCGAAAGCCTATCTCTTCATGCTCGCCGTCTATCCGCAGTTCCTGCGGCCGGATTTCGGGCCGCTTGCGCCTCAGGCGGCGATCATGGCGGCGATGACCGCCGGAACACAGTTCGCGGTTTATGGCGGGCTGGCGGTGGCGGCCGGCCGGGCGCGGGGAATGCTGGGCGGGAACGGCAAGGCGACCGTCTGGGTCGGGCGGATTGCCGGCCTTCTGCTGGTGCTGGTATGCCTTCTCACGCTCTGGGAAGGGGTGAAGGCGTAACGCCGTTAGGGTTGCCAGTCCGGTGGAGCGGCATTTTTGCTATACGACTGATTTTGCTAATATTCTCACCGTTTTGTTACTTCATTGTCATCGCGATGCCGGTCATGGTGCAGCGCATCATGACCGTCGGATTCGATGCCAAAGAGGAGAAATGTCTGCATGCGCCTGAAATCCATGATCATCGCGGCCGGTTTCGGCTGTCTCTGTCTGTCCGCTGCCTTTGCGCAGGAAGAGCCGGAGGTCCTTCGCCAGAGCCAGATGAAAGCCGTCGGCGGGGCTCTCGGCACCCTCGGGGGCATTGCAAAGGGCGAGAAGCCTTATGACGCCCAGGCTGTGACCGCCGCGCTGACGACCATCAGCACCACGATGAAGGCTTTCCCCAACCAGTTCCCCGCCGGCACCGAGACGGGCGCGGAGACGGAGGCCGCTCCGGCCATCTGGCAGAATACGAGCGATTTTCATGCCAAGGCGCAAAAGCTGGCAGCCGACGCGGAGAACCTGCTTGCGGCTGTCCCGGCCGATCAGGCAGGTGTCGGCAGTGCGATGAAGACGCTCGGCGGAACCTGCGGCGACTGCCACCAGACCTATCGTCTGAAGCGCTGACCGGCAATGCAGGGCGGCCGAACGGCCGCCTCGACCACCGCGCCGCTGCTTCATGTGGAAACTATCACTGCCTTGTTACTTCCTCCGGCCAAATGCGCGTCGCATCGTGAGCCGTCGTCAACAGGCCGCTCGTTCCGCTTTATGGGAGGCCGGCTTTATGGGAGGAATGTGCATATGCGGTTGAGGTCTTACGTCATCGCGGCAGGTGCCGGCTGTCTCTGTCTGTCCGCAGCGTTCGCGCAGCAGGAGCCGATCGCTGCCAGACAGAGCCTGATGAAGCAGAATGGGCAGGCGGCCGGCGCGCTGGGGGCAATTGCCAAGGGTGAGAAGCCCTATGACGAGGCGGTGGTCAAGACGGCGCTGACGACGATCAGCACCAATATCAAAGCCTTTCCGGATCAGTTCCCGCCGGGGTCGGACACCGGCGACACCAAAGCTTTGCCGGCGGTCTGGCAAAAACCTGACGATTTTCGCGCCCTGGCAGCCAGGCTCGGTTCTGAGGCCAGCGCCCTGCTTGCCACCCTGCCGGCTGACAAGGCTGGCGTGGCAGCGGCACTGGGAAAGTTGGGACCGATCTGTTCCGAGTGCCATAAGGCCTACCGGGCTCCCAGCAATTGACGGATAACCGAAGCCGGCGGCTCGCCTGCCGCCGGTTTTGCATGAAATGATGAAGGAGAAGAGCATGGCGTCTCGGTGGACGAAAGTCCTGGGTGCCGGCGTGGTCATCGTCGCTGTCGGCGCCGGGGTAGCCTGGGCGCTGACGAAGCCTGATCCGCATCCCGATACCTATTGGGCCGATCTCGGCGAACCGGATATTGTCAACGGCGAGCAGCTCTTCTGGGCGGGCGGCTGCGCGAGCTGCCACGCGGCCCAGAACTCTACCGGCGATGCGCTGAAAGTGCTCGCCGGCGGCCGTGCATTGCCGAGCCCCTTCGGCACCTTCCATATTCCGAACATCTCGCCAGACCCGAGCGCCGGTATCGGCGACTGGACGCTCGCCGAGTTCGGCAACGCGATGACCCGGGGCGTCGGGCGGGATGGCGAGCATCTTTATCCGTCTTTCCCCTACGGCTCCTATGCCAGGCTTTCGGCCAAGGACATCAATGATCTCTTCGGCTACCTGAAGACGCTGCCGGCAAGCAGCAATGTCGCGCCGCCGCACGAATTGCAGTTCCCCTACAATATCCGGCTGGCGGTGGGCGGCTGGAAATTCCTCTATTTCAACGATCAGCCGCGTGTCGAGCTCGCCTCGGCCGATGAAAAGGTCCGGCGCGGCCAGTTCCTGGCGGAAGGTCCCGGCCATTGCGGCGAATGCCACACGCCGCGCAATTCGCTCGGTGGCTTCGAGCCCGACCGCTGGCTGGCTGGCGGCCCGAATCCGGAAGGACGGGGCACTATCCCCAATATCACGCCGGGCTCTCGGGATATCGGTTCGTGGAGCGAGGGCGACATCGCCAGCTATCTCGAAACCGGCTTCACGCCGGAATATGATTCCGTCGGCGGATCGATGGTCGAGGTACAGCAGAACTTGGCGCATCTGCCGAAGAGCGATTTGGAAGCGATCGCAGCCTATCTGAAGGCGGTGCCGTCGCGGTGAGGTCACGGACCCCCTCACTTGCGATTTCCAACACTTAGCTTCGCTAAATGTTGAAATCGCTTTCTCTCCCACCAGGGGAGAGATAGAAATGCCGCGCTGCCGCCGCCTACCTCTCCCTTGGTGGGAGAGGAAGAAAAATCAGCATCTTAGCCGAAGGCTAAGTGCTAGATTTTTCAGGTGAGGGGGTAAATTCCATCGCTATCTGAACAACAAACCAAGGCCGCCGGATAGGCCCTGGCCGGTTTGCCTTACGCCAGCGCCTGCATATAGCGCATGCCGGTGACCGGGCGCGGCTTGAAATCCATCTGCTCGTAGAAGCGGTGGGCGGCGACATTGCCGGTTGCGGCGCTGACCGAAAGATAGTCGCATCCTGCATTCTTGGCGATCTCACGGGCACGCGAGACGAGATGATGGCCGATCCCATGGCCGCGATGGCCGTCGCGCACGAAGAGATGGTGCAGGTCCATGCCGCGTACGCCTTCCTGCGCCCGGTAGAGCGGCACGAGGATGGCGTAACCGATCAGTTCCGAACCGGTATCGGCGACCAGCGCCGTGATCCACGGCATCGGGCCGAAAAGGTCGCGTTCGAGCTTCTCGGGCGTGATGGCGGCGGGATCGTTGTGATGAGCCGCGAGCAAGGCGATCATCTCGTTGAGCTCGGGCAGGTCGCGCGACTTAGCGTTGCGGATCGTCACGACGGGCGGCCGTGGCAGTGAGATTTCTGTATCTTCGGTCATTTCCGGCATCCTTTTTCGGTCTTGTGTAGCCGTCAGGTGCCGTCTGAAACAACAAAGCCGCCTGACGGCGGCTTGTTGACATGATGATCTGTCGGCCGCCCCTTACAGGTAGGCCCAAAAGTACGAGCAGGCGATGTGTGTGCGCGTCTTGATCATGGCGCTCAAATGCGCCCGTTCGCGCGGCTTGTCAAGCGCAATCATCCGAAGGCGAGCATCCGCCCTGCGAAGATGATGGAGACCCAAAGGGCGAGCGATGCCAGGCCGCAGAGAGGTGCAGCCGCGCGCAGGCTCCGGTGGTCGATCATGCGCAGCAGAACGGCATTGCCTCCGGCAAGGAGAAGAAGCAGAAGCTTCAGCCGGAAGAACGGGCTGGCAAGATATTCCCGCGCCGCCGGCGCAAAGAGCAGGACGCCCGTCGCCGCCGCAAGACAGAAGCCGGCAATCGCGACCGGCACCAGCGACCGCCGGACGGCGCTCCCGTCCAGTTTCCTCATCAGCCCGAGAAGGTGCAGATCAACGACGGCGATCGAGCCGAACAGAAGGCCGATGCCGAGGATATGCAGCCAGCTTATGATCGGATAGGCCCAGACGGAGCGGCGCAATGCGATCACGAGATCCAGATTTTCGAGCGCGGCGAGCATTGCATCACCCTCGCGGATCGCCGCTGCAGCCGGCGGGCAGCGCGACCGACTGCTGCCGGACCCCGACCCCGTCGAGCACGATCAGGGCGGGCCGCGCAACGCCCTCCTCGCTGCAGGAGGGGAAGGCGATGGCAGTGATGACGTCGCCCGCCTTTGGCTCGCGCGGCATGCCCCAGGCTTCCAGCCGGTTGATCGGTGCGAGATCGAGCGTCCATCGCTCCGCCGGGGCGGCAGGCTGGACGCGCCGAAGCGTCGCCTCGAAGCCGAGTTCCGCAAGTTCCTCCGGCACGGGAAGAGCGTCCCAGGTCGATGGAAGCGCGCCGGTCTCGTTCTCGACTGTGATCTCCGGATGCGGATTGCGCCACGAGACGGAGGTGACGCGTCCGGAAAGATAGATAGGCCGGGCAGTATCGTAATAGCCCCATCCGTGATGGGCCTCGACCGGCAGAGCGCCGGCAAGTGCCGCACCAAACAGCATCGCCAGAATCCTCATTTTCATCGCTGCCTCCTTTCATTGTGATGCCGAAGAGGTAGACGATGGGAGACCGATGCATCAATGATGCGGACTGGTCTCATCCGATACCAGAATTGACATCAATGGATTTCAACCAGATCCGATATTTTCTCGCGCTCGCGGAGACGCTGCATTTCGGCAGGGCATCGAGGGCGGTCGGGATGGCGCAACCGCATTTCAGCCGCGCCATCGCCCGCCTGGAGGACGAACTCGACGTCAGGCTGTTCGAGCGCACCAGCCGGCGCGTCGTTCTGACGGCTGCCGGACTGGCCTTTCGGGAGGAAGCACTCGCGATCGTGAACGCGGAGGAGCGCGCCCGGCAGTTTGCCAGACAGGCCGCCCGCAAAGCCGGCAACCGGCTTCGGATCGCCTTTGTCTCGGCCGCGCTCTACCACATCCTGCCGGCGGCGATCCGGCGGTTGCGGCAGGCCAATCCGGAAGCCGACTTCGACCTCCATGAAGCGACGACCAATGAACAGGTCGAGCTGATCTCCGCTGGCCGGATCGATCTCGGTCTCGGCCATCCGCCGGTGGAAACGCAACCGCGGCTTTCCGTCGAAATCCTCTCCGAAGACCGGTTCGACGCGGTGCTGCCGGAGGATCATCCTTTGAGTGCGGAACGGCAGATAGGTTTCGTGCAACTGGCGAGAGAACCGATGATCCTCTTTCCGGAAGGGCAGGGACTTTCTCTTTACGCCGCGATCAGGGATCAATGCAGGCTTGCAGGATACCCGCTGACTGTCGCCGCGACGGCGGGCCGTCTCCACAGCCAGCTTTCCTTCGTGGCCGCCGGTCTGGGTATCGGCCTGGCACCGGTCCAGTCGAGGAGCATCGACATCGCGGGCACCGCCCGGCGTCGGATCGAACCCTATCCCGCCTCGCTGACGCTCAGCCTCGCTGCCCTTTACGACCCTCGCAACCGTTCGACGGCATTACGTGATGCGTTGGATATCCTGAAGGACGTCGCTGCGCCGGATGGGCAGGCGGATCAGTCGTAATCCGCAAAACGTCTCGCGGCGGCCATGATCGCTTCCGCCATGCCCTGATCGCTCGCCGAATGCCCTGCATTGTCGACCAGGGTGAGCTCACTCCCCGGCCATGCCTTGGAAAGCGCATAGGCCGTCGCCGGTGGTCCCTGCAGGTCGAGCCGGCCCTGGATCAGCGCGCCCGGGATTTCCGCGAGCCGATGTGCATCGGCAAGCAACTGTCCGTCCTCCAGCCAGGCGCGGTGATGGAAATAATGGGCGCAGAGCCTTGCGCGGGCGAGCACGAAGGCCGGGTCCCGCCAGCGCTCCGGTAGCCCGGCCTGGCTGTCGGCGGAGATTGAACCTGCTTCCCAGGCATGCCAGTCGAAGGCCGCCTTCTGCCGGATGGCCGGGTCGGGGTCGTTCAGAAGGGTATGATAAGCGGCGACGGGATGATCGCCGCGCAGCCGCTCGGGGATTGCCGCGACGAATCTCTCCCATGCCTCCGGCAGGAAAAGCGAAAGCCCGTTATAGAGCCAGTTGATCTCGCTCCAGCGGGTGGTGGTGACGCCGGCGAGGATGATGGCGCTCGCCCGCTCGGGAAAAGTCTCGGCATAGGCGAGCGCCAGCGTCGCGCCCCAGGAATTTCCGAAGACGAGCCAGCGTTTGACGCCGAGCATTTCCCGCAGCCCTTCGATGTCGCCGATCAGATGCCGGGTCGTGTTGTCGGCAAGTGCGTTGTCGAAATCGCCGGCATTCGGCGTGCTTTTGCCGCAGCCACGCTGGTCGAACTGGATGATGCGCCAGACCCTCGGATCGAAATGCCGCCTCGCGCTTTCCGACAGGCCCGAGCCCGGCCCGCCGTGCAGGATGAGCACCGGCCTGCCGTCCGGATTGCCCGAAAGCGCAAAGAAGATCCGGTTGCCGTCACCGGTTTCGAGGAAACCGGTTTCGTAAGGGGAAAGGGGAGGGAAGAGGGCGGGCATCTGGGCAACCGGTTGTGTTGGAAGGTGGCCCTTACTGTTTTCACATGACAGGTGTACGACGCCAGGCGTCACGCTGCTAAAAGTGCCCGCAATACCGCTTCGGGCTCCTTTTCCATGACGCGCAGGAGGTTGGCGGCCGGCCCGCTCATCCGGCGATGCCCTTGCTCCCACTTGCGGTAACCATGGACGCTCATGCCGAGCACCCGCGCCATTTGGTCCTGGGTAAGTTCAAGCCGTTGGCGAACAAGCTTGGGGTCAGGCATATCCACGTCGATGTGATGGACGATTGTGCCGCTCGCAGTCTCGCCTTTGGCATGAGCGAGCGCTTCGGACATGGCTTGAATCAGCTCAGCACCAAAACTCGGCTTTTTCGACATCTTGGACATCTTACTTCATCCTCGCCCTGTGGTGATCCTTGATGGCCTTGGCCAGCGATGAAACAGCCTTGGCTTCGCCCGGTGTCAGATCAGTCTTCCTGTTCTTGGCATAGACAAGCAAGGCATAGAGCGGCGCATTCTCACTGTACCAGTAGTAGATGACGCGAGCGCCACCACGCTTGCCTTTGCCCTTCGCGGGCACACGGACCTTGCGCACACCGCCCGTACCGGGAATCTCGTCGCCGGCCAACGGGTTTGCCGCCAGAAAGGAAATAACCTCTTCCTTCTCCTCGGCGGAGAAAACAGCTGCCGCTTTGATTCGTGAAAGTGGGTAGTTCCGCGACAGTTTGTAGCGCTTTCATGTGTAAAGACTAGCCCATTGGGTTAGAAATATCAATGCTCGCTCTCGCACAGCCCGTGATCGGAGAGTGACCGGATCACGTAGCAGTCCTCGATCGAATGGCCGCCGTCGCACTGGGAGACGATGCGTTCGAGTTCATGTTCCAGCTTCTTCAGCCTCTCGATCTTTTGGCGTACGGCGGCGAGATGGTCGGCGGCGATCCGGTCGGCATTGGCGCATGGCTCGCTGGGATGCTGGCTGAGCGCGATCAACTCGCGGATCGCCGGGATGTCGAGGCCGAGGTCGCGTGCGTGGCGGATGAAGGCCAGCCGCTCGAGATCGCTTCTTTCGTAGCGCCTCTGGTTGCCTTCGGAGCGCTCGGCTGCCGCGATGAGGCCCATCTGCTCGTAATAGCGGATGGTCGGCACCTTGACACCGGTGCGTTTCGAAAGATCGCCGATCGACAGCATATCGCAAAATTCCTCTTGAAGCTCTAGTCACTATAGCAATTATCTAGGTCGCCATCTGCAGGGAGACAAGCGGAGAGGTGACATGAAGAGCGCGTGCTTTAGCCACGATCATGAAAGGTTCGGAGGGTTTTCGAGGGATTGCATGCGGCCGTTCTGGGCGCTGATTGCCCTGGCGGCCGGTTTCTGGCTGCTTCTCGCAATGGAGATGCTGCGGCGGTCGCGGGCGGAATGGGAATGGTATGCGGAAGGCTGCGCATCCCGCGTGATCGATGGTGATGTCGACGGCGACAGTACAGCATAAAACGGCAGCGGCCATGATTGAAAAGGCCGCGGCCGCAGAAGGCCTGTTTTGCCGGGGCTACATGGAGAGCAGCGGGTCGTCCTTGGCGTCCTGCTCCGCCTTGCCGGGGGAGGCCTGAATGCCCGCCGCCTGAGCGCCTGCCGCACCGCCGCCCATGTCCATCGCGATTTCCTGCTTCTGGCCATTGATGCCCATGGCTTCGAGGATCGCCTCACGGATTTCCGCCTCGACCGCTTCACGATCTTCCGGCGACATAGCCTTCACATCCTCTTCGGTGAGGCCATGCTCTTCGAGATATTGTTCACGGATGCGTTCGGCATAGGTTTTCTTGGAGAGTTCCAGGAATTCGTCTTCATAGGTCGTGGAGGGCGGTTCGCCGAGCCAGGTGTCGTCGGCATTCTGCTCCAGTTCGACGCCTTCGCTTTCCATTGTCCACAGCGCGTCGGCGAGCTTGGCCCCGAAGACCGTGTCGCTGCCGGTCATGCCGCCGGGAGATGACTGCCGAGGGCCTGCGATGTTACCGCCGTTGTCCGTATTCTTGCTGTCGTCGCTCTTGCCGAAATTGATGCGGAGGGATGCGTAATATGAATTGGTGCTGCCAATCGTCGTCATCTCGACTTTCCTCGTTGTAAGGCTCAGATCGACTTAGGGTTCCAATCCTGTCCGGGGCTTGCATCCAGCCTGCGCTCGCGTTTGGGATGGCTCCCGGATTGCGCTCAAGCTCAGGGATGATATAGGATAGCCCCCTATATTAACTTCGGGAGCAGTCCGTGGCCCATACCATTCGGGAAAAGTCAAAGCTTCTGGCGCGGGTGCGCCGGTTGAAGGGGCAGATGGAGGCGGTCGAGCGGGCGCTGGAAAAGGAGGCGCCCTGCGGTGAGGTGCTGCAGCTTCTCGCCTCGATCCGCGGCGCGCTTGCTGGGCTTACCGGCGAGGTGATGGAGGGGCATCTGCACGAGCATGTGCTGCATGCTGAAAACGATAGGCAACGCGCTCAGGCGGCGGAGGAACTCGCCGAGGCGCTCAGAACTTACATCCGCTGAGTGGACGCAAAGGAGAAACCGATGGCGCATTCCATCGAGGAGCTGAAGCACGACCACGTGTTTTTAGGCGCCGACCATGAACGAAACGAACGCAAGGTCTGGCTGGTGATCGGGCTCACCGCGACGATGATGGTGGCGGAGATCGTTGCCGGCTCCATCTTCGGCTCGATGGCGCTGACCGCCGACGGCTGGCACATGTCGACCCATGCGGGCGCGATGCTGATTTCCGCCCTGGCCTATCTCTATGCGCGCCGCCAGGCCCGCAATCCGCGTTATACGTTCGGCACCGGCAAGCTCGGCGATCTCGCCGGTTTCGCGAGCGCCATCGTGCTTGCCCTGATCGCGATCCTGATCGCCTGGGAGAGTTTTCTGCGGCTTGCTCATCCGGTTGCAATCGATTTCGATCAGGCGATCGCGGTCGCCGTAATCGGGCTTGCGGTCAACCTCCTGAGCGCCTGGCTGCTCAGGGGCGGTCATCACGATCATCATGGCGGCCATCATGGTCATCACGGCGCCCATGCGCATGATGGTGGTCATCATCACGGCCACCATGGTGGACACGATCATGGCCGTGGTGCCGAAGACCACAACCTGCGGGCCGCCTACCTGCATGTTCTGGCCGATGCTTTGACGTCGGTGCTGGCGATCTTTGCTCTGTTCCTCGGCCGCGGCTATGGCTGGATCTGGCTTGATCCGGTCATGGGCGTGGTGGGCGGCCTGGTGATCGCCCGCTGGTCCTGGGGGCTGATCCGCGCCACTGCGACGGTGTTGCTCGATGCCCAACCGGACGATGAGGATCTGGCCGACGAAATCCGGCAGCAGGTGGAGACGGAGGAGGACAGGATTTCGGACCTGCATGTCTGGCAGGTCGGGCCGGGTCATCGCGCGGCTATCGTGGCGCTCGTCACGTCAAAACCCCGCGCGCCATCCTTCTACAAGGAAAAACTCCGGAGCATCCGGGATCTGTCGCATGTCACGGTGGAGGTGACGCCGGCGGAAGCGGCGTGAACCTGCAATCAGGGATTTGGTGCCTCAGGTTCAGGCGAATTCCTGGTAAACGCCTTCGACCCAGTCATGAGGAACGGTCGGCATCGGCGCTTCCGCTTCGGTGGAGGCTGTGTCGCCGCTCTCGATTACCCACAGGGCATTGGCAAGCGAGGACGACAGCAGCGTGCTGCTGCCCGTCAAAGCATTGGGAGAACGCTGAACTGACACCGTTTCGCGCTGAGGCGCTTCCTCGGTCTTGCGGTCCATGTCGAGGGTCCGGTTCGGATAATAATAGCCGTTGAGGCCGCTATCGATCTTCATGGCAGAACGCCCGTGTTCAGAATGGTTAACGAATGGTTAACGGCTGAACCTTGTGCGAGGCTTGCGTCCGCAATGTCGATTTGAGGGTAGGGGCTTGACAAGGAAATGCAACCGCGCCGTGCTTCGCAGCGTTTCCTATCCGTTCAGGCTTCAGAGAAACCTGTCGATGATCTCTGTTCGAAGACGCTGATTGTTCCGATACCATTTGTCTTCCGTGAAGAAGACGGGCTCGGCTGGCTCCCAGCCACTCATGGTGAAATCGCTCTGGCGGGCGAAGAAGTCCACGAACTCCTGTGGGTTGTCCCAGGCAGCGATCGCCGGCCCCGGGAAATGCCCGTCCTGGATGTCGCAGAGGATTATGCCTGCTTGCGTGCGGATGAGACCGTGCCCGCAGAAATCGCGATGGAATTCATGGATGAGGCCTCCGCCGATTTCGGCCCGCTGCAGCTTGTCCCAGAGCCGCCGTGCCCGTTCGGCTCCGAGCGCCTTATGGGAGAGCATGTCCCGCACTTCATCCCGCCTGCGGTCCATCTCCTCTTCGGTCGCATTGATGAGCGGGTAGGGCGGCCAGGCCGGGGGCTTGTTTTTCCGCTGTTTCCATAGGGACCAGGAGATCGTCCCGACGACATAGAAGATGATGGCGTAACAGACGATCGGAATGATGATGCCCGCCATTTGCGCCATCCGCCTATTCCATCGCGCGGGCCAGGCCCGCGAGCGTCCGCACCGTGTTGAGATTGCGCGAGGTGCCGGGCTTCAGGGCCGGCAGTTTCAGCTTCGAGCGGCCGGAACCGTTCGGGTAGTGCACGTAGATCTCGCGTCCAGCAACGGCCGCTTCCTCGCCGTCCGGCGCCACCATTTTAGCGAGCGCATCAGCCGGGGCGGTCTCGGTCAGGAAATACACGAGCAGCAAATTTGGCTTGGCCTCTGGGAAGGGGGCGTTCTCGGCGACCGCTTCGAGTTCCGCGGTCGTGCGCACCATGACGCCCGGTCTCTTGCCGAATTTTTTGCCCAGCGCCGCGTCGAGCTTCTCGGCCACCGCCGCTTCCGTTTCACCGGAGCGGAACAGCACGTTGCCGCTCTGGATATAGGTCTTCACGTCGGTGAACCCGAGCTCTTCGCAGATGCCTTTAAGCTCGGTCATAGGCAACGCACCGGTACCGCCGACATTCACCGCCCGCAGGAGGGCTACATAGACCGTCATCTTCCCCTTCCCAATCTCGACTGCAGCCTACATCTTCCCCGCCACCTTGATCGCAAATGCATATTCGAAGGCGATCTCCTCCAGCCGCTGGAAGCGGCCTGACTTGCCGCCGTGGCCGGCCGCCATGTTGGTCTTCAAAAGATAGGGGCCTGCTCCCGGTGCCTTCTCCCGCAGCCGTGCCACCCATTTGGTCGGCTCCCAGTAGGTGACGCGCGGGTCGGTGAGGCCGGAAAGCGCCAGGATCGGTGGATAGGGTCTGGCCGCGATATTGTCGTAGGGCGAATAGGCGGCGATCCACTGATACTCGTCAGGCGAGTCGATCGGGTTGCCCCATTCGGGCCATTCGGGCGGCGTGAGCGGCAGTGTATCGTCCAGCATGGTGTTCAAGACGTCGACGAAGGGCACGGCGGCGATGATGCCGGCGAACTTTTCCGGTGCCATGTTGGCGATGCCGCCCATCAGCATGCCGCCTGCCGAACCACCCTCTGCGATAATGTTCGCGTAAGATGTGAACTTCTGCTGATTCAGATAGTCAGCCGCGGCGATGAAGTCTTTGAATGTGTTCTGTTTATGCTCCATCTTGCCGGTTTCGTACCACGCAAAACCCTTGTCCTTGCCGCCGCGGATATGGGCGATGGCATAGACGAAGCCGCGGTCGGCCAAAGACAGGATATTGGTATTGAAGCCGGCGGGTATGGTAATCCCGTAGGCGCCGTAACCATAGAGCAGGCAGGGTGCGGATCCGTCGAGCGGCGTATCCTTGCGATAGAGCAAGGAGACCGGAACCAGTTCGCCGTCATGGGCCGGTGCCATCACCCGGCGGGTGACGTAGTCGTCCGGGTTGTGACCTGACGGCACTTCCTGCGTCTTCAAAAGCACCCGCTCGCGGGTCACCATGTCGTAGTCGAAGAGCTGCGAGGGCGTCGTCATCGAGGAATAGGAGAAACGGATGACATCGGCGTCGTATTCCGCTGCCCCCTGCAGGCCGAGCGAATAGGCCTCTTCGGCAAACGCGATCGCATGTTCCTCGCCTGTCTTCCGGTCGCGAATGATGATCTGCGGCAGGCCGTCCTTGCGCTGCAGCCAGACGAGATGGCGGGCAAACGCCATGTGACTGATGATCAGCCGGCCCGGCTCGTGCGGCACGACCTCCGTCCAGTTTTGCTTGCCCGGCGCATTAACCGGAGCCTGCATGATCTTGAAATCCTTGGCGCCGCCGTCATTGGTGAGGATATAGAAGACGTCGCCGCCCTCTGTCATCGAATATTCGATGCCTTCCTCGCGTTCGGCGACCAGCCTCGGTTCGGCGGTCAGGTCACTGGTCGAAAGAATGCGGTATTCGGACGTCTCGTGGTCGTGGATGTCGATATAGATGAAGTCGTCCAGCAACGAGCCGCCAACGCCCATGAAGAAACCGGGATCCTTTTCCTCGTAGACCAGCCTGTCTTCCGACTGCGGCTGGCCGACGATGTGGTGGAAGACCTTGGACGGTCGGTGGTTCTCGTCCTGCAGCGTATAGAAGAAGCTCTTGCCGTCCGGCGCCCAGACCCCGCCGCCGGCGGTGTTTTCCAGCACGTCGGAAAGGTCTTCGCCGGTTGCAAGGTCGCGGATGCGCAGCGTGAAATATTCCGAGCCCTTGTCGTCATAACCCCAGATGCCTTTGGCGTGGTCGGTCGTATGATCGATGCCTGAGAGGCGGAAATAGTCCTTGCCCTTCGCCTCCTCGTCGCCGTTGAGCAGGACGTGCTTTTCGCCGCCGTCGCGCGGCGTGCGGAAATAATGCGGCTGTTCGCCGCCGGTGACGAAGAGCGTGCCGTAAGCGAAAGTCCCGTCCTTCATCGGCACCGAGCTGTCGTCCTCCTTGATGCGGCCGCGCATTTCGGCAAACAGCACTTTCTGGAGCTCCGCCGTGTCGCCCATCGCCGCGTCCATATAGGCGTTCTCGGCTTCGAGGTAAGCGCGGATTTCAGGATCGAGGATCGACGGATCCTTGAACATCGCCTGCCAGTTGTCGGCGCGCAGCCAGGCGTAGTCGTCGGTGCGGGTGATCCCGTGGCGTGTGTCTGAGACCGGCTTCTTCGCGGCCAGCGGAGGGCTGGGAAGAGGGCCGAACGGCGATTTGCGGGAGATGTCCAAGGAAGCACTCCGGATTTCATGAAAGGAGTGCCAGAGATAGGGGGCGACGGAGCGCGAAGCAAGCGGGGAAGGCGGGTATGGGACGTTTAGCCGATTGCCGCCCGCTTTGAAGGCGGAGGAATATCCCACCCCATGTCGTGCGCCGCCTCGATCCAGCTTTCGATTGCGTCCTGAACGTTGGAAATGGCTTCCTGCGGCGTTTCGCCGTCACTCATGCAGCCTGGCAGGTCCGGCACGGTCGCAAGGAAACCACCGCCATCTTCAGGCGATAGGGGAGATACAAGAACTGCATATCGCAACGGACTCATGAGGTTCTCACCGCGTCGATCCGCCTGGGGATTGGCGCGCATTCGCTCTAAACGCTTGCTCACCTCGACCCCATTGACCTCATCCGATCACATCATCCTATTTCCCGTTCTGGTCGGTGGTCAACGATCCGATCGTCTCTTAGTTTCCGCGCCGTCCGAGTCACATTGGATGGGAAATGACATGACAAGACGTTGGTCGCTGGTAGCACTCGCCTTTCTTTATGCCCTGCCAGCTTATGCCCTTGATGCACGCATCGAAAGACAGCTCAATGCACTTGCTCCGGACGAACGCCGGGAGCAGCGTTGCGATATGGAGGCGATGGAGCGTATTCGGAAGGAGGGTGAATTCAAACCCGACAAGGTGATCGCCTACACGTTTTCAGAAGCGATCGAGGACGGCAATTCCGTCCGCGCCCCCGGTGCGGTCTTTCGCAGCCGGGGTGACTGGTACCGCCTGAAATATCAATGCGAGACGGGCGACAAGGGCCTGAAGGTCATGTCCTTCGACTTCAAGATCGGTTCGAAAGTCCCCAGGGAGCAGTGGGAGCAATATTACCTCTACGACTGAGGTTCATCTGTTGATCCTCGCCATCATCCCGGCAGGTTCGGCGTTGTCTTCCGTTCGGGAAACAGCTCGGCAAGCACCGTCATCATGATGAGGGAAAGCGGCAGCGCAAGCATGGCGCCGACCGCTCCCCACATCCATGTCCAGAACAGGATCGCGAGGAAGACGATGAAGGGGTTGATCTCCCATTGCCGGCCCATGATCGCCGGAAAGATCAGGTTCTCCATCACGAGATGCACGGAGAAGAAGATGACCGCCGGAATGAGCCCGATGAAGAGAGCTTCATGCGTGAGGATGCCGGCGATCGCCACCGAAATCGTCATCAGCGTGATGCCGAGAAAGGGGACGAAGCTTGAGAGAAAGGCGAACAGGCCCCAGAGCACCGGCATGGCGAGTCCGCTGAAATAGGCGATCAGCGTCATGATGATCCCGAGCCCGAAATAGAGGATGCTCGCCGTCGCGAAATAATAACCGAGCACCTGATCGATCGCATTGAGCACGCGGATCGCGATCAGCCGCTGCCGTCTGGTCGGGAACGCGAGGATGACGGTACGCCGGAGCCTGACGCGGCCATAGAGGAAAAGCAGCAGCGCGGCGAAGAAGATCAGCCCCTGGATGATCGCGGGCGTCAGGCTGCTGGTCACCACGCCCAGAATATTGCTGGAATTCTCGAGCAGCGACTGCATCGACATCGGCCCCGTCTCGAAGGTCGCCGGCGAGATGTTCAGCCAGCGTTGTCTCTCCAGGAAGGGCATGATGCGGTCGGCGGTCCGCTCGATGAAGCTTGGCCCCTCGCGCACCAGCGTCGAAACCGGCTCCGCCAGGAAGTTGATGATCAGGAAGAGCACTGCGAAGACCAGCGTGGAGAGAATGAGCGCGATGCCGAAGCGCGGCACGCCCGCCTGTCCGAGCCGGTCGGCGGCAAGCCCGAGAATCAACCCCACGACGATGGCGAGCGTCACCGGGATCAGGATCAGCGCCATATAGTGAAGGATGGCGAAGAAGGCGATCGCGAAAATGCCGATCACCGCCCAGGCCATCACCACTTCCAGCGCCTCGCGGCCGAGCGGATAGTGATGTTCGGTGATGTCGATATCCTCACCGCCGGAGTCCCCGCCCGCCAGTCCTCCCACGTCGACCGGATGTCTTTTCGGCTTGCTTGCGCCGCGCGCGCTGGTGATGGCCATTTCTCGATAGGTCCCCGTGATGTCCTTCAACGCGAAAGCGGCGCTCCGGTTCCGGAACGCCGCTTTCGCTGGGAGGAGGGCTGGGAATAGGCCGCGAGGATCAGGCTGCAAGCGTCAAGCCGATACCCCAGGGGTCCCTGAGCGAGAAGCCTTCAGCGGTCTTCGTCGTGGCGATCTCCTGGGCGTCAAGCGCAGCCAGCGCGCTCTCGAGTGCCGCCTTGTCATTGAAGCGTACGGTATAGTCCGAAAGGCCGGTCATGTTGCCTTCCCGCGCTTTGGCCCCGCGGCTGTTCCAGATATTGGCCGCGATATGATGATGGTAGTCACCGGTGGCGAAGAAGCTCGCGCCCGGATACCGCGCCATGATCTTCAGACCCAGCACGTCGCGATAGAAGGCGTCGGCCTCGGGGATGTCGCCGACCTGGAGGTGGATATGGCCGATCGCCGTTCCGTCCGCCATGCCGTTCCAGCTTTGCTTGGGCGCACCGTTATAAAGTTCCTGGAGGTTCAGCCTCTCGGTCGCCATCGCGACGGTGCCGTCCGGATGGTAGGTCCATTCTTCGGGTTTACGGTCGCGATAGACCTCGATGCCGTTGCCCTCCGGATCGGAGAGGTAGATCGCCTCGCTGACCAGATGGTCGGAGGCGCCGTCGAGCTGTACGTTGTTATGGGCCGCATGCGCAAGCCAGTGGGCGAGCTCCTGCCGGTCCGGCACCAGGAAGGCGGTGTGGAACAGGCCGGCGGCATTGCGCGGTGCGCGGGAAACGCTGGTGCCGGTCGTGAGCGTCAGAAGCGGCTGGCCGCCGACGCCGAGCACCTCGCCGCTTGGGGTCTTTTCGATGACCTGGAGGCCGATGATCTTCCGGTAGAAATCGGAGACGACGGCCAGGTCGCTGACGATGAGATGCGCGGCGCGGACATGGGCGGGCCGCGTCAGTGCGAAGGGTTGGACGACATCGGGCACGTTGGAGATCCTCGTTTGGTAAGGCCAGCTGGCTCCTTCTCCAAACCCATATGGTTCATTCCGGTCGTTCACGAAAGAATACAAAATGGCGATTGATCGTCTCCAGAATGGAAACGGCAATCCGGCGTCGTTGATTCTGATCAATGCGGCGGGAAGCCGGAAGAAAGGATGATGGCAGCAAAAAAGACAGGAAGGATAAGAGTGCCACGATGTATAGGAAGATTGTCGTTGCGGTGGACATAGCGCAACTGGAAAAGGGAGAGCGGATATTGCGCAAGGCATCGACGTTGCTCGATGAAGGCGGTACGCTTCTGCTCCTGAATGTGGTCGAGAATCTCCCCGGCTACCTCGTCTCGGATCTCACCGTCGACATGATGGTCAAGGCGCGGCAGGGGGCCGAAGAGACCCTGATCGATCTGAGGGGGAGGATGGGAATTGCTGCCGAGATCGAGATCCGCGAAGGCTCGCCGGCGCGGGAGATTCTGGCGGCTTCGGAGGAGCGGGGCGCAGACCTGATCATCGTCGCCTCGCACATACCGGATTTGTCGAACTACTTCATCGGCGCCACGGCGGATCGCGTCGTGCGCCACGCAAAATGCTCGGTGCTGATCGACCGGTAAGGAGGAACAAGGCCATGGATACCGCCAAATACGAAACCATCCTGCGGACGAGGAAAGCCGAGCTGGAGAATCGCCTGAGCCGCATCGAGCAGGATTTCACGTCACCGCGCAATCCCGACGATGACGACCGCGCCATCGAACGCAGCAATGATGAGGTGCTCGACGAACTCGGCGAGGTCGGCGAGAAGGAACTCGTCGCGATCGAGGCGGCTCTCGCGCGGATCGCGGGCGGCACGTTCGGCACCTGTGCACGATGCGGCCAGCCGATCTCGGAAAAGCGGCTCGATGCCGTGCCGCATGCGCCGCTCTGCCAGACCTGCGCCGGAGAAGCTTAAGCCGGAAGGGTTAATGCCTAAAACCTAAAGTGAATCGCTCATCTCTTGCCTTCCGCCGCCGCCATGTCCATTCTGTGGGGAGACGGAAGGTAGGGATGAACGAGTTTTTCAATTTCGGGCGGCGTTACGATTTTCACGAGATCGTCGCGGATGGGATCATCAACGGCATCGGCATCGTCTTTGCGCTGATCGGCGCGACGGCGCTGATCTTTTACGCAACCGTCTGGTCGAGCTACGGCGCGATCGCCGCTGCATGGATTTACGGGCTGGGTCTGGTGCTCTGTCTGTCGATCTCGTTTACCTACAATATCTGGCCGCATTCCCGCACGAAATGGTTTCTGAGAAGGCTCGATCATTCGGCGATCTTCATCCTGATTGCGGCGACCTACACGCCGTTTTTGCAGCGCGGCGCTGAGGATCCGTGGATCCTCGCCATGCTGCTGGCGATCTGGGCGACGGCGGTGGTCGGCATCACGCTGAAATGCCTGTTTCCGGGCCGTTACGACAAGCTGGCGATTCTGCTCTATCTCGGCATGGGCTGGAGCGGCGCGATGGTGATGGGACAGGTTTCGGAATACCTGCCGGCCGTCACGGTCTGGCTGATCGTCATCGGCGGGCTCATCTATTCGCTCGGCGTCATCTTCCACGTATGGGAAAGGCTGCGCTTCCAGAACGCCATCTGGCATGGCTTCGTGGTGGCCGCCGCCGCCGTGCATTACGGCGCGGTGATAACCTGTTTCAGCCTGTCCGGTCTCTGACGATCGCCCTTACATCGCCCTTACTGCGGGCAGCCGGCAGGCTTGAGACTCGCGACCATCCGCTTGATGATCATGTCGTAGGTCTTAAGATCCTGCTTTCGGTATTCGAGTTGCAGGAAGGTCGCCGCGTCTTCGCATAGCCATATGCCGCGGACATAGAGGATGCGATCTCCCCTGGTGCCGGAATAGCTCGCCCATTCCGGCTTGACCCGGGAATAGGAAATCTTCCAGCCGTCTTTCTTTGCCTGTGTGATGCGGTTGGCTGCTTCCTCATCGAAGAAAACGTCGACGAGGAAGGTACCGAAGACGAGGATGCGATCGCCGTTCTTCGCCAGGAACGTGCCGCCGTCGCCGTTATCGGGGGCTCTTTGCATGGTAAAGCCCGGAGGCAGCTCGATCGTGTAGCCGTAGCGATCGTTGGCATAGGTCTGCCATTCGGCGGCATGCGCGACGAGGACGGCAGCCAGCCAGGCCAGAACTGTCAGCAGAACCCGCATCTTCGCCTCCCATCCCCGAGGGCTTCACGCTATCAGAAGAACGAGAAGCTAACAATTGTGGACAACAGACGATCGTCTGCTAAAGTGGACGAAATTATATCATAATGGAAAATGGCCATGATCAGCACCCTTGTACGCGACGCAACCGAAGCCGATCTTCCGACGATCATGGAGATCTATAACGACGCAGTCGCCAATACCACGGCGATCTGGAACGAGGTGCTGGTCGATCTCGACAACCGCAAGGAATGGTTTGCGGCCCGCAGGGCGCGGGGCTTCCCGGTCCTGGTCGCGGAGGTCGGCGGGAAAGTCGCCGGTTATGCCTCCTATGGCGACTGGCGCGCCTTCGACGGTTATCGCCATACGGTCGAGCATTCGGTCTATGTCCACCGCGATTTTCGCGGCTCAGGCATCGGCCGGCTTCTGATGCAGGAACTGATCGAACGCGCTGCCTCGAACGGCGTGCATGTGATGATCGCCGCGATCGAATCGGAAAACGCTGCCTCCATCCGCCTGCATGAAAAACTCGGCTTCCGCGTCGCCGGCAAGTTCTCCGAAGTTGGCACCAAGTTCGGCCGCTGGCTGGACCTCACCTGCATGGAGCTCAAGGTTCCCGGGGCACGTTGATAACGGAATTCCTTTCTCCCGTTGCTGAATGTGTTCCCGATTGGCGCTGCGGTCAGCCGCCGTTAACGGTTGTTGCGTCCTGCCATATCCCTCCGGTGAAATCGGGAGTAATATCGCCGCACCTGCGGGAGGAGACCTGAGGGCAGATCGCGGGGGAGGCGACACGCGCTCAAGCATTGGCCCTCGACCTTGAAAGAGGAGGAGGCAGGCATGCACGCAATGATACACGTGGCGGGTCCGGTCCTCGTGTCGGCCCTTGTTCTTGGCGCCGCGCTGCCGGCCGCCGCCCAGGCTCTGCCGGAAAACATGCCGACGCAGGAACAACTGGCGAACGACAACAACCTGTTCATGTCGATCGCCAGAAAGGCCCTCAAGTGGGAGGAGCCGGACGAACCGCTCCAGATTATCGGCCCGCTCTATTTCGTCGGCACCAAGGGGCTTGGCGTCTTCCTGTTCACCACGTCCGAAGGGCATATTCTGATGAACACCGGCATGCCGTCGTCGGGACCGATGATCGTCGATTCCATCCGCAAGCTCGGCTTCAGGCCCGAGGACATCAGGATCATGATCAACGGCCACGCGCATATCGATCACGCCGGCGCCCTTGCCTTTTTCAAGGAGCAGTTCGGCGCGCAGCTTGCGGTCATGCGGGAAGATGTTCCGGCCATGGAGAGCGGCGATTCCGGGGACTTCAAATACGGGAACGATTTTGTCTATCCGCCGGTCAAGGTCGACCGCATCCTGCGCGATGGCGACACGATCAGGATGGGCGACGTGCTGCTCACGGCCTATCTGACGCCCGGCCATACCCGCGGGGCGACGACCTGGATCGCCAATCTCGTCCTGGACGGCAAGCCCTATGTCGTGGCGTTCCCGGATGGGGCGGGCTTCAACCCCGGCTATCGGCTGGCGAAGGATCCGTCCTATCCCGGTATCGCCGAGGATTACCGGCGCACCCACCATATGCTCGAAATGCTGAAGCCTGACATCTGGCTGGCGCAGCACAATGAATATTACGATCTCGAAGGCAAACGGCAGCGGGCCCAGACCGAAGGCGTCAATGCCTGGAGAGACCCGGAAGGCTATCGCCGTTTCATCGCCGGCAGGAAGCGCGCCTTCGAGGATCAGGTCGATCTGGAAATGGGTGCTGCGAAGAGTGCCCGCTGACAGGCAGCGCCAGGCCTTGTCCTCTTTCGCGAAGCGTTGCCATCGCTCAGGTCTCCGTCGCTTCACCCGCCGGCATCGCAAGCCTCGCCTCGACGGCGAGGTTCAATTCGCGAAGCAAGGCCGCAAGCTGGCGTTTCTTTTCCGGATCGAATGACGCGATCGCATCCGCTTCGTTCGCCATGTCCCGCCGGAACGCCGCTTCGGCGCGGTAAATGCCTTCCTCCGTAAGCTGCACGGCGAGGCTTCGGCCGTCGTTTTCGGACGGCACGCGCCTGATGAGGCCCGCCTTTTCCAACCGCCCGAGCCGGTGGGTCAGGCTGCCGGAGGCGATCATCAGCGAGCGGCAGAGCTCCGTCGGCGTCAGCCGGTAGGGCGGGCCGGACCGGCGCAGCGTACCGACCACGTCGAACTCGCCGCGGTCGAGCCCATGTGAGGCAAAGGTCGCCTCGATCGTGGGCGTCACCAGCCGCGACAGGCGATAGATGCGCCCCAATATATCCATCGGGCTCGTGTCGAGGTCGGGCAGTTCCCTGGCCCATTGGGCTTTTAACCGATCGACGTGATCCTGCTGTTCCGGCTTGTCCATCGCCTCGATTCCTCGTTTGCGTCTGAAACTATCTTGACATGAAGATAAATCGAGAGCAAATATCTTCACGTGAAGATAAATAGGGAGGCTGTCATGCTATCGCTCGTCGCAAGGAAGGCCGCGGCAGCCCCGCTGATCGGGCAAATGCTCCTCTGTTCCTTTTTATGGGCGGGCGCCTTCATTCTTCTGAAGGTCGCCGGCACCTCGCTTTCGCCGCTGGCCCTGACGGCCGTGCGGGGGCTGATGGGCGGCTTTCTGATTGCCGTTTTCATGGCGGCGACCGGCCACGCGATACTGCCCCGCGGCCGCGAATACCGCGACTGGATCGTCCTCGGCTTCCTGCAGGGCGTGGTGCCGAACACGCTGACGGCCTATGCGCTGACCCAGATTTCCGCCGGCCTGACCTCGACGATCCAGGCCTCGACCCCGCTTGTCGTCGCCGTCCTGGCGCAGGCGCTGTTTGCCAGCGAGCGGCTGACGCCGCGGCGAACGATCGGTCTCCTGATCGGCTTTGGCGGGATGGTGCTGCTGATCGGCCCGGCGGCTCTCGGTTCGGCCGAAGTCAACCTCTCCGGTATCGGCGCCATGATGGCGGTTGCGGTAAGCTATGCGCTCGGCAATCTTTATGTCCGCAGCATTCCGCAGGCGCAGCCGATCCGGCTGGCGTTCGGCCAGCAGGCTTTTTCCGGCCTGCCGACCTTCGCCGCGGTGGCTTGGCTGGGCGGCTTTTCGGCCTTCGCTCGGGCGCTGGACGCCCTGCCGGTCCTGCTTCTGCTCGGCATCTTCGGAACGGCGCTGCCGATCGTGCTTTACATGAACATCCTGAAGAAGGCGGGGCCGACCGTCGGCTCCATGAACGGCTATTTCCTGCCGCCCTGGACGATCGTGCTCGGCTTCGTGATACTCGGCGAGCCGGTCAGCCTGCGCGAGGCGGTCGCCACCCTGATCGTCCTGTCGGGCGTTGCGATCGTCTCCCTGAAGGCGGAAACCCTGCGGGAGGTCTGGGGCCGGCTTGCGCCGATGTCCCGGTTCCGGAACTGCTGAGAGAGAGCAGGGCCCGATATTTCGCCCCCTCTGAGGGGGCGAAACAGTGTGTCGGGAAGGAGGATCAGCCACCCATCGCCCTGCCGCCGACCGAAATTCTTTCGGCCTCGTCGCGCAGGTTGAGCATGATGGTCGTGCCGTCGCGGATGCCGCGTTTCAGGGCATCCTTCCGCACCGGCTCGACCATGATCTCGCCCGCTTCGAAGAGTTTTTGCAGCCGGCTGCGCGAAAGGCCGAGTTCCGCCGCAAGCAGGCGATCGAGCCTGACGCCGGCGGGGAAGGGCAGCGCAAGCGCGATGCGAATTCTCCGCCAGTCTGCGCGGTCGCAAAGCGCCTGCCTGCGCACCTCGAATTCCTCGCTTTCCTCGATGCGGATTGCTTTGGTCCTCAGCGCGTCGGCGTCGAATTCGAGGCGCCCCACGAAATCCGGCGCGCTCGTCTGCAGGGCGTCGAGGAGAGTGGGGTCGAGCGAGCGGACGCTTTGCCGCTCGAAGACCGGCCGGTTCCAGGTGGCGTCGCAGGTGGTGCATTTGTAGATGAGCCAAGCATCGAGCCGCTTGCCGTTGGCGTTGAGGCGGATGCGCCTGCTGGATCGGAAGGGTTTGGGGCCGCCGCAACCGCTGCAGGCGAGAATTGGTCGGGGCGGATGTTTCGGGATTATGGTCCATTCGAGATGAAGGATAGTGGACATGCCGTCTTGATCTTCCGGTCGGGAAGTTCATGCGGGAAACGGCACTGGAGAGACCCGTGATCGGGTGCGGTGTGGCGAAGGTCCGGACTTGAGGGAAAAGCGAAGCGTCGGATGTTCAGGGCGGCTTTTTCAAGAGCAGCACTGGCAGATCAATGCCAAACCGGTCTCAAGCCGCCACCCCGATGAACAGTTTTTCGCATGCGGCAGCCTTGCCGGCCTGCCCGCATGGAAGGGTGAAACTGTCGAGACCGGGGATTACTTAGGCAAACTGGACCTCAAAAGCCGACGCTTGTAGGGCGCAATGGATAACAGGATATCAGCGAAAGGCAAGGTCTGCCGTTAGGCGCCCATCCGCCCTATATGAGGCGGGAAGCAATGAAACAGCGAGGACTTGCACCATGGAGATCAAGCGCGGCGGATCGCAGCCGTCGAAAAGGCAGCCTGCGGAATATTTCACCGGTACGGTCCGTCTCGATCCGCTGAACGAGGCCGCGGCGCCGGCCCGGGCCGTCTGCGCCTCGGTCACCTTCGAGCCCGGCGCCCGCACCAACTGGCATACCCATCCGCTCGGCCAGACGCTCATCGTCACGGCAGGTTTCGGCCTGGTGCAGGTCTGGGGCGAGCCGATCCGGGTGATCCGCTCCGGCGACGTCGTCTGGTTCCCGCCCGGAGAAAAGCACTGGCATGGTGCGGCGCCCACGACCGCCATGACCCATATCGCCATCCAGGAGGCGTTGGACGGCAGGACGGCCGACTGGCTGGAGCCGGTCGCCGACGCGGAATATGCGGGCGCGATCGCCGCGGATTGACGGACGCCGTCCATTAGCGCGCGCGGTAGATGACACTGTGCCTTTACCCCCTCTGGTCTCCTGAGCGTTTGCCGAAGCGCGGCCATCTTCGCCGTCCGCGACGGGGGAAGCGCGTATGTGGGTTTTGCCCCTCACCCCGCCTCCGCTTCGCTCGGCGACCCTCTCCCCGCAAGCGGGGCGAGGGGGAACGGCAACGGCGCGGCATATCTCCTTCTCCCCGTTATAACGGGGAGAAGGTCCCGGCAGGGGGATGAGGGGCAAGGCTATATGCGGTTGCCCCGCCGTTCTGACGGAAGATGCTCGCCCTTCGGCAAACGCTCAGGAGGACGGAGGGGGTGAGCAGCCGGTGTGCGTTGCCGACCCTTTTGAAGGGCCGTGCGTTTCAGGCCGGTCGCAGTTCGCCTTCCCAGGCATTGTCGGGAACCGTCCGGGAGGCTTCCTCGATCGCACCGATCTGCGAGGAGATTTCCCTGCCGATATACTGGCTGAAGGGGCCGAGATGGGCGTAGAGTATCGCCATCTTGAACATGTGCGGAAGCGCTGCCGGATTGGAGAACAGGCCCCTGGCGATCATCAGGGCCATCTGCCCGGCAAATTTCGGGCGCTTCACCGTGGCAGCCACGGTGAAATACAGGAACCGCCGGGTGTCCACCCAGGTGCGGCCCCAATTGAAGCCCCCCTTGATGTGTTTCACGCGCAGTTTCCGGCCGACACGCGAAACCCGGCCGAAAAATGCCTGCGGCGTATAGATGGCGGAAACGACCCGGTGATAGTCCCGCAGGATATCGATCCGCGGACGTTTCGTCGCGAAATTGAGGCCGGACACGCATTGGTCGGCGCTCCCGTCGTCCATGTCGACCGCATGCCCGGAATGGAGCCGGCCTTCCTTCTCGAGCCGGGTGGTCAGCTGCGTGTTGGGCAGGGCATAAAGCAGGCCGACCATGCTCACGGGGATCGACGCGTCCTCGATCAGCGCGGTCATTCTTCCGCCGGAGCCCGGCGTTTCGTCGTCGAAGCCGAGGATGAACCCGGCGATCACGACAATGCCGGCGGCGTAGATCTTGTCGATGCTGGCGACGATGTCGCGCCGCGTGTTCTGCTTTTTCTGCGTTGCCCTGAGGACCTCCTCGTCGGGGCTTTCGATGCCGACGAACACCGTGAAGAAGCCCGCTTCGGCCAGAAGGTCGAGCAGCGCCTTGTCGTCGGCGAGGTTGAGCGAGGCCTCGGTCGAGAATTCGAACGGATAGTGCCGCGCCCTCTGCCATTCGATGAGCGTGGGCAGGAATGCCTTCACGGCCTTCTTGTTGCCGATCAGGTTGTCGTCCACGAAGTCGACATGGCCGCGATAGCCGAGCGAATAGAGCGCATCGAGCTCGGCGAGGATCTGTGTGGCCGTCTTGGTGCGGGGAACGCGCCCGTAGAGTTCGATGATGTCGCAGAATTCGCAGGTGAACGGACAGCCGCGGGAAAACTGGACCCCGATGAAGGTATAGTTCGAAAACTTGAGGAGATCGAAGCGCGGAACCGGCGTCCGCGTGACGTCCGCCTTGAATTTCGGCGCCAGGAAGTCGCCCTTCTTTTCCCCCCCGCTCCAGGCCGCCACGAAGGCGTCGATGACGTCTTCCGCCTCCCCGAGCACACGGAAATCGGCGCTCGCATAAAGCTCCGGGCTCGATGTTGCGTCGGGGCCGCCGATCGCGACCGGCTTGCCGGCCGCATGCGCCAGCTCGATGATGTGGAGGACGTCGACCTGCTGGGGCAGCATGCCGCCCGTCAGCACAAGGTCGGCCCAGTCGATGTCGCCGTCGGAGAGTTCCTCCACATTGCGGTCGATGAGCCTCAGTTCCCAATCCTGCGGCAGCATCGCCGCAATGGTGATCAGGCCGAGCGGTGGTGCCGGATAGCGCGCGCCGATAAGCGTGCAGGCTTCCCGGAAATTCCAGAAGGACGCACCAGTGAACCTCGGATATACGAGCAAGACCCTCGCCTGTCGCCGCATTCTCTTGTCTCCCGGATGAGGAAAAGATGTGTAGGCACTTCGATCAGTCACTGCTGAAGCCGCACTATATCGTTTCGAAGCCGGGGGGCAAGCGCGGACTTTTCCTCGAAGTGCGGCCGAGGGCGGGATGTAAGATTATGAAAGGAGCGACTTAAAAGTGTAGCGAAACCGGTTTATGGTCCTCCGGCTGCAACTGTCGGTGCCATGCCGTGATCACGCATGGCGGATCGGGGAGGGGACGATGGTGAACTATGGTGGGCTGCGTTTCGACTTCAAGGAGCCGGGAGCGGCCAAGCGCTGCGCCGAGCGACTGGTCGCGATGCGCAAGACGCTCGCGCCGTTCAGGGCGCGCAAGAAGGACAGCTCGCTGCTTCTGGCGACCTGGAACATCCGCGATTTCGATTCCAACGATTTCGGTTTCGGCCCGCGCCTGCCGGAGACCTTCTACTACATCGCCGAGATGATCTCCTGCTTCGATCTCGTGGCGGTTCAGGAGGTCAACCGCGATCTTTCCGCGCTGCAGAAGGTGATGCGCATCCTCGGCCGCGAATGGGACTATATCGCCACCGACGTGACGGAAGGCACGAGCGGCAACGGCGAGCGCATGGCTTTCGTCTACAACACCGAAAAGGTCTGGTTCCGCAAGATCGCCGGCGAGATCGTCCTGCCGGACGGCCAGCTCGTCGTCTCGCGCAAGAAGATGAAGGCGCCGAAGGACCAGCCGGATATCGAGCCGAAGATCGAGGAGATGAAGCAGCAGTTCGCCCGCACGCCCTTCCTCGTCGCCTTCCAGTCCGGCTGGTTCCGCTTCAGCCTCTGCACGGTGCACATCTATTTCGGCGACGATTCCGGCGAGAAACTGAAGCGCCGCGTCGCCGAGATCGAGCGGCTGGTGGATTTCTTCGCCAAGCGGCAGGACAAGGAGAGCAAGCTCACCGGCAAGGGCATGAAACCGCTCGACCGCGGCCGCGAGGCGGAGAACTATATCCTGCTCGGCGATTTCAACGTCGTCAGCCCCGAGCACGAGACCATGCAGGCGCTGGCGGCCAAAGGGTTCGAGGTGCCGGAGGAGATCGACGGCACACACATGCCGAACCGCGAGCACTTCTACGACCAGATCGCGGTGCGCGTGAAGGACGAGAATTTCAAGGTCCTGGGCGGCGGCATTGTCGATATGTATGCCGATGTCTTCCGCTCCATGCCGGAGGATATGGAACTGTACGAGAAATTCGTCCCGAAGAAGGATCCGGAGAAGAACGAGAAGTTCCGGGCCACGACGCCGCAGAAGCTCTACGAGAAATGGCGCACCTGGCAGATGTCGGATCATTCGCCGCTGTGGATCGAGATCCAGACGGATTTTGCCGAAAGCTACCTGAAGAACATCGTCGACGGCAAATGACGGTGGCCGCCGCCGGCGGCGGGCGCGGTCATCGAATGGCAACTTTTCCCCGCCAGGCTGTCAGGTGAATCAGCCGCCGAGAGGAAAGAGCATGTCCGACACCGTCCGCATCGAAAATCGATCCCTCGCCGTCGAGGTCTCCCCGCTGGGTGCGGAGATGCAGTCGCTCACCACGGCGGATGGCCGCTCATGGCTCTGGAACGGCGATGCTGCCTTCTGGAGCGGCCGCTCGCCGATCCTCTTTCCCATGGTCGGCAAGGCGCCGGAAAACCGGATCAGTGTCGAGGGCAAGTCCTACGATATGGGGCAGCACGGCTTTGCTCGCAGAAGCGAATTCTCACTTGCCACGTCGACCGGCACCAGGTGCCGCCACGAGCTTGTCGCCTCGGATGCGACGCGGGCCGTCTACCCGTTCGAATTCCTGCTGGCGGTGACCCATGCC
Source organism: Rhizobium sp. YS-1r (assembly GCF_000757525.1). Lineage (NCBI taxonomy): Bacteria > Pseudomonadati > Pseudomonadota > Alphaproteobacteria > Hyphomicrobiales > Rhizobiaceae > Rhizobium > Rhizobium sp. YS-1r. The sequence continues at coordinate 121,910 of NZ_JPYQ01000056.1, read as the reverse complement.
GTCGATGGTCCGAAGCTGACAGTCTCGGCGGAAGTCGAAAATCGCGATACGCGGCCGATGCCTTTCGGCCTCGGTTTCCACCCGGCTTTCCTCTGGCCGCTGCCGGGCGGGGAGGGCTGCGCCCATGCCGTCACGCTCGACAACGGCGCCGAGCCCGCGCTCGTCAGGCTGGAAGGCGGGCTGGTGAAGCCAGAAAGGCTGCCGTCGCCCTTCAGGGCGGGCAGGCTCACCCTCGACCATGCGATGTTCGAGAAGGACGCGATGATCTTTCCGGAAGGGGCGGGCGACGGCCTCACCTATGCGGCTGAGGACGGACCGGCGCTGAAATTCGCCTTCGAGAACCTGCCCAACCTGGCGCTCTGGCAGAAGGCCGGCGCGCCCTATGTCTGCGTCGAGCCCTGGCACGGCACGGCCGCCGAACTCGGTGGCCCGGACGACCTGGCAAAACGTCCCTACGGCGTGATCTTGCTGCCCGGCGGCAAGGCGCGCTTTGCCTTTACGGTCGAACTTCCGGCCTGATGAAATCCTTGCCGCGACAGGCATCCGCCTGTTGCTCGCGGATGACACCCCGTTCGTTTTTCCAGGGCTGCATTGAGATCGCCGCGGTTGTCTGCGATGATTGGCGCTCATTTCCTCCGAGCTTTGGGAGACTGACATGAAAGCGATCCTGTCCAACCAGAAAGGAAACATCGCCCACAAGGACATTTCGCATCATGCACACGCTGTTCCCGCGCGCGAGGAAAAGCCCGCCGCGCCATAAGCCCTTTCTCCAGTATTTCCGCGACCCTTCCGGCGCCGCTGACCGCGAACTCCGCCGTTCGCGCCTGCGCAAGTTCCTGTCCTATTACCGCCCGCACCTGCCGCTGCTTCTGGCGGATCTCTTTTGCGCGATCCTCGTAGCAGGCACGGCAGTAGCCCTGCCGCTCTGCGCCAATCTCGTCACCAGCCGCCTTCTCGCCCTGTCCGAGGCGCCGAACGCTTACGGCGAGGTGCTGGCCGTCGGCGGCGTCATGCTGGCCATCCTGGCGATCCAGACCGTCGCCATCTTCTTCGTCGATTATCGTGGGCACATGATGGGCGCGCGCATCGAGGCGGATGTCCGGCAGGAGCTTTTCGATCATTGCCAGAAGCTCTCGTTCAGCTTCTACGACCGGCAGCGCACCGGGCAGTTGATGAGCCGCATCACCAGCGATTCCCTGTGGCTTGGCGAGCTTTTCCACCACGGCCCCGAAGATCTCTTCATCGCCGTGCTCAAATATGGCGGCGCGATGCTGGTGCTGTTCTTCATCGATCCGCCGCTCGCCGGCCTCATCCTGCTGCTCACCCCGGTGGCGGTCGCCTATGCGCTCTATTTCAACCGCCGCATGAACCGCGCGCTCGACGCCAGCAAGCGTCAGATCGCCGCCGTCAACGAGCGTGTCGAGGATGCGCTGGCGGGCATTCGCGTCGTCCAGTCCTTTGCCAACGAGGCGTTGGAGCGGGAACGTTTCGCCGAGCAGAACCGGCGGTTCCTGCAAAGCCGTGCCGATGGCTACCGCAGCGAGGCGTGGTTTTCGGCCGGCACCGAAACCTTCGCGCAGCTTGTCACCATAATGGTGATCGTGGTGGGCGGCCTGCGCATCCTCATGTCGGAACTGACCGTCGCCGACCTCCTAACCTTTCTGCTCTGCGTGGCCGTGCTGGTCGATCCGGTCAAGCGGCTCGCCAATTTCGTGCGCCTCTGGCAGGAGGGCTATACGGGCTTCGTCCGCTCCATGGAGATTCTCGACATCGCCCCGGACATCGCCGAGCGGCCGGAGGCCCGCCCCATGCCGGAACCGAAGGGCGAAATCCGGTTCTCGGACGTCACGTTCGGTTATGAGGCCGATGGCCCCAGGGTCCTGAACCGGCTTTCGCTGACGATTGCGCCGGGCGAGTTCGTGGCGCTTGTCGGGCCTTCCGGGGTGGGCAAGAGCACGCTGTGCGCGCTCATCCCGCGCTTCTATGATGTGGAGGCCGGGGCGATCCTGATCGACGGCACCGATATCCGCGACGTGACGCTGGCGTCGCTCAGGCGCCATGTCGGCGTGGTGCAGCAGGAGGTCTACCTCTTCGCGGGAACCGTGGCGGAAAATCTCCGCTATGGCCGGCCCGGTGCAACCGACGCCGAAGTCGAGGCCGCGGCGCGGGCCGCCAACGCGCACGACTTCATCATGGCTCTGCCCGACGGTTACGATACCGATATCGGCCAGCGCGGCGTCAAGCTCTCGGGCGGCCAGCGCCAGCGCCTCACCATTGCCCGCGCGTTCCTCAAGAACCCGGCGATCCTGATCTTCGACGAGGCGACGAGCGCGCTCGACAACGAGAGTGAACGGGCGGTCCAGCAGGCGCTGCTGACCCTCGCGAAAGGCCGCACCACGCTGGTCATCGCCCATCGCCTCTCCACCGTGCGCCATGCCGACCGCATCCTGGTCCTGACCGGCGACGGCATCGTCGAGGAGGGCAGCCATGACCGCCTCATGGCGAGGAACGGCGTCTACGCCGGCCTCAACCGCGTGCAGGCGAGCATCTGAGCGCCGGCTCCACCTTATTGGTGAGAAGGAGCGTAGCAATGCAGCCTTAAGATGCTGTTTGCCGCACGGAACGGGAGGCGTATCATGCGGCCTTGGTCTATCGGAGGACATCATGGCCAGGGCTTCGCAGCACGATGCCTGGCAGGCGGGCGACAACTACGACCGTTATATGGGTCGATGGAGCCGGCAGGTCGCTCCTCGCTTCCTCGAATGGCTGCATCCGGCCAGAGGGTTGGACTGGGTGGATGTCGGCTGCGGCACCGGAGCGCTTTCCGCGGCAATTGTCTCCAGCTACGATCCGAAAAGCCTGATTGGCCTCGATCCTTCGGAAGGGTTTCTGGAAAAGGCGCGCTTGAACGTTCCCGATCCCCGCGTCGAATTCCGGGTGGGCGACGCGCAGATGCTCGCGATGCCGTCGCAGGCCGCGGACATTGTCGTGTCCGGCCTGATGCTCAACTTCGTTCCGAGGAGGGAGGAGGCGCTGCGCGAAATGGCCCGCGTGGCGCGCCCGGGCGGCAGGGTCGCGTTCTATGTCTGGGATTACCCGGGCGGCGGCGTGGAGTTCATGCGTGCCTTCTGGACGGTTGCCGTCGACCTCGATCCAGCCGCACAGGATCTGACCGAGAACCGCCGGTTTCCCTTCTGTACGCGCGACAATCTCGCCCATCTCGCAAGGCAGTCGGGCCTGGCGGAGGTGGAAGACGAAGAGATCGAGATTGCGACGCACTTTGAGAATTTCGACGATTTCTGGCGACCATTCACATTGGGAGCCGGGCCTGCGCCCGCATATTGCGCCAACCTTCCCGCCGACAGACGGCGGAAGCTCAGGGAAAAGCTGAAGGCAAACCTGCCCTATGCCGACGACGGCTCCATTCCGTTCAAGGCAAGGGCATGGGCCGTACGCGGCCGGGCGGTGGAATGACAGCGCCGGTTCAGCCGGGCTCAGAATAGGGCGTGCCGTCCTTGTGCACGAACCGGCCGTCGGTATTGGCGCTCATCATGTCTATGTCGGAGCAGGTGGTGATGTCGGCGGGCTGGCGCGAGCCGATTTCGAGATAGACCGCCATCGCACCTGATCTGTTGATCATGTGATGGCCGTTGCCGGAGCCTTTCGGAAAGGCCGCGCAATCGCCGGCGCGCAATATCGTCTCGCCGTCGTCCTCGATCAGCGTCAGTTCGCCTTCGAGCACATAGACGAATTCGTCCTCGTGCGAGTGCCAGTGGCGCCGGCTCGACCAGTTGCCGGGAGGCAGGCGCATGAGATTGATGCCGAAATCGGTGAGCCCGCCGGCATCGCCGAGGCGCTGCCGCACGCGTCCGGCACAGGGGGCATCGAATGGCGGCGGATAGCCCGCGCTTTTATATTTGGGAACGGTGGCGATATCGATCTTGGGCATGACGGACATCTTCCTGCGGTCGGTGCAGAATTACCTATCATAACCCTTGAGGAGAGGCCATGTTCGTCATGACTTCCCCGGTCTGCTGGCCGGGGAAGCATCCGCAGTTCTACGGTTTACTTCAGCGGCTCGAAGGTCATCGCGTGGCCGTTGATGCAGTAGCGCAGTCCCGTCGGCGGCGGACCGTCCGGAAAGACGTGGCCGAGATGCCCGCCGCAATTGGCGCAGCGCACTTCGGTGCGGACCATGCCGTGCGATATGTCGCGGTGCTCGGTCACCGCCCCGGGCTTCACCGGCTCGAAATAGCTCGGCCAGCCGCAACCCGAATCGAATTTCGTGTCGGAGATGAACAGTTCCTCGCCACAGCCGGCACAGCGATAGAGGCCTTTTTCCTTCGCGTTCCAGAAAGGACCGGTAAAGGCCCGTTCGGTGCCGGCCTGCCTCAGGATGCGGTACTGTTCGGGCGAAAGCTGTTCGCGCCATTCCACATCGCTCTTTTGGATTTTCGGAGTGGTCACATCGGACATCGCTTAAGATTCCTTTCGTTTTTCCTTTAGATAGGCATCCGAGGCGTTGACGGAAAGTCGCGTTTCTGTGTGTTCCGTCCGGTTATGCTTGAGATGGGGGATTCTTTACCCTAGAAAGCCATTTCCTCCCGGCGGTTGGTCGGTTCTCGCGGTTTCAAAAGGAGATGGCATGGCTGCCAATGTGCCGGCATTGACATTCGTTGTCCTGTTCCTCCCCTTTATGGGCGCCGTTTTCGCTCCTGTTCTCACCCGCCGGTTCGGTGACAAGGCGGCCTGGCTGCTGGCTCTGGCGCCGTTTTTCGCCTTTCTGCACTTTTGCGGCTTCCTGTCCGAAGTCGCCGCAGGCGAAGTCGTGACGGGCGGTTATGCGTGGGCGCCGAGCTTCAACCTATCCTTTTCCTGGTTCCTTGATGGCCTGTCGCTGACCTTTGCTCTGCTGATCACCGGCATCGGAACCCTGATCGTGATCTATTCCGGCGGCTATATGAAGGGCCATCCGGATCAGGGCCGTTTCCTGTCCTTCATCCTCCTGTTCATGGGGGCGATGCTCGGCCTCGTCGTGTCCGACAGTTTCCTGATGCTCTTCGTCTATTGGGAACTGACCTCCATCACCTCCTTCCTGCTGATCGGCTTCGATCACGGGCGGGAGAAGGCGCGCCGCGCCGCGCTGCAGGCACTGGTGGTCACCGGCGGGGGAGGGGTCTGCCTGCTCGCCGGCCTTGTCTTCCTCTGGAACATCACCGGCGTGAACCAGCTTTCGCTGCTCGTCCACACGGAAGACGGCCTGCGCGAAAGCCCGTTCTATCTCGCGACGCTTCTTCTGGTCCTCGGCGGCGCCTTCACCAAATCCGCGCAGTTTCCCTTTCATTTCTGGCTGCCGAACGCCATGGAGGCGCCGACGCCGGTCTCGGCCTATCTTCATTCGGCCACCATGGTGAAGGCCGGCGTCTATCTTCTGATGCGGCTCAATCCGGTCATGGGCGCGACGCCCGCCTGGGAAATCCTGCTGCCCTTCTTCGGCGGCATCACGCTGATTGCCGGCACCTTCCTCGCCCTCCGTCAGGTGGATATGAAGCTGATGCTGGCCTATACGACCATGGCCTCGCTCGGTCTGCTCGTCATGCTGACGGGGTTCGGGGCGCCGCATGCGGTTGAGGCGGCGGTGCTTTATCTCGTCGCGCATTCGTTGTTCAAGGGCGGCTTCTTCATGGTGGTGGGGACCGTGGACCACGAAGCGGGAGACCGCAACGTCACTCAGCTTCGCGGGCTCAGATCCGCCATGCCGATCACCTTCGCGGCGGCAATGCTCTGTGCCCTTTCGATGGGCGGCCTGCCGCTCTTCTTCGGCTTTCTCGCCAAGGAGGAAATCTATGCCGCCCTTGCGGCCGGCAATCCGCGTGCCGTCTTCTTTACCGGTCTTGCGGTGATCGGCAATGCCTTGATGTTTGCGGTGGCCTTCGCCATCGCCATCAGGCCCTTTTTCGGGCCGCCCAGCGCGAATCCGAAATCGGCTCACGAGGGGCCTGTCGCCCTCTGGCTGGGGCCGGCCGTCCTGGCCGTGCTGGGGCTGTTCGGAGCGCTGTTTTCCGGTCTTGCGCATCGCTATGTTTCCTCGCCCATGGCAAGCGCGGTCTCCGGCGAGAAGGTGATGATCGATATCACCACCGTGCCGCATATCGGGATGCCACTCGTTCTCTCGGTCATCACCATAGGGCTTGGCGTGTTCGTCTTCTGGCGGCTGGACGGTGCCCGCGCATTGATGGTCCGTGTGCTGGAAAATCTGGGGCCCGGACCGGATCTCGGTTTCGATCATTTCGTCTCCGGGCTTGTCCGGCTTTCGGTCGCCATCACCCGCTTCGTGCAGCCCGGAAGGCTGGAGGTCTATATCACCGCCACGTTCATCCTGCTGGCGCTGACGCTGCTGGTTCCCCTCGTCGTCTTCGACGAATTGCCGGGCATGCCGGCCTGGCCGGAAAACATCCTCGTGCAGGAAGGGGCCTTCCTTCTGATCGCGCTGATCGGCATTGTCGCGGTGCTGAGGGCGAAGGACCGGCTGACGGCGATCGTCTCGCTCGGCATCCAGGGCTTTGCCGTCGCGGTGATCTTCCTGCTGTTCGGCGCGCCGGACCTTTCCTTCACGCAGTTCATGGTGGAGACGTTGTCGGTCGTCATCCTGGCGCTGGTCATGACGCGGCTTCGGCTTTCGCCTGCCGATCATCGGCCGCGCAGGCAATTGCTCTTCGATGCGTGCGTCGCGGTCGCCTGTGGGCTCGGCTTCGGGCTCCTGCTCTTGAAGTCTGTCGAGGCGCCGTTCGATAATCTGCTGACCGATTTCTTCAATGCCTATTCCAAGGTGATCGCCCATGGCGCCAACGTCGTGAACGTCATCATCGTCGATTTCCGCGGCACGGATACGCTGGGTGAAATCGCCGTGGTGATGGTGACCGGCCTTGCGGTCCTGGCGCTGATCCGGGTGCGGGCGGCGAAAAAGGTGACTGATGAGGAGGTGGGTCAGTGACGGCAGTCTTTTATCCCCCTCTGGTAAATCTTCATCTGATAGCGAAAGGGTGTGCAGCATGAACACGCTCATCCTGCGCACGGTCGCCCCCGTACTCACCGCCCTGATGCTTTTGTTTTCGATCTTCGTGCTGTTGCGCGGCCATAACGAGCCCGGCGGCGGCTTCATCGGCGGGCTGATCGCCGCCTCGGCGCTGGCGATCTACGGCATCGCCTTCGGGGTCGGCGCGGTGCGCCGCGCCATCCGCTTCCATCCGATGGCGATTGCGGGCGCCGGGCTTTTCCTCTCCACTCTCTCCGGCCTCGTCTCGATTTTCTTCGGCGTGCCCTTCATGACCGGCCTCTGGATCTATCCCGTGTTCTTCGACGTCGAAGTGCCGCTGGCGACTGTCATGTCCTTCGATCTCGGCGTCTATCTGGTCGTGCTGGGCGCCATCACCTCGATCGCGCTTGCGCTCGAACAGGAACCGGGGCCGGAAACAGGCGGGGAGGAAGGCTGATGGAAGCGCTTTTTGCCATCCTGATCGGGCTGTTCTTCGCCGCCGCAGTCTATCTTCTGTTGTCGAAGCATACGGTGCGCATGCTGCTCGGTATCGTCCTGCTCGGCAATGCGGTGAACCTGCTTCTTTTCACCACCGGCCGGCTGACGCGCGAAGTCCCGCCGATCATCCCGACGGGCATGGACCAACTCCCGGCCGGCACTGCAAACCCGCTGCCGCAGGCGCTCATCCTGACGGCGATCGTGATCTCCTTCTCCTTCTTCGCCTTCCTCCTGGTGCTGACTTATCGCGCCTACCAGGAACTCGGCACCGACAATACGGACGAGATGCGCCTCGCCGAACCGCGGGACGAAGAACGCCCGCCGATGGGGTATTGAGTGATGCAGTTTGCGACAGATACCCCCCTCTGGCCTGCCTCTCCGGCCACCCCCCTCTGGCCTGCCGGCCATCTCCCCCTCAAGGGGGGAGATCGGATAACGGTGAACTCCCACGCTGAACACAGGTTCGAGACTGCCGTGGCTAAATCCGAAACGGTTGATGGTTTGGGAAGCTGGCGCGTCTTGCCGATCTCCCCCCTTGAGGGGGAGATGCCCGGCAGGGCAGGGGGGGGTATTTCGCCCCTCCGAATCGTTAAGCATGCGGGGCAACAGCCGCTGGCGGAGGTGCGCATCTGATGGCAACTCCCTCCACCGTTCCCGTCGACCTTTCCGCAGCACTTGTCCTTGCACCCGTGCCGCTTGCCGATTGGCTGGTGGTCCTGCCCGTGGCATCGATGATCGCGTTCGGCGCGCTCCTGATGATGGTCCGCAAATCCGTTCGCCTGCAGGGCACGATCGCGATCGCCGGCCTCGCGCTGCTCGTCCTTCTGGATGCGGGGCTGCTCTGGCGCGTCCTGGTTCACGGTCCCGTCACCATGGTGATGGGCCGCTGGCTGCCGCCGTTCGGCATTGCCTTCACCGCTGATCTCTTCGGTGCCGTCATGGCGCTCGTATCGGCCGTCGTGGCGCTCGCCGCCGGCATCTTCGCGCTCACCGACATCGATGCGAGCGGCCGCCGCTACGGCTTCTTTCCCTTCCTGATGCTGCTGATGGCCGGCGTGACGGGCGCGTTTCTGACCGGCGACATCTTCAACCTCTACGTCTGGTTCGAGGTGCTGCTGATCGCCTCCTTCGGCCTGCTGATCCTGGGGTCCGAACCCGAGCAGATCGACGGCGCGCTGAAATATGCCATCCTCAACCTGATCGGCACGACGCTGTTCCTGATCGCGGTCGGATATCTCTATGCGATCTTCGGCACGCTCAACATGGCCGATATCGCCAGGAAGGCGGGGACCTTGCGCGAGACGGCGCCGCTGACGACGCTGACGGCGCTGTTCATCTTCGCCTTCGCGATGAAGGCGGCCGCCTTTCCGGTGAATTTCTGGCTGCCGGCCTCCTATCACACGCCGCGCATCGTCGTGTCGGCCCTGTTCGGCGGCCTGCTCACCAAGATCGGCATCTATGCGCTGATCCGCGTCACCGTCATGCTGCTTCCCGTCGAACGGGAGGAACTGAGCCTGATGATCGCGGTTTCCGCAGCGCTGACCATGCTGATCGGGGCGCTCGGCGCGCTTGCCCAGAACGATATCCGCAAGCTGGTCGGTTATCTGGTGATCGCGGGCATCGGCAACATGATGGCAGGTGTCGCGATCGGCACGCCGGCGGCTGTCAGCGGCGCGATCCTCTATGCCCTGAATTCCGTGGCGACGATGACCGCGCTTTATCTCGTGGCGGGCGAAGCCGCCCGGCTTGCCGGTGCCTGGTCGCTTTCGGGGCTCGGCGGGCTTTATCGCCGGGCGCCATGGTTTTCGGCCGCTTCGTTTGCCTTCTTCCTGGCCGCCGCCGGCCTGCCGCCGCTTGCCGGCATGTGGCCCAAGGTGGTGCTGCTCAAGGCCTCGCTCGACATCGGCGCGTGGTGGCTGGCGGCGTCGATCCTCGTCTCCGCCTTTGTCATCACCCTGGCGCTCGGCCGCGTCTTCCTGCTCGCCTATTGGCGGCCGCTTTCCGCACCGGCGCCCGAAATGCCCGGCGAGGGTGCGCCCCCCGGCGACTGGCGCATTGTCCTGCCGCTCGGCGCCCTGACCTTCCTCGTCGTCCTGTTCGGCCTGCTGCCGGAACCGCTGCTGGATCTTACCCAGAAGGCGGCGACGAATCTCGCCGATCCGGCGGCCTATATATTGTCCGTCTTTCCCCAATCCGCGATAGAGCGGGGTGCCCTGCCGTGATCATCTTCATCCTGTCGCTTGTCCTGGCCATCATCTGGGCCGCCATTACCGGCAGCGCGACGCTGCACAACCTGATCTTCGGTTTTGCGCTTTCGACGCTGTCGCTCTGGGTCGTGCGTGACCAGATGAGTGCCCGCGGCTATTGGCGGCGGCTCGGGCGCATCCTGTCGCTTCTTCTGCTGTTCTTCAAGGAACTGGCGCTTTCGGCCTGGAAAGTGGCGGTCCTGGTCGTCAGTCCGCGCATGGACCTGAAGCCCGGCATATTCGCCTTCCCGCTGACGGTCGACCGGGATTTCGAGATCACGCTGCTTGCCAATCTCATCACGCTCACCCCGGGCACGTTGTCGGTCGATGTCTCCGAAGATCGCAAGACGCTCTTCGTGCATGCGATCGACTGTTCGGATACCGATGCGACGGTGAGGGATATCGCCGGCGGTTTCGAGAGGAAGATCATGGAGGCGTTCCGGTGACGGCGGCAGAAGCGATCCTTTCCTGGGTATTGTGGGCGGCGCTCCTGATACTCGGCCTCTCCTTCCTCCTGACCGTCTGGCGGGTGATCAAGGGGCCGACGCTTCCCGACCGGGTTCTGGCGCTCGACATGCTGGTCGGCATCGTCATCGGCTTCATCGCGCTGATCGCCATCCGCACCGGCTTCACGCTCTATATCGATATCGCGATCTCGCTCGGCCTTGTCGGGTTCCTGGCGACCGTTGCATTTGCCCGCTTCATCCTGTCGCGCGTCCGGCGGGAGGAAACATCGGAAGGACCGCACATGAGGCTGATCGCGGCTCCATCCGCGCGCAGGCGAAAGCCGTCGGGCAAGCGCAAGGACGGTGCCGGGCCGGCCGTGCGGAGAAAGGCAGGAAAATGATCGGTTCGCTCGTTGCCATACTCACCGCTCTCATCGTCCTCGTCGGGGCCGGCTTCGTCCTGGTTGCGGCGATTGGCATCAACCGCCTGCCGGACCTCTATACCCGCATGCATGCCGCCTCCAAGGCCGGTACGGTCGGCTCCGGTCTGATGCTTCTGGCGGTCGGTCTGCATGCCGGCGATCTTGCGACGTTTGCACGTGCGATCGCGGGCTTCTTCTTCTTCGTCCTGACGGCCCCGGTTTCGGCGCATTTGCTCGCCATGGCAGCGCACAAAGTAGGCTACAAGCTCTCCGAGTTGTCTGTACGAGACGAAATGAATGATTATCGAGAATGAATATAGTCTGTCAGAAACGAGTTATAAGCCTGTCATAATTGAGAGAACACTCGTGTATCCGGCAGTAAAGCTGCTTTTTGCCTTCTATAACCGGCAGAAAGGCCGGTTGCTGGTAAAAACGCACTTGGACATTTAGCGAAGCAGTGCTACTTCATGAATAGTAGAGTGCAGATGTTGTTCTAGATTAGGCGTCACCTCGTTAATTCGATAGAGCCGGCAAGTTTTTCAGACTGAAAAACAGGTGTAGGTCGATGGCGAGGCTGATTTCAGTCGAAAGCAATATCCGGCGAAAATCGCTTTTCTTCCGCATGAAGCTTAGGGGTAGGCTTCGGTCCAGGGACGATGCGGGGGTTTTGGGGTTTCTTCGGGAGACTCTGCGAACGGTCGGGTGCCGCGGAGGTCGCGGGCCTGCCGGTCACTTACAACAGGAGACAGGAAATGACAGACATCGCATTGGGCAAAGGCCAGGACCTGCTGGTTGAACTGACAGCAGATATCGTGGCTGCCTATGTGAGTAACCACGTGGTCCCCGTCAGCGATCTTTCGAACCTGATCGCCGACGTGCATTCGGCACTGAGCAACACCTCCTCGCCGGCTCCGGTTGCGACAGCCGTCGAAAAGCCGAAGCCGCCCGTTCCGATCAAGAAGTCCATCGAAGACGACTATCTGATCTGCCTCGAGGATGGTCAGAAGTTCAAGTCGCTGAAGCGGCACCTCATGACCCATTACAACATGACTCCGGAAGAATACCGCGAGAAGTGGGGTCTGCCGGCCGATTATCCGATGGTAGCCCCGGCTTACGCGGAAGCGCGCTCCAGGCTCGCCAAGGAAATGGGTCTTGGGCAGCGCCGCAAGCGCAGCAAGGCCGCCTGAGCCGGGACAGACGCTGGCTGGCCAATTGGGAAAAAGCCAATCCCTCCGGTGGAGACCGATCGTAACGCGACCGGGGATGGGATTTTGTACCCGAAAATGCGAATGCGATGAAGACCGGGCTTCCACGCCCGGTTTTTCCTTGCGGGAGGCAGGAGGGGGACGGTGAGAGGAAAAAAATCCCATTTTCTTTCTGCCTCTTGTCAAAAATATCAATAATTTCAGCGAGAGGTTGTAGGCGGGCGGTTTCTTGCATCCCCGCTCTTGCTCTAAGGTGTATGAATTAATTCCTATTCATGAGGGAATTTGTCATGCCTTTGGAGAAACATTTCGAGCCTTTCGTCCCGCCGCCCGGCCGCTTGATCGCTGCCTGTGCCGCTAGCCGTCCGTCTGGGCTTCCCGCCAGCCTGCCGCTCAGGAATGTGTGCCGGATCGTCCGCCAGATGGTCGGCGAACTTGTGCCGCTTTTCGGTGACCGGGTGATGCTGCGCCGGGACCGGCGGCGCCTTTCATGCCATGTGCGGCAGATCGCCATGTATGTCTGCCACGTCGCCCTGCGGATCTCGATGAGCGATATCGGCGAGGCCTTCGGCCGCGATCGCACGACCGTCGGCCATGCCTGCCATGTGGTCGAGGATCGCCGCGACGATCCCGCCTTCGACGATTTCGTCTCGGCGGTGGAACGGATCGTCACGGTCGTCTTCGGCATGTCGGAGGTACCGGCCCATGAATGAGAGGAAGGCCGATCGATCGTGTGGAAAGCAGCTCCTCAGATTGATCCGCCAGCTCGCCCGCGGCGAATGCGCGGTCGAGACGGCGGAAGGCGGCGAGATGCGGGTAACCGGTGGCGGGGAACGGCTTTATCCGCAAGCCGTGATTGCCAAGGCCCGGTCGCTCGGGCTGGCGTGTCTTTCAGGCGGCCGGCTTACGGCAAGTGCCGAGGCATCGGCCTTCCTGCGCCGGGCCCTGGTCACGGGCGGAGAGGCATTCATCGAGCAGCATGGCGAGATGGTTGCCGCCACCGCCGAGGTGGAAGGTGCCCGCCAGCCGGTCCGGCGCAATCTTCTGGAATCGCCGCTGGGCGCGGTGGCGCGGATGAAGGATCGTGAGGGCAAGCCCTTCCTGCCGGCAGACGCGATCGAGGCCGGCGAACGGCTGCTTGCCGATTTCACCCGCGGGCAGCTGCAGCCGCGCGTCACCGCCTCCTGGGAACCGCGTCTGTCGAGCCGGGGGAAGGGGCATGCGGGTGGTCAGGCGGAGATTGCCGACAGCGCCATGGCCGCAAGGCTGAGATTCTCCAGGGCGATGGATGCCATGGGGCCGGAACTTTCCGGCGTCGCGGTGGACGTCTGCTGCTTTTCCAAGGGGCTGGAGACGGTGGAGCGCGAACGCCAGTGGCCGGCGCGCTCGGCAAAGCTGATGCTGCGCGCCGCACTTCTGGCGCTCGCCCGTCATTACGCGCCGCCGCCCGCAAGCCGCCGCAGCAGCCACCATTGGGGCACGGAGGATTACCGGCCTGTCTTGTAGATATCTGTTACCCCTCCCGGCCTGCAGGCCACCCTCCCCACAAGGGGGAGGGGATATGCCGCAACCTTTTTGCACGTCCTCACCGCGGTAAGGCGAATGGGCACAAATCAGACACATTGGGATGGAGAAATCGCTTCAGAGGGCGAGAAGCTTCAGGAAGACAGGATGTTGCCGCTTGTTTCCCTCCCCCTTGTGGGGAGGGTGGCCGACAGGCCGGGAGAGTTTTTTATCTAAGCCGCGACCCGCATGCTCGCCTCGTTCTGAATCCGCTTGACCATCGAACGCAGGCCATTCGTCCGCTTCGAGATAAGATGATCCATGAGGCCTAAGCGGTTAAAGATCTCGATCGCATCTGTAGAAGTGATTTCAGAAGCGCGTTTGCCTGAATAAACAGCAAGCACAATCGCCACGAGGCCGCGCACGATTTGAGAGTCTGAATCGCCCTCGAATGTCATGACGGGATCAGCGCCGTCGTCCTCAACATGACTGATCACCCAGACTTGGCTCATGCAGCCTTGAACTTTATTCTCATCAACTTTTTCGCTTTCAGCAAGGTCCGGCAACAATTTACCGAGCTCAGTAATGTACTGGTAGCGGTCTTCCCACTCGTCGAGGAAGGCGAAATCGTCGATGATCTGGTCGATACTGGCCATGGGCGCTCCGGTTTATCTGCGTTTCATATAGGCATTGCAATGCGGGATAAAAGAAAAAAATGCGCCGTGAGGCGTTCATTCCTCACGGCGTCAGCAAAATGCCGAATAGCAGGGCAGGCAGGTCCAGCGCCGGGAACCGAGGCAATCAGGCCCGGCACAAGCTTTGAAATTCGTAAGGACGATCCCGTTCAGTGAACCGGGCGTTTCTGCGGTACCGGCACCGAACCGGTCAGGATGGTGCCGGTGGAGATCGTGTCGGCAGGGGCGGGAGCGGTTTCGGCGGCCTCGGACGGAAAGGGTGTCGGGTCCGGATCGGCGAGCACTGCGGTTTCCGGTTCCTTCACGCCGGACTGCCCGTTTCCAAATTGCTTGTCGAGCAGTTCGAAGGCGACGCGGGCGCCTTCCTTGGCCCTGACCCCGAGTGCCGAGAAGGTTTCGGCGCCCTTTTCGCAGACATCCGGCTTTTCCAGGCAGATGGCGCTGACATACTGATAGGCTTCGGTCGCGGCGTGAAAAGCGTCGCCGACCTCAATCGCCGAGACACCCTCGGTCACGGTCACAGGCCGGTTGCTGAAGTAGGAGAGCACCACCAGCACGGCTGCGAACCAGAATGTTCCCTTGATGAGAAACCACATCGTCCTGTCCACCTGTTTTCCCTGCCGGCTTCCGGAGTGATTCCGGGATAGTGCAGGGCCGCCGGGTCTGTGCCGGTCTTGAACATGGTTGTACCGCCCGGAAGCAAATATGGCTTTGACGCAACCGCTCGGTTTTTCGGCAAATTTATCTAAAATTCGATCTATCGGTTCCGCTGCATGACACTTCTGGCGAGCTTGTCTCGAATTTTAGCGGATGATGTTAAGCATAATTGCGGCAGACGCCCGAAAAGCTCTGGGCTTTGCGCCCGCTCGATTGCCACAAAAGTTAACGTCGCAGGAAAAATCAAACCAAATCCGTCGCTTACGTCGTGTTAACCACAAGCGGAGAAGGCTTGGCGAAGATGTGCCAAAGTCGGATTTCGGGCTTCGGATGGGCGTTCGGCACCCTATCTTTTATCCTTTCCTTAAGCCGCGGGGGCCTATTGTCCCTCGTGTTAAAAACGAGTCTCTTCAGGGTATGGCGTGCGCGTATTGAGTAACATTGCCGACAGGATGGTTCTTCTGGTCGATGAGACCGTGAACCGCTGGCTCACTCGCCTTGGCGAAGGCGAAGTGGCTCGCGCGCAGGAGATTGCGCTCTTCCGCCGCCTGGTCTTTGCCTGCCTCGCAACGCTGGTTGTCGTGCCGTCCGCGCTCACGCTCGTCTTCACCCCCGCGCTGGCGCTGCCGGTCGGCGCCGCACTGGTCATCTCTTTCTTCCTGCTGGCCGTCGCGGCCCTCTTTGCGCTGCCGCGCCATGCGATCGTCTCCGCCGTCGTCCCGCAGCCGGAGGACATTGCTTTCGAGGCCTGCCCGGGCCTGTCGCTCATCCTCGACCCGCAGGGTCAGGTCATGAAGACGGGTGGACGCGACCGTGACGCCTTTCCCGTCGGCCTCAGCGAGGCTTCGGGCCTGCCGCTTGCCGAATGCGTGCATGTGTCGGACCGGATCGGCCTCGTCCAGGCGCTCGATGTGCTGCGCCAGGGGGCGGCAAGCGCGGTTGTCGACATCCGGATCGAACGGCCTCTCTCGGCCGCCGGCCGCCAGTTCCTGCCCGTCCGGCTCGACATGACCGCAATTCGCGACGGCGAGGGGCAGTTCGTGCATGCCTTCGCGCAGGCGCGGGACATGTCGGAAGAGGAAGACCTGCGCGCTGAGGCGGTCGCCCGTGTCGCCGAGGCGCGCTCCGCCCATGAGGCGAAGTCACGCTTCCTCGCTGCCGTCAGCCATGAACTGCGCACGCCGCTCAATGCGATCCTCGGTTTTTCGGACGTGCTCGCCGGCGAATATTTCGGCAGGCTCGAGAACGACCGCCAGCGCGAATATGTCGGGCTGATCCGCCAGTCGGGCGCGCATCTGCTCTCTGTCGTCAACACCATGCTCGACATGTCGAAGATCGAGGCCGGCCGCTACGAACTGATCGCCGAACCCTTCGCGCTCGCCGAGGCCATGGAGGCCTGCCGCGCCATGCTCGACCTGTCCGCGCGTGAAAAGGGCGTCACGCTGGCAAGCCGCGCCTCCCGGGGCCTTGGCGAAGTCATCGCCGACCGCCGCGCGGTGCAGCAGATCCTCATCAATCTCGCAAGCAATGCCATCAAGTTCACCGAGGCCGGCGGCGCCGTTTCGATCGACGCGGTGCTCGCCGGTGACGACGTGGTGATTTCCGTGAGCGACACCGGCATCGGCATTGCGGCCGAGAAGCTGGAGTTCATCGGCCAGCCTTTCATGCAGGTTGAAAATGCCTATACTCGAAGCTACGAAGGAACCGGTCTCGGCCTTTCGCTGGTCAAGGGTCTGGTGGCGCTGCATGGCGGCCGTTTTTCGATCGCCAGCCGTGCGGGCGAAGGGACCGTGGTGACGGTCTCGCTGCCGGCCGACGGGTCGGGGATCGGAAGCAAACGGGACCAAACCCGGGAGGAGAAAGTCGAATTCCCGCCGCGGCTCAGCAAAGCCCGGCTAACGCCGCAGAAAACGTTCATGATGGACGAACAGGATTTTATCGATGGCCGCGCGGAAGCGAAAATCGCCTGACAGGAGAAAGCCTGTCCGGCAGCCGGGCCTTCTGTCGAGCCTCCTCTCGGCAGCGGGACGCGCCGCTGCGCGCCATCCCAGGCCCGTCATCGGCGCTGCGGCCTTCATCGTCGTCTTCTCGTTCGTCGCTGCCAATGCGCTCTGGTACCAGCCGGGGGGCCATCCCGCGCCATTCCTTGCCACCCGCGACGCCAGCGACCCGAATGCCATCGCCGGCTATCGGCCCGTGCGCCGCGCAGCGCCCGAGGAAGTGACGACCTTCCGCATCGAGCGCGCCGATCCGGATGCGCCCCCATCGTCGCCCGCCACAACGGCACCTGCGACCGAATCGGTAGCCGGGCCGGTCTCCGCTCCCGTATCCGATCCGCTGCCGGTCGCCGTTCCCGCACCGCGCCCGGAAACAATCCAGAGAGAGGCCCGGGAGGCCGCGCCGCAACCCGTCCCGCAAAGGCCGGCTCCGGTTGAAACCGCGAAGGCAGCCCCGGCAAAGCCTGCCCAGCCGGCCTCCTCGTCGAAGGCGATCCCCGTAAGCCGTCCGCCGGAAAAGGTTGCTGCTGCGCGCAACGAGGACCCCGTGGCGGCGGCGATCCGCTCGGCCGAGCGCCGCCCGGTGATGAGGCCGCCTGCCGAGATTCCCAGCACCGGATCGACTCCCCGGACGAATGCCAGGCCCCGGGCAACACCTGTCGCCCAAAAGCCGGCGGCATCTTCATCCTCGGCGGATCTCGTCCTGCAGATCCAGCGCGGTCTGTCGAACATCGCCTATGCGGATGTCGCGGTGGACGGCGTTGCCGGCGAGCAGACCAAGGCCGCCATCCGCCGTTTCCAGAAGCACTACCGCCTGCCGGAAACCGGCGAGCCCAACGAGATGGTGCTGAAGAAGCTCAAGTCGATCGGCGCGCTTTGACGCTTTAGGTGGCGGCGATGATTGCCGGATATCGGCAAATCCCGGGGAATGGAGCTTTGCCGGCCCGTCAGGCGATGAAGATGGATGCCTTGCACGAAATGATATAGGCTATCGTCATGAACAGAGCCGACGCCATCAAGAAACTCCAGCAACACGCCGATACCGTGAAAGGCATGGGCGCCACGGCTCTTTACCTTTTCGGATCGACGGCCCGCAATGAAGCACGGGCATTGAGCGACATCGACCTGTTCATCGACTATGACCCGGCCAAGCGGTTCTCGCTCCTCGACCTCGTCGGGATCAAGCAGTTTCTAGAGGAAGAGCTTTCCGTTGAGGTTGACGTTACGACCCGCAGCAGCCTGCATCCGATGCTGCGGACCGATATAGAACAATCCGCCGTCCGTATTTTCTGATGGTCAAGCGCAAGGTCGAGCCGGTTCTAGCTGAAATTCTGGAAGCGATCGAAGGCATTGAAACCCATACCGCCGGAAAGTCCCTGGCCGAGTTTGAACACGATTGGTTGCTGCGCCACGGCACGCAACGAGCGCTGGAAATCATATCGGAAGCCTCCCGTCACATACCTGATGAGCTGTTAAACCTTGCTCCCGATATTCCCGGGAAGAAGATTCGCGGTATCGGCAATATCCTGCGCCACGAGTATCACAAGATTGCAGACGACGTGATCTGGGTCGTTGTGAGTGAAAACATCTCGCCGCTTAAAGCGGCCGTCAAAGCCATCCAGAAATCGATTGGCGACAAGAAGCAACCGTAATGGAAGCCTTTGGGACAGGTCGCCTCGCGATCTCGACATGCCTCGGGGTGGCCATCTGGACATAAGGCCGCTCGTTCAGCCATTTGCCCTTCGCGGCGAACCGCCGTAAGACGGGCCATGCGCCTGAAGTCCGATATCTTTGTTTCCGCCCTGATACGCCGCGTCTTCGCACTCGGCGGTTTCGCCGCCGTCGAGAAGAAGGGGGCGGAGGAGGCGGGCGCGATCTTTATCCGCCAGCGGTTCCGCGACGGACTGCAGACGCTCTACGCGCCGGCGCCGCAGAACTTCTTCGGCGAGGAGGATGCGGGGCGCAAGTTCGAGACGAGGGCGGAAAGGGCAGAACCCGATGCCGTCCGCGAGATGCTGTCGCGCGAACTCCGCTTCGATCCGGATCTCTGGCTGCTGGAATTGGAGACCGACGATGTTGCCGGTCTTTTCGAGGTCATCAAGCCCGCCGGTTGAAGACAGCGCTTTATCGAACCCGGCGCAGGCCGTGCACCGGCCTGCGGGCGCTCGCCGTGGTGCGGATCACCTGCGGCAGGGCCTCGTGTCCTTCGCCATCACGCGCGTCGGAAGCGACCGGCCGCTGCGGTTCGGCGTAGGTGTAGCGGTCGGCGCGGCGCCAGGCTTCGACACGCCTGCCGCATTCGTCCTCGTCGAGCGCCTCCCAGAGCGCCTGTGCCCGGGGCATGCCGTTCTGCGGGGCCGAGAGATGGTCGTAGAGCCGCTGCAGGATGAAGACTGCATCTTCGGTCTCCATGGCCACGCCCTTTAGTGTGGTGGCGAGCTGCTGGCCGGAGATATCGAGCATGATGCGCTCCGCGAGCCATCGGCTGGCGGAAAGCGTGTCGGCGAGCACGCTGGCGAACAGGCCGGCCTCACGGTTGCGGGCGAAGCGCACGAGCAGCGCTTCCTGGATCGGCGAAAGGGTGCGAAGCCCGAGCCGGTCCGCGGCCGGCCGGTTGACATGTCCGGCGAGCGCCTTGATGTGCCGGCGCAAATGCTCCTCGCGCGCCAGCCGCTCGGCATCGTCCGTCGCGCCCGGCATCGGTCGCACGGCCCGCACCTCCTCGGTACCTCCGCCATTGGCGCTCAGGCGCTTCGCGTGATCGTAGCGCAGACCGACGAGCGCATCGATGACGGTCGGCGACAGTGCTTCGCGGCTGACGATCGCGCGGGCATGCGCTTCTCCTTGCGTGCGGGCAATGGTGATCAGCGCGTCGTCGGTAAGGCAGGCGGACGAGATGAGGAAGGGAGCCGCGATCGTGATCGGCTGACAGGCGATGAAAAAGGCGACGGCCGGCGGCACGGTCCTGCATTGTGAAAGCGCTGCGACCGCCTCGCGACGGGCCTCTTCGGAGGAAGCGGTAAAGAGCGGGGCGAAGAGTTCGGCGAACTGTCGAAGTTCCGACCGCGACGGATGCGGCAGACTTTCGAAGCTCGTCACGGTGGCCATCAGCACCACATCCTTCTTACGCATGGCCGGGGGCCTCTCAAGGTCGCGAAACTCGTTCGTCACGGGCAAACTCACGTCAACGCAATACAAATCCGGAGGTGCCACGAAGCATCCAGGCCCGCCTCAAGGCCCGCCTGACGCTTTCATCGTACCTTGCTTAAGTCCTCAAATCGGAACTCTCCCTGTGGCGCCGAGCCGCTCTCACGCAGCTGTGAAAACATCCATCGGAAAGGGAGCGCCCCGGTTTAACCAGATGCTAACTCTCTGAGGGTTAACGGTCAGTGAAAACGGATCGTTTTGATACGTCTGTGATTTTTTGGAGTTCCTGTTGGTTCATCATCGCCATGCGCAGCGAGTCAGATCGATGTGTGAACCAATCGGCCGATCGTGCGTTTCCATTGCCGACACCAGACATGCACCGGTAGCAAATGCTATTTTAGCATTAACTCACTATTAACGCTGCTCTGGCTGAATTTGCGAAGTAACCGGCGTGTATTGCCGGGATTTCAGGTTCCGGATGGCCTCGCGTTGCAGGGCTCGACCCTGGAGGCCATCCGTCAGGCGACCGGCTGAGGCGGAACCGGCTGCCAGTACGGGAATATCGTTGCGCCTTGTTTGAAAAGGTGCTGCAAGGAGAAAGGTGCGGTATGCCCGCGGGTTACCCCTCGGGGAGCACCAGCCCTCAAGGAGGGCAGGGTGAGATCGGTCCGTCTTCATCCGTCTCGAATTCCTGAAAACGGAGACGAGCATGGCAGAGATCGTAGTGCTGAACAGATGGCGGAGCGAGAATATCCGCCGACCACAGATCAGGATCGGCGAGGAAGATGATGCCGGCCGGCTCTTGCTGTTCACCGGGGTGCGTTATGAGCGCTTCGATGACCGGGGAGACCGCAAGGCCGAAAACCACGCCGTTCATGCCGAATAGATCGAGTTCCCGGTTTATTTGACGACAAACCTTCCGGCATACGCGGCGTCATCCTCGGCCTTGTGCCGAGGATCTGCTCACCTAACCAATCTGTTGATTAGATTTAAAATCGTAGCCGTGGTTAGATGCTCGGGACAGGCCCGAGCATGACGAAGGGGATGTTGCCGCTCTTTGCCAGCAGCTCAAGTCCTTACCTTTCACTCAATACCGTCAGAACCGGCTTCTGGAACGCCACTCGAAGGGCGCGCAGGTTGCCTGGGTCAGAAATTGCGAGGCGATATCCGCAAAGCTTGCCTGCGGCGCGAGGCTTCTGAGAATGACATAACCTTCCGCCTGCTGGGTTTCCACCAGGATCGACTGCGAGACCGCCTGCGGCAGCGATTTGCGCAGCGTGGTGATCTGCACCGGCGTGGCGATCACCACGTCCAGCATGCCGCCGGCCGATGTTCGGTCGTTGATGCTGAAGACCTCGTTGGACGACTGGTCGTAGACGGCAAGCGACCAGAAGGGCACGCCGCCATTTTGAGCCGTCAGCCGCACGGGGCCGCTCCCGACATCGAAAGCGCACACGGCAGCTTCCACGAATGGATCGTCCTTGGAAAGCCCCGCCCGGTCCGGTCGTTCGCCGAGGCGGTGAAAGCGGTGGATATCGCCTTCCGCCAGAATGCGGGTATAGGCGTCCCGCTCGCTGAATTCCGGCAGCAGTAGCACGATGACGAGATGCAGGAGTGCTGCGCCGATGAGGCCGGTCACGACGGCGAAAAGGATCTGCAGCGCAAATCGCGACCGAGGTCTAAGCATTGCCACACCCGATCTTTTCCAGCCGCGGCATGGTCAGGTCGATGAGGCCGGAACTGCCGGCCGTCGGCGTATCGAAGAGCGTCAGCGTCAGCCGGAACGAGCCGGGAGCCGGCACGGCGAGCCAGTTTCCCGGCCTGGCCGTCGAGGAAATGGCGATATCGAAGCTGCCGTCCTCGTCGCGCAGCACGATGCGGGAATTGAGCGCCCTCGGCAGGTCGGAACGGGCGGACGGCGGGGCGGCGCCGGGTGCGCTGGCAAACAGCGTCCAGAAACGCGCCGGCGGCGTATGGCCGGTCAGACGGTAGGAGCAGTTCCCGGAAAGCCGGGCGCCCGTCTCGTCTGTGGCGGCGGTGAAGACGAGGCCTTCGGCGCTGGCATAGATGAGCTTGCCGGCATTCGCCCGGTGTGATTTCGCGTAAGGGTCCGCCTTGGCGGTCTGCACCTCCGGAAAGGCTTCCCAGGGCCCGAGCTTGATGGCGCCGAAGCCGACGGTCGCGTCAAGCGCTATGAGAGTGGACCAGATCCCGCCGCCGAAGGCGATGGCAAGTGCGATCGCGATGAGGAAGGGAACACGGAACACGGGTTTGCTTTGGCCCTCGGAATAGCTGCATCAGAGGGTTAGCATTGATTCTGGCGGGAAGGAATGGGCGGGGGAGGCAGTTTAGTGAGCGCAATTGCCATGATTGCCTCTCTTGAAACTCCCTCACCAACAAAATCTAGCACTTAGGCTTTGGCTCAAGATGCTGATTTTGTAACCTCTCCCACAAGGGGAGAGGTAGAACGTCGTGCTCGCGGCATCGGTATCTCTCCCCTTGTGGGAGAGAAAGTAATTTTGACATCTTAGCAAAGGCTAAGTGTCAGAAATTGCAAGTGAGGGGATCGGTGCTATCATTCCGACAACTGGGGGAGGATATGCGCCATGAACCGCCGCCGATCAATCGACGCCGCGCTCGCGATATGCGGATGGATTCGACGAGAGCGGAGAACATGCTCTGGCAGGCGATCCGTGATCGGAAACTGGAGGGCTTCAAATTTCGCCGGCAAGTGCCGCTTCGAAGCTATATCCTCGATTTCGTCTGCTTCGAAGCACGGCTGATCATCGAAGTCGATGGAGCCCAGCATGCCGAGAGCAAATCGGATGAAGTCCGTGACGCCTTCTTCCAATCTCAGGGCTTTCGTGTCCTGCGCTTCTGGAACGATGACGTAGTGAAGAATCTCGATGGCACAGTTCTGACGATTCTGGCGGAGTTGAATACTGGAGAATGACGAGTTGTTTGCGGACCCCCTCACCAACAAAATCTAGCACTTAGCTTCGCTAAGATGCTGATTTTGTAACCTCTCCCACTAAGGGAGAGGTAAGCCCGCGGCAGCGCGGCATCTCTATCTCTCCCCCTGTGGGAGAGAAAGCGATTTCAACATCTTAGCTGAAAGCTAAGTGTTAGAAATCGCAAGTGAGGGGATATTCCTCTCCAGAAACGCCGCCTGAATCTACCGCCGCAGCTCTCCGCTGACCGGCGTTATGACCGGCGTGCCCTTTGCCGGTTCCGTTTCACCGGCCGCGCCCCCGGCGTCGGCCACCTTGGTGCCCGCCGGCGCGAGCGGGCCGGCCTTCTTCAGGTTTTCGCCGATCTGCCTGAGGATGCGGGTGGATTCGGCCGAGAGCGAGCGTGGCCGCACGAGCACAAGGCCGGGCTCGCCATCTTTCTTTGCCACTTCCGTACCCTTGTGACCGCCGGTCGGCAGCGGGTTTTCGATGCCGGGAATGGCCCTGAGCTCGATGCCCTGATGGGCATAGTCCATCAGCGTCTTGAAGGTCATGGCCGGCAGCGAGCCGCCCGTCATGTTGTGCATCGGCGTGAAATCGTCGTTTCCGTACCAGACGGCGGTCGTGTAATTGCCGGTGAAGCCGATGAACCAGGCATCGCGGTAGCTCTGCGAGGTGCCGGTCTTGCCGCCGGTCACGATGCCGCCGTCAAGGGCCGCCCGGCGGGCCGTGCCTATCACCGGGATCTGCGTCAGGATGCGGTTCATGGACGAGGTCGCCTGTTCCGAAAGCACGCGGCTGGCCGGCGGTTCGTCGCGGTTGAAATCGTATAGCACGTCGCCGTCATAGCCGAGCACCTGCCCGATGCCGTGGCGGCGTGATTGCATGCCCCCTGCCGGCATCACCGCATAGGCCGTCGCCTGGTCGAGCACGGTGACTTCCGACGTGCCGAGCGGGATGGTCTTGTCGGTTCTGAGCGGGGTCTCGATGCCCATCTTCTTGGCGGTCGCAACGATCGCTTCCGTGCCGAGATAATCCTTGGCGAGCCGGACCGGCACGGTGTTGTACGACTGGGCCATGGCGGTGAGCAGCGTCACCTTGCCCTTGTAGGACCGGCCGTAGTTCTGGGGCGACCAGCCGCGCCAGGTGATCGGCGCATCCGAGATGACCGATTCCGGCGTGAAGCCGTTCTCCATAGCGGTGGAATAGGTATAGAGCTTGAAGGAGGAGCCCGGCTGGCGAAGTGCCCGGGTGGCGCGGTTGAACTGGCTCTCGCCATAGTCGCGTCCGCCGACCATGGCGCGCACGGCTCCGCCGTTCTCGATCATCACCAGAGCGCCCTGCTTCGCCTTATAGCTCTCGCCATATTCGCGCAGGCTGGTTTCCATGGCGGATTCCGCCGCCTGCTGCAGGCCGGTGTCGATCGTCGTGCGCACGATGACGGAATGCTCGCGGAACTTGCCATTCTTCGCGAGCCGCTGCACCTCGTCGAAGGCCCAGTCGAGAAAATAATCGGGTGCCTTGACGTCCGCCCGGTCGACCACGGTGGCCGGGTTGCGCCGCGCGGCGATCACCTGGCCCTCGCTCATCAGCCCGCTCTGAACGAGATTGGAGAGCACCTCGTTGGCGCGACCGCGGGCGGCCGGCAGATTGACATGCGGCGCATATTTCGCCGGTGCCTTGAAGAGGCCGGCGAGCATGGCGGATTCGGCGAGGTTCACTTCCGTGATGTTCTTGCCGAAATAGAATTGCGCCGCCGCCGCCGCTCCGAACGTGCCGCCGCCCATATAGGCCCGGTCGAGATAGAGCGACAGGATTTCCTTCTTGGACAGGTTCGCCTCCAGCCAGAGCGCCAGGAAGGCTTCCTTGATCTTGCGCTCGATGGAGCGCTCGTTGGTGAGGAAGAGGTTCTTTGCGAGCTGCTGGGTGATGGTCGAACCGCCCTGCACGACGCCGCCTGCCTTGGCGTTTTCGCTGAGCGCGCGGGTGAGCCCGATGAAATCGATGCCGAAATGGTCGAAGAAGCGGCGGTCCTCGGTTGCGAGCACGGCCTTGATGAGATGGTCGGGCAGCTCGTCGATCGGGACGGAATCCTCATGGATGATGCCGCGGTGGCCGATGGTATTGCCGTAGCGGTCGAGGAAGGTGACGGCGAAATCGCCGCGATTTCGCCAGTCTTCCTTGGTTTCCTCGAAGGCGGGTTGCGCCAGCGCCAGAAGAACGACAAAACCGGCGGTGCCGAGCGTCATCGTCTCGCCGGCAAGCTCGAAGCCGATGCGTTTGAAGCCGCGGACGCGGAATTTGCGGGAGAAGATGGTGATCTCCTCCCATATTTCACCGAGCGTGAAACCGAGATTCCAGACGGTGGAATCGATCCAGGAATCGATGCGCAGCAGGAAGTGGCGCTTTCTGCGCGGCCTGTCGTCGGGTGACTTTGGCTCGTCCTGCAGTTCGTCCTGCACCGTGGATTCCCCCGCCCGTTTTCAATGAGATGTGCTTGACGCCGCCCCATGAAGGGATCAAAGGCATGAGCTCTCACCGTTATTCAGCAATAGCTGACAAATGGTTTAAGCGCGATAGCCAAATCGCAACAGGTAAAGGGCAGGATGGGCGATTTGTTCCATGCTGCCGCGAAAGTGATATGACGGAAGAACCTTTCTGGAAGACGAAGCGGCTCGACGAGCTGAGCGGGGAGGAATGGGAAAGCCTCTGCGACGGCTGCGGGCTCTGTTGTCTCAACAAGCTTGAGGACTGGGATACGGGGGAAGTGGTCTTCACCTCCGTGGCATGCCGCCTGCTCGATGGGACGAGTTGCCGCTGCAAGGATTACGAAAACCGGCAGGCGACCGTGCCGGATTGCATCCGGCTGACGCCCGAGACGGTCGATGATATCGCCTGGCTGCCGCCCACCTGCGGCTACCGGCTGGTGCGTGACGGCGAGGACCTCTACTGGTGGCACCCGCTCGTCTCCGGCGATCCGGAGACCGTGCATCTCGCCGGCATATCCGCCCGCGGTCGAACGGTCAGCGAGGAGGATGTCGATGTCGACGACTTCGAGGACTATCTGGTCGACTGGCCGCTGACGGTGGGTGGAAACGGCTGAGAACCACGTCGTCGAGAATTATCTGCCGGCCGGGTAGGTAAAATTCGAAATATATTCAAAAGGCGAGTTCTTACTTACGTAATTTTGCGAATGTACCTTCCTGCCCGCGGAGGTTAAACCTGATGCCCGTCAGTTCAACCATTCGATGGCAGTTTGATGAAGGCAGAAGGTACATTGGCAGACCGCCTCTATGAGGCAGCCCTCGTCCCTGAGCTTTGGACGGAGGCCTGTGAACATCTGGCCTCGGCGGTTGCGGCGGACAGTTCCTCCATTTTCACCGTGGACGGCCAGGGCAGCCATCGCTTCGTCACGACGCCCAATGTCGCGGAAATCTATGCCGAGTTCGCCAGGAGCGAACACCGGTTGAACAATACCAGGGCGGCCAGGGCACTGGAGCGCTCTCCCTTCTCCTTCGGCCGTGATATCGACATCCTGACGAAGGAGGAATACGAGGAGGATCTCATCCGTCCCACCTTTCTCGAACCTCACGGCGTGAAATGGGAAGCCGGCTGCGTATTTCAGGAGCCGACCGGGCATACGATCGCCATCATCCTCATGCGCGGCCATGGACGCGAGCATTTTGCCGATGAGGAGCTTGCCCGGCTCAATCTTCTGAAGCCGGATATCGCCCGGGCCGCCTATCTTTCGTCCCGCCTTTCCTTCAACGCAGCCCGTTCGATGACCGAGACGCTTTCCATGCTCGGCCTGCCGGCAACGGTGATTGGCGATGAAGGCCGGGCGATCGCCATGAATCCCGAGATGGAGGCGCTCGCTCCCCGCATCCGCACCGGCGCCGCCGACCGGCTGATCCTGGAGGGGGCAGGCGCCAATGCGCTGCTGGACGATGCGATAAAGCGCTACAGGGCTCAAGCCGTGCCGACGGTGCAGTCGCTGCCGATGATGGCGCGCGACGGGGCGCCGGCGCTGATCCTGCATCTCCTGCCGATCCGCCGCGCGGCGCGCGACATCTTCTCCCGTTCCATGGCGGTTCTGGCGGTGACCGAGGTGGGAAAGGTCGGCTCACCGGATATGCGGGTTCTCTGCGGCCTCTTCGACCTGACGCCGGCCGAAGCCCGCGTGGCGCGCGGCATTGCGATGGCCCAGACGCCGGAAACGGTGGCCGCCTCGCTCGGCGTTTCGCTCGAAACCGTTCGCTCGCACCTGAAGCGGATCATGAGCAAGACCGGCACCACGAGGCAGGCGGAACTGGTGCTCCTGCTCGCGGGATTGAGCGCGCCGGTCTTCGGCATCGGAGAGCGTGGCGACCAGGACGAATAACGTCTCTCTCTCTAGCAACGGTCCCCCAGGGCATCCGTCCGCGTCTGGCGGCCGGCCACGGAAACGGTGACGAATTCCTGCTCTGACGAGGCCAAAAAATCCGCATCATCACCCCTTGACCTTCCCATGATGGGAAGCTCCACATAGGGCGGGAATGAGAGAAACCGCTCCCAGGGATCCAGTGATGAACCAGACCGTAAACCCGAACCGTTTTCGCGAACCCTTCACCATCCCGGTCGAGGGCATGACCTGCGCGTCATGCGTGCGCCGGGTGGAAAATGCGGCCGCCAAGGTGCCGGGTATCGACAAGAGCGCGGTCAACTTCGCGACGAAGAAGCTGACGGTGGAATCGGCGGACGGCTTTTTGCCCGAAGAGCTTGAAAAAGCGATCAAGAAGGTCGGGTACGAAATCCCGCCGGGCGCCATGGATCATGCGCTCCGCGAGGCCGGAATGCTGCCGGCTGCAATACGCGCGGGGCATGCAGGGCATGGTCATCATCATGACCATGCGGGCCCTGACCCTTCGGGTCGGGACCAGGCGGATCATGCCGCCCATGCCGGCGGACACGACCATGCGCACATGCACCAGGGTGAGGAGGGGAAGCTGAAGCGCGACCTTGCGATCGCCTTCGTGCTGACGCTGCCGCTTTTCGTGCTGGAGATGGGCAGCCATTTCTATGATCCGTTCCATCACTGGCTGATGGGCAGCATCGACGCGCAGAATCTCTACTACCTCTATTTCCTGGCCGCGACGGCGGTGATCTTCTGGCCGGGCTTCCGCTTCCTCAGGCTCGGCCTGCCGGCGCTCCTGCGCGGCGCGCCGGAGATGAACTCGCTGGTCGCCGTCGGCGTGCTCGCGGCCTATGGTTATTCGCTGGTGACGACCTTTGCGCCGGACCTGCTGCCCGAAAGCGCCCGCTTCGTCTATTACGAGGCGGCAACGGTGATCGTGACGCTCATCCTGTTTGGCCGGCTCCTGGAGGCTCGCGCCGCCGGCCGCACCGGCGAGGCGATCAAGAAGCTTGCCGGTCTGCAGGCCAAGACCGCCCGCGTCGAGCGCGATGGAAAGACGGTCGATATCGCGGCCGGCGAGGTGGTGGCGGGCGATATCGTCGTCATCCGCCCCGGCGAGCGCATTCCGGTCGACGGCACGGTGATCGACGGCACTTCCAATGTCGATGAATCGATGATTTCCGGCGAGCCGCTGCCGGTGGAAAAGGCGGCCGGCGCGACCGTGGTCGGCGGTACCATCAACAAGACGGGTTCCTTCCGCTTCCGCGCCGACAAGGTCGGCCGCGACACGATGCTGGCCCAGATCATCCGCATGGTGGAGCAGGCGCAAGGGGCGAAACTGCCGATCCAGACCCTGGTCGACAAGATCACCGCCTGGTTCGTGCCCATGGTGATCGCGTTCGCGATCCTCACCTTCGCCGTCTGGGCCTTCTACGGCCCGAGCCCGGCGCTGACCCACGCGCTCATCAATGCGGTTGCCGTGCTGATCATCGCCTGCCCCTGCGCCATGGGGCTTGCTGTGCCGACCTCGATCGTCGTCGGCGGCGGCCGGGCGGCTGAACTCGGCGTGCTCTTCCGCAAGGGTGAGGCACTGCAGGAACTGCGCAACGTAAGCCTCGTCGTGCTCGACAAGACCGGCACGGTGACCAAGGGCCGGCCGGAACTGACCGATCTCGTCACGACCGAAGGCCTTGCCGGGGACGAGGTTCTGAAACTGGTGGCAAGTGTCGAGGCGCAGTCCGAACACCCGATCGCGGAAGCCATCGTCAAGGCGGCG
Organism: Rhizobium sp. YS-1r; assembly: GCF_000757525.1. Lineage (NCBI taxonomy): Bacteria > Pseudomonadati > Pseudomonadota > Alphaproteobacteria > Hyphomicrobiales > Rhizobiaceae > Rhizobium > Rhizobium sp. YS-1r. The sequence continues at coordinate 92,937 of NZ_JPYQ01000056.1, read as the reverse complement.
GAAGCAAAGGGCATTGCCGTGCCGAAGGCCGAAAAATTCGAATCCGTCACCGGCTACGGCATTCAGGCGGTGGTCGACGGCCGGAAGGTCGCCGTGGGTGCCGACCGCTTCATGGAGAAGCTCGGGCTTTCGGTGGAAGAATTTGCCGAAGCGGCCAGCCGCCTTGCAGACGAGGGCAAGACGCCGCTCTATGCCGCGGTGGACGGCAAGCTTGCCGCGGTGATCGCCGTTGCCGATCCCCTGAAGCCCGCAAGCCGGGCTGCGATCAGGGCGCTGCGGGAAATGGGTGTCGAAGTGGCCATGGTGACCGGCGACAACCGCCGGACGGCGGAAGCCATCGCCCGCCAGGTCGGGATCACCAGGGTCGTGGCCGAGGTCCTGCCGGAAGGCAAGGTCGCTGCGGTCCACGAGATGCGCGCCCAGCGAAGCCAAAGCGGCCGGAAGATCGCCTTCGTCGGTGACGGCATCAACGACGCGCCGGCATTGGCGGAAGCCGATATCGGCATCGCGATCGGCACCGGCACGGATGTGGCGATCGAAAGCGCCGACGTCGTGCTGGTCGGCGGCGAGCTTTCCGGCGCCGTCTCGGCGATCGCCATGAGCCGCGCGACCATGGTGAACATCAAGCAGAACCTGTTCTGGGCGTTCGGATACAATGTGGCGCTGATCCCGGTCGCGGCCGGCGTGCTTTATCCCGCCTTCGGGCTCACGCTGTCGCCGATGATTGCGGCTGGCGCCATGGCGCTGTCGAGCGTCTTCGTGCTCGGCAATGCGCTGAGACTGAAAGCGGTAAAGATAGGAGAGACGAGATGAATATCGGACAGGCTTCCGACGCCTCCGGCGTGACGGCCAAGATGATCCGCTATTACGAGGAGATCGGGCTGATCCGCCCCATGGGCCGCACCGGCAACAATTACCGGGTCTATGGCGAGGACGAGGTGCACATCCTGCGCTTCATCAAGCGGGCGCGCTCGCTCGGCTTTTCGCTGGAAGAGACCGAGACGCTCCTGAAACTCTGGCAGGACAAGAGCCGCGAAAGCGCGGCGGTCAAGGAAGTCGCCACGGCTCATATCGCCGATCTCGAACGACGCATCGCCGAAATGCAGGGCATGGTGAAGACGCTGAAGCATCTGGCCCATTGCTGCGGCGGCGATCATCGCCCGAATTGCCCGATCCTCGACGACCTTGCCGGCGACGTGCCTGCATCCTCGGGGTCGAAAAAGACGAAACAGCCCGCTTGACCTTCCCGTTGTGGGAAGGTGCAGAAGGCGTTTATCTCAACAAGGAGAATCTTGAAAATGATTGCGACTTTCATCGTACCGGACATGACCTGCGGCCATTGCGAAAAGACCGTGCGCGGCGCGCTGGGTGAAGCCCTGCCGGATGCTGCGGTGACGATCGATCTCTCGGTCCATAGGGTGACAGTCGAGGGCGATGCGGCAAGGGCCGAGGAAGCGATCCGCGAAGCGGGCTATACGCCTCAACCCGTGGCGGCGTGACCGGCCGGTCTTCACCGTCCTTGTGCGAGGGCGGTGATCTGCCATGGCAGCAGCGCCATCGATCGCCGGAGATGAACTACCGAAGACGAATAAGGCCCGCATCGGTCGCCTCGAACGTGCAGGCGCCGTAATAGAAGTCGCACAGATGCGGCTCGAAGTCCACGTGGAGCCATTCGCAGCGTAAAGCTCTTGCGTGCTTCACGGCCTCTTCGACGAGTGCAGTGGCATAGCCGCGGCGCCTCAGATCCGTTGTGATCATCGTGTCGAGCAAAAATGCATGGACGCCACCGTCCCATGCGACGTTGACGAAGCCGACAAGCCGCTTCGACATGCGCATGCAAATCCAGCCAAGACTGAAGGTATTGAGCCGGCTCCACCAATCGTCGTCGGTCAAAGGGTGCTGGAAACACTCGGAATGAAGTTCATTGAGTTCCGTGTTGGCGAATGTTCCGCGCCACTCGAACCGTACGCCGCTATGCTTAGTCGATCTGGTAATCCTTGCTGCCATATCCTCTTATGCCGGGCTTGCCGCAATCGGGTCAACCTAGCGGCAAGCTGTGCCGGCTTCAGAAGCATCGGCTGGAAAGTGTGAAGCGGTTTTCGCAGGACCCGATGGTCAGACAGAAATTGGAGGAGGCGGAGCCGTTCCGTCTGGAGCCGGCACCTATCTGGATCCGCATGCGACAGGAGGCGAAAAGCCCTCGTAACCTACATCCGGGCAATCGCATTTCGGGTCGTATTTCGAGGGTGGTTGGGTTCTTTTGCAGGTGGGATCGGTTCTATGGGCGTATCCGGGCACGCTGGTATAGCGGCTCGTCTGGGTACATCCGGCAAGAGCGATGCAAATGGCGGTCAATGCGATAATGCTTTTCATGCTCCAGCTCCTCAACTCGGTTTCTTTGGAACCGGTATTCATCTTGCTTGAAAACGGACGGACCACATTGTCCGATATCAAAGCCGTCCGTTGACACATCCGGCATCACGACGAGCGTCAAAGAAGATCGATATCGGTCGGCCCGTGATATCGGGTTCGCAGGCCGACCTTTCGCACCTGCTGCAGGAAATTGTTGGTTTCGATCAGGCTGAGGACGAACGTTTGTGTCTCGCCATCGTAACGATCCGCGTGATTGGCTGAAACCCAATAATACCCGCGTTGGGTCATGACCCTCACTTCAAAGCCCCGGCCATCCGTCTTCCTGATGGCGAAGTCGGTACATACGATCAGGTTCTCATCCGCGGAGGAGGCGTCGAGCGCGCCGCTGTCCTGCTTTGATCCTTGGCCATTCGTGGTCTGTTACCCGTTTTACTCGGAAGAAGAAACGGTATCGACTTTTTCCATAGGGTCTTTGCTGGAAAGCAAACACAACGAAGATCCTGGCGATCGCTCCAGTATCGGGATGAACAACCCCGGCTTTGCTGGATCGGCAGGCGCACAGATCTTTGCAAGCGGCGACCGGCATCTCGCCTGGCGTTCAGGATGACTTTCCGGATAGCGCAGAGCGGCCCGCAGGCCACGTGGACAGCGCCTGCTCGGCGACGGCCTCAAGCGCTTCACGACTGAAACCGGCTTTGGCCTGCACTGCCATGCCGTGAAGCACGGCCATGAGAAATGCTGCAAGGGCATCGGGTCTGGCCGTCTCCGGCAGGTCGCCTTCGGCCTTTGCCTGTTCGAAGCGTTCGCGAAGCTGCGCCTCAGCAACCGCGCGAGCCTCTATCAATACCTGCCGGACAGGCTCCGCGTCATCCGATCCTGCCAGGACACCGTTGATGACCAGACATCCCGTATGGTCGGGATAACGGGTGTTGAGGTCGATTGCATTGTAGAGAATGTGCGCTGCGACCTCTCGCGCCGTCGGAAGCGCCAGCGCCGCCGGGATGTAGTGCAGGTATCGCTCGTAATAGCGCACCAGGGCTTTACGAAAGAGCGCTTCCTTGTTGCCGAATGCCGAATAGAGGGCAGGTCTCTCGACACCGGCGGCCGCGGTCAGGTCGGCGTAGGATGCCCCCTCGTAGCCCTTGCGCCAGAAGACGCACAAAACGGCGTCGAGCGCTTTCTCCACGTCAAATTCGCGATGGCGTCCCATCAGTTCAAACCGGCCTGTTTCATAATGATCATTATTAAACCCCTTGACCGCGGCCGTCAAATTTCATACCGATCATTATAGTAACGTACGTTACTAAAAGTGACGGCATCGCTCATCACAACCGGGCGGCGCCCTGACCAAATCTAGAAAGGGTATTCATGTCGAACATACTGAAGGGAAAGGTCGTTCTCGTAACCGGCGGCTCCCGCGGCCTTGGCGCTGCGACCGCGGAAGCGCTGGCCGACCACGGAGCAGACGTTGCGATCAGCTACGCGGCCTCGGCAGACAAGGCGGAAGCTGTCGTGGAGAAGCTCAGAGGAAAGGGTGTTCGCGCGATTGCGGTAAAGAGCGACCAGGCTGACCTTGCCTCCGCCAGGCCTTTGATCGACAGGGTGCTTGCCGAGTTCGGCAGGCTGGATATCCTTGTGAACAATGCCGGCATTGCGATCCAGGGGCAGACTGTCGACGATCCGGAACTCGACGGCGAGAAATACAATCACCAGTGGCAGGTCAATGTTATGGGTACGATCGCCAACACGCGCGCGGCGGCGTCGAAATTGACCGATGGCGGCCGGATCATCTTCATCGGCTCTCGCCTTGGCTCAGTCGTGCCTTTCTCGGGTGTCGCCGACTATGCCGGAACAAAGTGGGCGCTCGCCGGCTACGCCAAGGGCATTGCGCGCGATCTTGGCCCCCGCAATATCACCGTCAACGTTATCCAGCCGGGCATCATGCCCACGGACATGGCCGCTGATGTGGCCGGTGAGCTTCCGAACCGTGACGCCATCCTTGATATGCATCCGATCCGTCGCATTGCAACCCTCGAAGAGGTGGCCGAAACCGTCTGCTTCCTCGCCGGACCACATGCGGGCTACATTACCGGCGAGACCGTGAACATAGCCGGTGGTATTGGAGTCTAGGCATCTTGGAAGAGAACTCCGAAACATAACCCGGCAGAACACCCGTGTGATCCTGAGCTTCAAATGAAGTTCGGGATCACATCTTCGGCCGTCGGAGCGGGGATTTATGCTTTGATGCTGGATCGGCAACCGGGGCGGTTTCGTGATCTGCCGGGGTGAGACCGCAGGGTGCCGCCATTCTAACCAAACGTCCACATCTGCGGGACAGAGGAAGGCAATCCCTTGGTCCTGGTCGCCGTCAGATTGCGTCGCCGATTTGATGGCGTCGAGCACGCGTTCTTCTTCCTCGATCAGCTTCTCGAGCATGCGCCTCCGGCCTTCATCCACTTCCGCTTCCAACATCGAGCGAAAGCGTTCGATGTTTTTCTTCGCGATGAATTCCTGCACGATGTCGCCCCGCCACGGCAGATATGAACTACCTGAGCTTGTAGAGTAGTCGCCTTTCAAAATTTTGACAAACGTCAATTCATGCGAAGGGCTGCGGGCATGATGAGGCGGACCTTCGCTTCCGGGACGATCTGCGTTCGCGGTCCCGATGCCCGCGCCCCTTTCCGCTTCGGCAAACTCAGCCGACCGGATAAACCGCCGGAAGTTTCCTTCAGGCGGCTTTCTCGTGATGACAATCAGACAGAGGGCTGGTTCTCCAGGGCCTCAGAACTTCACGCCGATGCCGACATTGATGATGTGCTGGTTGAAATCGGTGTCGAAGCCACCGAGATCCCCGTCGCCATAGTCGTTGTAGCGATATTCCACCCGGCCGAAGAAATTGTCCGTGAAGGCATAGTCCAGACCGGCGCCGACCGTCCAGCCATGCAGGGTGTCGTCGTCATCCACGCCCGGCCCTTCGACGCTGATATTGGTCATCGTCCAGCCGCCGGCCGCATAAAGCAATGCGCGGTCGAAAGCATAACCGACGCGGCCGCGCAATCCACCGGAGAAGCCGGTGTCCATGTCGAAATCGCCCGCATAGCTGTTCTCGTTCCAGTCGTAGTTCAGGTCGCCTTCGACACCGGCCACGAAACCGTTGGAGAACTGCCAGTTGTAACCGACGAAGCCGCCGAAGCGCCCGCCGTCGAAATTGTCGTTACTGCCGCCGCCGGCTGCCGTCGCGTCACCTTCACCCCAGGCATAGCCGCCATGGAGACCAAGATAAGGGCCGGACCACGTGAAGGATGGCGTCTCCACCACTTCCGGCGCGGCGGGGATCTGTTCGACCGCATCTGCTGCGAAAACAACGGAAGAAGCGGTCATGGCGGCCGATGCTGCGAAAATGAAAAGAGCCTTCATGGATATTCCCTCCGATTGAAGATGATTATGATGTATGGCGGATAACTTGAAAAGCTGTAGCTAAAATACAACAGGATGCGAAAACCGAAGAGCCCCCATAAGAGGCTGAAACAGAAGGAGTTTTATTTTCATCCTGTCCCTTGACCTCAACTGCGCTTGAGGTTGTAGCGTCCCGGCGACCGTGACAAAGGGAAGGGTAAGGGCGTGTTGCAGGACGTGAATGTGGGTTGGTCGAGGCTTTTGAAGGGCCGCGACGGGGCGATGCTCGGGCTGATTTCGGCGGGCGTCGGCCTGCACGCCTTCAACCAGTTCGCGATCGTGGCGGCCCTGCCGCCGGCGGCCGCGGAGATCGGCGGCACGGCCTATTTCAGCTGGGCCTATACGCTCTACTTCCTGGGCTCGATAGCAGGCGGCACGGGGGCGGCGGCCATGCGCGACCGGTTTGGCCCGCGCACAAGCCTTGTCGTCTCGACACTGGTCTTTGCATTCGGCGGCCTTCTGGCGCTGTCGGCGCCGAGCTTTTCCTGGATCATGGCCGGGCGGCTGTTCCAGGGCATTGCCGACGGGCTGATCGTGGCGATCTGCTACAGCCTCATCCCGGCCAATTTCCCGTCCGCGCTGATCGCCAGGGTTTTTGCCGTCGAGGCGATCGTCTGGGCCGTTGCGGCGATCGCCGGACCGCTGGCCGGCGGGCTGCTGACGGAAGCCTATTCCTGGCGTGCGTCGTTTCTGGCGGTTGCGCCTTTCGTCCTGCTTCTGCCTTTCTTCGCGCTTGCCGCAAAGCCCCGGATGACGGAGGCGGCGCCCGTCCCGCTTTCCGTCGCAACGATTGCCCTTTGCCTTGCAGCCGCCTTCGTCCTGTCGCTGTCATCGGTGATGAGTGGAGGCGGCATGCAGGCCATGACGATCGCCGCAGGTGCCGCACTTTTCCTGCCGGCGCTGAAGCTCGACGGGAAGATCGGCCCGAAACTGTTTCCGGCGGGCGCTTTCCGGCTCGGCTCGGTGCTGGGGCACGGGTTCTGGGTTCTGCTCATCATGTCCGCCAGCCATTCGGTCGGCAGCGTCTACCTGGCAATGATGATCGGCGCCGTCTTCGATTTCCGGCCGTCGGTGGTGGGCTCCATCGTCGTGATCATGGCGCTCACCTGGAGCGCGGTCGCGGTGCTGGTGAGCCGGGTGGCGGCCGTCGGTTCGCGGGAGAGATGGATGCTGAGCGGCGCGCTGTTTCAGCTCCTCGGCTTCCTGGCGCTCGGCACAGCCTTCGCGATGGGCTCCGTGATGCCGCTGCTTGTCGGCCAGATGGCGATCGGCACCGGCTTCGGGGTTGCCTGGGCAAGCATCAACCAGGCGGCGATGGAAGCGGCCGAGAGTGCCGAGCGGGATCTGGCGAGCGCGCTTTTGCCGACCATCTCGACGACGGGCTACGCGATCGGCGCGGGGATCGCCGGCATGATCGCCACCGCGACCGGGCTCGTCGCGGGCCTGGAAAACGGCGATGCGAGCGCCTCGCTGTGGCTCTACGGTACGGCGGCGGCGGGTGCTGCGCTCACCTTCCTGTTCGGTTTCGGCATACGGCTGAAGAGTGCCTGAAGCGCGCAACAAAAGCGCATTTCGCTTGTTCGACAGGGGAGATTCCCCATATTGGGGAAGAGCCCGCGCGGCGGAAGAAGCCTGCCGCGCCGAAGGAGTTTCCCGTGTTCCAGTTCGATAATTCCTATGCCCGCTTGCCGAACCGGTTTTTCGCCTCCGTTTATCCCGAGCCGGTCGAGGGGCCGAAGCTGATCAAGTTCAACCAGGAACTTGCCGAGGAACTGGGTGTCGAGGCGGATTTTTCCGATCCGGCGCGGCTGGCAGCGATCCTCGCCGGCAATGTCGTGCCGCCCGGCGCTGCGCCGATCGCCATGGCCTATGCCGGCCACCAGTTCGGCAATTTCGTGCCGCAGCTCGGCGACGGCCGCGCGATCCTGCTGGGCGAGGTCGTGGACCGGCACGGGCTGCGCCGCGACATTCAGCTGAAGGGTGCCGGACCGACGCCGTTTTCCCGCCGCGGCGACGGCCGCGCCGCGCTGGGACCGGTGCTGCGCGAATATATCGTCTCCGAGGCGTTTGCCGCACTCGGCATTCCGGCGACAAGGGCGCTGGCGGCGGTTGCGACCGGCGAGCCGGTCTATCGCGAGACGGTCGAGCAGGGCGCCGTCTTCGTGCGGGTCGCGGCAAGCCATGTAAGGGTTGGCACCTTCCAGTTCTTCGCCGCCCGCGGTGACAATGACGGCGTGAAGCTCCTCGCCGACTACGTGATCGAACGGCATTACCCGGAGCTGAAAGACGAAGAAAACCGGTATCTTGCGCTCTTGAGGGCCGTGGCACTGAAACAGGCCGACCTGATCGCCCGCTGGCTGGGCGTCGGCTTCATCCATGGCGTGATGAACACCGACAACATGACGATTTCCGGCGAGACGATCGATTTCGGCCCCTGCGCCTTTCTCGATGAATATAATCCTATGAAAGTGTTTTCCTCGATCGACCAGATGGGCCGCTACGCCTATCGCAACCAGCCGGGCATCGGCCAGTGGAACATCGCGCGGCTGGCCGAATGCCTGCTGCCGCTTCTGGACGGTGACGAGGAAAAGGCGGTGAATGCTGCGAATGCCGTGCTGACAGAATTCGGCGAACGGTTCCAGAGCGAATGGCTCACTGTCTTTCGAAGGAAGATCGGGCTGTTTTCCGGGGCGGATGGCGACGGCGACCTGATCCAGTCGCTGTTTGCCGCCATGCACGAAGGCGAGGCGGATTTTACCCTTGTGTTCCGGCGTCTGGCCGATGCGGCGGAGGGCCGCGACGAGGCGTTCCTCGCCTCATTTGCCGACACCGCCAAGGCGCAGGATTGGCTGACGGCATGGCGGGAGCGGCTGGCGGGTGAAGACCGGTCGGGCGGGGAACGGGCGGCTGCGATGCGCGCCGTCAATCCGGCGGTGATTCCCCGCAACCATCGGGTGGAGGAGGCGATTGCCGCTGCCAATTACGGCGATTTCAGCTTCTTCGAACGGCTGCTGGAGGCGCTGGAAAATCCCTATGATGAGCGGCCGGAATTCGCCGACCTGATGGCGCCGCCGAAGCCGGAGGAACGGGTGACGCAGACGTTCTGCGGCACGTGAGTGGCTGTCAGTTCGGGCGGGCGCTGCCTTCATACATGAACGTCATCGGTTTCGGCCCCTGCATGTAGCCGGTCTCGACCCGGTCGATCCGAAACCCGCCGTCCTCGATCATCGACCGGATCGGGCGATTGAGATGGCAACCGCCGCTGATGCGCCGCCAGACGGGCGTGAGGCCATCCTGAAACCAGCGCACGCCGCGGTCGGGCGACCGCCCGTGTTCGACGAACAGCAGTTTCCCGCCGGGTTTCAGCACGCGGCGCATTTCCGAAAGTGCCGCGGCCGCCCCCGGGATCGTGCAGAGCGTCCAGGTCGTCACGACCGTATCGACGCTGCCGTCATCCAGCGGGATCGCTTCCGCAGAGGCCTCGATGAACTGGACGGGCATTGCCGACTGCGGGGCGCTGCGGGCGAGCGCCAGAAGATTTGGGGAAGGTTCGAGCGCCAGAATTTCGCGGACCCTTGCGCCGTAGAAGGGCAGGTTGAGGCCGGAACCGCTGCCGATCTCCAATACACGCCCCTCGGCGGCGCCGATCACGCGCTCGCGATACGGCCGCAGCCGCTCGTTCCGCATCGCAAGATCGCAAAGCTTCGGCAGGATGACATCGTTGTAGACACCCATGGTCGGTTCCTCCCGCGTCGATTGTCCCGCAGGTTCTCACCTGTGGCAAGCGGCGCTTAGGGTGTAGGCGGCGAACCTCCTCCGACACGCCCGTATTCCGGCAAAGGATACGTTCGCTTACCAACATTGTGGCGAAGTCCACCTTCATCGTTACCTTGCCAATTTCGATCTCAGGTATAACCGCCGCGCCGCCTTGAAAATCTCGGATGCCGAACGCGCCGAAGACTTGCTTCGCTTGTCGCGAGACAAGCGTCTTACTTATCGGCGGGTTGGTGAAGCTGCTTACGCCTAAGCAGAAGGCGCGAAGATTCCTGTGGAAGCAAAAGAAAAACAATCCGTGAATAACAGGAATCTATCCTCGCCAACCTTGCGCGAATCAATTTCTCTGTCTGAGATTGCAGGGTGATGGTCTCCTACAACCATCACCCCAACTCAAACCAAGCCATAGGGCGGCTCGATATGAAGACATCTCAGACTTTAATCCTCACGGGTGAGTCGTCAAGCCGTCCTTTGGTAACACATAAGGACTTTTTTATATGGCTACACTTCCAGAGCTACCTAAACGACCTGTAGCGTATCCGGCATCCCCAGTTATCATTAATTGGAGAGGCCAAAGCGGTACGATCTATGCGTTCCAACTTGACCTTATCGGGGCCCTCTATCTCCACAAGCCCGGTGTTTACATTGCGTGCAAGCTCGCTGCCAACGGCAACTGGGACGCCATCTATATTGGTGAAACAGAAAGCTTCCACAACCGCCTCACCGCGAACTTGGTACTTCATCATACGTGGCAGCGCATTCGCGCCGCCGGGGCCACTCACTTCTGTACCTTGCACGTCCCCGGCCACTTGTCCCTGCGTGAGGGGATAGAAACAGACCTCAGAAGACATATAAAAACTCCCTGCAACGATCAGTGATCGTAACCGATCAATCGTTACTAGGTTCCTCCTTGTCCTTCCCAGGCTTCGGCTTGGGAGGGGTTCTCGGATCGGGCGGCGACTTGAGCATACGTCGCAAAATGTCGTCGCCCTTGTTTTCGTCAATCTTCTTATCAGGGTCCGTCATGGCATCTCTCAAATTCCCAAGCACTCCTGCCGGGCTTGTCGAACTTGACGACCAGTTTGCATACTGGGTCGGCGGCTTGGTGATGAATTGGGCAGCGTGCGAAAGCTTATTTCTAGGATTTATGCGCTGCTTTGTCCAAGGCCCTCAGGGCACGTGCGAAGTGTTCTGGGTATCGACCAAGAGCACACGCGCCCGTGTAGATTACATCATAAACCTATCGAAAATATCAGCCATCAGCGATAAATCATCTGACGCGATTGCGCGGCTTGCTGCCCAATTCGACAGGCTTACCCAAACAAGAAATATGTATTGCCACGGATACTACCACGCCGACCCTCTTACGATGAGAATGGCTAGTTTCACTTTTCACTCAATCCCAGACAAGAGTGGGGTGAACCTGTTGGGCGAAATCAAAAGGGACCTTGATAAGGCCCTCGTGAACGAGGTTAAGAACGCCGCATTCCGTTGTTTTGAGTTGAGCAAAGATCTTTGGCGGCTGTTGCTCCAAGTCCGCGACGAGCTGAAAGCGCATCACGCAGGACTTCCAGAATCATTGCCCTCACATTTGCTTCCCAAATGATCCCGTCAGAAAGATCTTGATATCGCCTGTAAGCCGCTTCCCCAGAAGCCACCATCTGAGGCGTGATCTTAATTTCCTCTGCCGTCTCTCCCAGCCTGTCACGCCCGGGAATCATGCCATTTCCGCCGCTTGGTACGCAAAGCGCATAATTAGGAAAATAATCCTTGACGGTGTGACGGTGGTTTGATAGGGTTTGGTTACAGTCGAAGAATTGCGCCGGCGCGGAGCCTTTGGAGGTTCTCGGTGGCAAGGCTTCCAGTCATCGGCCCGGTCTTTATGCCGGGCTTTTTTTATCACGACAATCGATAGCAGGAGCGCCGGCGACCGGGAACGGGCGCCAGGCGACGCGGCATGCGCGAAAGCGCATCGGGGAATCGGCCATGGATGATTTCGAAAATTTCGATCCGGCGCTCTTCGGGCTCTGGGCGGAACGGCCTGCCTATGGCGACGGGATCGTCATGGACGACGAGATACTGGCCGACAGGGCGCGCGGCGTGCTGCTGGAAATCAAGTCGGCCGAGTGCGCGATCCAGCCGGCCGAGGAATTGCGCCGGCTGCTGAACGACATGACCGCCGAGATGCGTGCGCAGTTCGAAACGTTCCGCGACATGCGCAGGTCGGCGGAAAAGGCGCTGGAGGACGGCGACGAGGCGGCCCAGAAACTGGCGCGCGCCGACGTGAAGGCGGCGACCGACGCCATGTCGCTGATCGTGCGCACGCTCGAAAAGGTCGACAGCCTGCAGCGCCAACTCGCCCGCGACCGGGAGCTCGAAGCCGAGCGCGTGGCCGATGAGGGTGGGTATGAGGAGGCGAAAGCCCGCTTCATAAAACTGATCGAGGAGCGCGCCAATGAATATGCCGCCCGCCTTTTTGAAGCATGGAAACGGGATGGTCCGCCGCCGTGGGTCACCGAGCTACTTGAACGCAAAGCCGCCGAGCCTCCGGACACAACGGTTGGCGGGCGAGAAGATGGCGAGCAAGGCACTGGTGGTTTCCAAGCAATTGAATCGAGGCATGCAGACGATCACGGCCGCACGTGAGGAAAACGTCGCAGCATCTGGGGAAGGCAGGAAGCTGGCCAAAGCGATCGCGGATGACAGGGCGAGGCATCGCGGCGAACTCCCGCCGATCTCTCCCCTTGTGGGGGAGATGTCACCAGAGGTGACAGAGGGGGGTGGCGACCGTGCCGAGAAGCTGATCATTGACGAAGAGGTTGAGGCGGCACCCCCCTCTGTCCTGCCGGGCGTTCGGCGCTGCGATCGATTCACTGGATCGATCGCTCCGGCTTCGCCGGATCACGCCTCACCCCCCTCAAGAGGGGAGATTGATCCGCCACATGGTCTCGCTGCCATATGCAATCGCCCTCCGGTTCGAGAGGAGCAGGTTGATGATCCTTTCAATGAGTTCATGCTCGATCATGAGCGGGATTGGGATTTCAAAGGTCGTCCCGAACAGAAACCTCCCGCCGGCGACTGGCGGACGTGGTTGATCATGGGCGGGCGAGGGTCGGGAAAGACACGCGCCGGCGCCGAATGGGTGCATGCGCTGGCCTCCGCGGAACAACGGTCCAATCTCAGGATCGCGCTGGTGGCGGAAACGCTGGGCGATGCCCGCGAGGTGATGATCGACGGCGTTTCCGGCATCTGCCGGGTCGCGAGGGCGAAGCGGCCGGATTTCGAGATTTCCCGCCGCAGGCTCGTCTGGCCGAACGGTGCTGTGGCGCAGATCTTCTCCTCCGAAGACCCGGAGGCGCTGCGCGGGCCGCAATTCCACTTCGCCTGGTGCGATGAACTCGCCAAATGGAAACATGCCGAAGAGACGTTCGACATGCTGCAGTTCGGGCTTCGGCTCGGGGCGGATCCGCGCCAGCTCGTGACCACCACGCCACGGCCGGTGCCGGTGCTGAAACGGCTGATCGCCGACCCGGGGACCAGTCTGATCAGGATCTCGACCGAGGCGAATGCTAAAAATCTGGCGCCGGGTTTTCTGGAGGTGCTGGAGGCGCGCTATGGCGGCACTCGGCTCGGGCGGCAGGAGATCGCCGGCGAGCTGATCGAGGACCGCGAGGACGCGCTGTGGAAACGCGCCGACATCGAAGCCTGCCGGATCGGTTTTCAGGGGGGACGCTTCGCCGGCGCGCTCAGGCGCATCGTCGTGGCGGTCGATCCACCCTCCGGTTCAGGTGCAGGCTCCTGCTGCGGCATCGTCGTGGCGGGGCTGGAGACAAGCGGAAGGGCGGTGGTGCTTGCCGACTGCTCGGTGGAGGGCGCAAGCCCGGCCGGCTGGGCGCATGCGGTGGCGAAGGCCTTTTCGCGCTTCCAGGCGGACCGCGTGGTGGCGGAGGTCAACCAGGGCGGCGAGATGGTGACGGCGATGCTGAAAAGCGTCGATTCGGTCCTGCCGGTGACCATGGTGCGTGCGACGCGGGGGAAATTCCTGCGGGCAGAGCCGGTGGCGGCACTCTATGAGCAGGGTCGCGTCGCCCATGCCGGGCGGTTCGCGGACCTGGAGGACCAGATGTGCGATTTCGGGCCGAACGGGCTGTCTTCCGGCCGTTCGCCGGACCGGCTCGACGCACTGGTCTGGGCGCTGACGGCGCTTCTGCTGGAAGGCTCGGGGGAGCCGCGCGTGCGGGGCATCTGACGCGGCTCGATGATTGGATCGTGGTGATCAGCGCTGCTGGCTTGCCGGCTTCGGCGGAGCGTTTTCGCGCATCTCTTTCCATTCGGATTCCATGCGCTCGGCGATATGCTGGGGGATCTGCTTGGAAGGGGCGGCCTGCATCGGCTGCTGCATCATCATGATCTCCTTGTTCATTAGAAGGCAGACATGAACGTCCTGCGGCACCGTTGGTTCCATAGCGTCAATGAAAAGTAAAGTGGCGCCTAAGAGCTTAAAACGATTTAGTTTTTCTAAACCGATTGAATGTTGAGGACCGCGATCGGCGGGATGCCTCCCGGCGCACCTTCGTTCGCAGTATTGCATCCTATAGATGTGTAAATAGAAAAATCACCTTGAAGATGTAATTCGCATATACAATTTTTGCGAGAGTATTTTATTGGTAAATCGCGAAACGGGAGGGTTGGGAATGGGGATCAACAGGCGTTTCTTCTTCGAGAACGCGCGTCAGCGGCTGTTCGGGGGACGGTTTCAGCAGCATCAGGTTCATGGGCTGGAGGCGATCCTTGATCATTGGGAGCAGACGAGTCCTGCCAAGGACGATCGCTGGCTCGCCTATATGCTCGGGACGGCATTCCACGAGACGGCCCGAACGATGCAGCCGGTGCGGGAAACGCTGGCACCGACGGACGACAAGGCCATCGCCATACTGGAAAACGCCTGGCGGCGCGGTCGGCTTCCCTGGGTCAGCAATCCCTATTGGCGGCGGGATCCGGGCGGCCAGACCTGGCTGGGCCGCGGGCTGGTGCAGCTTACGCATCCCCGCAATTACGAGAAGTTAAGCCGGGTGACCGGTATGGATCTTGTGACCGACCCTTCGGTGACGCTGCGAATGGATGTCGCCTTGCGCATCATGTTCCTCGGCATGGAGCAGGGCAGTTTCACCGGTCACCGGCTGGAGCAGTTCTTCCTGGGACCGAAGGAGGACTGGCTGAACGCACGCCGGATCATCAACGGTGTCGAGCGGGCGCCGCAACTCGCCGACTATGGCAGGGCCTTCTATAGCTGCATCAGCTACACCACGGGCTGAAGGCGCGGTCGCTGCACCTGGCCCGATCTCTACAGAGCCGCCCGATCCTTATAGAGCCGAAGGAATTACTCCATGAAATCTCCATTCCGGCGTCGGTGGTTCCCTCAGGGGTTTTCCGCCGGCGGACGAAAGGCCATGCGCGAAGCCCGGACATCCGAAGCTGCAGGCGCTTTTGCTGCCCAGCCCGAGACCAAAACGGCAACGGGCTTTGCGTCAGGATTTACGATCGTTTCCGGCGAGGGCGCGGCCTATTGGTCCGGACGTTCCTATGCGGCGCTGTCGCGTGCCGGCTTCATGAGGAACCCGGTCGCCTACCGTGCCATGCGGATGATTGCCGAAGCGGCAGCGGCGGTGCCCTGGCTTGCCTATGAAGGCGGAAGCGAGGTGGCGGATCATCCGGCGCTGGCGCTCCTCTCCCGGCCGAACGGGCGGCAGGGCGGACCGGATTTCTTCGAGGCGCTTTATGGGCATCTGCTGCTTTCCGGCAATGCCTATGTGGAGCCGCTTCTGATCGGCGGGACCCTGCGGGAACTGCATCTCCTGCGTCCCGACCGGGTGAGCGTGGTCGAGGGCCGCGACGGCTGGGTGACGGGCTACGACTACCGCGCCGGCGGCGTCACGCGGCGACTGGCTGCGGAGACCGATGGGCTGGCGCTGCTGCATCTGAAACTGTTTCATCCGCTCGACGACCATTGCGGCTTTCCGCCGATCGGCGCGGCGGGTGCGGCGCTCGACCTGCACAATGCGGCGGCTTCCTGGAACAAGGCGCTGCTCGACAATTCCGCCAGACCCTCCGGCGCGCTGGTCTACCAGCCGAAGGACGGCGGCAATCTCTCAGCCGACCAGTACGAGCGGCTGAAAGACGAGCTGGAGGCGGGCTATTCCGGTGCGGTGAATGCCGGCAGGCCGCTGCTTCTGGAAGGCGGTCTCGACTGGAAATCGATGGGGCTCTCGCCGAAGGACATGGATTTCATCGAGGCGAAGAACGGTGCGGCGCGCGACATCGCGCTCGCGTTCGGCGTGCCGCCCATGCTGATCGGCATCCCGGGCGACAACACCTATGCCAATTACCAGGAGGCGAACCGCGCCTTCTACCGCCTGACCGTGCTGCCGCTGATTTCCCGCACCGCCGCGAGCTTCTCCGCCTGGCTGTCGGATGCCTATGGAGGCGGGTTGCGGCTGGAGCCCGACCTCGACCGAATCGCCGGGCTTTCCGCAGAACGTGAAGCGCTCTGGGCGAGGGTGGGGGCCGCGACCTTCCTGAGCGATGATGAGAAGCGCGAAGCGGTGGGGTATTAACAGGAGCGGAATTGGTGTAATTTGTAATACGCCGTATTACAAATGGAGGCTCCCATGGCCAAGCCTGTTCTTTCCGATCCGATCACGCTGCGCCTGCCGCTCGACATTCTGGAAGACGTCGAGAAGATCGCGGAGACCGCGGATCGCAGCCGATCCTGGGTGATCGTGCGCGCGCTGAAATATTATCTGATGGCGGAGGGGAACGATATCCTGCAGATCCGCAAGGGCGAAGAGCAGATCCGCGATGGCGAGACGGTCGACATGGAGGAGCTTTTCGACGAGCTTCTGGATGAGCGCAAAAGCGACGCTGCGTGATGAAGGTGATCCTGTCGAAGAAAGCGGGCCGGTTCCTCCGGCAGGAGCGCGCCTATCTGGAGCAGTTCAATCCACGCGCCGCAATGGCGGTGATGCGCCAGTTGCGGTCGTCCTTGCGGCTGTTAGGGGAGTTTCCGAGGGCAGGCGGTGATCTTCAGGCTCTGGAGGGGCGCCGCCGTCTCGTATCGGGAGCCTACATCATCCATTATCGGGTTGAAAAGTCAGCCGTCTACGTTTCGCATATCCGTCACGGTCGCCAGGAGCCGCTCGAACTCGAAAAGGACGGAGAGCCCGGCGAAGAAGGCTGAGCCAATCGGCAAGTATCGCCTTCGCGTGGTTTGTCAAGAACCTGGCTCAACCTCTCAAGCCCCGGACTCAACTTCGCAACAAGCACGTCCAAGCGATTCCGAAGACTGACGAAAACAGAAGCGGCCGCCCCGAAGGGAGGCCGAGTGAGCCGTTATGGCTGCTGCATGCTGTGATCGGACATGCGGCATCTTGAAGAGCTGCGGTATCCTTTTCGCCTGACGGCGCGTGGCACTGCAGCCGAGCCCTGGCGGCTCTTTATGCGCAAATTCTAAAAAAGAGAGATTAAAAATGTCTGACCTCGGAAGCGATCCGGGCGTCGGGATCGCCAAGGTCCTGGGCTCGATGGCGGGAGCCGGTGTCTCGCTGATCTACCTCGTGCCGAAAAGCCGTCGCGAGGCGGCGAGCCGTTTTCTGACCGGCGTGAGCTTCGGGCTGATCTTCGGCGGTCCGACCGGGCTTTGGCTCGAGACGAGGCTGGGGATCGGCGGCGAGCTTTCAGACGCCGAGGTGATGCTCGCGGGCGCGGCGACGGCCAGTCTGTCCGCCTGGTGGGTGCTGGGCGTGCTGGCGCGGGTGGCGGACAGGTATGGGAGACGGGTGGGGTGAAGGCCCGCCTCTCCCCTTGCGGGAGAGGAAGAAAGATCAGCAGCTTAGCCGGAGGCTAAGTGCTAGATTTTTCAGGAGAGGGGCTAATTCGTCTCCATCCAGTCCGGCCTTTCGCTCTCAAGGCGTTCATCACTACAATCGATTTACGGGATCAATTGTTCAGCTTCGCAGCCCGCTCTTCCCCCTCTCTTGGAATTTCTAGCACTTAGCTCCGCCTAAGGTGCTGAAATTCCATTCTCCCCCGCCAAGGGGGAGATAGGCGCCTGCCGCGCAGTCCATGCTCCAAATTCCGTTTCGCGGAGGAGAGGGGCCGAGAATCCAAAGACATTTCAGGAGACTACCCATGCACGCTTATCGCGGGCCGCGCCCGCCCGTACGCCCCAGTGGGCGCAAATTCGCCAATCTGGAACTTGCCGGCGTTGCGGGCGACGGGACCTTCTCGGGTTATGCCAGCATTTTCGGCGAGGTCGATCTCGGGAAGGACACGATCGAACGTGGCGCCTTCAGGCACTCGCTCGTCGAACGCGGCGCGCCGGGTGTGCGCATGCTCTACCAGCACGATCCGAACGAGCCGATCGGCGCCTGGAAGACGATCCGCGAGGATGCCCGCGGTCTTTATGTCGAGGGCGTGTTGTCGCCCGGCGTGGCACGCGCCCGCGAGGTGCTGGCGCTGATGAAATCGGGCGCGCTCGACGGATTGTCGATCGGCTTCCGGACGGTGAAGGCTCGCACCGATGCAAAGACGGGCGTCCGAAAAATCCTCGAGGCCGATCTCTGGGAAATTTCCGTCGTGACCTTCCCGATGCTCCCGTCGGCCCGGGTCTCCGACGTCAAACATGCGCGGTTCTTCCGTGACCGGGAAACCGAGCTCGCCCGCCAGATGCGGCGGGCGGCGAAGATGATGATGCAGTCAACCTTCAAAGGAAAAGCGATATGACGAATGCAGCAAGCGTGGCGCCTGAGGTGAAGGCCCCGGAAGTCAAGGGAGTACCGGAAACGGTGACGGCCGCCTTCGACGAATTCATGGAAGCCTTCGAGGCGTTCAAGGACGTCAACGACCGCAGGCTCGGCGAGATCGAGCAGAAACTGACGGCCGACGTGGTGACGCGCGACAAGGTGGACCGCATCAACCGCGCGATGGACGACCAGAAGAAGGTGCTCGACCAGTTGGTGCTGAAGAAAGCCCGTCCGCAGCTCGGCCGGGGCGGCGGCGAACTTTCCGCCGAAGCGGTCGAGCACAAGGCCGCCTTCGACGCCTATACGCGGGTGTTCGTCGTCAAGCTGGCCCGCGATCCCGACGAGACGCGGCGCTATCTCGTCTGCCAGTGCGAGGAGGAGACGGGCGCCGGCCTCTTCAAGGATCAGGCGAGCGACGCATTGGTGCGGACGGCATTCTTCGCCGGCAGCATTCTGGATTGGCAGATTTCAATTCCGGCTTTCGGAACGATCACGGGTCCTTTCCAGATGACGGCGCTCGAATATTCCGGCGAGCACAATGGCGAGATCCGTTTCGAGCTGGCGCTGGAATCGGCCGGCAGCCTGGCATTCGGAGCGCTGTGATGCTCGGCGGCGGGCGGGCGAACCGCAGGCGCGGCGAGGTGGAGGCGATGATCGACGGCGAACACCGCATCCTCTGCCTCACATTGGGGGCGCTGGCGGAACTGGAGACGGCCTTTGCCGCCGGTGACCTCAACGGACTGGCGGAACGCTTCTCTTCCGGGCGCCTGAAGGCGGCGGACATGATCCGCGTCATCGGCGCCGGATTGAGAGGCGGTGGCAATCTCTTTTCCGACGACGAGGTGGCGGCGATGAACGTCGACGGTGGGGTTGCCGGTTCCGCCAGGATCGTCGGTGACCTGCTTTTGGCGACGTTCGGCGAGGCCAGCGGGGAAGCCACCGCAAACCCTTGAGGGCCGCGGCAGGCGGTCAGGCAACTCCCGGAAACGTGCGAAGCGGTTTTCCGTCCGGAATTGTGATCGAGGAAAAAGAGGTCAAGGCGGAACCGTTTCCCTGGGAAACGGTCATGCATGCCGGCCTCTGCCTGCTGCGGCTGGTACCGCGAGATTTCTGGGCACTGACGCCCGTCGAGTTCTTTGCCATGACCGGAGGGCTGCGATCGCGAGGCGCGGCTATGGAAAGGGCTGGGCTGGAGTCGCTGATGAGGGAGTTTCCGGATGGGTGAGTACCCTCCCCTTGAGGGCGAGGGTCGGCACGCCGTGCCGGGGTGGGGTGACCTAGCCTGAAGATGTCACCCCCACCCATCGCTTCGCGATGACCTCCCCCTCGAGGGGGAGGTGGGAGCATGCCACCCTGGCTCGCGCCCTCTCCCCGCCGGCGGGGAGAAGGTGCTGGCAGGCGGATGAGGGGCAATTGGAGACCAATCATGGAAGACGATGAGAACACATTTGCCGGCGCGCTCTCCAATGCCGAGGCGCTGGCCGGCGTGATGGCCGAGCTGGAAAGCCGGTCGCAGCGTTTCGGCGCCGCATTGACGGGCGCGTTGAAGTCCGCTGCCGGAGGCGGCAAGGGGCTGGAGGACGTGCTGCGGGGGCTTGGCAATCGCCTGGCCGATATCACGCTTGCCGCCGGACTGAAACCGCTGGAGAGCATGTTGGGCAATGCGGTGGGTGGTCTGGTCGGCGCTGTGACGCCGTTTGCCGATGGCGGGGTGGTGCGCGCGCCAAGCTTCTTCCCGATGGGCGGCAATATGGGCTTGATGGGCGAGGCTGGCGCCGAGGCGATCCTGCCGCTCCGGCGCGGGCCGGATGGCGCGCTCGGCGTGGCCGCGGCCGCAGGCGGGGCGGAGCCGCAGATCGTCTTCAATGTTACCGCGACCGATGCCGCAAGTTTCCGCAAAAGCGAAGGACAGATTTCCGCCATGCTGGCGCGCAGCGTCGCACGCGGACGAAGAGGACTTTGAAACAGGATGAGCGGTTTTCATGATGTACGGTTCCCGCTGCGGCTGGCGCTCGGCGCGACGGGCGGGCCGGTGCGGCGCACCGATATCGTCAATCTTTCCAATGGCCGCGAGAGCCGCAACCAGCGTTGGCGGGATTCCCGGCGAAGCTATGATGCCGGATCGGGCGTAAAATCGCTGGCCGACCTTTATGCCGTGCTGGAATTCTTCGAGGCGCGCGGCGGACAGCTTTACGGATTCCGCTTCCGCGATCCGGTCGACTGGAAGTCCTGCGGGCCGGGCGAGGCGGTGTCGGCGAGCGATCAGGTGATCGGCACCGGGGATGGTGCAGCAGCCGAGTTTCAGCTCGTAAAGACCTATGCCGACAGCGGCGGGAGCTGGATACGGCGGATCGCCAAACCGGTGGCGGGGACGGTGGTCGTCTCGGTGGACGATATCGAGAAGCCGGCGGGTTCGTTCGAAGTCGATCCGGCGACCGGAATCGTGACTTTTGTGGCCGAGCATATCCCGATGGCCGGCGCGGTGGTGCGGGCAGGTTTCGAATTCGACGTGCCGGTGCGCTTCGATACCGACCGGATCGACGTCAATCTCGCGCACTTCGACGCGGGGCGCATCCAGACCATTCCACTGACGGAGATATTGGCATGAGAACGGCACCGGCGGCGCTTGCCGCACATCTGGCCGGCGAGGCCACCACCACCTGCCATTGCTGGCGGGTGACCCGGCGCGACGGCGTGGTGCTCGGTTTCACCGACCACGATCGCGATCTCGCCCTCGGCGGCACGGCCTTCCTGGCTGCGAGCGGCTTTTCAGCGAGTGAAGCGGAAGCGGCCGCCGGACTTTCCATCAGCGCCGACGAGGTGTCCGGCGGTTTTTCAAGCGCGGCGATCCGCGAGGAAGACCTGGCGGCCGGGCGTTACGACGGCGCGCGCGTCGAACAGTTTCTGGTGAATTGGGCAGCACCCGATCAGCATATGCTGCTGAACATTCGCGAGATCGGCGAGGTCTCACGCGCCGGCGGTGAGTTCCGGGCGGAGCTGCGCAGCCTGGCGCATCGGTTGAGCCAGCCGCAGGGGCGTGTCTACAGCCGCCGCTGCGATGCCGTGCTGGGTGATGCCCGCTGCGGTCTGGACCTTTCGTCCTGGCGCGGCGAAGGAGCGGTTATCGAGGTGAAGGATGCAAGCCGGATCGTCGTTTCCGGGCTCGGCGGTTTCGAGAGCGGGTTCTTCCGGCAGGGCGCGTTGACGTTCTCCAGCGACGGGGCGGCCGATGTCGAAACGCACGAGCGGAGAGCGGATGGCACGGCGGAGCTGACCTTCTGGCTGCCGTTGGAGGAGCCGATTGCAGCGGGCGAGACGTTCACGGTGACGGCTGGCTGCGACAAGTCGTTTGCGACCTGCAGGGCGCGCTTTGCCAACCACCTGAATTTCCGGGGCTTCCCGCATATGCCGGGCGCCGACTTCGCCTATTCCTATGCCGACGGGGAGCGGGTCCATGACGGCGGCCCGATTTTCGAATGAGCGGGATAGGCGGCAAGGTCGTTGTGTTGGCGGAGAGCTGGATCGGCACGCCCTATCGTCATCAGGGCGCGGCCAAAGGGATCGGCTGCGATTGTATCGGGCTGATCCGCGGCATCTGGCGCGAGCTCTACGGTGGGGAGCCGGAGGCGGTGCCGGCCTATGCGCCAGACTGGGCAGAGCGGAGCGGCGAGGATCGTCTGGTGGACGCGGCGCGGCGGCTGTTCGGGGAGCCAGTGCCGATGGGTGAGGCACAGCCGGGTGACCTGCTGCTGTTCCGCTGGCGGCCGGATTGCGCCGCCAAGCATGCCGGCATCCTCGCCGAGCCGGAGCACTTCATTCATGCCTATGAGCAGACGGCGGTGACGCGCTCGGCGCTGGTGCCTTCGTGGAGGCGACGGATTGCAGCCGTGCATCGGTTTCCGGCGATAGGGCGCGATTGAAAAACATGCCGTTTGGCGTATATTGATGGAGTGGTGAGCGAGGCGGCAACCCCGCCCACCGTGGACTTATCTTTTGAATACGACCCGGACGGTCAGTGACCAGCTCGTCCGGGTCATTCTCAATATAAGCGCAATGCCAATCGGCCTAAGCCTCATAACATCACCTCCATCATCGAGGGCAGGGCTCCTGCCTGAGTCAGTGTAGCCTATCTCCACTGATGCGCCGGCTGGCGCGGCGCCTGCTGCTTCTGCTCTCGAATTTCCACACGCTATCACAATCTAGGCGCGCATCCAGTGGTATCCGCCGGATGGCCGCGAGGTATTTTCATGGCCACCATTCTCTTTCAGGCAGCGGGTGCGGCGCTCGGCGGTGTGTTCGGTCCTGTCGGCGCGATCCTCGGGCGCGCGGCGGGGGCGCTGGCCGGCGGCCTGGTCGATCGCGCTCTGATCAATGGCAGCACGACGGTCTCAGGCGCCCGGTTGGCCACTGCGCGCATTCCGGGTGCGGACGAGGGATCGGCGATCAACCGCGTCTACGGCACGGCACGGATCGGTGGCACGCTGATCTGGGCGACGCGGTTCGAGGAGGAGGTGACGCGTGAACGTTCCGGCGGCAAGGCGACGGGGCAGCGTGTCGAGACGTTCCGGTATTTCGCCAACCTGGCGGTCGGGCTGTGTGAAGGGCCGATTGCGGGCGTGCGGCGCGTCTGGGCCGACGGGCGCGAACTCAGCCTGACAGCGATCGAGATGCGGGTCTATCGCGGCGACAAGGGGCAGTTGCCCGATCCGCTGGTCGAAGCGAAGCAAGGCGAAGATAATGCGCCGGCCTATCGCGGCCTTGCTTACGTGGTGTTCGAGCGATTGCCGCTCGACAGTTTCGGAAACCGCATTCCGCTCATGCAGTTCGAGGTGTTGCGGCCGGTGGGCGCATTGGAGCGGCAGATCCGTGCCGTCACGATCATCCCTGGCGCGACTGAACATGGTTATTCGACGGTGCCGGTGACCGAAAAGACCGGCGAGGGCAGCGCGCGCATCCTGAACCGCAATGTGCTGACGGCGGCGACGGACTGGCAGGCTTCGCTGGACGAGTTGCAGGCGCTCTGCCCGAACCTTCAGCGTGTGGCGCTGGTGGTCTCCTGGTTCGGGACCGATCTCAGGGCCGGGCATTGCCGGATCGTGCCGGGCGTGGAAGTCGCGGCAAGGAGGGAGGAGAGTACCGAGTGGTCCGTGGCCGGGATGTCGCGTTCGGCAGCGCATCTGGTGAGCCGGGATGGCGGACCGGCCTTCGGCGGCACGCCGAGCGATGCGAGCGTGAGGCAGGCGATCGCCAACCTCAAGGCGCGGGGGCTGAAGGTCTATCTCTATCCGTTCGTGATGATGGATATCCCGCCGGGCAACAGCCTGCCGGACCCTTATGGCGATGCGGAGCAAGCGGCTTTTCCCTGGCGCGGTCGGATCACCTGCTTTCCGGCGCAGGGGCAGCCGGGAACTGCAGACAGGACGGCGGCGGCGCGAGCGCAGGTCGAGGCGTTCTCGGCCGGTGCCGACGGATATCGGCGGATGATCCTGCATTACGCCAGTCTGGCGGAGGCTGCGGGTGGCGTGGACGGGTTCATTATCGGCTCGGAATTGCGCGGGCTGACGCAGCTCCGCGACGAGACGGATGCCTTTCCCTTCGTGCAGGAACTGGTCGCGCTGGCTGCGGACGTAAGGGCGAACGTCGGCGCGGCAACGAAGCTCACCTACGGCGCGGACTGGAGTGAATATTCCGGTTATCACCCGCCGGATGGTTCGGGCGCGGTGTTCTTCCATCTGGACCCTCTCTGGGCTTCGCCGGATATCGATGCCGTTGGCATCGACAACTACATGCCGCTGGCCGACTGGAGGGACGAGGACCTTTCTGCGGACAATCCGGATGGCTTCCGGCTGGCCGACGATGCCGAAGCGATGGCGGGGCAGATCACCGCCGGAGAAGGCTTCGACTGGTATTATGCGAGCGATACGGACCGGGAGAACCGGGTGCGCTCGCCGATCACCGACGGGCTCGCCGGAAAACCATGGGTATTCCGTACCAAGGATCTCTCCGGCTGGTGGTCGAACCGACATTACGACCGGGTGGATGGTGGGGAGAAAGCGACGACGACAGCCTGGACGCCCGGCATGAAGCCGGTCTGGTTCACCGAACTCGGCTGCCCGGCCGTGGACAAGGGCGCCAACCAGCCGAACGTCTTCATCGATCCGAAATCGACGGAAAGCGCGGCACCTTATTTCTCCAGCCTCGCCCGTTCCGACAGCATGCAGCGACGGTTTCTCGAAGCACATCATGGCCGGTGGCAGGGCGAAGACGCATCGACCGGCATTGTCGATCCAGACCACATATTCGTCTGGACCTGGGATGCGAGGCCTATGCCAGCCTTCCCCGACGACCTGTCGATCTGGAGCGACGGCGGCAACTGGCGCGCCGGCCACTGGCTGAACGGGCGCATGGGAGGCACGACGCTGGCGGATGCGATCGCAACGGTCCTGACCGAGCACGGGTTCATGGATTTCGACGTCTCCGAAGTGAGCGGTGACCTGGCAGGTTACGTGCAGGGTGAGGTGACCTCGGCGCGCGCACTCCTTGAGCCGTTGCTCGACGTCTTTCAGGTGGATGTCACCGAGGATGCTGGAAAACTGCGCTTTCGGTCGCGGCTGAGGGCGAGCCTGGCGCCAGCGAACGTTTCGGTCGTCGCCGATATCGAGGGCGAGCCGCTCTGGTCCGAGAACCGCAGTCACGACAGCGATTTCGCAGCGGAAGCGGTGCTGACATCATACAATCCGCGGCTCGATTATGAGCAGGCCAGTGTGCGCTCCCACCGGACGCGGGCCGCAAGCCAGCGGACCCTGAGCTACGATCTGCCGGCGGTGCTTGCGCAGGAGACGGCACTCGGCGCGGTCGAGACGCTGCTGCGCACGCAGCGGATCGGGCGGAGAACGGTGACCTTTTCACTCTCACCCGCCGATATCGGGGTCGAGCCAGGGGATGCGGTGCGGTTGGCGCTGCCGGATATCGCCGGTCCGGACGGGACCTTCATCGTCGAGCGGATCGAGGAGGGTGCCGCACGGCGGATCGAGGCACGCCATCACGCGCCGCTTGCACCGGCGAATTACGCCGGCGAGCCGGAACGCAGGAACGGGGGCGGCATCGTGTCCGATGCCTTTGCGCCGGTCCTGCACTTCCTCGACCTGCCCCGTTTCTCGTCAGGCGAAGCGCCAAGCTTCGCGCGCATTGCCGGCCTCTGCCGGCCGTGGCGACGCACGGCGCTGTCGTCGTCAGCCGGAAACCAGGGCTACCGGACGCGGACGGTGCTCGACCGACCCGCGAGAGTGGGCGTTCTGGCTGCGCCGCTCAGTCCCGGCATGACCGGGCGCTTCGATCGGGGCGGCATGGTGGAACTCGACCTCTTCTTCGGCGGATTGTCCTCTGCGGATGAGCGGGCGGTGCTGAATGGGGAGAACCGGATCGCAGTAAAGGCGGCGAACGGCGTCTGGGAGGTGGTCGGTTATGCGGATGCGGAGGAGATCAGTCCGAACCGCTGGCGCCTCGGGGGCTTGCTGCGCGGTCTCGCCGGCACGGAAGATGCGATGCTGGCCGGCGCGGGTCTGGGCGCTGCCGTCGTGGTTCTCGACGAGGCGGTGGTGTCGCTGGGGCTCACGGCGGAAGAGCGTGGTCTCAGCATGAACTGGCTGGCGGAAAGCCTTGGCCAGGCTGGCGGCCGCTCAGGCCCGCATGTCTTTGCAGGCGGCATCCGCGCGGAGACGCCATTGTCGCCCGTGCATGTCCGCGGGGAGCGACAGGCAGCGGGCGACGTCCGGGTGACCTGGGTGAGACGCGGCAGGGTGGAAGCGGACGACTGGGAGGGAGCGGATATCCCGCTGGACGAACCGACGGAGCGCTACCGCATCGAGGTTCTGGACGGAGCAATCGTCCGGCGCGTGATCGAGGTGACGGAACCGGCCTTCACCTATCCGGCGGCCGATGAGACTGCCGACTTCGGCGCGGCGCAGACGAGCCTTTCATTGCGCATACGGCAGATGGGCCGCGCCGTGCCGCTCGGTGTGCCGGTTGGAACGACCATTTTACTTTAGCTCAAGAAACGGAGATGAAACATGGACGGGATGAAGGCCTGGTATCAGTCGAAAACGGTCTGGGGCGCACTGATTGCAGTCGGTGCATCACTTTTGCAGGTGGCGGGAATCGAGCTCGGCGCCGACATGCAGGCCGATCTTGCGGACATCGCGGTGACGTTGGCGGGCGCGGCCGGCGGGCTTCTTGCAATCTATGGGCGGATTTCTGCCGATACCGGAATCAGGGGAAAATAGCCTCCTGAAAGAAAGCATTACGGACCATTCATTTGCCATTCAGCCGCCTTTGGTTACATACTCCGTCATATGCTTCGGGCATGTATCCTGTTGTCTTGTGAGTGGAAACTGTAACCATGGCGCGACTGCCGATCATCGCGATACTGGCTGCCGGCATTGCCGGTTTTTCCGGCCTGCAGCCGGAAAAGGCCTCCGCGCGTGATTATCTCATGCTCGTTGCGGGCGATTGCGGCTCGGCGGCATCTCGCGTTGTGCGGGAAACCGGCGGCCAGCTTCTTTCTGCTCAGCCGTCCTCCGACGGCCAGACCTGTGTCGTCACGGTGCTCGTCCAGGGCAACGGCAGCGAGAGGCCGCGTAAGGTCACCGTAAGGGTTCCGATGTAAGCTCTCGGCCAATCTGCCGGCATATCATTCGAGGGACGGTGCATGCGCATTCTGGTGGTCGAAGACGACGTCAATCTCAACCGGCAGCTTTCCGATGCCTTGAAAGAGGCCGGTTATGTGGTCGACCAGGCTTTCGATGGCGAGGAAGGCCATTACCTCGGCGACAACGAGCCCTATGACGCGGTGATCCTCGATATCGGCCTGCCGGCCATGGATGGCATCACCGTCATCGAGAAATGGCGCGCCGGCGGCAAGGGCATGCCGGTGCTGATGCTGACCGCGCGCGACCGCTGGAGCGACAAGGTGGCGGGAATAGATGCCGGTGCCGACGATTATGTCGCAAAACCTTTCCACGTGGAGGAAGTGCTGGCGCGGGTGCGTGCGCTGATCCGCCGTGCCGCCGGGCACTCCTCTTCGGAGATCGTCTGCGGGCCGGTCAGGCTCGACACCAAGGCATCGAAGGCGAGCGTCGACGGCGTGACGCTCAAGCTTACCTCGCACGAATTCCGGCTGCTCTCCTACCTGATGCACCATATGGGCCAGGTCGTTTCCCGCACCGAGCTTGTGGAGCATATGTATGACCAGGATTTCGACCGCGATTCCAATACGATCGAGGTTTTCGTGGGCCGGCTTCGCAAGAAGCTCGGCGTCGATCTCATCGAGACTGTCCGCGGCCTCGGCTACAGGATGCAAGCGCCAACTGATGCGCGTTAGGTTTCACACCATCGGACCGAGATCGCTGACAGCCCGCGTGCTGCTTCTCGCAACCGCCTGGTCGGCGCTGGCCCTGGTGGTGATCTCGATCGTGATTTCGCAGCTCTACCGGCAATCGGCGGAGCGCGCCTTCACCGACCTTCTGCGCGCTCAACTCTACAACGTCATCAATTCGATCACGATCGGCAGCGACAACCAGCTCTCCGGAAGCCCGCAACTCGGCGATCTGCGCTTTTCCCAGCCGGAGACGGGCTGGTACTGGATCATCGAACCGCTCGGCACCTTTGCGGCAAGGCCGCTATCCTCCTCCTCTCTCGGCACTTCGAACATCAGCGTGCCCTCGATCCTGGCGGTACCCTTCAACAACCGCTACGAGCGCTTCTATCCTGCAACTGACGCCTTCGGGAACCATGTTCTCGTTGCGGAAACCGAGGTTGTCCTGGACGGCGAGGGGCGGGCTGCCCGCTTCCGCGTGTCGGGCAATCTGGCGGTCGTCGAGGAGGATATCCAGGCCTTTACCCGCAGCCTCTATATCGCGCTCGCCGTCTTCGGCCTGGGCAGTCTCGTCGTGAACGGCCTCGCCATCCTCTATGGCTTGCTGCCGCTCGACGGGGCCCGCCGGACGCTCGAAAGGGTGCGGCGCGGGGAGGCGGAGCGGCTGGAGGGCGAGTTCCCGCGCGAGATCATGCCGCTTGCCAATGACATCAATGCGCTGATCGAAAGCAACCGCCGCCTTGTCGAGCGGGCGCGCATGCAGGTTGGCAACCTCGCCCATTCGCTGAAAACGCCGATCGCCGTGCTGCTCAACGAAGCGCGCTTGCTTGACAAGCCGCAGTCCGAACTCGTGCGTTCGCAGGCCGAAGCCATGCAGGCACAGGTGCAATCCTATCTCAGCCGCGCGCGCATCGCCGCCCAGCGCGAATCCCTGCTCGCCCGCACGGATATCGAGCCGGCGCTGGAGCGTCTGGTCCGAGTCATGCGCCGGCTCAATCCGGACAAGGAATTCCATCTTTCCGTCTCACCGCCAGGCGCAGCACTTGCCATGGAGCAGCAGGATGTGGAGGAGACGATCGGCAATCTGCTCGAAAACGCCGCGCGCTTCTGCGAGACGGGTGTCTGGATCACCGCAACGCCGGCCTCCGGGCCGCAACAGGACGGGGATGCGCTGCGGCGCACCTGGGTCGAGATGACGGTGGAGGATGACGGGCCAGGGCTCGAACCCGACCAGATCCGCGAAGCGATGAAGCGCGGTACGCGGCTCGATGAGAGCAAGCCGGGTGCAGGTCTGGGTCTGTCGATCGTGCGCGAGATCACCAGTGAATATCAGGGTATGTTCGAGCTGACGCGCGGACCGCGCGGGGGATTGATGGCCCGGCTTCTCCTGCCGGGCGTGACGAAGAGTGTGGCGTGAACCCGACGAAGGCTGCGAGGCGAGCCATGACAACACCGGAGCAGATGTGGCGGAAGGGCAACATGGGATTGATCCGTTCCTCCGGTTATGGACGGATGGATCGCCTGCTATATCTTTTCCGGAAACAGCGTCATTGCTGCAGCCTGCTGATATGCGAGGATTGAGCCATTATCGGATCCATGTGTTTTTCGAGTAGCGCCATAATGATGCCATGCCGAGACGGAAGCAATTTCGGCAGAGATGACCGAGCAAAGACAACTCGCGACCCGGTTTTTGACAAGATGCGATCCCCGAAACTCCGAAATGCCGTTTCATTGTTTCTTGTAGCGGGCATGCTTGCCGGCTGCGGTACAGCGTCACGTAGCGGGATGGGTGGACCGCGTGGCCTTCTTTCGCCGAAGCCTTCCGCGTCCGCCTCCTATATTTCCGCGTTGCAGGGCGGTATCGTCGGCCGCACGGGTGTGACGCTTTCGGCGAGCGACCGTTCACGCGCCCTGGAGGCGGAATACCGGGCTTTGGAAGGAGCCGCCGTCGGCCAGACCGTACCCTGGAAGGGAGATGACGCAAACGGCCAGGTGGTCGCCAATGCTCCTTATCAGGTCGGAACGCAGAATTGCCGTCAATATCGTCATACTGTAACCGCCGACGGACGCGACGTGACGGCACGCGGTGCGGCATGCCGCAATTCCGACGGGACGTGGACGCCGTTAACGTGAAGTTTGATACGTCTGCGACGCTTTGACTTATGTCATGGCCGGATACGGCTTCAGACACCATATGAATGCCGCGACTTGCGGCGAAACGCCTCAAATTCGCGTCAACGCCGGCGCCGCAGTTGGAAAGCTAGCGCCGTTGCAGTAATGGGCCATTATGGTTTTGTGGATTATCCTCGCGCTTCTGACGGCAGCCGTTGCGGCAGTGCTGATCGCGCCCTTCGCCCGCGGCGGCAAGGTGGCGCCTGCCGATCGTACCGGTGAGGTCGAGGTTTATCGCGATCAGCTGAACGAGCTGGAGCGGGATCGCGCCCAGGGTCTGATCGAGCCCCAGGAGGCCGAATATGCCCGCGCCGAGATAGGCCGCCGGCTGCTTGCCGCGGCGGGGGCGAATGCGGATAGGCAGGAAGGCGCGGCAAAGACGGGGAAATATGCCCTCGTGACCTCCATGGTAACGCTCGTGCTGCCGGTCGTCGGTCTCTGTCTTTACTTGACGCTTGGCAGCCCCGGGCTTCCGGACCAGCCGCTCGAAGCGCGCCTCGCCAATCCCGGCAACAATGTCGCCCTGCTCGTAGCCAAGGCGGAACGCCATCTCGCCCAGAACCCGAACGACGGGGCGGGCTGGGATCTGCTCGCGCCGATCTACTTCCGCTCCATGCGGCTGGGTGACGCCGAAATGGCTTATCGCAATGCGATCCGCCTGCTTGGCCCCAGCGCAACCCGGTTGGCCGGTCTCGGCGAGACGCTGGTGGCGTCCAATGACGGCATCGTCACGGAGGATGCACGTTCTGCGTTCGAAGAGGCGGTGAGGCTCGAACCGGATAATCCGCGGTCGCGCTTCTATGTCGGTCTCGGGCTCGAACAGGCGGGGCGGGCGGCGGAGGCGCGGAGCGTGTTCGAGGCGATCGCCAAGGATTCGCCGGCCGGCGCGCCATGGCTCGAGCTCGTGAACCAGCATATTGCCAAGAATGGCGGCACGGTCGCGCCCGATCAGAGTACGGCGCAGGCGCCGGGCAATCCGACGCAGGAAGACATGGCCGCAGCCGGGACCATGTCGCAGGACGACCGGCAGGCGATGATCCGCGGCATGGTGGACAGCCTTGCGGCGCGGCTGAAAGAGGATCCGAACAATCTCGAAGGCTGGCTGAGACTGGTACGCTCCTATACCGTGCTTGGCGACAAGGAGAAAGCCCAGGAAGCGCTGAAGAGCGGGCTTAAACAGTTTCCATCCTCCGGCGAACTGGTGGCGCTGGCGAACGAGATGGGGCTCGCCGTGGAAGGAACGACCCAATGACGCGCAAACAGAAACGGCTTGCGGTGATCGCCGGCGGCATGAGCTTCATCATCGTCGCCGTGCTGCTCGTCATGTTCGCCTTCAGCCAGTCGGTCGCCTATTTCTTCATGCCCGCCGACCTCGCCAAGACGGAGGTCAAGCCGGGCACGCGTATTCGGCTCGGCGGGCTGGTGGCGGAAGGTTCCGTAAAGCGCGGCCAGGGTTCGACGGTGAGTTTCACCGTGACGGACGGCACGGGCGACGTGCCCGTCACCTATACGGGCATCCTGCCGGACCTCTTCCGCGAAGGGCAGGGCGTGGTGACCGAGGGAACCTTCGACGCGGTGACGCATAGTTTCGTTGCCGACAGCGTGCTTGCCAAGCATGACGAGAACTACATGCCGAAGGAAGTCGCCGACCGGCTGAAAGCCGATGGCGTATGGAACGAGGGCCAAGGTAAAGAGGGCAAGGAGGCGGCGACCCGATGATCATCGAGATCGGCCACTACGCGCTTGTGCTCGCGCTTGCCACTGCCCTGATTGTTTCGGTCCTGCCGGCGATTGGAGCCCGGCGTGGCGACACGGCGATGATGGCGCTCGGCACAACCGGGACGCTGACGGTCTTCGCGCTCGTCGCCCTGTCGTTCATTGCGCTGACCTGGGCCTATGTGGTCTCGGATTTTTCGGTGAAGAACGTCTGGGAGAATTCCCATTCGCTGATGCCGCTGATCTACAAATATTCCGGTGTCTGGGGCAATCACGAAGGCTCGATGATGCTCTGGCTGCTGATCCTGACTTTTTTCAGCGCGCTGGTGGCGGTCTTCGGGCGGAACCTTCCGGACAGTCTGAAAGCCAATGTGCTCGCCGTGCAGGCCTGGATCGCCGGCGCTTTTCTGCTCTTCATCCTGCTGACCTCGAACCCGTTCCTGCGCCTCGATCCCGCCCCTGCCGAGGGGCAGGACCTCAATCCGGTGCTGCAGGATTTCGGGCTCGCGGTGCATCCGCCGCTTCTCTATCTCGGTTATGTCGGCTTTTCCGTCTGTTTCTCCTTCGCCGTAGCGGCCCTGATGGAAGGGCGCATCGATGCCGCCTGGGCGCGCTGGGTCAGGCCCTGGACGCTCGCCGCCTGGACCTTCCTCACGGCCGGCATCGCCATGGGTTCGTACTGGGCCTATTATGAGCTCGGCTGGGGCGGCTGGTGGTTCTGGGACCCGGTCGAGAACGCCTCGTTCATGCCCTGGCTCGCCGGCACGGCGTTGCTCCACTCCGCGCTTGTCATGGAAAAGCGCGAGGCGCTGAAGATTTGGACCGTGCTTCTGGCGATCATGACATTCTCGCTGTCGCTGCTCGGCACCTTCCTCGTCCGCTCCGGCGTTTTGACCTCCGTGCATGCGTTCGCGACCGATCCGACGCGCGGCATCTTCATCCTTTGCATCCTGGCGATCTTCATCGGCGGCGCTTTCACGCTGTTTGCCTGGCGGGCGCCGATGCTGAAAGCGGGCGGGATTTTCGCGCCGATCTCGCGCGAGGGCGCTCTGGTGCTGAACAACCTGATCCTGACGGTCGCGACCGCAACCGTGCTGACCGGCACGCTCTATCCGCTGGTGCTCGAAACGCTGACCGGCGAAAAAATCTCGGTTGGCGCGCCCTTCTTCAACATGACCTTCGGGCTTTTGATGCTGCCGCTTCTGGTCGTGGTGCCCTTCGGGCCGATGCTCGCCTGGAAGCGGGGCGACCTGCTCGGCGCGCTGCAGAGGCTCTGGATCTTTGCCGCGCTGGCGTTGTTCGCAGGCCTTGCCTTCTATTACGTTCACAACGGCGGTCCGGTGATGGCGATCTTCGGGCTCGCGCTTGGCTTCTGGGGCATGTTCGGCGCGCTCGCCGATCTCTGGTATAGAGGCAATTTTTCGAAGGTCGGGTTGTCGGTCGGTCTACGGCGGCTTGCTGGCCTGCCGCGTTCCGTCTTCGGCACGGCGATCGCCCATTTCGGCCTCGGCGTGACGGTTCTGGGGATTTTCGCCGCGACGACCTTCGGCACCGAAACGGTGGTCGAGATGAAACCCGGCGCTTCTGTCGATGCCGGCGGTTATTCGCTGACCTTCGACGGCATGCGAGACGCGGTCGGCCCGAACTTCACGGAGCAACGCGGGCATTTCACGGTCAGCCGCGGTGGCGTCCAGGTTGCGGATACCTGGTCGTCGAAGCGGCTTTATACGGCCCGGCGCATGCCGACGACCGAGGCGGGCATCCTGACTTTCGGGCTCAGCCAACTCTATGTCTCGCTCGGTGATCCGATGGAAGGCGGCGGCATCGTCGTGCGCATCTGGTGGAAGCCGTTCATCCTGTGCATCTGGGGCGGCGCGCTGATCATGATGTTCGGCGGCTTCGTGTCGCTGTCGGACCGCAGGCTTCGGGTCGGGGCTCCAAGGCGGAAGGCGAAGCCGGTGAAACCGGCACTGGAGGCAGCGGAGTGATGCGCAGGCTTTTCATCGCGCTTTTCCTGTTTCTGAATGCGCTGCCAGCCTTTGCCGTCAATCCGGACGAGGTTCTCTCCAATCCCGTTCTCGAACAGCGGGCGAGGAACCTCTCGGCGCAACTGCGCTGCATGGTCTGCCAGAACCAGTCGATCGACGATTCGAATGCTGAGCTTGCCCGCGACCTGCGCGTGCTGGTGCGCGAGCGTTTGAGCAACGGCGATACGGACAGCCAAGTGATCGACTACGTCGTATCGCGCTACGGCGAGTTCGTGCTTTTGAAGCCGCGCTTCAGCACCAAGACAATGATCCTCTGGGCAACGCCGATCCTGCTGCTTCTCATTGGCGCCATTGCGATTTTCGTTTTCGTCCGCACGCGTCCCAGCCAGCGGACGGTTGCGGCGCTGACGCCGGAGGAGCAGTCGAAACTCGAAGAGTTCCTGAAAAAATAGCCGCCTGACACAGCCAAGGGCGAACATTACCAATATTTCATTCGTCCGCCACGTGCAGTTAACGTGTTGCCGCCTATATCTTCGTCATCCACCGCCTGGCCAGACCTCCGGCCAACATCACGACTGAAGAAAAGAAGGTAACTCTAAAGATGCGCAATATCGGACGTCCCTCCCTGAAGACCGTTTTGAAGGCCTCCACCGTGGCTGGTCTTGCAGCGGTCATGCTGTCGAGCGGCATCCCGGCTCAGGTCGTGCAGTCCTTCGCGGCTCCGGTCAGCGTCACCGCGCCGCAGGCACCGAGCTTTGCGGACGTCGTCTCCGCCGTTTCGCCCGCCGTCGTTTCCGTCCGTGTCCAGTCCGACACGCAGGTCGCTTCCGACGACAGCAGCAATTTCTCCTTCAATTTCGGCGGCCGCGGTTTCGACCAGCTTCCGGACGATCATCCGCTGAAACGCTTCTTCCGCGAATTCGGCGGCCAGATGCCGGGCGGCCCCGGCGACCGCGACCAGGACCGCGCCGAACGGGGCGGCCCGCGCGGCCCGGACAGCAACCGCCCGCACCGTCTTCGCCCGACCGCCCAGGGGTCCGGCTTCTTCATTTCCGAAGACGGGTATCTCGTGACCAACAACCACGTCGTCTCCGACGGTTCGGCCTACACGGTCGTCATGAACGACGGTACCGAGCTTGAAGCCAAGCTCGTCGGCAAGGACAGCCGCACCGACCTCGCGGTCTTGAAGGTCGACGCCTCCAGCCGCAAGTTCACCTATGTCAGCTTCGCGGACGATTCGAAGGTGCGCGTCGGTGACTGGGTCGTCGCCGTCGGCAACCCGTTCGGCCTTGGCGGCACGGTAACGGCCGGCATCGTCTCGGCCCGCGGTCGTGACATCGGCTCCGGTCCCTATGACGACTACATCCAGGTCGACGCGGCCGTGAACCGTGGCAATTCGGGTGGCCCGACTTTCAACCTTTCGGGCGAAGTGGTCGGTATCAACACGGCGATCTTCTCGCCTTCCGGCGGCAATGTCGGCATCGCGTTTGCAATCCCCGCCTCGGTGGCCAAGGACGTCGTCGACGACCTGATCAAGGACGGCAAGGTGGAGCGTGGCTGGCTCGGCGTCCAGATCCAGCCGGTCAATCAGGACATTGCCGAATCGCTTGGCCTCAAGGAAGCCTCCGGCGCCCTCGTCGTCGCCCCGCAGGAAGGTTCGCCGGGCCAGAAGGCCGGCATCAAGGAAGGCGACGTCATCACCGCCGTCAACGGCCAGCCGATCAAGGATGCCCGTGACCTCGCCAAACGCGTCGCGGCCTTCGGTCCGAACACCAAGGTCGATGTCGAACTGTGGCGTGACGGCAAGGCCCAGACGATCCCGGTCACGCTCGGCAACCTCGCAAGCGACGAAGCTGCCGCCGCCGAACCGAAGCAGCCCGACGCTCCGGCCCCGTCCAGCGAGAAGGCGCTTGCCGATCTCGGCATCACCGTTGCCCCGGCCGAGGACGGTTCCGGCCTCTCGGTGACGGAGGTGGATCCTGACTCCGAGGCTGCCGCCCGCGGCCTGAAGAGCGGCGAAAAGATCGTCTCGGTCAACAATCGCAAGGTGGAGAGTGCCGCCGATATCGGCAAGGTGATCGAGGAGGCCCGCAAGGACGGCCGCACCCGTGCGCTGTTCCAGGTCGAAGGCAGCGGCAACAGCCGCTTCATCGCCCTGCCGATCGATCAGGGCTAATCCCTTTTTGGTCGTATTGAAGCGGGGCGCCGCCGGCAACGGCCGGCGCCCTTTTCCTTTGGAAGGGAAAAGAGATGGAGACGAGCGTCCGTTATTCTGCCGAAACTGCCGAATCCAATGGTGCAAAAACGGGCGGTGACGCTATTGTTCCGCACATGAAGATTCTGGTGATCGAAGACGACCTGGAGGCGGCTGCCTACATGACCAAGGCCTTTCGCGAGGCCGGGATCGTGGTTGACCATGCAAGCGACGGCGAAAGCGGCCTCTTCATGGGCACGGAAAATTCCTACGACGTGCTGGTGATTGACCGCATGCTGCCGCGCCGCGACGGTCTGTCGGTCATCAGCGAGCTTCGCAAGCGTGGCATCAACACCCCCGTGCTGATCCTCTCCGCCCTCGGCCAGGTGGATGACCGCGTGACGGGATTGCGCGCCGGCGGCGACGACTACCTGCCGAAGCCCTATGCCTTTTCCGAACTGCTTGCCCGGGTGGAAGTGCTGGGACGTCGGAAAGGCACGCCCGAACAGGACATGGTCTACCGCGTTGGCGACCTGGAACTCGACCGCCTTTCCCACGAAGTGAAGCGCGCCGGCAAGGAAGTGCTTTTGCAGCCGCGCGAATTCCGCCTGCTCGAATATCTGATGAAGAATGCCGGCCAGGTCGTCACCCGCACCATGCTGCTCGAAAACGTCTGGGACTATCATTTCGACCCGCAGACCAACGTCATCGACGTGCATGTCTCGCGGCTTCGCTCGAAGATCGAGAAGGACTTTGACAAGCCGCTTCTGAAGACGATCCGCGGCGCCGGCTACATGATCAAGGACGAGGCCTAATTGCTCGCACGTGCCCGCCTGATGTTTCGCTCGACAGCCGTGCGGCTGTCGGCGCTCTATATTCTGCTCTTCGCACTATGCGCCGCTTTTCTCGTCTTTTACGTGACGGCGATGTCCGAACGGCTGCTCGCGCAGCAGACGCGTCAGACATTACAGGAGGAGGTGCAGGATATCGAGCGCGCCTATGAGCGCGGTGGCATCAATCTTCTGCTGCGGATGATGGAGCGCCGCGCACGCCAGCCGGGTGCCAATCTTTATGTGATCGCCGGTCCGAACGGCGAGATGCTGGCGGGCAATGTCGCCTCCGTGCAGCCGGGCGTGCTTGACGAGCAGGGTTGGACTAAATTTCCTTTCAGCTACGAACCTTATTCGGAGGCCGCCGGTTCGCGGAGGCACTTGGCCGTGGCCAATGTGCTGCTCCTCGACAATGGCCTCCGGGTCATGGTGGGCCGCGATCTGGGGGATCCGAACCGGTTCCGCGGTCTCGTGCGGCGGGCCTTGATGGTGGCGTTGGCGATCATGGGCTTCGGCGCGCTGGTGATCTGGTTCGGTATCGGCCGCAACGCGCTGAAGCGCATTGACCGCATGTCGGCGGCAAGCCAGAAGATCATGGCCGGCGACCTTTCCCAGCGCCTGCCGGTCGGAAAATCCGGCGACGAATTCGACAGGCTGTCGGATTCGCTGAACGCCATGCTCGGCCGCATCGAGAAACTCAACGAAGGCCTGCGTCAGGTCTCGGACAACATCGCCCATGACCTGAAGACACCGCTGACGCGGCTGCGCAACAAGGCGGCCGATGCGCTGGCCGAGAAGCGCGAGGACGTGCGCCGCTCCGCCCTGGAAGGCATCATCGCGGAATCCGACCAGCTCATCCGAACTTTCAATGCATTGCTGATGATTTCTCGCGTGGAAGCCGGGTCGATCGCCGCGGAAATGTCCGACGTCGATCTTTCGGCGATTTCCGCCGACAGCGCCGAGCTCTATGAGCCGGTGGCGGAGGAGGCGGGCCTTTCTCTCACGACCGCGCTGGAGCCGGGCCTCATCGTGCGCGGCAACCGCGAGCTCATCGGTCAGGCGATCTTTAATCTGCTCGACAACGCGATCAAATATGCCGCCGGAGGCAAGGGCGAGCCGAAGGTCGGCGTGAAGCTTGCAAAAAAAGACGGCACGTTTCGGCTCTCTGTCTGCGATAACGGGCCGGGCATTCCGCCCGAAAAGCGCGACGAGGTGCTGAAGCGGTTCGTCCGTCTTGACGAAAGCCGCTCCAAGCCGGGCACCGGGCTTGGCCTTTCGCTCGTCGAGGCGGTGATGGAACTGCATGGTGGTTCGCTCGAACTTTCCTCCACGCACAAGGAGAATACGGAAGCGCCCGGCCTGACCGTCACCATGGTCTTTCCGGTCCCGAAGCCCTAAGTGGGTATAGAGCGAGGGAGAGATTCGAGGAGGATTTCGGTGTCGGGAAAACTGAGCCGGCTCGATGCGGTCAAGGCGGATGTGATACGCCCGCTGAACCAGGCGGAGTTGAAGGCGGCGACGGCCGCCTTGAAGGATATGGGCAAGACCGAGCCGGCGGTTGCCGATCTGCTCGCGAAGGAAAGCCCGCTCAGGAATTTCATCGCCGCAGCCTTCACGCTTTCGCCCTATCTGCGCGACACGGCCGTCATTTCTCCCGCGTTTCTCGCTACAGCGATAGGTGAGCCGCTTGAGCCGGCTTTGGAACAACTGATCGATTCGGCGCGCAATTCATGGCGTCCGAAAGACGGCAAGGCACCCTCGGAAAACGAGGTGATGACGACACTCAGGACGGCTCGGCGGGGTTTGAGTTTTCTGGTCGCGCTCGCCGATCTTGCGCGCATCTTTTCCGCTCGGGACACGACCCGCTGGCTGAGCGCCTTTGCCGATGCTTCCGTCGCGGCAACAATCGACCATCTTTTGCTCGCCGGCCATGAGAGCGGCAAGCTGAAGCTTGCCGATCCTGCTGAACCGAGCAAGGGCTCGGGCCTTATTGTGCTCGGCATGGGCAAGCTCGGCGGCCGCGAGCTCAACTATTCTTCCGACATCGACATCGTCGTCTTTTACGATCCGGAAGCGGGCATCCTGAACGATCCGTTCGACGCTTCGGAAATCTACGGGCGGATGATGCGGCGGCTGATCCGCATCCTGCAGGAGCGCACGGCGGACGGCTATGTCTTCCGCACCGATCTGCGCCTGCGCCCCGACCCCGGTTCGACGCCGCTTGCCGTCTCGCTCGATGCGGCGCTGATCTATTACGAGGGCAGGGGGCAGAACTGGGAGCGGGCGGCCTTCATCAAGGCCCGGCCGGTTGCGGGCGACATTGCTGCCGGCGACAATTTCCTGCGGCTTCTGATCCCCTTCGTCTTCCGCAAATATCTCGACTACGCGGCGATCGCCGACATCCATTCGATCAAGCGGCAGATCCATGTCCACAAGGGGCATGGCGCGATCGCCGTGAAGGGCCATGACGTGAAGCTCGGCCGCGGCGGCATCCGCGAGATCGAGTTCTTCGCCCAGACCCAGCAATTGATCGCCGGCGGCCGCATGCCGCCGCTGCGCGCCCGGGAGACGGAGGCGGCGCTTGCCGCCCTTGCCGAGGCGAACTGGATCGCGCCGGAGATC
This sequence comes from Rhizobium sp. YS-1r, assembly GCF_000757525.1. Classification (NCBI taxonomy): domain Bacteria; kingdom Pseudomonadati; phylum Pseudomonadota; class Alphaproteobacteria; order Hyphomicrobiales; family Rhizobiaceae; genus Rhizobium; species Rhizobium sp. YS-1r. The sequence goes on along the minus strand of NZ_JPYQ01000056.1, from coordinate 53,638 downwards.
GCCGCGGAACTCACCGGATGCTACTGGTTCCTGCGGGATGTCGAGCACCGCATCCAGATGGTGCATGACGAGCAGACCCATAACCTGCCGGAGACGGATGCCGAGTTGAAGCGCATCGCCTTCATGCTGGGCTTTGCCGATGCGGCGAGCTTTTCGGCCAGGCTGGAAGAGGTGCTGCGGACGGTCGAAAGACGCTACGCACGGCTCTTCGAACAGGAGGCGAAGCTTTCGGGCGGTGACGGCAACCTCGTCTTCACGGGACAGCAGGATGATCCCGGCACACTTGAGACGCTCGCTTCGCTCGGCTTCGAACGGCCGGCCGACATGTCCCGCGTCATCCGCACCTGGCATTACGGCCGATACCGCGCCACGCAATCTGTCGAGGCGCGCGAGCGGCTGACGGAGCTCATGCCGGCGCTGCTCAAGGCATTTGGGGAAAGCAAGCGGGCCGACGAGGCATTGCTGCGCTTCGATCATTTTCTCAAAGGCCTGCCGGCCGGAATCCAGCTCTTCTCGTTGATCGGCAACAACCCGCCGCTATTGGCACTGATCGTCACGATCATGTCGTCGGCACCAAGGCTGGCGGATATCGTCGCCTCCAAGCCGCATGTCTTCGACGGCATGCTGGACCCCGGCCTGATGGCCGAGCTGCCGACCCGGGGATATCTCTCGCAGCGGCTGACGACCTTCATCGGCGGTGCAAGGGCTTACGAGGAACTGCTCGACCGGCTGCGCATCTTCGCTGCCGAACAGCGTTTCCTGATCGGGATCAGGCTGCTCACCGGAGCGATCTCAGGCGTCGAGGCGGCGTGCGCCTTCACTCATCTTGCCGATCTCCTGATCGAGGCCGCGCTGAAGGCGGTCACTGCGGAAATTACGGCCACGCATGGCGCCTATCCCGGCGGGCGTGTCGCGGTGATGGGGATGGGCAAGCTCGGCAGTTTCGAGCTCACCGCCGGTTCCGACGTCGACCTCATCCTTCTCTATGACTACGACGGAGACGCAATGGAAAGCGAGGGGCCGAAGCCCATCGATTCCACCCGTTATTTCACCCGCATCACGCAACGGCTGATCGCTGCACTTTCCGCACCCATGGCGGAAGGCGTGATCTTCGAGGTCGATCTCCGTCTGAGGCCGTCGGGCAACAAGGGGCCTGTTGCCACGCGCATCAACGCTTTCAGCAAGTATCAGCGCGAGGAAGCCTGGACCTGGGAACATATGGCGCTGACGCGTGCCCGTCTCGTCTGCGGCGATGAAAGCCTTGTGAACGAGGCGAGGGATGTGATCGGCGAAGTGCTTTCGGCCAGGCGGGGCGTCGGCAAGATCGCCAAGGATGTGGCCGAGATGCGCGCGCTGATCGAAAAGGAAAAGCCGCCGCGCGACATCTGGGATTTCAAGCTCATCCCCGGCGGTCTGATCGACATCGAGTTCATTGCGCAATATCTGCGCCTCATCGCGCCGGCGAGCGGCGTCGCCATCGATACCTATGGCTTCAGTACGGCCGAGGCACTGAAGACGCTGGGCAGCAAGCTGATGCCGCCCGGCGATCTCGACGCTTGCCTCGAAGCGCTGCGCCTCTTCACCGAGCTTTCCCAGATCATAAGGCTCTGCGTTGACGGTCCCTTCGATCCCAAAGACGCGCCGGCAGGTCTCCTGGAGCGTGTCTGCCGGGCAGGGGGCTGCCCGGACATCGGGACGCTGGAAGGGGAGATCAAGAGGCTTTCAAAGGCGGTGCGGGAGGTGTTCGGGAGGACTGTTACTCCCCGGGCCGTCAAGTGACGATTGTCGGCGGTTCTTCAACTGCTTGAGGTGATAGCGTATGCCTTGACCTGTGAGCGGTTCGTCGGCGAAGCGCGCAATTACATGCAGATGCACGTGATCGACTGCCTGCCCTGCTGCGTGCCCTACATTCCATCCCAAGTTGAAGCCGCTAGGCTCTATCTGGTCCAAATGGGCTTTGGCTCTAATCAGGAGATCAAAGGTGTCGATCCACTCGGCAGGAGTGAGATCGAATGGCGAGTTGACGTGCCTGAAGGGGATGATCATGCCAGAATGCTGGAGAACCTCATCTGTACTTTTGAGGAAGAAGCAGGTTTCGTTGGCGAAAACGGGCTGGTCCTTCCCGCTTCGGTTTGCCACGCAGAACGGACATTCTGGCGACATACTCCCCCTCGCTTCAATTCCTTGTCTTGCTGTAATGTTAGCTGGAGTCCACAACAGACAGATAACAGGTGGCGTTAAGACGGATTCGCTTCCGCACGGTTGCCCCTGAATTCTTTTGAGCCACAACCTGCAACATAGCCTGATGCACGGACGCCGCACGTCCGCCATATCGAGGATTATGTGAGTCTCACGCCGACCGTTTCCGTGCCGCCTGGAGCGGCCGGTCGGGGATATGCAGCGAAACCACGGTTCCCCTGCCGACCTGGGAACGGATGCGCATCGTGCCGCCGTGGAGCGAAATCAGCGAGCGGGAGATGGCAAGCCCGAGCCCTGAGCCGCCCTTGCTCTTGGCATACTGGCTCTGCACCTGCTCGAAGGGCTGGCCGATCTTGCTGAGCGATTCCTTCGGGATGCCGATGCCCGTATCGGCAATGGTCAGCACCGTGCCCTTTCCAAGCCTGCGGGCGCGCAATTCGACCTTGCCACCCTCGTTGGTGAACTTGACGGCGTTGGAGAGGAGGTTCAGCAGCACCTGTTTCAGCGCGCGCCGGTCGCCGGCCATGTCGAGGCTGTCGCACAGGCGCTGGCGGATGATGATCGCCTTGTCCTGAGCCGAGATGGAGGTCAGACGCAGGCTTTCTTCGATCAGCGATTTCAGGTCGACCGCCTCGCACTGGATGCGCATGTGGCCCGCCTCGATCTTCGACATGTCGAGGATGTCGTTGATGACGTTCAGGAGATGCTTGCCGCTGTCGTAGATATCCTTGGAATATTCCGAATATTTCGGCGAACCGAGCGGCCCGAACATGCCGTTCATCAGGATTTCCGAAAAGCCGAGGATGGCATTGAGCGGCGTTCTGAGTTCATGCGACATGTTGGCGAGGAAATCGGACTTCGCCTTGTTGGCGGCCTCGGCGCGCTCCTTTTCCGCCTGGTAATTGGCATTGGCGATCGAAAGCTCGGCTTTCTGGCGCTCCAGCTTCTTTTGCGAAGAGGAAAGGTCTCCGATCGTCGCCATCAGCCGGCGCTCGCTGTCGCGCAGCCGCTCCTGGTGGCGCTTCAGGAGCGTGATATCGGTGCCGACCGAGACGAGGCCACCGTCACGGGTGCGTCGTTCGTTGATCTGCAGCCAGCGTTCGTCGGCAAGCTGCACTTCCGTCGTGCGGGAAAGGCCGCTGCCGTCCGGGTCGGCGACGCGCCGCTCGATGACCGGCCGGGCGGCCGCTGCGTTGACGGAGGCACGTTCGGTGCCCGGCACCAGCACACTATCCGGCAGCCCGTAAGCCTGTTGGAAATGGGTGTTGCACATCACGAGCCGGTCGTTCTTGTCCCACAGAACGAAGGCTTCCGACGTGCATTCGATCGCGTCCGCGAGCCGCTGGTCGGCTTCGGCATATCGCTGGGCGAGACGATGCTGCTCGGTCACGTCCATGGCGATGCCGATGACGTGGGTCCGGCCGGCGGCGGTCTTCACCACCTGGGCGCGGGCGCGCATCCAGACATAGTGGCCCGCAGCGTGGCGCATGCGAAAGACCTGGTCCACCTGCCGGGCATTGCCGCGGCTTATGGCCCGGGCAAGCGTGCAGATATTGCCGTCGCTCGGATGCATCATCCGTGCTGCGTCGGCAAAGGAGATGACATTGCTGCCGGGCGGCAGGCCGAGCATCTCGTACATGGAGCCGGACCAGAAGAGGCGCTTGTTGGTGACGTCGAAATCCCAAAGCCCGCAGCGGCCTCGCGACAGCGCGGTTTCGATACGCAGATTGGATTCGACGAAGATATCGTCGGCGTCACGGGCGCGTTTGACCTGCATGTAGTAGGCGTAGAGGATGATGAGCAGGATCGCCGAAATGCCGGTGAAAAGCGTGACGTTGAGCGATACTTCCCGCCGCCAGAAGCGATGAATGCCGTCGAGCGATTGGGCTGCGACGATGAGCGCTCCTTCGCTGCCGAGCGGCTGGATCGCCGCATAATGGGGAATTTCCCCGAAATAGGTTTCGATCACACCATCGTCGCCGCCGAAACGGCGCAACGCGGCGGTTTCCGGCAGCACGGATGTGAGGCGCCGCCCGATATAGGCCGCGATCTCGCCCGATCCGCCAAAGACACGCCCGGCTTCGTCGACAAGGAGAAGGAAGGTGTCGGATTTCAGCTGTTGCTGCGGCAGGAAGGAGCCGAGGCGCATTTCCGCCGTGGCCCGGTCACGGCTGGAAAAGGCCGGTTCGCCGGAGAAGGCAGCGCGAGCCGCGGCGGCCATCAGCGCCGTCGACTGCCGGGCGGAATCTTCCATCCGCCCGTATTCCGCCACGATGCCGAGAACGCGCGAGGCTGCGACGACGGAGAGGAAGGCGACGATGAGCAGGGGGATGGAACGCTTCAGAACCAGTTCCACCCGCGGCAACTGCCGCGAGATGGGCTTGACGGAAAGCCGCACCTCCTCCGGAGAGATGCGCCCCAAACCTGCGAAGCTCGGAAATTTGAAACGCAGCCGCCCCTCGGCCGCGGTTGCCCGCTGCACGCCCGACATCGTCCTCATTGTGGTCCCTCGTGTGATTCGAGGCGCCGCTCGCCCGAATCTAACCTAATGAATCACTAGTGATTCTTCGTGTCCAGAGGGTTGCTAATATTTTTTTAACACTTTGATTCAATTGCGAATCGGACGAGACCCATGCCGGCCGGGCGGTTCGCTGTATGGTTGCCTGTCAAAAGGAGCGGTAAATCACTTGCGCGGGGCGGAGCGATCAGCCCTTGTCATAGGCATTGAGCGCGACCGGAAGCAGGCCGGCCAATATGGCGCCGACGATCTCGTCGAACAAAAAGGCTGGCCGGTGAGGAACCAGTATAGTCCCTCTTCGGATGAAAGAGCCGGCCGTCGGGTCAGACAGCCGGGTTTTCGATGAGGCCGGTGCGGGTGGCCGCGATGGAAATCGCGGCAAGCAGGATGACGACCGCGCCATAGATGTAGGCCGTTGCGGAGAGACCCAGTGCCGGTGCGGCAAGGCCGGCGATGATAGCGGGAACCGCAAAGGCGAGATAACTTTCCACCAGGAAGGCGGAAAACAGGCCGGCCCGTTCATGGCTTTCAGCGAGCGGCAGAACGATCTTCAGGATGTTTGAAAAGATCGATCCAAGACCGAGACCAGCGACCGCCGTACCGAGAAAGAGAAGCCCGACGGCTCGTTCCTCCACGCCGAGCAGCGTGATCAGAACGCCGATCATCAGCCCGGTCGTAGCCGAGAACAGAACCCGTTGCGGCGCGAGCGCGCGAAAAACGAAGACAGAGACCGTGGCGCTGAGCATGGAGGTGGCGACGACTGCGCCGCCGACGAAAGGCGAGGTAATGCCGGTCGCGACCGCGACCAGCGTCGGCATAAGCGAGAGGTAGAAGCCGGCAAGCGCCCAGCTGGCAACATTGACCGGCGTGACCTTGATGAGCGCTCCGCGGGCACGGGGTGGCACGCTGATGCGCGGCCGCATTGCGGCGAGCGCGCCAGGTCGTCTGGTGATGGTTTCAGGCATGAAGGCGAGCGCGATAGTGCCGGCGATGGTCGCGACGAACAGGATCGCGTAGATGAGATATGTCGGCGCAGGCGCGAAGGCCACGAGCGTCCCGGCCGCAAGCGTGCCGATCATCAGACCGAGAAAGGCCGTTATGCTGTTGAGGATCGGCCCGTGCCGTTTGTCGGTGTCGAGGATCGTGGCGCCGAAAGTCGGAAAGGCGAGGCCGGTCGCGATGCCCTGGACGATGCGGCCGGCCATCAGCATGGCGCCGGATTCGGCCAGCATGAAGATCACCAGCGCGGTAGCGTTGATGACGAGGGCAGCGAGGATCAGCGGCTTGCGCCCCACGTAATCGGAAAGTCCGCCGAACGTCAGAAGCGCGGCAAGGAGCGCGAAGGCATAGGACCCGAAGATCAGTGTGATCATCGCTGGCGAGAGGTCAAAAAGTTCCTGATAGAGGTGATAGAGCGGAGTTGGCGCACTGCTGCAGACCGAAATCAGCACCGCGAATGTGAAGCTGTAGACCGTCATCCGGAAAGCGGATGGAGACGTTGCAGAGGGGAGGATACTGCTCATAGGTTCACCTAAACGCAAATCTTTAGCGTTAACGGCATTTAGTTGCATTTCCGCACTAATGCAATATCTTTGCATTAATAAGAACGATTTTCCGGCGGAATGCCGGCAAGGAGAAGAAAAGTGGCGAGGGAGATGTTGCGGCAGGGCGGGCGTAGCGCGCGGATCCAGGAGGCGGTGCATCGCACGGTTCAGGAACTGCTGAAGAACATGGACCGGGGCGAGATCACCGTGCCGATGATCGCCGACAAGTCGGGCGTCACTCCGTCGACCATCTATCGCCGCTGGGGTGATCTTTCTGAACTTCTGGCGGATGTAGCTGTCGACCGCATGCGACCGGTCGCCGATCCTGAAGATACGGGAGCGATGACTTCCGATTTCGAAGCCTTCATCCTGCAATATGCGGAGGAAATGTCCTCAAGAGTAGGACGCGCACTGCTCGCGGACGTGCTCGGAAGCCTGGAAGGCAATGCTCCGGTAAAATGCTGCCAATATACCTATCATCATCTGGAGACCCTGCGGGAAAGGGCCTCTGCACGGGGCGAAACGCCTTTCGATCTCGGCGAGGCTGTCGATTTTGTGGTGGCACCGATTGTCTATCACATCCTGTTCGGTGATAGGGAGTTGACGCCCGACTACTGCCGGGCGCTCGTCGCGCGATTTTTCGGAAAGTGATCCTACCTGCCCCTTACGCTCCCACCGACGACGGCCTGGAGGCGAGGCGGAAATCGCGGGGGCCTAGAAGACGTCCGTCGGCCGCCTTGACTTGCAACCTCTCGATCGGTGCGCCATCGATCGTGTCCACCATTTCGGTCTCCAGTTCACCCGGTTCAAAACAGTTTTCCTCTCCCCATTGCCACAGCGCGACAAGCAGGGTGTAGAGCTTCTCACCTTTAGGCGTCAGGATGTAGCGCGGGCTCGATGGGGAATTCGTGTGAGCCTCGATGGTGAAGATTCCTTCCTGGACGAGTTTTTTCAACCGCGCCGACAGGATGTTTTTGGCGAGGCCGAGATTCTTTTGAAACTCCCCGAAACGCTGATGCCCGCGGAAGGCGTCCCGAACGATCAGAAGCGTCCACCAGTCTCCAACGATCTGAAGACTGCGTGCAATGCCGCAATCCGCTCCTTCCAAATTGGTTTTCCTGCCCTTCATCTGCGTCTCCAGGATACTTGCAGTACCATGCAAGATTGGTTGCAAATTTAAACCAAATGGGATTATGTGTCGACAGGTTTCAAAATTAAACCGGAATCCGCGGGTTTGCTGTTAAAAGGAGAAGACGGGCATGAGCGATTTGCTGGAATTTGCCGTTGCGGCGCATGGCGGGTGGGAGCGTTGGCGCGAAGTCAGGAAGCTGACGGCCAGGATTTCTGTCGCGGGAGCGATGTGGCATCTCAAAGGGTGGCCGGGCGTCCTGTCGGACGTCGCCGTTTCGATCGATCCGCATCGCCAGCATGCCGAGTTTTCGCCGTTCATCGAGCCGGGTCATCACAGCCAATATGAGCCTGCCCGCACGGCCATCCTCGGTGATCGGAACGAGGTTCTCGAAGAACGGGAGCGCCCGCGGTCGGCTTTCGAGGGGCACGTGATCCAGACCCCCTGGGACGCACAGCACCTCGCTTATTTTTCGGGATATGCGATGTGGACATATCTGACGACGCCGTTCCTGTTGGGGCTGCCCGGTTTCATTCTCGATGAAATGGAGCCTTGGGATGAGCAAGGGGAGACGTGGCGACGGCTGAGGGTCACCTTCCCGCCGGATGTCGCCAGCCATTCCACCGAGCAGATCTTTTACTTCGATGCAGCCGGAATCTTGCGCCGGCATGACTACAGCGTCGAGATCATGGGCGGAACGTCCAGCGCCAACTATGCGACCGAACCCAGGACCTTCGGGGGGCTCGTCTTCCCCACCAGGCGCCGCGTCTATTCCATCGGCCCCGATAACCGGCCCGTCCTCGACCGGGTCGCGGTCGCCATCGACATCAACGGCATCGATGTGGAATAGCCTGGCGCCGCAGGTTCACCCTTTCAGCATGCGTTCGACGATGTCGCGCACGTCGGTCGACAGTGTTTCGGCCCGTTCGATGGTTGCCAGCGCCGAGCGGGCATGGTCCGCACGCTGCGGCTCCAGCGACCGCCAGGACCGCATCGAAGTGAGGATGCGGGCGGCAAGCTGCGGGTTCTTCGGGTCGATCGAAAGGATCTGCTCGGCGAGGAACCGGTAGCCCTCGCCATCCGGTCGGTTGAAGCCGGTCGGATTGCCAAAGGCGAAAGTGCCGATCAGCGAGCGTACGCGGTTCGGATTGGTCGATACGAAGCGCGGGTTCTCCATCAAGGCCTTGACCCGGGCGAGTGCGCCCGCGCCCGGAATCGTCGCCTGGATCGAGAACCACTTGTCGATGACGAGCGCATTGCCGTCGAACCGCTTCAGGAACGTATCGAGCGCGCCTTGCGCTTCCGCAGAGTCCGGGAACCGGTGGGCGAGCAGCGTCAGCGCCTGCGCCACATCGGTCATGTTGTCGGCAGCGGCGAAGGCTTGCGCCGCGCGGGCGGGTGTCCCTTCCGCATAGGTCAGGTAGGCAAGCGCGCTGTTCCTCAACGCCCGCTTGCCCGCGCTTGCGGCATCCGGCGCATAGGGACCTGCAATCTTCATCTCATCGAAGAGGCGCAGGAAGGTCTTGTTCCCCTCTCTGGCGATCGCCGAAAGGATCGCATGCCTTCCGGCATGGATCGCGTCCGGGTCGTTGTTGCCGCCGAGTTCGCGGGCGATATCGGCCTCGCTCGGCAGCGTCAGCACCTGCGCGCGGAATGCGGGCTCCAGCGCCTCGTCACCGGCGGCTTCGAGAAGGGCTGCGGTGAGCGCCGGATCGCAGGTGATCTCCCTGCCCTCGCGGGCGTCGCGTGCCGCCTGCATGAGGTTCGGCATCGCAAGGTCGGTGAGGGCCTGCCAGCGGGCGAAGAGGTCGGTGTCATGGCGGGCGATATGGGCAAGATCGGCCGGCGTCTGGTCGAAATGCAGGTTGATCGGCGCCGAGAACGAGCGGTTGAGCGACAGAACTGGTCGGGACGAGATGCCGGAGAACGTGAAGGTCTGCTTGCGCTCTGTAAGATGCAGAACATCGCCGGTCATTTCGCCGCCCTTGATGGCTGTCGGCGCTGCAATCTGGCCATTGTCGAGGATCAGTGCCAGGGACAGCGGAATGTGCATCGGCTCCTTGTTCGACTGGCCGGGCGTGGCCGGAAGCATCTGCTCCAGAGACAGCGTAAATGCCCCCTTTTTCTGGTCGTAGCTGCTCGAAGCCGTAACGAGCGGCGTACCTGCCTGATGATACCAGAGCGAGAATTGCTCAAGATCGCGACCGCTCGCATCCTCGAAGCACTTCAGATAGTCCTCGACAGTGACCGCCTGACCGTCATGGCGCTCGAAATAGAGGTCCATGCCCGCCTTGAAATCCTTGCTCCCGAGCAGGGTCGCGATCATGCGGGTGACTTCCGAGCCCTTTTCGTAGACTGTCGTCGTATAGAAATTGTTGATTTCGCGATATTTCGTCGGGCGGACGGGATGGGCGAGCGGGCCTGCATCCTCGGGGAACTGCTCCGACTTCAGGTGGCGCACTTCGGCGACGCGCTTGACCGGGCGCGAGCGCTGGTCGGCCGAGAACTCGTGATCGCGATAAACCGTCAGCCCTTCCTTGAGGCAGAGCTGGAACCAGTCGCGGCAGGTGATGCGGTTGCCGGTCCAGTTGTGGAAATATTCATGCGCGATGATCGCTTCGATATTGGCGTAGTCCTGATCGGTTGCGGTCTCGGGGTCGGCGAGCACGTATTTGTCGTTGAAGACGTTGAGGCCCTTGTTTTCCATGGCCCCCATGTTGAAGTCGGAGACGGCGACGATCATGAAGATGTCGAGATCGTATTCGCGGCCGAAGCGTTCCTCGTCCCACTTCATCGAGCGTTTGAGCGCATCCATGGCGTAAGCGGCGCGCGGCTCCTTGCCGTGCTCCACGTAGATCCGGAGCTTGACGTCGCGGCCCGACATGGTGGTGAACGTGTCCTCGACCACGCCGAGGTCGCCCGCCACCAGCGCGAACAGATAGGCAGGCTTCGGATGCGGATCGAACCAGGCGGCGAAATGCCGGCCTTCGTCGTAATCGCCGCCACCGAGGAAATTGCCGTTCGACAGCATCACCGGATTGGCCGCCTTGTCGGCGATGATGGTGATCGTATAGGGCGCAAGAACGTCGGGACGGTCCGGGAAATAGGTGATGCGGCGGAAGCCTTCGGCCTCGCACTGGGTGCAATAGACGCCGCTGGTGCGGTAGAGCCCCATCAACTGGCTGTTGGCTTCCGGATTGATGAAGGTGGTGACGGTGACCTCGAAGGGTGTTTCGGCCGGCAGATCGCGGATCGTCAGGCTTTCCGGCGTCGCGTCATACCGGCTGGCTGGCGCTTCGGATTGATCAATCAACAGCCCGGAAAGGGTGAGTTCGTCGCCGTCGAGGACGAGGGGTACAGAGGGATCGACACCTTCGCGCCGGTGGAAGATCAGTCGCGCCTCCACCTTGGTGTTGGTCGGGTCGAGCTCGAAAGTCAGATCGACGCGTTCCAGGACGAAATCGGTGGGGCGGTAATCTGCCAGATGAACGATCTGGCCCGTATCTGTTCGCATGTTGCTTCCTGAACCGGCTCTTCAAAAATGGCATTGGGAGTGATGAATGCTCCCGTTCACTGGCTTTTGCCCGACGCCGCGCGCATACTTGCATGCAATGCTAAACGATTGTTGAAACTTTGGCTAAATTAAACCTCATTTTGTTTCGGTATATTTCATCAGGTCACGGATATTGATCAACCCATCATCAGTTTTGATCCCGCGCACAGCGCTTTTCCGTTACTCTGCCGACAAACTGAATCCCCTCCTTTTCATTGCAGGCTCCGTTTTCGATGCGGCCTAAGATTTCAATGAGTTGTTGATGGCCGCCGCCGATGCCTTGAATCCCCTTCGGGGGATCATGTTCAAAGTCTCCTCCGTGGTGATTTTCGTGATGATGCAGACCTGCATCAAATCCGCGGGGCCTGATATTCCAGCCGGCCAGATCACCTTTTACCGTTCCGCCTTCGCAATCGTGCCCATCGTGGCCTACCTCGCATTCGAGGGCGAATTGCGGGGCGCATTTCGCACGGACAGCCCGTTCGGGCACCTGAAGCGTGGTTTTCTCGGCATTCTCTCCATGGGTTTTGGGTTCTATGGACTGGTGCATCTGCCCATGCCGGATGCGATCGCGATCGGCTATTCCACGCCGCTGCTCGCCGTCGTCTTTGCCGCAATCTTCCTGAAGGAGACGGTGCGGGTCTATCGGTGGACCGCGGTTCTGATCGGCATGATCGGCGTGGTCATCATTTCTTGGCCGAAGCTGACCATGTTCGAACAGGGCGGCATGGAGTCCGAACAGGCGATCGGCGCGGTCTCCGTCATCATATCGGCAGTGCTGGCCGGGTTTGCGATGATACAGACACGCCAGCTCGTGCGCACAGAGAAAACGGCGACGATCGTGCTTTTCTTCTCGCTGAGCGGGGCGGTGTTTTCGCTGGTCAGCCTGCCCTTCGGCTGGGTGGAACTGTCCACGTCGGAAAAGCTCTTCCTGATCGGCGCCGGCTTCTGCGGCGGAGTGGGACAGGTTCTTCTGACCGAGGGCTACCGCAATGCCGACGTCTCGACGGTCGCGCCGTTCGAATACACGTCGATCCTGCTCGGGATCGGCATTGCCTATGTGCTGTTCGGGGATGTGCCGACGGTCAGCATGCTCATCGGCACGGCGATCACCGTCTCGGCGGGAATTTTCATCATCTACCGCGAACACCAGCTCGGGCTGGAGCGGAAGGCGGCGCGCAAGGCATCGCCGCCAGGGGCGGGCACCTGAAAATCAGAGCGGGATGGCGGCCGTGACCGGGTTGATCTTTTCGGAGCCGTACCGGGCGGCACCCGCGCGGCTGAATTCGCGCGAGGCGTTCACTGCTGCGCTGATATCGGAGAGATTTTCGCGCAACGTGCGGATCGGGTGGAGGATGGCCGTCATGGCTGCTTCCTTGTCCTGGCTATCAGCGTTCGCGGAAATCGGCGAAGACGGCAGCCGGACGCGTGATGCCGGTCGGGCGCGCCATCGCGCGGGACGTCATCTGCTCGTTCGTCGCTGAGCCGAAACGGTGATAACCCTGCGTCGAGCGCGGCTGAAGGCCTGCGATCCGGAGGGTTTCGAAGCCCGAATGGATCGGGCGGAAGCGCGTCGTCATTGCCTTGGTTCCTTAAACCTGTTCCTCCCAAGACATGATGCCAATATTGCAGCGCAACATTGATTCTGCAATGCAGCAGAACGCCGCACTGCCATGCGTCAGGCGCATGGCGTTTTTCATATTTTTGTAATCTTGTGGCAATTCCGCAAGCTTCTGCCCGAAATGCGGGCAGTCGATGGCCTCAAAGCCGCTTTTTGAAGGTCAGAAGGTCCTGCCAGGCAAGCGCCTTGTTGGCGGGTGCTGCAAGAAGCTCCTGCGGATGCAGCGTCGCGATCGCCGCCGCATCGATTCCCCCGAAGGTGATGTCGCGCCATTCTCCGCGCAGCGAATGGATCGTGCCATTGGCGCCGAAGAAGAAGCGGGCCGGGAAGTTGCCGAGCAGCAACAACAGTTTCGGCTCGGCGAGCGCCACCTGCCGTTCGAGGAAGGGCCGGCAGATTTCGAGCTCGGCATCGGAAGGCATGCGGTTGCCCGGCGGACGCCAGGGAATGATGTTGGTGAGCAATACGGCCTCGCGCGCAAGCCCGATCGCGCCGAGCATCCTGTCCAGCAACTGGCCCTGCCGGCCGGAGAAGGGCAGGCCGTCGCGGTCGTCGTCGGCATTCGGCGTCGGCCCGATCACCATGATGCCGGAAGAGGGGTCGCCGCTGGCGAAGACGGTGGAGCGGGCGCCGTTCTTCAGGTTGCAGCCGGTAAAGGCTTCGAGCGCCGTCTTCAGTTCGGCGAGCGAGCGGGCGCTTTCGGCCGCGAATCGGGCCGAGGCCACCGCCTCGCTATCGGGAACGGCGACCGATGGGGCGGGGGCTGCAGGCCGTGCGGCGGCGCGATTTGGAGCTGGGGAAGCGCCACTCGTTCGGGACGTGGGGGCCGGGTCGTTCTGTACCGGCTGCGGCTGGCGGGCCGATGCCGGCATTTTCGCCTCCGCCTGCGCGGCCTTCTGCGCTGCGAACTGGGCGAAACGATCGACCGGTTCATCCTCGACGAGCCATTCGACGCCCGAATCCGCATAGAAATGCAGAAGGGCGGCAAGCTCCTGGGCGTCGAGGGTTTGTGTGGCGTTCATGGGACTACCCTATAGCATGTCGCCGGGGAGGGGGAACCGGTTTCGGATGACGGCGCAGCAGTCCCGTATGGGAATTTGCCCCTCACCCTAACCCTCTCCCCGCATGCGGGGAGAGGGGATGTGCCCAGATCGCAACTGGAGTTTTGGGACGCCGGTGCGGCATATCCCTTCTCCCCGCCCGAGCGGGGAGAAGGTGGCGGCAGCCGGATGAGGGGCATTCCCGACAGATGAGGGAGGATAAACCTTCCGGCCCCTCTCACGCCGCCCATTGTGCGACGTTGTCGCTTTCGCCGATCAGCGCCAGGCCGTGGGCGATCGACAGCAGCTCGCCGCCGCTCTCGATCTTGCCGGCATCGAATCTCCGGGTGAAGATGCGCCGCACGGCCGGCACGAAGGACGTGCCGCCGGTCAGGAACACCTTGTCGATCTCTCCCGGCACCGTGCCGGTTTTCTCCATCACCTCGTCGAGCGCGCCTTCGATGCGCGTCAGGTCGTCGGCGATCCAGCTTTCGAAATCGGCACGTTTCACCGTCTTCCGGCCCGCACGCCCAAGCGGCGGGAAATGGAATTCCGCCTCTTCCGCGCCCGACAGCGCCATCTTGGTGGCGGAGATTGCCTGGTAGAGCGGATAGCCCTCGTCATGCTCGACGAGGTCGATGAACAGCTCCAGCTTGTCCGGATCGAGCGCCGAGCGCACCAGCGATTTGAGATCGGTGAATTCGCGCGTGGTCTTGAAGATCGACAACTGGTTCCAGCGGCCGAAATTGGCGTAGTAGCCGGCGGGCACTTCCAGCACCTTGTCGAAGCTCTTGAAGAACGTGCCCTTGCCGATCTCGGGCGCCACGAGATTGTCGATCATCCGGTAGTCGAAATGGTCGCCCGCGACGCCGACGCCCGAATGGCCGATCGGGGTTGCCATCAGCTTGCCGGCCTTGCGCTCGAAGCGGATCAGCGAATAGTCGGTCGTGCCGCCGCCGAAGTCCGCGACCAGCACGGTCGCGTCGGATTTCAGCGTCTGCGCGAAGTAATAGGCCGCCGCGACCGGCTCGTAGACGTAGTGGATTTCCGGAAAGCCGAGCCTTGTCAGCGCCGCGTTGTAGCGCTCGGTGGCGAGCTTCGCGTCCGGATTGGCCCCGGCGAAATGCACCGGCCTTCCGGCGATGACCCGCGAGACGTCGCTCGGCCAATTCTCCTCCGCATAGGTCTTCAGCCGCCGCAGAAAAATCTCCATCAGGTCCTCGAAGACGTGCCGGCGGGCGAAGATCAGCGTGCCCTGGAAGAGGGCGCTCGCCGCAAAGGTCTTGATCGACTGCAGGAAGCGGCAGTCGCCGGGATTGTCGATGAACTGGCGGATCGCCGCCTGTCCCGCCTCGACCTTCAACGCCTGTGCGCCCATCACCGGGTCCTTCATGAAGGAAAGCGCCGTGCGCATCGTGTCGGTCTCGCCGGCGCTGCTCGTGAAGCGCATGGAATGCGTGGCGTCGGCGCCGTCCGAAAGCGCCAGAACCGTATTCGTCGTGCCGAAATCAAGCCCGAGCGCCCGTGCCATGGCCGTGCTCCTTTTGTCCACCGAAGATCATTGAACCGAAGCCGGAGGCCCCGAACGCGAAAAGGGCGCTTGATTGCGCGCCCCGGATTTTTTGAGAGGGCGCGTGATCGCACAAGGGGAGGCGGATGGCAACCCCGGACCAGGGCTTAAAACGGTTGTACCGTGCGAGAATTCGCGCTTTCGCTCGGAGCCGGCGCGTTCTAATGTCCCCGCTCCAGGGGGTGACATGAGCCAGCAGCTAATCAATCAATATCTTGCCGAGATCGACCGGCTCAGGAAGTTTTCGGGATTATCCAACGAACAGGTCATCCGCCGGGCTTTCGGGCGGCTGCTGGAGTCCTGGGCGTCTTCCGAAAAGCTCGTCTTCCTGGAGGAATATCCGGTCGAGACGACGATGAAGACGACGGTCCGTCCTGACGGCACGGTGCTGCACGATATCCGCGTGCCGCACGGCTATTGGGAGGCGAAGGACACAAAGGACGACCTCGACGAGGAGATCCGCAAGAAATTCGCCCGCGGTTATCCGCAGGACAATATCATCTTCGAGAATTCCGAAATTGCGGTGCTGATCCAGAACCGGCAGGAGGTCACCCGCGCCTCGATGACCGATACGGCCGGGCTGCTGCGGCTGGTATCGCTGTTCTTCCGTTATGAGCGGCCGGAAATCGCCGAGTTCCGCAAGGCGGTGGAAAAGTTCAAGGCCGACCTGCCGACCGTGCTGGAGGCGCTGCGCCAGCGCATCGACACGGCCTACCGGGAGAATGCCGCCTTCCGCGCCGCCGCCGCCCGTTTCCTCGAAACCTGCAAGGAGACGATCAACCCGACGCTCGGCGAGGCGGATGTCCGGGAAATGCTGATCCAGCACATCCTGACCGAGGAAATCTTTGCCCACGTCTTCAACGACAGCGACTTCCACAAGAAGAACAACATCGCCCACGAACTCTACGCGCTGGAGGAGGAGTTCTTCACCGGCGCGGTGAAGCGCGACACGCTGAAGGGGCTCGAACCCTATTATGCGGCGATCCGGGCGAATGCCGCGCAGATCACCAGCCACTAGGAAAAGCAGACCTTCCTGAAGCTGATCTACGAGAATTTCTACAAGGTCTACGACAGGAAGAAGGCCGATCGCCTCGGCGTCGTCTATACGCCGAACGAGATCGTCAAGTTCATGATCGAGGGCGCCGACTGGCTCTGCGAAAAGCATTTCGGCAGGAACCTCGTCGACGAGCACGTGGAAATCCTCGACCCGGCGACGGGCACCGGCACCTTCATCTGCGAACTCTTGGAATATTTCCGCGGCGACCCGAGGAAGCTCGCCCACAAATACAAGAACGAGCTGCACGCCAACGAGGTGGCGATCCTGCCCTATTACGTCGCCAACCTGAACATCGAGGCGACCTATGCGGCGATATCAGGCCAGTTCGCCGAATATCCGAACCTCTGCTTCGTCGACACGCTGGACAATGTGGAGGGCCTCGGCATCCGCGCCGGCCACCAGCACGACATGTTCGCGGCGCTTTCGGACGAGAACGTCGAGCGCGTCCGCCGCCAGAACAAGCGCAAGATTTCCGTCATCATCGGCAACCCGCCGTATAATGCGTGGCAAGAAACTTCAATATGCGAAACCCGAACCGCCCTTATAAGCGGGTCGATGACCGAATTAGGGATAGCTACGGTCTGAAAAGCACCGCACAGAACAAGATTGCACTTTTTGACATGTATGCCCGCTTCCTCCGCTGGGCATCCGACCGCATGCATGATGACGGCGTGCTCGCCTTCGTCACCAACCGCTCCTTCATCGACAGCCGCACCTTCGACGGCTTCCGCAAGACGGTGGCCGACGAGTTCCACGAAATCTACGTGGTCGATCTCGGTGGCGACGTGCGCGCCAATCCGAAACTTTCCGGCACCAAGCACAATGTCTTCGGCATCCAGACCGGTGTGGCCATTTCCTTTCTCGTCAAGCGCCGCAAGCAGAAGGGCTGCAAGATCTTCTACGCCCGCCGGCCGGAATTCGATACGGCGGAGGACAAGCTTGCGTTTATGGGTTCGCAGAAACTCTCGACGCTCGCGTTCGAAAGGATCGAGCCGGACAAAAAGGGGAACTGGATCAATCTGGCGGAGAACCAGTGGGATGAATTGATCCCGGTGGCGGATAAGAAGACAAAGGTTGCGAAGACGCGTGGGCAGGAAAAGGCAATTTTTCGCCTTTTTTCATTTGGCCTAGTGACCAATCGAGATGAATGGATGTTCGACCGCTCATCAAAGGCGCTGGTCGATAAGGTTGGATACCTAGTTGATCGTTATGATGCAGACCGGCGTGCCATCACGACAGGTCAACGAAGCCTCGATGAATTGGGCTCTCAAGAAGGCGACATCAAATGGACGCGCTCCGTGAAAAAGGCGCTGTCCAGTGGCGACAGGCTTTCGCTGGAGGCAACACGGGAAATCGAGGTCCTGTATCGACCCTTCGACAAACAGAAGTTGGTATTCTACCCGCCGCTGATCGAAATGCTAAATCAGACGCGGACCCTCTTCGGTGAAGATGGAGCGCGTCCGAACCGGGCCTTGGTGTTCACTGATCCAACCTCACAGAAGCCGTTCATGGTGACTGGCAGCGAGTGCGCAGTTGATATGCATCTTGTCGGTGCCGCAGCCGGTGCAAGTTGCCTCCCCCTCTACCGCTACACATCCTCCGGCGAGCGGGTCGACAACATCACCGACTGGGGCCTGAAACAGTTCCAGAGCCATTACGGCAAGGCGGAGAAGATTTCGAAGGAAGACATTTTTCACTATGTCTATGGCGTGCTGCACGATCCGCTCTACCGCGAAAAATATGCGCTGAACCTGAAGCGCGAGTTTCCGCGCATTCCCTTCTATCCGGATTTCCGGGCATGGGCCGATTGGGGCAAACGCCTGATGGAGCTGCATATCGGCTACGAGACCGTCGAGCCCTGGCCGCTTGCCCGGCTGGATACGCCGGACGAGAAGGCGAGGGCGGCGGGCGTTTCGCCGAAGGCGATCCTTAAGGCCGACAGGGAGGGCGGCATCATCCGCCTCGACAGCGAAACCCAGCTTTCCGGCATCCCGGCGGAGGCCTGGACCTACCGGCTCGGCAACCGCTCCGGGCTCGAATGGATCCTCGACCAGTACCGGGAAAAGACGCCGAAGGACCCGACCATCCGCGAAAAGTTCAACACCTACCGTTTTGCCGATTACAAGGAAAAGGTCATCGACCTCCTGATGCGCGTCACCCGCGTTTCGGTCGAGACGGTGGCGATCACCGAGGCGATGAAATCCGCCCGCCGGGCGACCGAGGACGCCGCCTAGGCCGTTCCCCGCGTCTCCGCCGCCTGTTCCGCAAGCCAGTTGCGGAACATTTCCATCGCCGGCGTCACGCTTCGCGACTTCAGCCGGATCAGCCAATAGCTGCCTTTGGAAATGTAGATCTCGAAAGGCTGTTCGAGCGCGCCCGAGCTGAGCTGCCGGGAGAACATCAGCGGCGGGGCGAGCGCCACGCCGGCACCCTGCAAGGCCGCCTCGATCATCAGCACGGAACTGTCGAACACCATGCCCCGGATCGGTGGCGAGGCGACGCCCGCCGCCTCGAACCAGCCCGGCCATTCGTCGGCGCGGTAGGAGCGGAGCAGCGTCTGGTGCGTCACGTCCTCCGGCGACATGAGCTGCTTTGCGATCGCCGGAATGCAGAGCACGGAAAGCGGCGCCTCGAACAGCGCCTCCGCCTCGATATCGTGCCATGCGCCGTTGCCGAACTTGATCGTGTAGTCGAGCCCTTCGGCGGCGATGTCGACACGGTTGTTGTTGGTGGAAAGCCTGAGGTCCACGAACGGATATCTTTCCCGAAAATCGTGGAGACGCGGCAACAGCCAGCCGACCGCCAGCGTGCCGACCGCTCCGAGCTTCAGCACCTCGCGCACATGCCCGCCCTCGAACCGCTCCAGCATGTCGGCCATGCGGTCGAAACTCTCCTGCAACGAGGGTAAGAGCGCCAGTCCTTCCTCGGTGATCATCAGCCCGCGCGGCAGGCGGCGGAAGAGCGTCGCGCCGAGTCGCTGTTCCAGAAGCTTCACCTGATGGCTGACGGCAGCCTGCGTGACGCAGAGCTCGATCGCCGCCCGGGTGAAGGAGAGATGTCTTGCGGCGGCTTCGAAAGCGCGCAGCGCGTTCAGCGGCAAATATGGCCTAACCATGGCAATGCCCTAATTCAGTTTATGGCTCGCCGCAGATATCATCGTTTGATTGGGGCTCGCAAGCCGGCCTAGAAAACCATGTCCCATCAACCGGAGCTTTGACCATGGCTTTCAGAAATTCCCTTATTCTGGCATTTTCTCTTGGAATTACCGCAGCTTTCCTCGATTTTGCGTCGGCCGGGGCGGCGGAGCCGATCCGCTGCACCGTCATTATCGATGAGCAGAGCGGCGAGACACTTTATCGTCAGGGCACCTGCGACCAGGGCTTTTATCCGCAATCGACCTTCAAACTTCCTTTGGCCATGATGGGATATGACGCCGGCATCCTGACCGATGCGGAAAACCCGCGCTGGAAATACCAGGCGAAGTTCGGCGGGCCGGATCGGGTGAAGAAAGATGTCGATCCGTTGATCTGGGAAAAGGACTCGATCGTCTGGTATTCGCAGGAGCTGACCCGCAAGCTCGGAAAACGCGCCTTCGCCGATTACATCCAGCGCTTCGGCTACGGCAATCGCGATGTCTCCGGCGGCCTGACCGAAGCCTGGCTCATGTCGTCGCTGAAGATTTCGGCCGACGAGCAGGTGCAGTTCATCCGCCGTTTCCTGACCGGCGGCCTGCCGATCTCCGAACATGCCGTCGACATGACGCTCGCCATCACCCCGCATTTCGAAGCGGGCGACGGCTGGGACATCCAGGGCAAGACCGGTTCCGGCTGGTTGCGCGACAAGGCCGGCAAGACGGATCGCGACCGCCCGCTCGGCTGGTTCGTCGGCTGGGCGATGAAGGATGAACGGCGCGTCATCTTCGCAAGGCTGCTGGTCGATACCAAACGGTATCCGAAGGAACCGATCAGTTTCGTGGTGCGGGACGGGCTGATCGAGGACTTTCCGAAACTGGCGGCGGGGTTCTGATCTCGAAGAGTTCTCGCGCTGAAAACCGAAAGCGGCCGGGCCCCCCAGGCCCGACCGCCCGTAGCGCCTAGGCAGCGCTGCAGCGCGCCAACCATAAACGGCATCGGAGGCCGCCGATGCAAGTGGAGTTCGATATTCAGGTTATTCGTTAAGGTTACTCTCACGCCTTGCTTCACCTGAAGGACTTACGTCGATTGGCTTACTTTCCCGGCGCCGCCGTTCGTTTATTTTTCTGCCGCGCGTCAGCGGAGGAGGAGATGAATGTCATACCTGCGGATATGGATTTGGGCGACGTTCGCTTTCGTTCTGTGCGCCGGCATGCTCACCCTGGGCTACTTCAACATCGAAGGGACGTTGCCGGCCACACCACCGGTCTATGTTGAAACCTGGGCGGGCTTCATGGGGTTCGTCACTGTGGCCGCAGCGGGCGTCAAGTGGTTGTCGAATTATCGCGACTGATCCCGGCTGACCGTCTCGCGACAGGCGGATCTATGCCGCTATCGGAGAAACCGCCGTGCGCCCCCGATGGCGAGGAGCCCGATGACGGCGGCGATCGCGCCGTTGATGAGCCAGGGCGTCTGGTTGATCATGAAGCTCCGGGCCGGGTAGGGAAAGATGCCGCTGCCCTGGCCGATCCAGAGAAGGCCGAGAGCAATCAGCAGGACACCGATCACGGAAAGCGCCAGTCGTGCGAATTTCATGGGAAATCTCCGAGGGTCAGGGAACATCGGATCATAGGCCCGGGCCGGGCGGATCGCGAGACGCGATTGCGTGATATCGGAAGGCGATCAGGCGTCTTCGTAATAGGCCGTGATCAGCGATCTTGGCGCCGGCTCCTCGCTTTCGGACAGAACGAAGCCGGCGATGCGGCTCGAAGGCGAGAGGTTGTCGAGCAGGTTGAAGATGACCGCATCCTCGAAGGCACCGAGCGGCCTCGCGTTAAGGGGTGCCGGTCTGGCGATCGTGGCTGCCGCGGAAATCGGCCGCGCCGGCCGGTCGCCGGCATCGCGTCCCGGCATGTCTCCCGCCGCAAGCATTTCCGCAATCGCCGCGGCGGCGGAGACCGGCGCATGCGGCGCGGAAGAACTGTCCGGCGAAGAATCTTCGCATACCTCCGGAACGCTTTCGATCATGCCGGCGATCCCTAGAGCGCCGTGCGTCCGAATGGACGCACAAAGGACGCTCTATCTCCTTGAATCTACGCATCGTGCTTTCCGAAAATCGATTCCGATTTTCGGGCCGATGCTGTGGGTTTCAGGGCCGGCTCGTCTCCTACGTCACGGGAATTGAGATCCTCCGAAGAGAAAGGCCTCAATTCGAATCAATATTGAACGACGATGCTCAGATCGAGCGCGAGGCGCCGCCATCGACCCGCAGCGTCGTGCCGGTGACATAGCTTGCGGGAACCGAGCAGAGGAAAGCGCCGGCGGCGGCGAATTCCTCCACCTTGCCGAGACGACCGGCGGGGATCGTCTTGAGCGAGGCGGCACGCACGTCCTCGAGCGACTTGCCGGTGCGCTTTGCATTTGCACCGTCGAGTTCATCGATACGGTCCGTATGGATGCGCCCGGGAAGCAGCATGTTGGCAGTGATGCCGAAATTGGCCACTTCCGTCGCAAGCGTCTTGTTCCAGCCGACCAGCGCCGAACGCAGCGTGTTGGAAAGCGCGAGATTGGCAATCGGTTCGACGACGCCGGAGGAAGCGACCGTCAGGATGCGGCCGAAACCCTGTTCCTTCATCTGCGGTAGCAGCGCATTGGTAAGCGTGATGACGCGCAGCACCATGGACTGGAAGAAGGTGTCGAGCTTGTCGGCCGTCATATCCTCCGTCGTGCCGGGTGTCGGGCCGCCGGTGTTGTTGACGAGGATGTCGATACCGCCAAGCTTCTCCCTGACAGCATTCACCATGGCTGCGACGAAATTGTCGTCGGCAATATCCCCCCAGACCCATTCGGCCTTGCCTTTGCCTTCGGCATTGATCGCCTTGCAGTTCTCCGCGAGGCGGTCGCCTGAGCGGCCGACGAGCAGCACGTTCGCGCCTTCCGCCGCGAGCGCCTTCGCAATTCCGAGGCCGAGGCCGCGCGATGAGGCGAGCACGAGAGCGCGTTTGCCGGTAAGACCGAGATCCATGATGCTGTTCCTTCCATTCCTGTCTTCGGACTGTCGGCCTTTATAGCAGGGGCATTTGGTCGCGAAAGGCCGAACTTGCTTTCTTCGGTTCGCGCCTTATAGTTGACGTGAACGTAAAAGTAAGTTGAAGAAACGGAAAGGCGATTTGCGCGAATGGCAAGGCTGAAGACGTTTTCCCGCCTCGACAAGCGGGGCGGCTTTTGCCAAGACAGGATGCCTGCCGCAACAGGTGCCTGAACAGACGCCGGGAGGGGCCGGCGAGCGGAGTTGGATATGAACGAACAGGAACTTCCCGAACGGGAGAGCATGGAATTCGACGTGGTGATCGTGGGCGCGGGGCCGGCGGGGCTTGCGGCGGCGATCCGCCTGAAGCAGGTCAACCCGGATCTGACGGTCGTGGTGCTTGAAAAGGGGTCGGAAGTGGGCGCCCATATCCTCTCCGGTGCGGTGGTCGATCCGATCGGCATCGACAGGCTTCTGCCCGGCTGGCAGGAAGAGGAGGGCCATCCCTTCAAGACGCCGGTCACCGACGACCAGTTCCTGTTCCTGGGTCCTGCCGGCGCGATCCGTCTGCCCAACGTCGCCATGCCGCCGCTGATGAACAATCACGGCAACTACATCGTCTCGCTCGGAAACGTCTGTCGCTGGCTCGCCGAAAAGGCGGAAGCACTGGGCGTCGAGATCTATCCGGGCTTTGCCGCGACCGAAGTGCTCTATGATGAACAGGGCGCGGTCATCGGGGTGGCGACCGGCGACATGGGCATCGAGAGGAACGGCGAGCCCGGCCCCAACTATACCCGCGGCATGGCACTGCTCGGCAAATACGTGCTGATCGGCGAGGGCGTGCGCGGTTCGCTCGCCAAGCAGCTGATCGCCCGCTTCGGCCTGCAGGACGGCCGCGAGCCGCAGAAATACGGCATCGGCCTGAAGGAACTCTGGCAGGTGAAACCGGAAAACCACAGGCCCGGCCTGGTGCAGCATTCGTTCGGCTGGCCGCTCGGCATGAAGACCGGCGGCGGCTCCTTCCTCTATCACCTGGAGGACAATCTCGTCGCCGTCGGTTTCGTGGTCCATCTCAACTACAAGAACCCCTGGCTTTACCCCTTCGAGGAGTTCCAGCGCTTCAAGACGCATCCTTCGATCCGCACCACGTTCGAGGGCGCCAAGCGTCTTTCCTACGGCGCCCGCGCCATCACGGAAGGAGGGTACCAGTCGGTACCGAAACTGTCCTTCCCCGGCGGCGCGCTGATCGGCTGTTCGGCCGGTCTCGTCAACGTGCCGCGCATCAAGGGCAGCCACAATGCGGTTCTGTCCGGCATGCTGGCGGCCGAAAAGATCGCCGAGGCGATCGCCGCCGGCCGCGCCAATGACGAGCCGATCGAGATCGAGACCGAATGGCGGCAGACCGCGATCGGCACGGACCTGAAGCGGGTCAGGAACGTCAAGCCGCTCTGGTCGAAGTTCGGCACGGGCCTCGGCATTGCGCTCGGCGGGCTGGACATGTGGACGAACCAGCTCTTCGGCTTCTCCTTGTTCGGCACGCTGAAGCACGGCAAGACGGATGCGGAGAGCCTGGAACCCGCATCGAAGCATCAGAAGATCGACTATCCGAAGCCGGACGGGGTGCTCACCTTCGACCGCTTGTCCTCGGTGTTCCTCTCGAACACCAACCATGAGGAGGACCAACCGGTCCACCTCAAGGTCAAGGACATGGACCTGCAGAAGCGCTCCGAACACGACGTCTATGGCGGCCCTTCGGCGCGTTACTGTCCGGCCGGCGTCTACGAATGGGTGGAGAAGGATGGCGAGATGACCTATGTCATCAACGCGCAGAACTGCGTCCACTGCAAGACCTGCGACATCAAGGACCCCAACCAGAACATCAACTGGGTCCCGCCCCAGGGCGGCGAAGGGCCGCTTTACCAGAATATGTGATCATCGCAGGTAGTTCTCGCGACCGCTGCCCTGCGGAAGACAGGCTCGCCGCCTGTCCCCGCCGGCGAATTGCGCAGCCTCCGGAACGGGCCGCCTTTTCCCTTGATCTGCCGCAAGGCCCGTTCCCGCAAACCGACTAGCATCGGCATGCGGTCGTCCATGGTGTCGGGCCGCGGTTCTGTTGATCTAGGGAGAACTGAGATGAAACGGATACTGACAGCAATCGTCGTCGTGGCGAGCACAGGCCTCCTTGCCGGTACGGCCTATTCGCAAGCCTATGGTGACGGCCCCTGGGGGCGCGGTTTCGGTGGCCCGGGCTGGGGAATGGGCATGGGTTCAGGCCCCATGATGCACGCGCCTGGCCGCGGGCGATTCGCCATGATCGATGCGAACGGAGACGGCAAGGTGACTGCGGAGGAGGCTGCGTCCGCCGCCGAGGACGTCTTCATCGCGATGGATGCTGACGACAATGGCGATCTGAGCAAGGACGAATACATGGCCGTGCGGATGGGACCGCAGATGGGCTGGAACAAGGATCGGCAGGCTGCCCGCGAGAAGGCGAAGCTCACGCGTTTCGATGAAATGGATCAGGACAAGAACGGCACCGTGACCCAGGTCGAGTTCATAGCCGGCGCCAAGGCCCATTACGATGCGGCCGATGCCGACAAGAACGGAGAAGTGACGCCGTGGGAATGGCGTAGCCAGCAGTGGAATTGAACGACCTCGGCGGACCGCGGGGCACTGCGGTGCCCCGTTTCTTCATGGTTTGCGATAAGAGCAGGATGTTTGCTGGCGCGTCGGGCTGAATTAAACGTCTATTAACCATAATATTCTTAAGTCTTGGGTCATCGTTCCGACGCACCAAGGACACATTCATGTCGATTTCCCGTCGCGGTTTTCTGGTCGGTCTGCCGCTGATGCTGGCCGGCTGCGCTTCCACCGTTCCAGAGGCGAATTACGCGGCTTTGCCGAACGAGGAATTCCCGTTAAAGGCCGTGTCGCTCGACAGGATCAAGCCGGAACTTCGCCGCCAGGAAGTGGCCTATGAAACGGCGCACCCCGCCGGAACCGTCGTCGTCGATACGCCGGCTCGCCGCGCCTTTTATGTCCTTGGTGAAGGTCGCGCGATCCGTTACGGCGTCGGCGTCGGCCGCGCCGGTCTGGCGCTAGCAGGCAACGCCTATGTCGGACGCAAGGCGGAATGGCCGAGCTGGACGCCGACCTTGAACATGCAGCGTCGGGAAGCCCGCTACCGGAAGCTCGCCGGGGGCGTGCCGGGCGGCCCGAACAATCCGCTGGGCGCCCGCGCCATGTATCTATACCGCAACGGCAACGACACGCATTTCCGCATTCACGGCACGAACCAGCCGGAATCGATCGGTCTTGCCATGTCGAGCGGCTGCATCCGCATGATGAACCACGACGTCATCGATCTTTACGAACGGGTCAAGGTCGGTGCCCGTGTGGTCGTGATCCAGGCCTGATCGACTGGCCGCAGGCCTGCCGGGCAAGAGTCCGCCGTTTCAGCCACGGCGGGCTTCTGCGCGATCAGAAGCCGGAGAGCACGAGCTTGCCCCTGGTGCGGTTGCTCTCGATCATCGCATGGGCCTTTTTGAGATTGGCGGCGCTGATCGTGCCGAGTACCTCGGAAAGCGTGGTGCGGATCTTCTTCGCATCCACCAGTTCGGCGACATGGTTCAAAAGCTTGTGCTGCTCGATCATGTCCGCTGTCTGCCAGACGGGCCGGGCAAACATCATCTCCCAGTGGATGGAGAGCGCCTTACTCTTGAAGGGGCGCAGGTCCATCGGCTCCTTTGGGTCGTCGATCAGTGAGAACCGGCCCTGCGGCGCGATCAGCTCGATAATGTCCTTGATGTGCTGGTCGGTATGGGTGGTCGAGAAGACGAAGGCGGGCGCGCCGATCGCCATCTCGGCAAGCTGCGTCGCCATGGGTTTCGAATGGTCGAGCACGTGATGGGCGCCGAGTTCCCTGATCCACTGCTGGGTCTGGGGCCGTGAGCCGGTGCCGATCACGATAACGTCGGAAAGCTCGCGCAGGAGCTGGATGGCGATCGAACCCACCCCGCCGGCGCCGCCGATGATGAGAACCGCATTCCACGCGCCTGCCACCTTGTCCTCGACCTTCATGCGATGAAAGAGCGCCTCATAGGCGGTGATTGCCGTCAGCGGCAGCGCAGCGGCTTCCTCGAAGCCCAGCGTATTCGGCTTGAAACCGACAATCCGCTCGTCGACCAGATGGAACTCCGCATTGGTGCCCGGGCGGTTGATTGCGCCGGCGTAATAGACTTCGTCGCCCGGCTTGAAGAGTTTGACGTCGGGCCCGACGGTTTTGACGATGCCGGCCGCGTCGTAACCGAGAACCCGATATTGGCCGGCTTCGACAGTCGCCGAGGCGCGGACCTTGGTGTCGACGGGATTAACGGAGACCGCCTTGATCTCGACCAGCAGGTCTCGGCCCTTCGCTTCCGGCACGGGCAGCTCGATATCGAGCAGGGAAGTTTCGGCTGTAACGGGCTGGGGTGTGTTGAAGCCGACGGCGCGCATCTCAAAATCTCCTTGGTTTCGTTGCGTGGAAACTAGATGGCGCGTAAGGTTCAGGAGCGCAAGAATGCACATTTTTGGTGTATAGTGCCAAAAAGTATACCGTGAAAGGATCGTCGCCATGTCGAAACCACGTGCCAAGCTGACCGACAATTTCCCCGGCTGCCCGGTGGAATCGACGCTGAGTTTCCTCGATGGCAAATGGAAGGGTGTGATCCTCTACCACCTCTTGGAAGACGGAACGCTGCGCTTCAACGAACTGCGTCGCCGCATTCCTTCGGTCACGCAGCGCATGCTCACCAAGCAGTTGCGTGAACTGGAAGAGGCAGGGCTTGTGGAACGCACCGTGTTTCCGGTCGTGCCGCCGCGCGTGGACTACAAGCTGACGCCGCTGGGTCTCAGCCTGGAGCCGGTCATCGCCGCGTTGCGTCTATGGGGCAAGGAGCACGTCATCTGCGAGAACGGCCGGAAATACATGGTGATGCCGGAGGCGAAAACGCCGTCGAAGGCAGCCTGAGATCAGGCCGTCCCGCTCTTCTTCTCCAGTGTGACCGACGCGAAGAAGACGCCGAGGCCGAGCAGCGACAGGAATGCACCGACATAACCCGTGGCGGCGAAACCCCAGCCCCAGGCGATGACGAGGCCGCCGAGCCAGGCGCCGAGCGCATTGGCGATGTTGAAGGCCGAATGGTTGGAGGCGGCGGCGAGCGTCTGCGCATCCGCCGCGACGTCCATCAGTCGCGTCTGCAGGGCAGGGCCGGCCGCAAATCCGCAGCCGATCAGGAAAACGCAGAGGCAGAGCACGACAGGGTACTGAGCCCAGAGTCCGAAGGTGCTCATGACGATGACGTTGAACACCATCACGCCGCCGATCGTGCCTTTCAGCGACACGTCTGCAAGCCGCGAGCCCAGAATGTTGCCGACGTTCATGCCGATGCCGAAAAGCACCAGCACGATCGATACCATGGCAACCGGCATCCGGGCGGTCACGGTGGTCGTCGAGGCGATATAGCTGAAGACCGAGAACATGCCGCCGAAGCCGACGGCAGCAATGCCGAGCGTCAGCCAGACCTGCGGGCGGCCGAAGGCGCCGAGTTCCCGCTTGACGCTCGCGCCTTCCTGCACCTGGTCGCGCGGCTGGAAATACCAGAGCAGGGCGACTGTTACCGCCCCGATGCCGCCGACGAGGAAGAATGCGGTGCGCCAGTTGAGCATCTGGCCCATGAAGGTGGCGATCGGTGTGCCGACCAGCGTTGCGACCGTGAGTCCCAGCATCACGCGGCCCACGGCGCGGGCACGTTTGTGAAAGGGCACCATGGAGGCGGCGACGAGCGCGGCGACGCCGAAATAGGCGCCGTGCGGCAGGTCCGTGATGAAGCGCAGGGCCGTGAAGCTCCAGAAATCCGGCGCGATCGCGCTCAGGATATTGCCCACTGCGAACAGGCCCATCAGGCAGAGAAGCAGGGTTCGGCGGGGCATGCGCGCCGAAAGGGCAGCGATGATCGGCGCACCGACCACCACGCCGAGCGCATAGGCGCTGATGACGTAACCCGCCATGGGGATGCTGACATCGTAGGTGGCGGCCACGTCCGGCAACAGGCCCATGATCGCGAATTCGCCGGTGCCGATGCCGAAACCGCCGACCGCAAGCGCGATTTCGATCAGCGCGATCGCGAGCGGTGAAAGGGCAGGAGCGGCCTCAGAGGCGCGTGTTTCCGAACGGTCGCGTGCGGAAGCGAAAGAAGCGGCGGAGTCGGTCATGCAAATGAATCTGCTTGAAAAAAAGACGCGGGTGAGGTGTGGGAAACACCTACCCGCTCTGGAGGCGAGCGGTCATCGAAACGACCTGTGTTGAAAGTTAGCATGCTATTGTGCGTTGCGGTAGATCCTCCGCTCATATCACGGGATTGTGTGTGTGCGTCGCAGAGAGGCGGCGTGGTGTTGATAAACCTCTTGTCCGCAACCATTTCTTCGGTGATCCGTTGTTCCGCCGCCGATCCCGGCCCAGGATATGAGATGAATCTGTTTGCCGTCTTCAACCGCGATGGCGGTACCTTCCGAACCACCGATATGGACGCATACTGCGCCCATGCGCTCCGGACTTTTGAAGGAGCGGGACACGACATTGAATGCCATGTGGTCTCCGGCGACAGAGTTGTGGAGACTATGGAGAAGGCAGCGGCCACGCCGGGTATCGAGGGCCTGATCGCCGGCGGCGGCGACGGCACGATCTCCGCGGCGGCGGGCATTGCCTGGAGAAGCGGGATTGCGCTCGGGGTGGTGCCGGCGGGCACAATGAATCTCTTCGCCCGCTCGCTGAAACTGCCACTCGATATCTGGCAGGCGCTCGATGCCCTGGCCGCCGCGACGCCTGAAAATATCGATATTGCCAGCGCCAACGGAAGAAGTTTCGTGCATCAGTTCTCCGCCGGCATGCACGCGCGCATGGTGCGCTACCGCAATTCCATGACCTTTGGCTCCAGGCTGGGCAAGATGCGGGCGAGCGTGCGGGCGGCAGTCGGCGTGATGTTCAATCCGCCGGAGTTCGAAGTTGAGTTCAAGGCCGAGGGCAAGACTGGCCATCGCAAGGTTTCGGCCATCTCGGTGTCCAATAACGAATTTGGTCCCGATCCGCTGATGTATGCAGACAACCTCACCCGCGGCCATCTCGGCTTTTATATCGCCGACCCGCTGAAGCCCGCCGGTGTGGCGCGCCTCACCTTCGATATCCTGCGCGGCCGGTTCAAGGAGAACGTCGCCATCACCGCCATGACCGCGACCGAGGTGGAGTTGCATTTCCCGCGCGAGCGCCATGATATCCGCTGCGTCATCGACGGCGAGCTTCTGCCGATGGACCGCGACGTGCGCCTGAAAATCCATGCGGGCGAGCTGAAGGTGCTGGTCAATGAACCTCTGCCCCGCGGGGAGGTGGAGCAGCAAGGAAGCGGTATCTGAGGCTTATGCCGCCACGACCGGAGCCGGGGCAGGTTGCTGCGCGAGCGCGGCGGCGGCGGCTTCTGCCGGATTGGCTGCATTGGACCGGACCGTCACGGCATTCGAGGCAAATTCCAGGCCGGCCTCCTTGAAGGCGGCGATCAGCCGTTTCATGCCTTCTCTCTTGATGAGGCTCGGATTTCCGGGACGGGAGGTGAACTTGAAGCGGACGATCATGGACGTTTCGGTGATGTCCTGGACACCTTGCATCTTGAGCGGAACGAGGAATTCCGGCCCGAATTCCGGATCTTCGAGCATCGCCAGGCCCACCTTCTTCGCCACTTTCCGGATGGTCTCGGTGTTGGCTTCGCGATCGAAGCGCAGCTCGAACTTGATCGTGCCCCAGTCCCGGCTGTAATTGGTGACGGAGCTGATCTGTCCGAACGGGATTGTGTGGATAGGCCCGTTATGGTGCCGCAATCGGATGGATCGCACCGTGATCTGCTCCACGGTGCCCTTCAGCTTGCCCGTGTCTATGTATTCTCCGATACGGAAGGCGTCGTCTGCGATGAAGAAGATGCCTGATACGATATCCTTGACCAGCGCCTGCGAACCGAAGGACAGCGCCAGGCCGAGGACGCCAAAACCGGCCAGAAGCGGTGCGACATCGATTCCGAGCGAGCTGAGGATCAGGAGGGCGCCAACGGCAAGCACGGCACCGAGCGCCAGGTTGCGGACGACGGGCAGGGCCGTCGACAACCGGCTCGTCATCTTCTTCTCGCCATGATCGTCCTCCTGGCCCGGAAGCGCGATCTGCGTGGATGGGGAGATCGAATCGAAATATTTCCAGATCAGCGTGCAGACGGCCCAGCTTGCCACCACGGCAAAGCTGAAGCGCTCGAGCCAGACGATCCAGTCGGTGGCAAGGACGGCCGCCTCTCCCGCCATCAGCGGGCGCCACAACGCCGTGATCAAGTGCAGTCCGCCGATCCAGATTGCGCCGGAAACGACGACCCGGAGGCTTGCCAACAACGACGACAATAGTCCGGCGCCGTCGGCCTGCTCATGCTGACGGGTAAACTCGTCCATGATCGTATAGGCGCCCATCGCCAGGATCGGCAGGATCAGCAGGAGGACTTGCGTGGCCCCGGCCGCGAAACTCCAGCGGGCGCTGTCCGGCGTGCCCGCGACCATAAGGCCGGTGATCCATATCAGCACCGCCGTCAATGCGTAGAAGTCCGGCAGAAGATTGCCGACCAGGCGCCGGATGAAGCCCGGATTGGCGCCGATGAACGCATCGCGAATACCTTTCCGTCCGCCGATGAACCAGACGAGCTTCAATATCGCAAGCGCCGTATTGCCGATCAGGAGCCACCCTTCCATGGTGCCCGTGTTCAGCCCGAGCGAAACCGACAGGCGAATGGTCTCTGCGAAGACGGCGCCGATCAGCCCATAGGCGACGAGCATTCGGAAATGCCAGTTCGGTCCCTCGATATTGACGAGGGGATCGCTCGCCGCGGTGGGTTTGAAGAGGAAGCGGCCAAGCGTGACGTAGATGGTCGAAATCAGCACGGCCGTGACCGCGCCCCTCGCGATGCGCAGGGAAATCGAGCCGTGGTCAAGCATCGCAAGCAGGACAAATCTGGCTAATGCAAGGAAAACGGCGATGGAAAGAAGATCGGCGAGCGCCCGCAACGCCGCTCGCCGGAATTTTCCGGCAACGCTTAGCGATTCATGCCTGCGAGGCAGGATACTCGCGGCCAGGAAGCGCAACAGCATTACCGCGGCACTGCCGGCGGCAATAGCCAGCAAGGCGACGAACAGGGGCCATCCGTAATTGCTTCCCTCGGCAGCAAGGTTGCTCCGGGTCATGCCCAGCACCGTGGAAAAGCCGGAAAACCCCGAAACGGCGATCGTGAAACCCCGCACCACAGCGCTCGAAAGCGTGTCCCAGGAGGCCATGCCCATGTTCGTCGCGACCATTTCCGGCGAGGGTTCCATGGCCGGTCCGGCGGAACCGGCCTTCTGATCGTCTTCCGCATTCTCGACCTGCACGCTCACCGGACGGCCGGTCTGCGCGGCGATATCCAGGACACGCTTGATATCGGCCTCGTTCTGGCTCTGCTGAAGGATCAGCGTCAGCGGTTTCTCCTGCGCGAGGGAGCCGGATGCTCCGCACAACAGCATCGACACCGTGATCGTCACGATCCGGCAAACTCTCAAAAATGCACCTGCCTGCACCATGCGACGTCCCCTGATGCCGTCCGGGCAAAGCGCACCGGAAGGCTGACAACCCTATTTCGCCGGTCGCCGCAGAAAGATTGTGTAACCGGTTTCCCGTCAACCCCTGGGGACTATGTGCGACATAGAAATAATGACCAATATATCAGCAAGTTTGGGCTTGGAGAATGTGGATAACGCTGCCGTCTCCCGGAAGAAAACCGGATCCTCTGGGGTGGCCGCCGGCAAAGCTGTGCATGGCCGGGAACGGTGGCAAACGCCGCTCCGATGTCGGCCTCAAATTTGCGCGAATCGGCATCGGTAGTCGAAGGGATCAATCAAGGAGTAACTGCTTGTTTTTTTCGTCGTGCCGTAAAGCTCCGGCCAGAGCCGCTATTGCCGCCCTGCTCCTGTTCGGATTGCCTCCCGCTTCGTTCGCGGAGACGATGATAGACCCGGATGGGCCGTTCAGGATGGGCGAAGGCTATGCAGACCGGCCTGCGACCTGCGAGACCATAAAACACTGGATCGATCACGCGCCGCCGACCGACGACCGCATCACGCTGACGATCAGCGGCAGGCTCGTTGCGGTGGATTGGGACGGAACTTTGGCATACCTGGTGATGTGTGACGAGAAGGACGTTCAGGTCATGTGCGTCACCTACAGCAAGGAAGGGCGCAACATTGGTGATCCCGTCCTTTTCGCGGGCGGCTATGCACGATTTGGCGCGCGGCGGATCATGCTCGATCCTTGCCTGGCATCACCCGAGGACTGAGGATTCAAATCCGCGGCAGATAGGTCCGGTAGTCGAAGTCGCTGACGGTGCGCAGGAAGGTGATCGCTTCCTTGCGCTTGGTATCGCCGTAGAGCTTCTGGTAGCGCTCGCCAAAGATGTCCTTGATGAAGGGCGACGCAGAAAAATCCTCCACTGCGGTCAAGAAATCGTGCGTCAGCCTTTTTGTGCCTGCCGGCGGCTCCTTGCCGGGTTCGGTCGAAGGGCCGGGATCGAGCGTTTCGTCGAGCCCGATGAGCATGCCCCCGAGGATGGCCGTCAGAAGCAGGTAGGGATTGGCGTCGGCGCCGGCGACGCGATGCTCGATGCGGGCGGCCGGGCCATCCCTGTCGGGAATGCGGATCGCGGTTCCCCGATGCCCGAAACCCCAGTCGATATCGACCGGCGCGAACGAGCCCGGCTGGAAACGGCGGTAGGAATTGGCAAACGGCGCGAAGATCAGTTGCGCGTCGCGCATGGTGTTCAGCATCCCGGCCGAGACCGATTTCAGCCGCGCCGGATCGCCGCCCCTGGCATCCAGAACATTGTTGCCATCGCGATCGACGATGCTCGCATGCACATGCAGGCCGGAGCCCGCCTGATCCGCATAGGGTTTCGCCATGCAGGTGGACTTGAGCCCGTGCTTCATCGCCGCCTGCTCGGCGATGCGCTTCAGATAGATGCAGTCGTCGGCCGCCGCCAGCGCGTCTGCGCGATGCAGAAGATTGATCTCGAACTGGCCCGGACCGAATTCGGCAGTGGTCGCGTCCGCCGGCAGATCCTGTGCCTTCGCCCAGGTCCTGACCGTCTGCAGGTAGTCGTCCAGCGCATCGACGGCGCTCATGTCGTAGAGCTGGAAACCGTTCGGCTCGCCGCGATACATCAGCTTCTCCGGTGGCCGGGGTTTTCCCGTCTCGCGCCAGTCGTCCTGCACCACGTAGAATTCGAGCTCGGTCGCCACCACCGGCGTGAGGCCGCGCTCTTCGTAGCGTTTCAGGAGAGAGGCGAGAATGCCGCGCGGGTCCATGAAGCTCGGCTCGCCGGTGAGCTCGTGCATGGTCGAAAGCACCTGCCTGGAGCCCTCCGGCGCCCATGGCATAGGCACCAGGCTGCGCTGATCAGGAATGCAGTTGCCGTCCGGGTCGCCGATCGTCAGCGACAGGCCGGTGATATCGTCATTATCGTCGCCCCAGATGTCGAGTGACTGGGTGGAGGTCGGCAGACGCACGGCGCCGTCCCAGATCTTCTTTTCCATGGTCGCAGGGATGCGTTTGCCGCGCAGATCGCCGTTCATGCCGACGAGGAGGATTTCGATATGGGGCGGGGCGGTCTCTGCAGCCATGGGAATATCTTTTGAAGGGTGTTGCGGAGCTTCGTTCGTAGCCGATAAGAATCGGAGGCACAATCTGAGGCAGAGAGATACCCATGAACGACAGGCCTGCACTTTCCAATCTCGCCACGATCGACGCCGCTCACCATCTGCATCCGTTTTCGGACATGAAGGAACTGAACGCCAGGGGCACGCGCATCATCGAGCGGGCCGAGGGCGTCTATATCTACGACTCGAACGGCAAGAAATATCTCGATGCCTTCGCCGGGCTGTGGTGTGTCAATGTCGGCTACGGCCGCAGATCGATCGCCGATGCTGCCTATCGGCAGATGCAGGAACTGCCTTATTACAACACGTTTTTCGGCACGACGACGCCGCCCGCGACCCTGCTCGCCCAGAAGATCGCCTCGCATGCGGGCGAGAAGCTGAAGCGCGTCTTCTTCACCAATTCCGGCTCTGAAGCGACCGATACATGGTTCCGCATGGCGCGGGTCTATTGGAAAGTCTTGGGAAAGCCGGAGAAGACTGAGGTCATTGCGAGAAAGAACGGCTATCACGGCTCGACGGTGGCGGGCGCTTCGCTCGGCGGCATGAAGCTGATGCACGAGCAGGGCAACCTGCCGATCGAGGGCATCCATCATATCGGCCAGCCCTATTGGTATGCGGAAGGCGGCGATCTGTCGCCTGCCGAATTCGGCCTGAAAGTCGCCCGTGAGCTGGAAGAAAAGATCGACGAGCTCGGCGAGGACCGCGTTGCTGCCTTCGTCGCCGAGCCGATCCAGGGAGCGGGTGGCGTCATCATTCCGCCCGAGACCTATTGGCCGGAAATCGCCCGTATCTGCAAGGCGCGCAATGTCCTGTTGGTCGTCGACGAAGTGATCTGCGGCTTTGGTCGTCTCGGCGCCTGGTTCGGACACCAATACTACGGGGTCGAGCCGGATCTCGCGCCGATCGCCAAAGGTCTCTCCTCCGGTTACCTGCCGATCGGCGGCGTGCTGGTGAGCGACCGGGTCGCCGATGTCATGGTCAATGAACTCGGCGATTTCTACCATGGCTTCACCTATTCCGGTCATCCGGTTTCGGCGGCTGCCGCGCTTGAGAACATCCGCATCATCGAGGAGGAGGGGCTGGTGGAGCGCGTGCGCGACGACATTGGCCCGTATTTCGCCGAGGCCTGGAAGAGCCTCGAAGATCATGACGTGGTGGGGCAGGCCGAAAGCGTCGGGCTGATCGGCGGCTTGCAGCTTGCGGCCGACAAGGCGGTAAGACGGCGGTATGCGAAACCCGACGATATCGGTGCGACGGTCCGCAATCATTGCGTCGAGAACGGCCTCATCATGCGCGCCACCGGCGACCGCATGCTAGCCTCGCCGGCGTTGACCATCAGCCGCTTGGAGATCGACGAGGTGGTCGAAAAGCTCCGTGCCGCGCTCGATCACCTGCGCGATACGGTGAGGGAATAGATCTTATCCGGGAATATCGACCACCGCGTACGCGAACCGGTATCGGTCGTCCGGTCGCCCGTTATTGTAGGGAAGGGCGGTGATCCTGGCTTGCGGCACCGTGCCGGCGAGGCCACGTTCCTGCAGATATTGCGCGAAGCCCGCGGGAAAGCCGGATGGCATGCTGCCGTCGGAATTGCGCCAGACGAACAGGATGCGCCGGTGGGGCGGCATCGGCAGCGAGCGGATATCGGTCGGGGTGGAGAGCGTCGTGACCGGCGTGGAGGGGAAATTGAACCGCATGTTTCCGGCAAACTGCCCGTCGGACGCGACGATCAGGGTCGGAGCGGTGTCCGTAAGCGGCCGGATTTCCTCCGAAAACGCCTGAAAGGGATAATTGGAATATTGATAGGTGCCGGTGATCGGAGCCACGGCAGCCCGGCCGAAGAGGATTGATGGGATGAGGGCCATGATAACCAAAGCCACTCCCCATATCCGCCTGACGCCGGGTTGCAGGCCGATCGCCGCGGCATCGATCTTCACCACGAAATAAAGCGGTAGCACGATCAGAATCGGTGTGAGCCAGCGGTCCTTTACTCTTTCGACACCGGCAAACAGGATGAGCAGGACGATCAACGCGAGCGAGAAAAGCAGGATTCGGCCGACAAGCCGTGTGCTGTCGTTTCGAGCCCGGATCACCTCGCGCAGCCGCTCGCGATAGGCCGCTGCGAAGATGACCGTCGTCAGTGCGCCGAAACCGAGCGAGGCAAGCGCAAGCGAACCGAAGCCCTCCAACATCGCAACGATGGGATTGGTGTCGTCGCCCACAAGCTTGCGCATCGTGTGGCCGCTGGTCGCCTCGAAATGATCGACGAGCCACAACGCATGCGGCAAGACGATCAGCAATGCCACGGCGCCGGCAAGCAGGACCCGCCAGTCGAGAAGGCGCGAACGCCATTGCCGATCGCTGAGGATCGCCGCGAAGGCCGCAATCGGCAATACGATGAAATTGTATTTGGCGATCCCGCCGATGCCCGTGGCGATGCCGAGCAGGATGAAGGAGGCGATCGAGGGCCGGTTGAGCGCCCGGAAGAAGCAGTAGAGGAACAGTGAGGCGGCGAAGATGGTCGCGACCGTGTGGCTGAGGTCGCGTTGTGCCTCGAACGCCACTTGCGGAATGGTGAGCAAGCCGAGGGCCGCGACGGCGGCAAGCTGCCTGTCGCGCAGGACCTGCCGCGCCGCCAGCCAATAGAACCCGTAGGAGGCAAACAGCAGGAGGTTCTTGAGCAGCGACAGCGTGACCAGCGAAAGGCCGAAGACTTGCACGACCGCATATTGCAGCCAGTTGTAGAGGGGCGGTTGGGAACTGTATCCCGCCAGCAGCCATTGAGAAAAATAGGACTGTTCGGCCTCGTCCAACTCCAGAGAATGCGGCAGCGCCATCCGCACGATAAAGTTCAACAGGAAATAGCCGGCGAGCACGATCAGCAGGGCGCGGCTACCGGGAACTGCATCGTCTCTTACCGTCTCCGCATGGTCTGGTCCCACTTAGTCTCTCCGGAATGAAGTTGAATCAAGCGATGCTCCGCCCACCCAGGCATAGCCGAAAAGCACGCTGTCCCGGCCGTTGGAAAACAGATAGGGGACTGCCAGCGTTGCAGGTGAGAGATTTTCCGGCACGCCTCCCTGTCCGGCGATATAGGCCTTGAGATAGGCGGGAATTTCACCACTGCCTTGGACCGCGCGCCAGATGACAAGCCCCGGCAGAATTTTCTCGGCCTCGTCCAGAGGCGGCGTCTGTTCGAAACTCGGCAGCAATACGCGCGCATCCGGCAGTTCCAGCCGCGCGCTGGCGGCGAGGGAGGAATCATCGGCGATCACATAGGCAGGCTTCGTGCCGGGCTGTTCCGTCAGAACCTCCCGGATGAACGGACCCGACGGAAAATTCTCCTTGGTATATTGGCCGAAGCGTGGCCCTATCATGTTGCCGAGCGAGATATAGGCGATGAATCCCAGCGCCAGGGCCGCAACGGGAAGAAACATCCGCGGAATCGCGTCGGTCGTGTCCGCGCCGGCTGCATCGAGTTTCAGGCAGAGATAAAGCGGCAAGAGAAGCAGGAAGGGCGAGAGCCACTTTTCGCTGATCGTCGTCGCGCCGAGGCCAAGGCCGATGAGCCCCACTGAGATCAGCGAAAGGAAGATCGTCCGGCCGATGACGCGGGTCCATGGGCTTGTCGCCCGCCATGTCGAGAGCAGCGGGCGGCGGAAGGCGATGAGGAAAAAGGCCAGGATCGGCAGCGTGCCGCCCAGGACCGAGATGACCAGCGTTCCGAGGCCGGTGAGGCGATCAGTGACGGCATTCCCGGTGGCGTCGTCCCGCATGACCTTGATCGTACCTGCCGTCGCCTCGGTGAAATTGCCGAGCACCCAGAGCCCGTGCGGCAGACATATGAGGGCTGCAACGATAAGCGCCGGAATAAGACGCCAGTCGAAGACGCGCTTGCGCAAATCGGGTTCGGGTAAGGTCGCCAGGATCGCCGCGACGGGCACGATGACGAAATTATACTTGGCAATGAGGCCGATGCCGACCGCCGCGCCGGTGAGCAGATAGTTGCCGAGGCTCGGGCGTGTCAGGGTGCGAAGAAAGGCGTAAAGGAACAGCGCGACGGCAAAGAGCGTTGCTACGGCGTGGGTCAGGTCCCGCTGGGCGAGGATGCTGACCGCCGGCAGGGCGATCACCCCGAGCATCGCAATCGCCGTGAGCCGCTGGTCCTTCAGCACCAGCCGGGCCGCGAACCCGTAGAGAACGCAGCAGAAGAAGAGGAGCAGGTTCTTGACCAGCGAGATCGCAAAGATGGACGGACCGATAAGCTGGATGACGCCGTATTGCAGCCAGTTGTAGAGGGGAGGCTGTCGCCCGTAACCCATCAGGAAGAATTGCGACTGGTAGAGCTGTTCCGCTTCGTCGCTTTCAAGCGCCTCGGAACGCAGCACCCGAAAGCCGATCGCGAGCACGTAATAGGCCGCGATCAGCCAGAGGATAAGGTCGGGACGGCGGGCAAGCGCGTCACTGATGCGCTTGATCGCCCTCATAGACTTCCCTGATGATGTAGCTGACCGCCGTGTCTTCGCGGTAGTAGGTACGGGCGATCATCTCGGCGAGGATGCCGGTGGTGATCATCTGTACCGCCGATAGGAACAGCATCACGCCGATCATGAACAGCGGTCGCGTGCCGATATCATTGCCCATGATGAACTTGTCGATGAACAGATAGGCGAGGATGATGCCCGACAGCGCGCCTAGGCCGAGGCCGACCGAGCCGAAGAAATGTCCCGGCCGCGCCTTGAAGCGCATGAAGAACATCACCGAGAGCAGGTCGAGGATCACCCGGAACGTGCGGGAAATGCCATATTTCGAGGCGCCGTGCTGGCGCGCATGGTGGGTCACCGGCATTTCGCCAATCCGCGAACTCGGCACGACGCCAGCCACCCAGGCGGGGATGAACCGGTGCA
This sequence comes from Rhizobium sp. YS-1r, assembly GCF_000757525.1. Lineage (NCBI taxonomy): Bacteria > Pseudomonadati > Pseudomonadota > Alphaproteobacteria > Hyphomicrobiales > Rhizobiaceae > Rhizobium > Rhizobium sp. YS-1r. The sequence continues at coordinate 14,542 of NZ_JPYQ01000056.1, read as the reverse complement.
TTTCGCCCATCAGCTTGACCTGCTTGATGACGGAGCCGCGATAGATCTTCAGGCTGCAGCCATAGTCGTGCAGGCGTACGCCGGTAATGCGGCCGATCAGCCGGTTTGCAATCCAGGAGGGGATTTTTCGCAGGAGAAGCCCGTCCTGGCGGTTCTTGCGCCAGCCGACGAGCAGGTCGAGTTCGCGCCGCTCCAGTTCGGCCACCATCCCCGGAATATCCTTGGGATCGTTCTGCAGGTCGCCGTCGAGCGTGGCGATCAGCCGGCCCTGTGCCTGGTTGATGCCCGCCTGCATGGCTGCCGTCTGGCCGAAATTGCGCTGCAGGGCCACGATCTTCAGGTCGAGGCCGGGGCGGTTCAATGCGCTCTTCGCATTGGCGATCGTCGCATCCGTGCTGCCGTCGTCGACGAGAATGAGCTCCCAGCTTGCGGGATAACTGGTCATTGCCGCTGCGATCCGCTCGATCAGCGGTCCGACGCTTTCCTCTTCGTTGAAGAGCGGCACGACGAGGGACAGTTCGATCGGTTCGGCCGCCTCGATGCGGCTTGTGACCGACTCTGCTGTTGTACGCACCTTGTGTTTCTCCTAGAACCTCGGGCTTGACGCGGCATGCTGTCAGGCTGCCGGAACCCGGAACTTTTACATGGGGCACCCTACTATATGAAGAATTATCCGGTTGCCAGTCGCCGAGCATGGATAATTCGCCACGCCATGACGCTAGGAACCGTTGCGATCATCGTTGTCTATGCCGCGTTCATCCAGTGGGTCTGGGGCTGGCAGGGCGTCGTGTCGCTCTGGAACGGCGCCGGCTGGACTTCCGCCCTCATCGCTCTGGCCTTGCTTTTATGCACCTATGTGCTGCGCACCTGGCGCATCTACGACTATTTCCCGAAGGAGACCGGCGGGCATTTCGGCACGCTTCTAAGGCTCGTGCAGGTCCACAACCTTTTAAATGTCATGCTGCCGTTCCGCACCGGCGAGGCAAGCTTTCCGCTGTTGATGAAGCGGGAGTTCGGCCTGCCGCTGGCGCGCGGCACCTCGGCGCTCTTCGTCATGCGCCTTTTTGACCTGCATGCGCTCTTGGCCGCCGCGGGCACCGGGTTCGCTCTTGAGACCGGCAAGGCTTGGACCTGGGGGCTCTGGCTCTTGTTTCTGATCCTGCCGGCTGCGGCTTTTGCGATCCGCAAGCCGGTTTTCCGATTGGCCGCGAAATTTCTGCCGAGCAGGGCAGAGAAACTGGTTGAAGAGGTGGAAGCCGGCCTGCCGTTCGATGCCTGGGCTTTTGCCCGTGCCTGGGGCGCGACGCTGATCAACTGGTTTACGAAGATCGCTGTGCTGGCCTGGGTGCTGGGCCTTCTGGGTGATTTGCCCATCGCCGCCGGCTTCGGCGGTGCGCTCGGCGGCGAGCTTTCCTCCGTGCTGCCGGTGCATGCGCCGGCAGGCGTCGGCACCTATCCGGCCGGCATCACGGCCGGCGCGCTCGCCTTCGGCGCCGATGCCGGCAGGGAGGCTCTGGAAGAGCTCGGCCGGGCCGCGGTCAATACCCACCTTCTGGTGATCGTCTCCTCGCTCGTCGGCACGGCGCTGTCGCTGTTTGCGGCGAGACCCAAGAAAACTGGGTGATCAGGCGATCTGCAGACCTAGATGCTCTGCCATCGGCAGGAAGTCCTTGTCCGCATGCAAAAGGCTATGGCCATGCTCAATGCAGTAAGTGCCGATGATGAGGTCGGCCGTCTTGCTCAAGGTTTTCCCACGGGCTCTGAGCAGTCGGTAGTTTCTTGCCGCCTTCACGGCAAGATCCGGTGAAAATATTGTAATGACGCCAAATTTCTCCAGGCGTTTTCGAACATTGGCGGCATGTTGATCGTTTTGTGTACCTTGCAGCACTTCCATCAGGATAATGTCGCCCAGAAGGATCACGTTCATATCCGACAATGCGTCGAATTTTTCCGTCTGTGCTGTTGCAATGTTGCGGAGCCTGGCTATCCAAACCGAGCTATCGACAACGATCATTCTGCAGCATCTTTATGACCATCCGTGTCGGGACTCCAGCCCCGACGCATAGCGTCGAGATCGCCTTCCCATCCCATCCCGCGTAGTTCCTCCCACGCTTTCTTGCGGCTATGGTGGCTGACAAAGTCCTGCAACGCCTTTTCGACAACAGCTTTCTTCGTCGGCAAGCCGCTCAATTCCATAGCCTCTGCGATCAAGGCGTCATCGATTTCGATATTGGTGCGCATAGCCATCTCATGTGTATGAATTTCAAAAATCATACACCAAGGCGTCCTCGCTTACAACATCACTGAAACGCCGTTTCGTAGAAGCTTCTCAGCTTGCGTGAATGCAGCCTCTCGATCGGCATGGCGGCGAGCTTTTGTACCGCGCGTATGCCGATCTGCAGATGCTGGCTGACCTGGGTTCGGTAGAAGGCCGTCGCCATGCCGGGCAGTTTCAGTTCACCATGCAGCGGCCGGTCGGAGACGCATAGTAGCGTCCCATAAGGCACGCGGAAGCGGAAACCGTTCGCGGCGATCGTTGCCGATTCCATGTCGAGCGCGATGGCACGCGATTGTGAAAGCCGCTTCACCGGGCCGCGCTGGTCGCGCAGTTCCCAGTTGCGGTTGTCGATCGTTGCGACCGTGCCGGTCCGCATGATGCGCTTCAGCTCGAAACCCTTGTAGCCGGTCACTTCCTCGACCGCGCTTTCCAGCGCCTGCTGCACCTCGGCCAGCGCCGGGATCGGCACCCAGACCGGCAGGTCGTCGTCGAGCACGTGGTCTTCGCGTACGTATGCGTGTGCGAGCACGTAGTCGCCGAGCCGCTGACTGTTGCGCAAGCCGGCGCAATGGCCGACCATCAGCCAGGCATGCGGTCGAAGGACAGCGATATGGTCGGTGATCGTCTTGGCATTCGAGGGGCCGACACCGATATTGACGAGCGTGATCCCGGCATGCCCTTTCTTCTTCAGGTGATAGGCTGGCATCTGCGGCAGGCGTACGACTACGTCCGTTTCCGGCTTGTGGCTGCCGGCGGGCGTGATGATGTTGCCCGGTTCGACGAAGGCCGTGTAGCCCTCACCCCCGTCCGCCATCAGCTTGCGCGCCCAGGCGGCGAACTCGTCGATGTAGAACTGATAGTTCGTGAAGAGAACGAAGTTCTGGAAATGGTCGGCATTGGTTGCCGTGTAGTGGCTCAGCCGTGCGAGTGAATAGTCGATGCGTTGCGCTGTAAAGGGCGCAAGCGGCGCCGGTTCTCCCGGCAGAGCCTCGTATTCGCCATTGGCGATCAGGTCGTCGGTGTTGGTGAGGTCCGGCGTGTCGAAGATGTCGCGCAGCGAGATGTCGGCGAGCGAACTGGTTGCCGATGCCTCCACATGGGCGTTTTCGCCGAAGGCGAAATGCAGCGGGATAGGTGTCGCCGATTCCGAAACGATGACCGGAACGCTATGGTTGCGCATCAGGAGGTCCAGCTGTTCCTTGAGATAATGCCGGAAGAGCTTCGGACGCGTGATGGTGGTCGTGTAGATCCCGGGCGCGGCCACATGCCCATAAGAGAGGCGGGAGTCCGCGTGCCCGAAGGAGGTCGTCTCGATTCTGACCTGGGGATAGAAGGCGCGGTAGCGTCCGGTCACCGGCGCGCCCCTGGCGAGCGCATCGAATGCATCGATCAGGAAGCGCGTATTGCGCTCATAGAGCTCGGTGAGCGCATCGACCGCCGCGACGGCATTGTCGAAAACGCGCGGTTCGGCCGGGCTCGGGCTGATGAAGGAAAGGGGGGAGATGGAAAAGATTCGTGTGTTCATGCGCCATTATAGTGGGAACTCGTTGACAATCAAACGACGTCACGCGCTCGCCGATGGTTGATCGCATGATCTTCTTCGCGGTTTACCGTCAGAGCGCCTTGACGCAGTTCTGCGTTGCGGAGTGATAGCACGGGGCCGTCGTGCCCAGATGCACGCGCAGGTCCCTGCGCCCCGGCTCCGCGACAAGCGCGGCAAAGGACAATGCGAAAATCGTCATGATCAGCGTCACGATGGTCAAGCGGCGTGCAAGAACGAACATGGCCTACTCCCGATCCAATGCAGGCAGGATAATGGCGGGAGACTGAACGCGTCCTGAGAGACCGGTTCATCAGGAATTCAGCATCGTTAACGGACCGAAGGCGTGGCGCATGAAGGATTGCCACGCATGTCGTGCCAATCGGCGAGGAAGCGCACGACCCTTGTTGCGGACAGGAGGCCTGGAGGACGCATTGCTGTCGGCGGGAGCGGCAGGACCGCGACCCATAATGATAAAGCCGGTCTCAAACCGGCTTTATCATTATGGGAACTCCGCGCAAAGGCTGCGACCTGCGCGGAGCTCGGTATCTTGAATCAAATGCTTAGTCCTGCGGACGGATAACGCCGTTGTAAAAATCGCCGCTATCCTGGGAATTATCTATGTCCGTATCCGCACCTTCGTTGCTTACCCAGGGGCGGACGGGCTGAATGCTGCCGGTAGGCATTCTGTCAACGGAGGTATCGTCAAGGTTCGGGGCGTCGCCCTGGGGCGGAGCCGTCATCATATAATCCTGGCTATAGTCTTGGCCATAGTCCTGGGCACCGGCAGGACCGACGAAAGCTGCTGAAGCGACGAGGGCAGCTACAATACCGGAGGTCAGATAGGTCTTCATTTCCTGTCCTTTCCATGGTCCCATCATATTGCGAAGCGATATCGGCATCGCCTCGTACGAAGGTACAAATCGATGGAGAGGGAGATCGTTCCAACAAACCGACACGGAAAGGCTGCAGATTTCCGGTGCGATGACCCGGAAAACGTGAGTATTTTCCACGGAAAACCGCCCGGAAATCACGGTTTGCGGATTTATTCGTGATTGATTCGCTGGAGGGCTTCACCTAATCTTGAAGTCGACAACCGGTTTCAGAGTCCGGCTGTCACTTTACCGGAAGACGATTGCGACCCGTTTTCCGATCGGTGTCTTGAATGAACTGCAAATGCCAGCCGCTCTGTGGCTGGCATTTGCGTATGTATGACAGGCCAAACCGCCATCCGGGGCAGGGGCAGGGGGAACGTCCCCGGATGGCGGCGGCACAGGGGCCTTCGCAGAAGTCAGGTTTCACTCACGTTTCAAACCCTGACTGTCGGAAGGCCTTATTCCGGGCGAACGATGCCCGGATAGTAGTCGCCCCTCTCAGGAGGGGCCTGGAGGTCGCCGGTGCTCTGGCGGGAATCGATGCCGGTCGAATAGGTTCGGCTGTTCGTAATGCTGCCGGTGCTGAAGCGGTCGACCCGGGAAGGAGCGGTTGAAGGAGCGGCCCTGGTGCCATTACGGTCAAGGCCCTCATAATAGTCCCCCTCGCCGGCGAGAGCGACGCTTGCAAAGGAAGCCGATGCGATGAGAACGGCTGCGAACGCAGAAGCGATCTTCGTCATTGTCTTATCCTTTCAGAGTTGTCCGCCGGCGTTGAGTTTGCGACCTTGCCGGCGGCATTGTTCGATGTCTTGAATGAACTGCAGTCAGTTCGGGCGGTTGATGCCCTCGTAATAGTCGCCCCGATCCGGGCTTGCCTCTGCCAACACCCAGCCGCCCTGCTGGTCGACGCCATAGGCGCGGGAGATCGAACCGGGATAACCGTAACCGTCGGACTGTATCTGGTGGGCCGACTGGACCGTTTGATCGGGCCAAACGCCTTCATGGTAGTCGCCATTGCCAGCAAAAGCAGCACCGGCAAACGAAGCCGAAGCGATCAGAGTAGCTGCAATGGTGGAAGCAATGATCTTCATTGTCATGTCCTTTCAGCGTCATAAAATTCAAATGAGAGTTTTGTTGTTTGCACCCATGATATCGGACCGATCGGTTCGATCTGAAAGCCCCCCATTTTGGCGACTGCTGTCAATGAAACATTGACGATAAAAATCCGATTCTTCTTATACGCGTTAAAAGTGCTAAGTGCGCTAATTTTTGCGCAGACGCCCTGCATAAACCGATTAGGTTACATTCTGGAAAGGTAATATTGTCTGGAAAAACAAAATGATAAAAAGGATGGTAAGGAATTGCGCCTTAGGCGTGTAGACCTTAGCGAAATATGGCTTTTTTATGTCTTTTGTACGGCGGTATCATTGCGCCGGTGCTATTCAAGGTTTTCACAAAACTGTGATGTTCCGGATTGGTGGAGTTCGTGGACTTTCAACCGATGCCGTTTTTGCGGCCACGGTGCCCTTTACCGATGCACCGGCAAAAAAATCGGGCAAAGTCTGGAGTTCTGGAACGGGGAATGGCCGCGCCGGCAGTGGTGCGGCCATTCCAATTCCTCTCAGGGAGTGGCGGAGGG
>NZ_JPYQ01000056.1:0-8200 GCF_000757525.1 Rhizobium sp. YS-1r | reverse complement strand
GGCCGCGCCGGCAGTGGTGCGGCCATTCCAATTCCTCTCAGGGAGTGGCGGAGGTGTTAGAGACGTGTCCAGGTCTGCGACTTGCAGAGGATCTTCAGAACGCAGCCCTTCATCTTCAGAGAATTGCCGCTGACCGACCCCGACCCGCTATAAGTCTTGTCCTCGGCCGGATCCGTGATCTCGCCGGAATATTCGCCATCTTTTCCGGCAAGCCGGCCGATCTGCTTGCCGGCATGCTTGCCGGTCTTCAGCATTACGCAATAGACGCTTCCGCATTTGCCGATCGCAGCGGTTTCGCCGCTGGCGGTTTTCCAGTTGCCCTCAATCGGCTCCGCAGCCTGGCCGGCGGTGGCGGCAAGTGCGAATGCGGCAGCAAGCATCAGTTTCTGCATGATAATGGCTTCTCCTCCTTGATCCCGGCAGGCCCATCGAGTCCTGCGGTGCAATTTCCCTTCGAAGCTCTCGCTCCTCCGCGCAGGCTTCTTCGAAAATTTATCTTACGCACACGTAAAGGTAAAGTCCGTCTCGCTGAAGCATTTCAACGTGCCTGAGGTGCGGATTTTTCGAAGTGTGAAGACATGAAGACCGAAATCGTGGTTACGCATCCGTTTAAATCGATTTCTAAAATTTTCGTAAAATTCGTCGCGAAATCGCGAAAATGCAAGGCATCTGATGTTTAACAAAAACCCAAGTTTACCAAGTGTTTGGACTTTGTTTTCCTCAAATTAATCATGCTTTTTAGGCGTCTTTTGGAAGGTTGGGCGCATAGTGGGCTCATCAAGACGAGCGGGTCAACCGCCGGCCTGACGGATCAAAAAACAGCCGCTTCAAGACGGTGGATCCGGACGGAAAACAGGGCAGATGAACGACAGGCTTTAGACAGGGATCAAACCGATGGCACGCTTTGAAATCAACAATTCCGAAATGGCCACCATGGGTGGCGAAACCCGCGCCGATACGTTCTGCGAAATGGGTCTGATGTATGCGACTGGCCGTGGTTGCGAGATAGACCTCGTTTCCGCTCACAAATGGCTCAACATCGCCGCGATCAAGGGGTCCGACCGCGCCGCCGAGCTGCGGGCCGACCTCGCCCAGACCATGACCAAGATGCAACTCGCCGCAGCTCTTCGCGCCGCCCGCGAATGGATGACGATGCACTGAGCTGCTCCCGGCGTGTCAGTGAATCCGCCGGCCCCGCAAGAGGTCGGACACAGAATAAATCCAGGAGGGGACGGGACTCGGGGACCGTATGGGACCTTGGCCCGACAATTTAAGACCGCGATCGGCAGGAACAAGGCCGACGCGGTCGCTTTCTTGAGGGCTCAAAATCCTTTCAGGACCTTCGGCAGCGCCTCTTCCAGGAGAGCCATATCCGATTCCGGTCCGACGCTCACGCGGATGCAGCGGTTGAGTGGCGCGACACCCGGCATGCGGATGAACACGCCGTGCTCCATCAGCCCATCGACGATCGAGCGCGCATAGGCGCCGTCACGGCCGCAATCGATCGCAACGAAATTCGTCGCCGAAGGGAGCGGTTTCAGTCCGTTGGCCGCGGCGATCCCGGCGATCCGGTCCCGCGAGGCCTTGATCCGGCCGATCACGTCGGAAAGATAGGCCTGGTCCTTGAGGGCGGCGAGCGCTGCTGCGACGCCAATGCGATTCATGCCAAAATGATTGCGGATCTTGTCGAACGCCTGCGCGGTGCCGGGCGTCGTGATCGCATAGCCCACCCGGGAGCCGGCCATGCCGTAGGCCTTCGAGAAGGTGCGCGTGCGGATGACATTCGGACGGCCGATGAGGGCGGAGATCGCCGGCATCGCGTTGGCCGGACCTGTCTCGCAATAGGCCTCGTCGAGGATCATCAGACAGGTTTCCGGCAGCGCTTCGGCAAAGGCGACGATGCTGTCGGCATCCCACCAGCTTCCCATCGGATTGTCGGGATTGGCGAAATAGACGAGCGGCGCGTTCTCGCGGCGCACGGCTTCCAGCAGTCCGTCGAGGTTCTCGCGATCGTCGACATAAGGGACAGTCACCAGCCGCCCGCCATGACCGGCGACATGGAAGTTGAACGTCGGATAGGCGCCGAAGGAGGTGACGACCGGCAGGCCGGGATCGATCACCAAGCGGACGATCAGGCCCAGCAGGCTGTCGATGCCTTCACCGACAGCGATGTTCTCGGCCTTGCAGCCGAGATGGGCCGCGAGCGCCTGCTTGAGGTCGAAATTCTCCGGATCGGCATATTTCCAAGTCTCGCCGGCGGCCGCGCACATCGCTTCGATGGCCGACGGTGCGGGACCGAAACCGTTTTCGTTGGCGCCGATACGCGCCTTGACGATCAGTCCCCGGTTGCGTTCGATGGCCTCGGGCCCGACGAAGGGGACGGTCGCGGGAAGGGCACTGATCAGCGGTGTGAAGCGCGAGAATGCAGGCATGGATTGTGTTCCGGCTTTCTAAAATCGGCACACAATAAGAGTGATTCATCAATGCGCAAGCCCGCTTGAGCCTGTTTGGGCTCTCTCACCCGCAAATCTTTTCCGCTCTCGCCCGAACAACTGGCCGAGCTTTTCGATCACGTGTCGCACCTCCGGCCGGTGCCGGTCATCGTCATTGGCGACGATCCATATCGTATAGGTCAGTTCCGGAATGATCCCGCCTTCGCGCACGAGACCGGAAAGCGCATCGCCCACGAAACAGGGCAGCACGCCTCGGCCGTTGCCGCTTGCTATCAGGTGCGCAAGAAGTTCCGGCGAGTTGGTCCAGGTGCGGATCCTGGCTTCCTGATGCTGAAAGACCCATTTGTCGGCCGGTGCATGGGAGCTTTCCGTGCCGAGCGAGACCCATCGCAGATCGTCCTCTTCGGCGAGAGCACTTGCTTTGTAGACCGCATGGGTAACGCTGACGGAGCGGCGGATTGCGATATTGCCGGATTCGGGTCTTCGCCCGACCAGCCCGACATCCGCCTCGCGATAGGTGAAGTCCATGCCCTTGTGCAGCGATTTGCAGCAGAGCCGGAAGCGATCGTCCTGCCCTCGGATGTCTGCGGTGTGTTCGGCGATGAAGCCGGATAGCCAGGCATCGGCGCCGATCGAGACGATCGGCATGGCAAAGGCCTGTCCCTTCCAGTCGGCGATGCCGTCGGCCGCCCTCTGCATGGCGCGCGCATGCTCCAGCAGGATCTCGCCGTCCGGCGCCAGCCGGTATCCCTGCGGGCTGCGCGCGAAGAGCGTCCGACCGGTCGTGCGTTCGAGCGCCAGCATGCGCCGCCCGATCGTCGGCGCACTCAAGCCTGTCCGGCTCGCCGCGCCGCTCAACCCTCCTTCCGTCGCCACGTGGAGGAAGAGTTTCAGATCGTCCCAGCCTGCATCGGTCATTGAGTTATCCTATGGATTCGCCGGTGTTCGTCCCATCGTTCATGGATGAAAAGCGGCTTTCGCCGGCGCGCCTACAAGACCGGCGTGTAGGCCATTAGCTCGGTGGCATCACATATAGATGGAGATACCGCCATGCTTCTCAACTGGGTCAAGCTCTGGGGTCGGCTGAAGAAGGAAAATGACAGGCGCGGACGGCATCCGCTTGCCGACCCCCTGGAAGGCGCCGAATGGCGCGGATTGCTATGGATCGTGCCGTTGCTTGGGCGTCTGGCAGGCAGCCAACCCAGACGACGGGCTGCAAAGACCCGCCGGATGCTGCGCTGTGAGCCGGTCAGTGGCTGGTCTCGAAACTCAGCCGGATGACGTGATGGAGGAATTCCTGGTCGATCAGCATGTTGAAGCCGACCGAAACCTTTTCCTCCTCCCGTCGGATGACCGTGCAGCCGATATCGTCATGAATGCCGAGGATTTCGAGGAAGAAATTGTTCGGCACCGGCAGATGCGGGCTGATCTCCAGTTCGGCGCCATAGAGCGAAATGGTGCGGATCAGGCAACGAAAGCTGGTCTTGGTGCTCAGATGACGGCCGACGAAGATGATCTTGCCGGGCCTGTCGATCGGGAACTTCTCGAAAGCCTTCTCGCGTGAGCCTTTCAGCCTCGTATCCTGGTCCATGACATAGGGCATGAAACCCTCCTTCTTCACTCCTGCTGTGACTATATTCCTCTTCCGCTGATATATTCTGAAACGGATCGGTAAAATTGTATGGATACCGGCAGATGGCGCCCAAAAGTCGGGCATTTGAACACAAGGAAGGCGTTTTTTCCTTCCGTATGGAGCAGTCCATAATTCAAAGCACATAATCACGGATGTCGCGTTGTTGACGGGCACGCGTCGCGGCGATACCCCTTGCGATCGGATTATCGGTGTTATCTCAACAGGAACCATGATCGACGTGGGGAGTGAGACGTGACGGGCAGGTTGGTGATTGTCGGCGCCGGGCAGGCGGGGTTTGCGCTCGCTGCGAAGCTCCGGGCCTTGAAGGACGAGCGGCCGATGACGATGATCGGTTCGGAAGAAGTGATCCCCTACCAGCGCCCGCCGCTCTCCAAGAAGTATCTGCTCGGTGAGATGGAATTCGACCGGCTGACCTTCCGGCCTGAGAACTGGTATCCCGACAACAACGTCGAGCTTCTGCTGTCGACCTATGTCGAGGAGATCGACCGCAAGGCAAAGCGCGTGCGCACGCAGGACGGCGCCGTGCTCGAATACGAGACGCTGGCGCTTGCCACCGGCTCGACGCCCCGCACGCTGCCGGCAAGCGTCGGCGGCGATCTTGCCGGCGTCTTCACCATGCGTGACAAGCGGGATGCCGATCTGCTGATGGGCGAGATGCGGCCCGGCCGGCGACTCCTTATAATAGGCGGCGGTTATATCGGTCTGGAGGCGGCTTCGGTCGCCCGCCATCTCGGCCTCGAAGTGACGCTGATCGAAATGGCCGACCGCATCCTGGCTCGTGTCGCGGCTGAGGAAACCGCCGATGCGATGCGCGCCATCCATCAGGCTCACGGCGTCGTCATCCGCGAAAAGACCGGCCTGCATCGCCTGACAGGCGAAAATGGCAGGGTTTGCGCCGCAGAACTTTCCGACGGCAGCACGATCGACGTCGATTTCGTCATCGTCGGTATTGGCGTCACCCCGAACGACCTGCTGGCGCAGGACTGCGGCCTGGAGGTCGGCAACGGCATCGTCGTCGACGAATTCGCCCGCACCTCCGATCCCTCGATCTTCGCGATCGGCGATTGCGCCATGCTGCCTTGGAAGGGCAAGCGGATCCGTCTCGAATCGGTGCAGAATGCCGTCGATCAGGCGGAAGCCGCCGCGGCGATCATGGCCGGTGGCAATGCGCCCTACGACGCAAAACCCTGGTTCTGGTCGGACCAGTATGACGTGAAGTTGCAGATCGCCGGTTTCAACATGGGCTATGACGAGACGTTTGCGCGGCCTGGTGCTCGCGAGGGGAGCCTGTCCGTCTGGTATTTTCGTGAGGGAAAGTTCATAGCTGTCGACGCGATCAACGATGCGAAGGCCTATGTGACGGGCAAGAAGATGCTCGAAGCCGGCATCGAACCGAACCGGGCTGTCCTTGCCGATCCGGCCGCAGACCTGAAGCAGCTTCTCGTTTGAAGGGAATGTGAACGCCATGCCGGCTCCCAGGAATCATTTCAAGGCAGCGCTGAAGGCCGGTCGGCAGCAGATCGGCCTCTGGCTCAACATGGGGGAGGCGCTGACGGCCGAGATCGCCGGCACGGCCGGCTTCGACTGGCTGGTGATCGATGGCGAGCACGGACCGAACGACCTGCGCAGCATCATGGCGCAGCTCCAGGCGCTTTCCGCCTCGCCCTCGGAAGTGGTCGTGCGGCCGCCGATGGGCGAGACCTGGTTCATCAAGCAGCTGCTCGATATCGGCGCCCGAACGCTTCTGGTGCCGATGGTTGATTCGGCAAGAGAGGCGGAAGAGCTGGTCCGCGCCGTGCGCTATCCGCCGAGGGGCGTTCGCGGCGTGGGCGCTGCCGTGGCGCGTGCCTCCGGCTTCAACGCCATTCCCGACTATGCCGAGACGGCGGCCGACGAGATCTGCCTGATCGTCCAGGCGGAAACCATGGCTGCGATTCGCGATCTGGAAAACATTGCGGCCGTCGATGGCGTCGACGGCATTTTCATCGGCCCGGCCGACCTGTCCGCCGACATGGGCTATCTCGGCCGCATGGAAGCGCCGGAAGTGCAGGAAGTGATCGACAAGGCGATCGTGACGATCGTGAAGGCCGGCAAGGCGGCCGGCATCCTCACCTTCAGCGAATCACTGAACCGTCACTATCTCGATCTCGGCGCGTCTTTCGTGGCGGTCGGTGCCGATGTGACGGAATTTTCCGGCGCACTGAAGGCGCTTGCGGCACGTTATGGCCGCGCCGCGGGAAAACCGGCGCCGCGCCCCGGCTACTGAGAATCCCGTCCGGCAGCGATGGGTCCGGGAATCCTGTCAGCCCGGGTGGAAGCCATCGAGAGTGCTGCCCGGCGAGGCGCGAATCCCCATTTTGATTCGCCTAAAAACTTTGCTGCCGCTGTCACAAAAGCCTTGCATTCACGGGGGCTCTAACATAGGTAGACCGCGACGGAGAGGTGGCCGAGTGGTCGAAGGCGCTCCCCTGCTAAGGGAGTATACGTCAAAAGCGTATCGTGGGTTCGAATCCCATCTTCTCCGCCATTTTCCGGCTAAATGGCCTTCTTTATCCTGTATACAACCTCCCGCCTTGATTGAAGTGTTACCATGTGGACACGGCCGGATACGTACGACCGATCGCGCCTCCGAGCGATTCTTCCGATGCCTGAGCCATCGCCGCTAAGTGACTGTCAGATAAGCTCTTTCTTAACAAAGTGTAAAATAATGCCCGGCGCCGCCGGCAGCTTTGTGTCCTTTCGGCAACAGACTGTCGGGAAGCGGGTTTCGAAAAGGTCTCAGGTTCAAGTTCCGGATTGCATGCCCTCTGTCGTCTTGTATTTTCACATCCGGAAGCGAGGCGGTGGATCGTCCTTCTTCTGGCAATCGACGGGGATGGGGCAGGGAACGCTGTCCTTCAGCAAAAAGAACCCAAACCCACACGAAACTTTGACTGGAGGTCAAATATGAACATCAAGAGCCTTCTTCTCGGCTCCGCTGCTGCCCTCGCAGCAGTCTCCGGCGCTCAGGCTGCTGACGCCATCGTTGCTGCAGAACCGGAGCCGATGGAATACGTTCGCGTTTGCGACGCATTCGGCACGGGCTACTTCTACATCCCGGGCACGGAAACCTGCCTCAAGATCAGCGGTTACGTCCGTTTCCAGGTTGATGTCGGTGATGAAGTCAACGGCTTGAACGCTGGCGACTGGGATGCTTGGACCCGTGGTCGCGTCGAATTCCAGTCGAAGAGCGACACCGAGCTCGGCACGCTGACCGGCTTGATCGCAATCCATGGCGAAGCTTCCCGTGATGCCGTCAACAGCTCTGCTGGTGACAACTTCTACTTCGACGAAGTCTACATGTCGCTCGGCGGCTTCAAGATCGGTGACTACTACAACTGGTGGGATAAGGGCATCAACGGCGAAACCGACTCGCTCGGCCAGAACACCCGCACGACGGCCGTATCGTATACCTATACGGGCGATGCTTTCTCCGCAGGTCTTCAGGTTGACGAAATTAGCCGTCCGGCTGGTGCAAACGGTGATGGTCAGGGCGTAGGTATCGAAGCCATCGTTTCCGCGAAGTTCGGCGCTGCTGCGTTCGACCTCCTCGGTTCTTACGATATCGAAGCTGAAGAAGGCGCAGTCCGTCTTCTCGGTTCCGCTCCGGTTGGCCCGGGCACGCTCCAGGCTGCTGCTATCTGGTCGTCTGGCGAAGGCAATGGCGCCACTCTCCAGAACTACTGGAACAAGTCTGAATGGACGACGGCTGTTTCCTACGCCTTCAAGGCCACGGACAAGTTCACCGTTACCCCCGGCTTCCAGTATTACTGGAACGGCGTAACCGGCCCCGGCGATTTCGAGGGTGACAACTACTTCCAGGCTGGTTTGACGCTCGACTATGCGATCACGGCTGGTCTCGCCACGAAGGTCTCCGTTCAGTACGCCGACGAGCATGATGATGTCGATGAAGCCTGGAGCGGTTTCTTCCGCCTGCAGCGCACCTTCTAATCTGATCGGATTATCCTGATCGGTGAACTCCTCCGGCCTCGCCGGGGGAGTTTTTTGTTGGTGCGCCAGGCATGGCGCGTGGTGCGAGAGCACCGTTTGGCCG
>NZ_JPYQ01000055.1:470059-571590 GCF_000757525.1 Rhizobium sp. YS-1r | reverse complement strand
GCCGCCCTCGTCAGTGACACGGCTTATAGAAGCTCACCCAAGATGAAGTCAACACATCAATTCTGGAATTTCCAAGAAAAACGACATGCATTTGATTTACAACGATAATTTCCGCATTTCCTCGGAAAGCCAGCTTCCCTGGCGACCTCGGGACCCGTTTCGAGGCCGGAAAACACCGGGCTTCGGCACCGTGCCCCAAAACTGCCCCGACAAATTCACAATCTCATGGTTAGCAAAGCTTAGATGGGGATTCGAAGGGCGAATTCAAGGTTGCACGCGTTTGCAACCAGGCCGATTTGACTCTCCAGGCTGAAACGGGCACATGTTTGGCCCAAGGTTCCACGGGCAGATTGAACCCTGTCCGCGGTTACAACGAGTATCAGGGGAACTGGCTTAGACTGGCATGATGACGGCCCGCAGCACGATCCGCTCGCTCGGCAACGAACCGCCGATCCTCGCCGACGGCCGTCGCGCTCCCGATCGCCGTGAGATTTCCCTCCGTTGGCTTTCCGGCACCTTTCTGACCGGCATCACGTCCTCGATCCTGATGGGTGTCGCGCTGTTTGCGGCGTTGGATGGACGCCAGCAGCTCGCCATTCCGGCCGAAGCTTCCGCCTCCGTCCCGAACGATGATTCCGACACCGCGTCGCGCGGCAAGCGCCTGCTCGGCGGCAACATCGTCGCCATGCCGACGGACCGGAAGATCATGGAGGTTTCCACCGTCGTCAATGAAGGCAGCAAGGAAGTCGTCCGCCGCAGGCCTTTTGCGTATGTGAAGATGAACCTTGCCGCAAATCACGTGGCGCAGGAGGATTATCCGGCCTTCGACCCGCTGACGATTTTTTCGTCCAGCGAGGCGCTGCCGCCGCCGGCCGCACGTGCCGGCACCATCTACGGTTCCAACGTGGAGTCGGAAGTCAGCCTGCAGACGATCCCTTTCCCTAGCAGCGGCAGCACCTATGCCTACGCGCCGGCGATGACGCTGGAGGAAGTGGAGGAGAACGTCCGTTCCAACGGTTCGGTACTGACAGACGGCGATAGCCAGCTTTCGGCTCTCTACTACGTCGATCCTCAGCGCTTCTCATCCAAGGACGACAACAGCGACCTCGACATCACCGCCGGTCTCTCGGCGCGCATCGTCGAAGAGAATATCTCGGTTTCGGCGCCGGAGCCGATCACCTCGCACACGCGCGAATATGCCGATGACATCATCCCGATCCGCAAGGCGGAGACCGTCGCCCAGGCCATGATGGAAGTCGGCTATCCGGAGGGCAAGGCGCGGGAGATTTCCGGTTACCTTCAGTCACAGACCGGAGAAGCAGATCTTGGCCCTGGCGATGTGCTGCGCATCGGCGTGATCCAGGAAGGCGACATGGTTCTGGTCGTCCGCGCGAGCGTTTACCGTCGCAGTAAGCATCAGGTTACGGTTGCCATCGACGATCATGGCCGTTTCGTCGCCGGCGAGGAGCCGCCGATGCTGGATGCCGTCGCCTCCGCCTTCAGCGAACAGCCGCCACAGATCGCCACCAGCCGCGAACTGCCGCGCGTCTATGACGGTATCTATCGTGCCGCTCTCTCTTACGGCATGAGCAAGGAAATGACGGGGCTGCTTGTGAAACTGCTCGCAAGCAATGCCGACCTCCAGGCCCAGTTGAAGCCGTCGGACAACATCGAAGCGTTCTTCTCCGTCACAGATGAAAAGGGCCAGGCGGACAAGAATTCCGAATTGCTCTATGTGAGCGCTCACTTCGGCGACACGACGACCCGCTTCTATCGTTTTCAGAATGCCGACGACGGCTCGATCGACTATTTTGACGAAAACGGCAAGAGCATCCGGCAGTTCCTGCTGCGCAACCCGGTCCCGAACGGCCGCATGACGTCGGGCTTCGGCATGCGCGGCCACCCGATCCTTGGGCGAGCCCTTATGCATACCGGCACCGACTGGGCCGCGCCGCGCGGCACCCCGATCATCGCGACCGGCAACGGCGTCGTCGAAAAGGCCGGCTGGGATTCCGGCGGATACGGCAACCAGACGATCATCCGCCATGCCAACGGTTACGAATCCTCCTACAATCACCAGAGCGCGATCGCTTCGGGAGTTCGCGAAGGCGCAAAGATAACGCAGGGCCAGGTGATCGGTTATGTCGGCTCGACCGGCCAGTCCACCGGTTCCCACCTTCACTATGAGCTGATCGTCAACGGCACGAAGGTCGACCCGATGAAGGTGCGGCTACCGGGCGGCAGTTCGCTTAAGGACAAGGCACTCGCCCGTTTCGAGGAAGAGCGCAAGCGCATCGACGCATTGCTCGACATCCAGCCATCCGATGAACTCGCCAGCCGGTGAGTTCGCTCAATAATCGACAGTAAGCGTGCGGGCATCAGCGTCCAGGACCGCCATGCCGCCGATAGGAGTGGTCAGCGCTCCTTTACCGTGACCGAACGGAAGCCCCCCTAATACGGGAATGCCGAGCGCGCGGATATGTTCGTCGATGATGGCGATGATCGCCTCGCCCTTCTCGCGGTTCGACAGCGTGAATTGCCCGGCGGCTATGCCCGCGATTCCGTCCAGGGCTCCCGATTTCATCAGCAGGGTCAACATACGATCCGTAAGCCCGGGCATGCAATCCACGGCTTCGATCAGCAGGATCGCGCCGTCGAACGAAGGAAGTCCCCAGCCGATCATCGTCGCCAATGTCTCGAGATTGCCACCGATCAACCGACCCTGCGCCCGGCCTGACGTCGTCGTCTTCGCGCTGACTTCATCGTCGCGGGCCGTGAAAACGATCGTGCCTGCCTCCATCAGGAAGCGCATCAGGATATCGGTATTGGAGGGACCCTGCCCGCCGTCATCGCCATAAAGCGTGCCATGCAGACCGATGAGACCGCAGCGCCGCATCAGCATCATGTGGATGGCCGTGATATCGCTGAACCCCAGAAGGGGTTTCGGGTCGCGCCGGACCGCATCGAAATCGAGACTGCCTGCTATTCTGTATGAGCCACGGCCGCCACGTGTCGCAAAAACCGCCCTTACCTGCGGATCGGACAGGGCCTGATTGAGGTCGGATAGACGCTGCTCATGCGTGCCGGCATAAAGACCGTGCTCGGCAAAGGCATAGGTGCCGAAATCGACATCGAAGCCCATGCCCCTCAGGCGCTCTGCCCGCTTCAGGATGAGGTCGCGATCCGGCGTACTTGCCGGCGATACGAACCTGATCTTGTCGCCCGGTTTGATTTTCGATGGAAAAAGCGGCTCGGACATGTCGCATCCCCCTATCCCCAAATGAAAAAGGCCGCCCCGAAGAGCGGCCTTGGGAAAGCGGTTACGCCGCCTCGCTGACTTCCCGCTTGACGCGGAAGAGCAGCCGGTCGGATCCGGAGCTGACCGCGACGGTCGAGCCGTCCGGGACTGAGCCGCCCAGGATCTGCTCGGCGAGCGGATCCTGCACGTATTTCTGGATCACCCGCTTCAGCGGCCGGGCGCCATACACAGGATCATAACCCTTGTCGGCCAGCCATTCGCGGGCATCCTCGCCGAGCTCGATCGTGATCTTGCGTTCCGCCAGAAGCGCGACAAGCCGCTTCATCTGGATGTCGACGATCGCCCCCATCTCGCTGCGGGCCAGGCGATGGAACAGGATGATCTCGTCGACGCGGTTCAGGAATTCCGGACGGAACGAGGCCTTGACCACATCCATCACCTGGTCGCGGACGCTGTCCACATCCTCGCCCTCGCGCAGATTGGTAAGGTATTCCGCGCCGAGGTTCGAGGTCATGATGATGATCGTGTTCTTGAAGTCGACCGTGCGGCCCTGCCCGTCCGTCAGACGCCCGTCGTCAAGCACCTGCAGGAGGACGTTGAACACGTCCGGATGCGCCTTCTCGATCTCGTCGAACAGCACCACCTGATAGGGTTTGCGGCGGACAGCCTCCGTCAGCGCGCCCCCTTCGTCATAGCCGACATAACCGGGAGGCGCACCGATCAGCCGGGCGACCGAGTGCTTCTCCATGTATTCCGACATGTCCATGCGGATCATCGCCGTCTCGTCGTCGAACAGGAAGCGGGCGAGTGACTTCGTCAGCTCTGTCTTACCGACACCGGTTGGGCCCAGGAAGATGAACGAGCCGATCGGCCGGTTCGGGTCCTGCAGGCCGGCGCGCGAACGGCGAACCGCACGCGAGACCGCCTGCACGGCATCGCCCTGGCCGACGACGGACTTCGCCAGTTCGTCTTCCATCCTGAGCAGCTTCTCGCGCTCGCCTTCCAGCATCTTGTCGACCGGAATGCCCGTCCAGCGGGAAACCACATGGGCGATTGCATCCGGGGTGACGACTTCCTGCACCATGGCATTGGTCGAGCCGTCCTTGGCTTCGGCGTCCACGAGACGCTTTTCCAGATCGGGGATCACGCCATAGGTCAGCTCGCCCGCGCGCTGGTATTCACCCTTGCGCTGGGCAGTCGCCAGTTCGTTGCGGGCCTCGTCGAGCTGCTTCTTGAGGTCGGCAGCAAGACCGAGCTTCTGCTTTTCCGCCTGCCAGCGGGCCGTCAGCGCATCCGCCTGCTCCTCGAGCGAGGTGACTTCGCTTTCGAGACGCGACAACCGGTCGGCCGAAGCGCTGTCGGTTTCCTTCTTCAGAGCCTCGCGCTCGATCTTCAGCTGCATGATGCGCCGATCGAGTTCGTCGAGCTCTTCGGGCTTCGAATCCACCTGCATGCGAAGTCGCGAAGCGGCTTCGTCCATCAGGTCGATCGCCTTGTCCGGCAGGAATCTGTCGGTAATGTAGCGGTTGGAAAGCGTCGCAGCCGCCACCAGGGCCGAATCCGAGATGCGGACCTTGTGATGCTGTTCGTATTTCTCCTTGAGACCACGCAGGATCGAGATCGTGTCCTCGACCGTCGGCTCGTCGACCATGACCGGCTGGAAGCGGCGGGCAAGTGCGGCGTCCTTTTCCACATGCTTGCGGTATTCGTCGAGCGTGGTCGCCCCGACGCAATGCAGCTCACCGCGGGCAAGTGCCGGCTTCAAAAGGTTGGAGGCATCCATCGCGCCTTCGGACTTGCCGGCGCCGACCAGCGTGTGCATCTCGTCGATGAACAGGATGATCTCGCCGTTTTCCGATTGGACTTCGTTCAGCACGCTCTTCAGGCGTTCCTCGAATTCGCCGCGATATTTCGCGCCGGCGATGAGCGCGCCCATGTCGAGCGCCATCAGCTTCTTGTCCTTGAGGCTCTCGGGAACGTCGCCGTTGACGATCCTGAGCGCAAGGCCTTCCGCGATCGCCGTCTTGCCGACGCCGGGCTCGCCGATCAGCACAGGATTATTCTTGGTGCGGCGGGAAAGGACCTGGATCGTGCGGCGGATCTCGTCGTCGCGGCCGATCACCGGATCGAGCTTGCCGTCGCGGGCCTCCGCGGTGAGATCGCGCGCATATTTCTTCAGCGCCTCGAAGCCCTGTTCCGCATTGGCGCTATCGGCTGTGCGGCCCTTGCGGATATCATTGATGACCTGGTTGAGACCCTGCGCGGTAACGCCTGCCTTCTTCAAGGTCGCGGACGTCGAAGCCGAGCTCTCGATGGCAAGCGCGAGCAGCAGGCGTTCGACGGTGACGAAACTGTCGCCGGCTTTCTTGGCGGCGTCTTCGGCCGTTGCAAAAACCTTGGCAAGGGGCTGGGAAAGATAGATTTCACCGCCGCCGCCGGAAACTTTCGGAAGCTTTGCAAGCGCGGCATCATTGGCGATGCGGGCTTCCTTGGCGCTGCCGCCGGCGCGCTCGATGAGCGAAGACGCCATGCCCTGGTCATCGTCGAGCAGGACCTTCAGCACGTGCTCGGGCGCGAACTGCTGATTACCGGCAGCAAGCGCCTGCGTCTGCGCCGACTGCAGGAAGCCGCGGACTCGCTCGGAATATTTTTCGATGTTCATTCTCTGACCTCCAGTGATCGACCTGCCCTACTTTAAGGCACAAGCCGATGATTGAGATTGAGCTCCCTCAAAGGCGAGCCCGGCCGGCGGCAACCGGCTTCGGATTGAGATATGGTAAGCGATTTTGCGGATTTAAAGGACCTGCCGGGAGCTTTTGATCCAGCCTGAAGGCACGCCTGGAATGGCCGGCGGCAGGTCCGGGCCGAAATGGAAAGCCACCTCGGAACGATCCGGCATTCCTGCCATTGATCCAGAGCAGCAGAAGGAGGCATTGATGGCGAGCAAGCTCGTGTGGGGAATACTTGGCGGTACGGTGCTCGGAGCGGCGTTCGGTCAAATCGGCGGAAACACCGGCATTGGAATCGCAATATGCATCGCGGTCGGCGCTGTTGCAGCCGGAGTTTGGCACTATCTTGAGACACGGCAAGGGCATCGCAACCTTTAGCCCGTTTCTCGGGTGGAAGTTTCCCTTCGCAGTCTCACCCCTGTGGGAACGGACCGCCCCTGAATAGCGTGGACTTCTGGCCAGAAGGAGGGAAGATCGATGGCGATCAGGATCGTCCAGTTTCTCGCGATTATCATTTCCGCACTGGCACTTATTCCGTCGGGCGCGCATTTGGCCGCCTTGCCGAACAAGATCGCGCTGGCTCAAGCCGAATATTTTTCCATCCAGGGCATCTACTACGGGTGGGCGTTTCTCGGAACGCTTTGGCCGGCTGCCATGATTGCAAATGGAGTGCTGGCCTTCATGGTCCGCTCGCAGCAGCGGCCATTCTGGTTTGCGCTACTTGCCGCACTTTGTTTCGTGGCCATGCTGGCAATTTTCCTTCTTTGGACATTGCCGGCCAATCAGGCGACCGAGAACTGGACAACAGCGCCGGAAAATTGGCAGGTGCTGAGGCAGCAGTGGGAGTATTCCCATGCGGTCAATGCGTTGATCGTGTTCGTAGCCCTCTGCCTCTCGTCCCTCTCGGTGGTTTCGTGGCGGCCGGGCGCTTCATAGGACGTACGATAGCCACTTCGGCCGGCGGTGAACCTGGCCGCTGAACATGGCAAGCACTCCGTCCCCTCGCCTGACTGAGCCCTCCAAAACGCAAAAAACTCCGGCTTGCGGCCGGAGTTTTTCGATAATGCGCAATTCTGCAGCCGAAGCTTACTCGCCGGCAGCTTCTGCAAGTGCCGGCTGGGTGTCGTCGTTGGCGGTTTCACCATCCTCGGCGCTCTTGCGCGGCTGGCGACGCGGACGGCTCGCTGCCCGGCGGCGCGGAGCCCGTTCCGCCGGGGCTGCGGCATCTACCTGTTCGGCCTGTTCGACCACGACTTCCGCTGGAGTGCCTTCGATGACGGGTTGCGGACCGGAACCGTCAACGACGGTCGGCTGCTGCTCGGCCACGGCGGGCTGCTGCTCCCGGCGTTCCTGCCGATCCTGCCGGCGATCGCGGCGCTGGTCGCGGTCGCGCCGGTTCTCGCGCGGCTGCTGGTCCTGGGCCTGGTCGCGCTGTTCGCGGCGCGGCTGCTGTTGCTGCGGTGCCGGAGCTTCGTCGACGACCGGCTGCTGGCCGAAACCGAGTTCATCCGTATCGCCGGCTTCCAGATCATCCTGATCCAGCATGCTGCCGTCACGGTCCTGATCGCCGCGATCGTCGCGATGAAAGCGATCCTGCATCTGCGCCTGAGCGGCGGCTATGATGCGGTTATAATGTTCTGCGTGCTGCAGGTAGTTCTCGGCCATGACCCGGTCGCCGGCGCTCTGCGCATCGCGGGCAAGCGCTGAATATTTCTCAGCGATATGCTGGGCGGTGCCGCGGATTTTCACGTCCGGGCCGGAACTGTCATAGCTCCTGCTGAGAGGATTGCCGCCCTTGTTACGGTTGAAGTTGCCGCCGCCATTGTTACTGCCGCGCCCTCGACCGCGTTTGTTCTGCTGTCCTGGCCTCATCTATCGTTCACCAATTCTCTGTCTTCGCTGATAAGGGGCCACGCGGCCATACCGGACCATGCCGGAACAAGACTTCGCGTGCCGCGCACAGGGCGAACAAAGCGTCCTGCCGCTTGTGAAAGTTAAATTAACTGAATCACGCACCGGGAATTGCTCAACCTTCGCAACTCTTCGAAAAGAGCAGGATCAAGGGTTGACCTATAACCCGAACGAATCGCTGTTCATTCCCAGCCGTCCCAGTGCGTAGCTCGCAAGCTATCCCGCTTCCTTCGGAAATCCAAGCCTTTTCTTCACTATGCAAATCAGGCCTCTTTCACGGTGAATACGAGAACACGATCATTGTCACCGTAGTCACATTTTGCCTGCGCCAGCTTGAAGCCGGCCGAGCGAAAAATCGCGGCCACAGTTTCCTTCTGATCGAACCCGATTTCGACGCCGATAACGCCGTCCTTTTCGAGAAAATTCCCAGCATCCGTGGCGATCGCGCGATAGGCAGCGAGCCCGTCCGGCCCTCCGTCCAACGCCGCCGAAGGATCGAAATCCCTTACTTCCGGTTCCAGTACGGGGATAACATCACTCCGTATATAGGGCGGATTTGACACGATTATGTCGAAACGCCCGGAAATGTTCTCGAACCAGTCGCTTCGGATTGCCTCAAATCTCTCCGACAATCCCAGTCGCGCTGCGTTTTCAGCCGCTGTTTTCAACGCATCTTCCGAAATATCGCTGCCGATTCCTTGCGTCTCCGGACTTTCCTTCAACAACGCCAGAATGATCGCGCCTGTGCCGGTGCCGAGATCCAGGAGGCGTGCCGCGCCCTTGGCTGCGACAATCTGCCTCAGATAGGGAAGCACCGAATCCACCAGGATTTCGGTGTCCGGGCGTGGCTCCAGCGTTTCTTTCGAAATCAGCAGATCCACCCCGTGGAATTCCCGTGAACCTAATATGCGATGCACGGGCTCCCGTTTCAAGCGCCGTTCGACAGCATTTGATATCCGGGCGAGTTCATCCTCCGTCAGCACCCGGTCGCCGCCGGTGAAGACTTCTGTGCTCGTGAGCTTGAGCAGGCCGCCGATGAGAAGCCTTGCCTCGATCGCCGCATCCGGCAGGCCGGCTTCCGAAAACCGGTTTCTCGCCTCCGTGACCGCCGCGGACAGCGTCGTCATCCCTGTTGTTCCCCGATCTGTGCGAGCTGGCCGGCCTGGTAATCGGCGATCAGCGCATCGACCACCTCGTCGATCTCGCCCTCCATCATCCGGTCGAGCTTGTAGAGCGTCAGGTTGATGCGGTGGTCCGTCACCCGGCCCTGCGGAAAATTATAGGTGCGGATACGCTCCGAACGGTCGCCGGACCCCACCTGGCTCTTGCGGTCGGCGGAGCGTTCGCTGTCGGCCTTTTGCCGCTCCATGTCATAAAGCCGGGAACGCAGTACCTGCATCGCCTTGGCGCGGTTCTGGTGCTGCGATTTTTCCGAGCTGGTGACGACGATGCCCGTCGGCAGATGCGTAATGCGCACCGCCGAATCCGTTGTGTTGACGTGCTGGCCGCCGGCGCCCGAAGAGCGCATCGTGTCGATACGGATATCTTCCGGACGGATTTCGACATCGATATCCTCCGCCTCCGGCAGAACCGCCACCGTCGCCGCGGACGTGTGGATGCGGCCGCTTGCCTCGGTGTCGGGCACACGCTGCACCCGGTGCACGCCGGATTCGAACTTCAGCTTGGAAAACACGCCGCGGCCGGTGATCGTCGCGATGATTTCCTTGTAGCCGCCGGCCTCGCCTTCACTTGCCGAAAGCACCTCCACCTTCCAGCCATGCGTACTGGCATAGCGCTCGTACATGCGGAAGAGGTCGCCGGCGAAAAGCGCCGCCTCGTTGCCGCCGGTGCCGGCACGGATTTCCAGAATGGCGCTCTTCTCGTCCGCCGCATCCTTTGGCAGGAGCAGGATCTGCATGTCCTTTTCAAGCGCCTCGATCCGCTCTTCGGCCTCCGGCAGCTCCGCTTCCGCCAGCTCGCGCATCTCCCGGTCCGTCGCCTTGTCGGCCAGCATGGTTCGAAGATCGGCAACTTCCGCGACCGTCTTTTCATATTCGCGGATCTTGCGCACGACCGGCTGCAGTTCGGAATATTCCGACGCCAGCTTCACATAGACATCGGCAGCCGGACCTTCCGACATGCGCGCCTCGATCTCGCCGAAACGGCGCTCCAGTTCGCGCATCTTTTCAACAGGAAGCTTCGCCACCCTTTGAACTCCATTTTTTCATTCTGCTTGCTAGAGCATCAACACCAAAAGTGAAAGCCGGTTTCCATGTCGTTTCCCCTCACTTGCGATTTCTAACACTTAGCTAAAGCTAAGATGTTGAAATCGCTTTCTCTCCCATGAGGGGAGAGATACCGATGCCGCAAACTCGGCGCCCTACCTCTCCCTTGGTGGGAGAGGTAGAAAAATCAGCATCTTAGCTGAAAGCTAAGTGCTGGATTTTTCAGGTGACGGGGAAGGCCGCCCATGAAACCATTTCAAACCGGAATATTGTGAGCCTCGGCGAACCGGACAAGCAGTTCGCGGATAGGCTCCGACGATCTGGTGTCATCGAGCGCAGCGTTCAGCTCGGCCGCCAACTGATCTGCGTCGAGTGCCAGAAGCATGGCCTTGACAGGACCGATCGAGGTCGCCGCCATCGAGACAGAACGGTAACCGAGCCCGACCAGTGCCATGGCCGAAAGCGGCTTGCCCGCCATTTCGCCACACAGCGTCACAGACGTCTGGTTGCGCTCACCGGCCCGCGCAATATCGCGAAGGATGCGCAAGAACGGCTTTCCAAGCAGATCGAACCGATCGGAAACCCTTGCATTGCCGCGGTCGGCCGCCATCGCGAACTGAAAGAGGTCGTTCGATCCGACCGAAACGAAATCCACTTCCGCCATCAGTTCGTCGAGCTGCCACATCAGCGCCGGCACTTCGAGCATGGCGCCGAACTGCAGCTTTCGCGGCAGGCTATAGCCGAATTTCGAAAGGTGCTGCACTTCCTTCTGCAGCAGGTCGCGCACCGCATGAAGCTCCGAGACTTCGGTCACCATCGGCACCATCATCCTGAGCTCGCCGCCGGTGGAAGCCCTGAGGAGCGCACGAAGCTGGGTGCGCAAAAGCCCGGGCCGGTCCAGGGCAAGGCGGATCGCCCGCCAGCCGAGCGCCGGGTTTTCCTCTTCATGGCTGCGAAAATAGGAAACGACCTTGTCGCCGCCGATATCGAGCGTGCGGAAGGTAACGGGACGCCCGCCAGCCTGCCGCATCACGTTGCGATAGAAGTTTTCCTGCTCTTCCAGCTTCGGCATGGTGGAAGCGATCATGAACTGCAGCTCGGTGCGGAAGAGGCCGATGCCGTCCGCCCCCGATTCCGCCAGCTGCGGCAGATCGACCATCAGGCCGGCATTCATCTGCAGACTGATGCGCTTGCCGTCCTTTGTGAACGGTTCGACCGACCGCAGCGCCCGGAACTGCTCCTGCCGGCGGGCTCTCAGCCGTACCTTTTCCTCGTACGCCTTCTGCAGGTCCGACATCGGCCTGAGATGAATCTGGCCGTCGTCACCGTCGATGATGATCGGATCACCGTTTTCGGCAAGCGCCACGACGCCCGCCGCCTGCCCCACGACCGGAATGCCCATGGCGCGCGCCACGATCACCACATGGCTTGTGACCGCCCCGTCTTCGAGCACGAGGCCGCGCATCCGCTCGCGCGGGTAGTCCAGAAGCTCCGCCGCCCCCATGGCCCGCGCCAGGATGATCGCGTCGACCGGAAAGCCTTCTTCGGTGAGACGACCGGAAAAGCCAGTCAGTTGCCTGAGCAACCGGTTGGCGAGATCGTCGAAATCGTGCATCCGCTCGCGCAGATAGGGATCGGTGAGGCGCATCATCCGCGCCTTGGTATCGCTCTGCACCTTCTCGACGGCCGCTTCCGCCGTCAGTCCGTTGTGGATCGCCTCTTCCATGCGGCGGACCCAGCCCTGGTCATGGGCGAACATGCGATAGGTTTCGAGCACCTCGCGATGCTCGCCCTCCTGCGACACTTCACGGCGCGACAGCATGTCGTCGATCGAGATGCGCAGCGAACCGAGCGCCTCGGCCAAGCGCTGGATTTCCTTGTCCGCGTCCTCGTTCAAGAGGTTGGTCACGACGATGCGCGGCTCATGCAGCACCACGTGGCCAAGCCCGATGCCTTCGTTGTAGCCGTCGGCTTCGATCGTCACGGCGCGGGTGAGGTCGAGTTCGAGCCCCGGTCGGGTGATCTTTTTCAGTTCTCCCGTCGCGATCATCTCGGCAATCACCATGGCGGTGGTTTCCATCGCTTCGACTTCGTCTTCGCGATAGTTTCGGCTTGCCTTGTTCTGGACGACGAGAACGCCCAAAGTGCGACCGGCGCGCAGGATCGGCACGCCGAGGAAGGAATGGTAGATCTCCTCGCCCGTTTCCGGCAGATATCGGAAGGCGGGATGCGACTGGGCATCGGAGAGGTTGAGCGGTTGGGCGGAGGCGGCGATGGTGCCGACCAGGCCCTGGCCCATCTTCAATTGCGAAAGGTGGACGGCCTCCTTCTTCAGGCCTTCGGTCGCGTAGAGTTCGAGCACGCCGTCGGAGCGGAGCACATAGACCGAGCAGACCTCGGCGACCATGTTGCTGGCGATCTGCCGGACGATGCGGTCAAGGCGCTCCTGTGGATCGAGCGGCTCCGCCATCAATTCGCGCAGCCGCTTCAGAAGAACGCGCGGACCCGCCGACAGGTCTCTCATCGGCATCAGTGCTCCCGAACCCAGTCATTAAATCCGGAAGACGGCGCGCCGAACTCTGGCCGGCGCGCCGAACCGGCTCACCATCAACTCTTATCGAGACCGTAGGCGGAATGCAAAGTCCGAACTGCGAGTTCGGAATAAGCACCGTCGATCAGGATGGAAATCTTGATTTCGGAGGTCGTAATGGCCTTGATGTTGATGCCTTTTTCGGCAAGTGCCTTGAAAGCGAGCGCGGCCACGCCCGCATGACTGCGCATGCCGATGCCGATGACCGACACCTTGGCGAGACCTGATTCGCTCTGGGCGACGTCGAAGCCGATCGTTGCCTTGTTTTCATCGAGCACCTTCAGCGCCTTCTGCACGTCTCCGGAAGGTACCGTGAAGGTCATGTCCGTCTTGGAACCGTCTTCCGACGTGTTCTGCACGATCATGTCGACATTGATATGCGCTTCGGCGAGCGGACCGAAGATCGCGGCCGAGACACCCGGCCGGTCGGCGAGCCGCCGGAGCGAAATCTGCGCTTCATCCTTGGCATAGGCGATGCCGGTGACGACTTCCTGTTCCACGATTTCTTCCTCGTCGCAAATCAAAGTGCCGGGCGGGTTCAGAAGGTCGCCCATGCCCGGCGCATCGGGATCCTCGAAACTGGAGCGCACGAAGGTGCGGACCTTGAACACCATGGCGAGCTCGACCGAACGCACCTGCAGGACCTTCGAGCCGAGGGAGGCCATTTCCAGCATTTCCTCGAAGGAGACCTTCTTCATGCGGCGCGCCTTCGGCTCGATGCGCGGGTCCGTCGTGTAGACGCCGTCAACATCCGTATAGATGTCGCAGCGGTCGGCCTTGACGGCGGCCGCGATCGCAACCGCGCTCGTGTCGGAACCGCCGCGGCCGAGCGTGGCGATCCGGTTGTCAGGCCCGAGTCCCTGGAAACCGGCGACGACGGCGACCTGCCCCTCGCCCATCCGCTTGATGATCTCGGAACCGTCGATCTCCAGGATGCGCGCCGCGCCATGGGCATTGTCGGTGCGGATCGGGATCTGCCAGCCCTGCCAGGAGCGGGCGTTGATGCCCATGGACTGCAGCGCGATCGCCAGCAGTCCGGACGTCACCTGCTCGCCGGAGGCGACAACCGCGTCATATTCGCGGGCGTCGTAGAAGGGCGAGTTGGCGCCGGTCACTTTCGGCGCGTCCTGCACCCAGCCGACCAGCTCGTTTGTCTTGCCGGACATGGCCGAGACGACGACCGCCACCTCGTGGCCGGCCTCGACCTCCCGTTTCACATGGCGCGCGACGTTGTGAATGCGTTCGAGATTGGCGACGGAGGTGCCGCCGAACTTCATGACGATGCGAGCCATACGACCAAAACCACTGTCTCACCCGGGCCTTCGAGCGCCAGGGCGTCTGCTTTCGAACCACGTTAAATCCCGCCTTCCATGACAGGATTGTCAAGTTGGGCGGTCTATTATCGAAAAGGGGGGAAAGGCGCAATGGGCAGGATATATATGGCCGTCAGTCGGAACGGCCGCCCGCAAATGAAAACCGCGCGGCCATCGGTCACGCGGTTTTGATAGAATGACGGATCGTCAAGGCCTCAATTGGCAGCCGATACCGGATTGGTCGCACTTGCTGTTGGAACGCTCTCGTCTGTCACGATCGCGGCTGGAGTCGCGCTCAAAGCGTTGTCTGTCGCCATCACGCGAAACACGCTCGCTCTCTCTTTCCCGCACTCGCTCGACCTGCTCGCGGTTTCGTTCCTGCTCGCGTTCAATACGGGCCCGTTCTCTATCGCGATCGCGGTCCCTATCGCGCCACTCTTCGCGCGCTCTGTCGCGATCCCAACTGGGCGGACGGATATCGCTCCTTTCCCGCTCCCAGCGGGGCGGCCTTGGCGGCGAAGGCGGATCCCAACGGTCGCGGTCGCGTTCCCAACGCGGCGGCGGGGGCGGAGGCGGATTGCGGCTCGGCTCCCACGTATAGCGACGCCAGCGGTCGCGGTCGCGGTAGAAGTCGCGGTCGCGATAATAGCGGCCCCAATAGGTGTTGATGTCGAAGGTGATGATCGGAATGCCGAGCGGGCGATAATATTGCGGCCCGACATAGACCCGGTCGGATCGGTAGCTGGCCTGCACATAATTGCCCGACACCCAGCCGCGTCCGCCATAGAACGAGACGTCGCACCAGTTGACGCTGTTCATGCAGCCGTTGATGGTGACGGGCGTGCCGACCGGGATGACGGTAACAGCGGGATAGCCGGTGCTCGGCCCCGACCGCATATTGACATTGGCCGTCGCGAAACCACGCACGGCCGCTTCCGCCAGCGACGGCGCCACGAACAGAGCGCAAAAGGCCGCAACGGACATCAGAATCTTCTTCACGGGGGCTTCCTCCTGAGAAACCGTAGTTGTCCGAACTGACATTATCGATCTGCCGTGCGATTGCTTTGCGGCTTATCAATGTTCGAGACGCGCCCATTGTTCCAGTACACCTCTGAACGGCGCATGAATGTCCCGTTGGCTGGCGTTAAGGCTTCCTCGCGGGTCCTGTAGATTGCCGTTCGGCAATATGGCAGGCGAGTTCTATCCGCCGCGTCGGCGTGGCGAAGCCGGACATGGCGTCGCGGAGCAGGTCGAGCGCCACCGCGCCGAGCTCGCGCATCGGGATATGCATCGTCGTCAGCGGCGGATTGAGGAAGGCCGCCTGCGGCAGGTCGTCCATGCCCATGACGGAGACATCTCCCGGAACGGTGTGGCCCATCTGCTGCACGCCCATCATCGCGCCGACGGCTAGACTGTCACCTGCTGCCAGTACCGCCGTGAAATCGAGACCCTTCCTGCGCAACCTCTCGCCGATCGCCTGGGCCGCCAGCTCCGGCAGCCAGTCGTCCACCGGCAGGACCAGATCGGCCGGACACGGCAGGCCATGGTGGAGAAACGCGTCCTGCCATCCTTCGCGCCGCCGGTCGATGGTGCTTCGCCCGGGACGCATGAGGAAGAGGATGCGCTGATGGCCGAGCCGGATCAGATAATCCGCCGCAAGCCGCGCCGCCGAGCGATTGCAGGGCGTCACGCTCGAAAGCCGCATGTAGGGATCGTCGCCGTTGATGAGGACAACCGGCTTGCCAAAACCGCGGGTGGCGGCCAGCATGCCTTCGTCGTCGACGGTCAGGAACAAAAGCCCTGCCACATCCGGGTCGGCGCGCGCCTCTTCCAGCACGAGCTTCTCTTCCGCCTCGTCGGCGACGGCGCGCGTGACGATTTCGAGCCCGAGCGCCTGCGCCCGGTCCCTCAAGCCTTCGAGCACGTAGAGCGTGAACTGGTTGCGCACGTAGTCGATCATGGCGGCACTCGAAGCGGCGAGCACCACCTTCTTGCCGGCAACGGGTGTCGGCACGGTGTAGTTGATGTCCTTCGCCGCCTCCAGGATGCGCTGGCGGATATCGGCGCGCACCCCCTTCTCGCCGGCGAGCGCCCGCGAGACGGTGCTCAGCGAAACACCGACCTTTTCCGCGATGTCTTCCAGCCGAACCCGACGGCTCTTCTTGCCGCGTTTGCCCGGAGTGATTGAGGTTGCCATGCCATCCTCCCCGTAAATTGGACACCAGACTGCAAAAAATTTTCATATTGCGCAATCAATTTTCAGATGTTTTCATGAGGCTACCGTTCGGGAGAGACGGATCGACAATGCTGCGCCCACATGGCTGCAGCGAAGGGAGGAGTTGCATAATGGGCCTTTCAGCCCGGGATATCCGTGAAAAGCTTGACCGCCTGGTGGCCGGTATGACCGGCCTTCGCCACGATGGCCGCTTCCACGAACCCAATCTCGACGGCACCGCCGGCGACTATATCTCCTTCGATAGCTGGGAATGGCCGCAGGGCGTCGGCCTCTATGGCCTGATCCGCCTCTGGCTGTTCACCGGCCGCGACGATTTGAAGGCCCTCATCGAAAATTGGTATGCGGCCCGCATAGAAGCCGGCCTCCCCTCGCTCAACGTCAACACCACCGCTCCTATGCTGGGCTTGTCCGTGCTCTGGCGGGAGACGCGTGATCCGCGCTGGCAGCCGGTTCTCGATGCCTGGGCGACCCACGTCATGGCCGGAATGGGCCGCACCGAGGAAGGCGCCTTCGAGCACCACGTTTCCGACAAGGTCAACGACGGCGAACTCTGGGACGACACGCTTTATATGGTCGCCCTCTTCCTCGCCTCCTACGGCCAGGCGAGCGGCCGCACCGAACTGGTCGACGAAGCCGCGAGGCAGTTCCTCGTCCACACCCGCTATCTCGCCGACAAGAAGACCGGGCTCTGGTTCCACGGCTGGACGTTCCGGGGCCGGCACAATTTCGCCGAGGCCCGCTGGGCCCGCGGCAATGCCTGGATCACCGCCGGCATGCTGGATCTCTTCGACCTCGCGGAAATGCCGAACCCGGTGAAGGACTACCTCCTTGGCGTGCTGGTGGCACAGGTGAACGCGCTGCTGCCGCTGCAGACCGCCTCTGGCGCCTGGCGCACCCTCATCGACGATCCCTCCTCCTACGAGGAGATCTCCGCCACCGCCGGCTTCGGTTACGGCCTGCTGAAGGGTTATCGCCTCGGCCTCGGCACGCACGAATGGCGCGCCGCCGGCCTCAAGGCCGTCGAGGCAGTGCTCGCCAATATCGATGACACCGGCACCGTGCTGAATGTCTCCTACGGCACGCGCATGGGCCACGACCTGCAATTCTATCGGGACATTCCGATCCAGCCGACCGGCTACGGACAGGCGCTTTCCATTCTCTGCCTGTCCGAAGCGCTTCGGCACGTGGACGCGGGAGAAAAAACGGCATGACGATGAAAGTGCTTTACGGGGCAGGCCCCGACGACATCAAGACCTATGACACGGCCAGGCTGCGCGCCGAGTTCCTGATGGAAGACCTGTTCCAGGCCGACAGGGTGAGCTTCACCTATACCCATGTCGATCGCCTGATCCTCGGCGGAGCCGTCCCGGTTTCCACCACGCTGACTTTCGGCTCGGGCGAGGAGATCGGCACCCCCTTCCTGCTTTCCGCCCGCGAGATGGGCATCGCCAACCTCGGCGGCGCCGGAACCATCACCGTCGACGGTAAGAGCTTTACGCTGGAAAACCGCGACGTGCTTTATGTCGGCCGCGGCGCGCAGGAAATCTCGGCCGCCAGCGCATCTGCTGAAAAGCCCGCCCGCTTCTACATGAATTCCGTGCCGGCCGGCGCCGATATCCCGCATCGCCTCATCAAGCGGGCGGAATCGAAGCCGCTCACGTTCGGCGAGGCCAGGCGTGCCAACCTGCGGAATCTTCGGATGTACATCCATCCGGAAGTGGCGCCATCCTGCCTGCTTCTGCTTGGCATCACCGATCTCGCCGAAGGCAGCATCTGGAACACCATGCCGCCGCACCTGCATGAGCGCCGCATGGAAGCCTATTGCTATTTCGACCTGCCCGACGAAGAGCGGGTCATCCACTTGATGGGCCGCCCGGAAGAGACGCGCCATCTCGTCGTGAAGAACCTCGACGCCGTGCTCTCGCCAGCCTGGTCGATCCATATGGGCGCTGGCACGGCGCAATACGCCTTCGTCTGGGGCATGACCGGCGAAAACCAGGAATATAACGACGTGGCCCCCGTGGCCCTCAGCGAACTGAAATAAGTGCGGACCTGACATGAACCCTGAAGCAAACTGGATGCGGAAGACCTTGAAGCCGGGCGAAGCGGTCCGGTACTGGCAGCTCGGCCGCACGGCGCAGGAACGGTTCGACGTGCCGGACGCGCCGATGAAAGGCGAAATGGACCCGTTCTTCTTCCTGACCAAGGTGAAGAACTTCATCCCGCACGAATATCCCTGCCGCACCATCTTTGCCGAGACCTATCGGGGAAAAAGGCCCGACGTGCGCGGCGAGTTCGAGGCCGCCCGCTGGTGGCTGCCCTTCGGTTCGCCGCGTCTCGATCTTTCCGGCTTCTGGTTCCGCCCGACGCGGCTCGCCACCTTTACCCGCACCTATATCGAAGCCGAGGCCGCCGGCACTGCAAAAATCCGCCTCGGCACCTGCGGCGGCGCAGTCCTCTGGCTGAATGGCACCGAGATCGGCTGGATGGCGCCCTATAGCCGTAACCTCGAAGCCAAGCAGGAATTCGACCTTCCGCTGACCGCGGGCCTCAATGAAATCGTCCTCTTCTTCGACGATCTCGCCGAGCGCGATGCGCGCTATTTCTACCAGTTCGACTATCTCTCCGGACCGACCGTCAATGTCGCCATCCCCGTCCCGGTCGCGGGCCACGTCGCCGAAAGCCTCGAAACGGCGCTCGACGGCATGCATCTCGACCGCCAGCATTATTTCGGCGGCGATATCACCGTTCTCTTCGCCGAGCCGCTGCCGATCGAGGTCGAAGTCAACGTCGCGATCGAAGGCGACTTCATGTCGCGCGAGCGCTTCGATTTCGATTTCACGCTGCCGGCCGGTGCCAAAAGCCTCAACATCGGCGCATCCGAGAAGGCGCCTGCCGATTTCCGCCACCTGCGTGTGACGTTGAATGCCGGCGGCTTCATCGCTTCCCGCTCGGTCGGCGTCGAAATCTGCCATGCCGCCCGCCAGGGTGAGGCCCCCGCCTCCCTGTCTGATCGCATCGCCGAAACGCTGGATGAAGTCTCCGAATATTCCGAGCGCGATACCGTCCGCGCCTTCGCCCGTCTCGCCAGCGGCCGCGCCGGCGCCGACACGGATGCGATGATCGAGGAAATCCTGCCGACGATCGAGGACTGCCACGACTGCGCGGATTTCTCGCTCGTGCCGCTCATCTGGTCGCGCACCGTATGGGGCAAGGATATCAACCAAAAGACCCGTGCCCGCATCGATGACGCCATCCTCAGTTATCGCTACTGGATGGACGAGCCGGGAAATGACGTTCAATGGTATTTCTCGGAAAATCACGCCCTTCTCTTCCATACGTCGGCCTATCTCGCCGGCCACCTCCTCCCGGAAGCCACCTTCGCCCGTTCCGGCCGTAAAGGTTCGGAGCAGGCGAAGGTTGGCGCGGAGCGCGTCCGGGCCTGGCTCGACCATTTCGAGAAGTGGGAAATGGCGGAGTTCAACTCCGCCCCCTATTTTCCGATCGACCTCAAGGGCCTCACTGCGCTCGCCGCCCTTTCGCCGGACAGGGATATCGCCGACCGGGCCAAGGCCGGTATCGTCCGTCTGTGCGAAATCATCGCCCGCTCCGCCCATCATGGCATGGTGACCGCAGCCCAGGGCCGCTCCTACGAGCACACGCTCTGCGCCGGCCGCTCGCTGGAGCTTTCCGCCGTCGCCCGTCTTCTCTGGGGCAAGGGTTTTTACGGCCGCCGCGTCCATTGCCTGCCGCAGATGGCCGTCTGCCTGCGCGACCACGGCCTCGAAATCCCCGCCTCCTTTGCGGCAATCGCCGATCATCGCGACGCAAGACATCAGGAATGGCGCTTCGCCCAGGGCGAGAACTCCTTCGCCGCGCTTTATCATTATAAGGGCGAACATTTCGCCATGGGTTCGACGGTCCATTACCGTTGGGACGAATGGGGTTACCAGGAAACCGTCCTGCATCTGCGCCTCGGCGACAAGCCGGAAGCGGCGATCTGGATCAACCATCCGGGCGAGACCATCCAGTTCGGCTATGGCCGGCCCTCCTATTGGGGCGGCTGCGGCACCATTCCGCGTGCGCAGCAATACCGCGGCCTCGCGATCCTCGAATTCACCACCTACGAGGAACAGCCGGATTTCACCCATGCCTGGTTCCCGAAGGCGGAATTCGACGAAACCCGCGTGTCCGGCAGCCTCGCGCTCGCCCGCTCGGGCGATGGCGCCGTTCTCTTGCGCGCCGGCTCCGACCTCATTCCCATCACTGAAGGTCCGTCGGCCGGCGCGGAACTGCGCCAATATGGCCAGAAGACCCGCTGGATCGTCCGCGTCTGCGAGGCCGACGATCTGGCCTCTGTCGAGAGCCGCTTCGGCGGCCTTGCAGCAAGGCAGGAAGCCGGCGGCGCATTCCTTGTTGAAGACCCGGAATATGGTACCGTCCGCTTCAAGGCCGACGGCACGATAGAAGCGGAAGGCCGCGTGATCACACGCGCCGATTATACCGTGAAGGGCGAGGCGAAAATGCTGGTCCCGCCTGATCGGCGCATGCAGGTTTAAAAAGCAAGGACGGGAGGAGGCCCCGTCCATAAAGAGGAGGAAATGAACATGAAAATGAAATCCATCCTGGCAGGCGCAGCGCTTGCCCTCATGAGCACGACGGCGGCCTTCGCCGGCGACGTGCGCATCATGTGGTATTCGGACGGCGTCGAAGGCGAGGTCATGAAGGACCTCGTCGGCCGCTTCATGAAGGAAAATCCGGGCATCAACGTCATCCTCGATAACGTCGCCTACAGCGTCATCAAGGAACAGCTCCCCGTCCAGCTCGAAGCCGGCAACGGCC
The DNA here is from genome assembly GCF_000757525.1 of Rhizobium sp. YS-1r. Lineage (NCBI taxonomy): Bacteria > Pseudomonadati > Pseudomonadota > Alphaproteobacteria > Hyphomicrobiales > Rhizobiaceae > Rhizobium > Rhizobium sp. YS-1r. Next base: position 550,485 of record NZ_JPYQ01000055.1, on the reverse strand, counting down.
CGGATATCGCCCGCGTCACCGCGATCAAGGACAACGCCAAGCACTGGCTCGACCTGCGTCCGCTGGTCAAGGATGCCAAGTATTGGGACGACAATTTCGGCGCCCAGGCGGACTGGATGCGTCCTGACGGCTCCAACCAGATCTCCGGCTTCATGACGCAGATTACCCTGACCGGCGGCTTCGCCAACAAGACGCTGTTCGAACAGGCCGGCGTCGAAATTCCGGGGCCGAAAGCCACTTGGGATGACTGGGCCGCTGCGGCCAAGAAAGTCAAGGAGAGCCAGCAGATCCCGTTCGCCATGGCGATCGACCGCTCCGGCCACCGCATCACCGCCCCGATGCTCTCCTACGGCGCGAACTACATCGGCACGGACGGCAAGCCCGCCCCGCTGGATCAGGGCGCCAGGGATTTCCTCACCAAGTTCGTCAACTGGACAGGCGAAGGCACGTTCGCCAAGGACGTCTGGGTCTCGGCCGCCGGCTCCACCTATCGCGCTGCTGCCGACGATTTCATCAACGGTCAGCTCGCCTTCTATTATTCCGGTTCCTGGCAGGTAGCGAATCTCGCGACCAAGATCGGCAACAATTTCGATTGGGTCGCGGTCGGCAGCCCCTGCGGTTCGGCAGCCTGCACCGGCATGCCCGGCGGCGCGGCCCTCGTCGCGGTCAAATACACCAAGAACCCGAAAGACGTCGCCACCGTCATGGACTGGTTTGCCCGGGAAGACATCGTCAAGGAATTCTCCGAACGCACCCTCTTCCTGCCCGGCCACAAGGGCGTAGTGGACAAGGGCGGTCTCGACTTCAAGACCGACAATGCCCAGGCCAAGGCTGCCTTGACCACGTTTGTCGAAGCGACCAAGACGACGTCGGAAACCGCTCTGAAACTGCCCGGCTGGCGCTGGTCCGACACGGTTTATGCCGCCGTCGTCACCCGCATCGGCCAGACGCTCGCCGGCGAACTGAAGCTCGACGACGCCTTCACGCGCATCGACGCCGATATCGCTCAGAAGGTCAAGGACGCCGGCCAGTGATGACAGGCCGGCCAAATTGCCCCGCCCGCACCGCGGGGCATCTCGGCCTTCTCTTCATGGGAAGGACGGTTGTGGTTGAAGGTACGAAGCGGCCCGGCAAGCTCCCTCTGATCTCCCCCCTTGAGGGGGAGATGTCATCGAAGATGACAGAGGGGGGTGGCTCCCGCGCAGCAGAATCGACGGTAAGCGAAGTGTCGAAACGATACCTCCCTCTGCCCTGCCCGGCATCTCCCCCTCGAGGGGGGAGATCGGCCGGCCGCGCCGTCCTTTTTTCACACATACCGATCCTGTCAGGTAGAAACTGGAATCAAGCCCCGGGAAGGAGTTCGATCCAATGAGCACAGCTTCTTCACCTTCCCGCCTCGGCGCTCTCCTCATGACGCCCGTCAACTTCGTCATGCGCCTCATCGACGTACCTTTGCGCGGTCTGCAGAAATCGACCGGCATCAGCGGCATGGCGGCCTTCTTCCTGGCGCCGAACATGCTGATCTTCGGCATCTTCGTGCTCCTGCCGCTCGTCATCAACTTCGTCTATTCGATGACCGGCGGCACTGCCTTCTTCCTCGCCGAGCGCAATTTCGTCGGCGCCGATCAGTACGCGCGCCTCTTCACCTGCGCCGACTATCTCGACCCGATGTCCTGTCAGGAGGATGCCTTCTGGACGGCCGTCGGCAACACGTTCTGGTTCGTGATCCTGCAGGTCGCTCTGATGATCCTGACGGCGCTCATCACGGCGCTGATCCTCAATCGCGATCTTGCTGCCCGCTCCTTCTGGCGTGCCGTCTTCTTCTTCCCCGTCCTGTTATCGCCCGTCGTCGTCGGGCTGATCTGGAAATGGATCCTGCAGCGCCAGGGCCTGTTGAACTTCATCCTCTTCCAGTTCGGCGACACCGAGCCCTATACTTGGCTCACCGACCGCACCTGGACCTTCGCCGCCACGATCGGCGTGTCGATCTGGGCGCATATGGGCTTCTATGCGCTGATCCTGCTCGCCGGCCTGCAGGCGATCCCCAAGGATCTCTATGAAGCGGCCGAGATGGATGGCACAAAGCCTGCGCGTGTCTTCTGGCGCATCACCCTGCCGCTGCTCGCCCCCAATCTCCTGGTCGTGGTGGTGCTGGCGCTGATCCGCGCAGTCCAGATCTTCGACGAGGTCTATGTGCTGACCGGCGGCGGTCCGGGCACCAGCACGCTCTATCTTACGCAGTATATCTATGAAACGGGCTTTGCCTCGGCGCTCCGCAATCCTGGCCTCGCGGCCGCCGCCTCGATCCTGATGGGGGGCGTACTCGTGGTCCTCACGTTGATCCAGCTCGGCATCGGCCGGAAGAACGAGAACAAGGGGAAACGCTGATGGGTGCGGCTGCGCGTTTCATTCTGCGTCGCAAGGGCGGCAAGGGCTGGCACTGGACGGACATCGTCACCTGGGTCTGGCTGATCGGCGGGCTGATCATCATGTTCGGCCCGGCCGTCTGGCTTGCCTTTTCCTCTTTCAAGACCCCGGCGGCACTTGCCGAATTCCCGCCGTCGATCCTGCCCTATGTCACCAGCCAGGCGACGGTCGAGGGCTACGACAAGCCGCTGCAGCTCTTTAATGCGAAGATGCCGGACGGCTCGACCCGCGTGCTGGCGGAAGTGCGTCGCATCGGCATCATGTCCCAGATGGTCGATCCGAAGACGCCGGGCGAGATCATCCGCGTCAACATCAACGACCGCCAGCCGGTGCGTACCCTCTCCTTCGCGACGTCGAACTATACGGAACCTTTCGTGCATTTCGACTTCCTGCGCTACCTCTGGAATTCCGTCTTCGTGACGGTCACCGCGACGCTGATCACCCTCATCGTCAATTCCATGGCCGCCTTCGCCCTGTCGAAATACGAGTTCCGCGGCCGCTCCGCCGCCATGCTGATCATCCTTGCGACGCTCATGGTGCCGCTTTCGGTCATCATGGTGCCGCTCTATTCGATCATTTCGTCGCTCGGACTGTTCAACAGCCTCTGGGGCGTCATCCTGCCGACTGTCGCCACCCCCACCGGCGTCTTCATCCTGCGCCAGTACATGCTGACCATCCCCGACGAGCTGATCGACGCGGCGCGCATGGACAAGGCGTCCGAATGGCAGATCTACTGGCGCATCGTGCTGCCGCTGACGGCGCCGGCGCTCGCCGTGCTCGCGATCTTTTCGGTCGTCTGGCGCTGGAACGACTTCCTCTGGCCGCTGATCGTCTTGTCGCGCCGCGAGCTCTATACCCTGCAGGTGGGGCTCAGCATCTATTCCGGCGAACTGAACGTCCAGTGGCACTTCATCCTGGCCATGACCGTCGTGACGATGATCCCGGTCGTGCTGGTCTTCATCTTTCTGCAGCGTTTCATCACCACCGGCATTGCCGGCACCGGACTTAAATAAGGAACACCGATGGGCGAGATCAAACTCACCGATGTCAAGAAATCCTACGGCGCCGTCGACGTCCTGAAAGACATCAACCTGCATATCAACGATGGTGAGTTCGTCGTCTTCGTCGGCCCCTCCGGCTGCGGCAAGTCCACGCTGCTGCGCACCATCGCCGGCCTTGAGAAGGTCACCGGCGGAGAGATCGAGATCGACGGCAAGCGGGTGAACGAGGTGACCGCCGCCGACCGCGGGCTTGCCATGGTCTTCCAGTCCTATGCACTCTATCCGCATATGAGCGTGCGCCAGAACCTCGCCTTCGGGCTGGAAAACTCCAACATGCCGAAGCCGGAGATCGCCGAGCGCATCCAGGAAGCCGCCCGCATGCTGGAGATCGAGCCCTATCTCGAGCGCCGTCCCGGCCAGCTTTCCGGCGGCCAGCGCCAGCGCGTCGCGATCGGCCGCGCCATCGTCCGCCGTCCGACGGCCTTCCTGCTCGACGAGCCATTGTCGAACCTCGATGCGGAATTGCGCGTCTCGACCCGCGCTGAACTTGCCGCCCTGCACGCCCGCATCGGCTCGACGATGATCTACGTCACCCACGACCAGGTGGAGGCGATGACGCTCGCCCACCGCATCGTCGTCATGCGCGCCGGCAGGATCGAACAGGTCGGCACGCCGCTCGAACTCTACAACACGCCCGCCAACCGCTTCGTCGCCGGCTTCATCGGCGCGCCGCACATGAACTTCCTCTCGGGCGAAGTCCAGGAGGTGGAAACCGGTTCGGTCACGCTTGTCATCGGTGGCGGTCATCGCCTCACCGTGCCGCTTGCCGACCATAAGCTTCGTGGCCACAAGCTGAAGACCGGCGAAAAACTGACGGTCGGCATCCGCCCGCAGCACATCACGCTGGCGAACAATCCGGGCAGCCTGCCGGTCAAGGTGCGGTTGGTGGAGGCCCTCGGCTCGGAAACCGTCATCCATGCGGATCTGAACGGCGAAAAGCTGCTCGCGGTCGTCCAGGGCCAGAAGCATATCGCCCCGGGCGACGAGGTGCATTTCTCCGTCGCCGGCGCGCCATTGCATCTGTTCGATCAGAATGGATTGCGGGTCAAAGGGGCGTAAGTCCCACCCCTGCCCTTTTGGCCTCCCCTACTCCGGATGGACAGCTGGCCGCCCCGCCGGCCCGTCTATAGACTCGCCGGAAGCGAGCGGAAGGGAGGCCCGAATGTATCGCATGTCCATGATTGCCTTGTCTGTCGCGGTTCTGCTGGAGCCGGTCGCAGCCACTTCGGCTTATGCCCAGAGCAGGACAGTGACCACCCAGCCGACACTTCAGACCTTGCCGCCGGGACGAGCCGTTCTTTTCGACAACAAGAAATGTCCTGCAGGACAGATCGCGCGTTACGCCAGGTCGAAAATGAGGGATCAGATATCCATCAAATGCGTTCACATCACCGGCCTTGGCAAATAGCGTGATCTCAAGCCTCACAAATACCCCTTGAAGAACGCCAGCACCGCCCGGCGCATGGCGGGCGTTTCCTGATGCCCGACGCCGGCTTCCGGCAGGAACACCAGCGCCCCAAGCGCCTCCGCTTCAAGATAGGCCGCTTCCGTCTCGGCAAAGGCCTTCTCCACCGCCTCCGGCGGCGTCAGCGGATCATCCCAGCCGACACAGATGAGCTGCGCCCGCGGCGCCACCAGCCCGGCGATCTCGCCGATCGAGGTTTCCTTCAAAAGACCCGGCACCGTCAGATAATGCCCATGGCGGTCATGCGCGCCCGTCTGCACGAGGGTGGCGAAATCGGCGTAGCAGCAGAGATGGGCGGTCGCCTTCACCCGGTCATCGACCGCCGCAAGAAAATAGGCGAGCGTCGCCCCCATCGAAAGTCCGGTGACCCCGATCCGCTCCAGATCGACGTCCGGCCGCGCCGCCAGCCAGGAAAGCGCCGCCGCCTGTTCCGAGACCATCTGCCCGAACAGCGTCTTCCCGTGCCAGAGCGCCGCCTTTGCAGCCGCATCCTCGGTGACGCCCGCCCGCTCACCGAAGGTCGACATGTCGATGCACAGCGTTACATACCCTTCCCGCGCCAGCACGGGGCCCGGCGCATCGAGAAGCGCCGCGCGGCCCTCGGTCAGCTCCAAAGCGCCGATATCGTATCGGCCGCCATGCGCATGGGCATAAAGGATCGCCGGTCCGGGACTGGCGGAGGCTTCGCCCGGCCGGGTCAGAAAGCCGCGGACTTCCGTTCCGTCTGAGAGCTGGAACCGCAGCCGCTCCAGAACATATCCGTCGTGGATTTCGACGGCGCTATCGATCAGCGTCAGCGACACGTCTTCGAACGCCAGCAATTCCTTGAGCCGCGCCACGGTGATCGCCATATTCCCCTCCCTGTGAGCCGCTTCGTCCGAGGACGGCGTTATGCATGGCACAACCCTATCTCCCTCCTTGCGGGGGAGATAGGCTGAACGCACCTGCTTCCCCAACAACTGCGGAGCAGTTTGGTGAGTCATTGCTTTGTGGGAAGGCCATGCCGCTTGTGATCTCCCCACCCGTGGGGGAGATGCCCGGCAGGGCAGAGGGGGGTATGGCGAGCCAAATCAAAACCTTGCGAGAAATCGACAGGAAAAACTGCCTCCGTTTATCCCCGCCCTCGCGCCTTGTGCCTACAATCTTCGCGTTCCGTTTCGGCTACACCGGTTCAAGCATCGCCGGCGAGATGGGACCGGTGCCCTTTCGGCCTGCCGTTGATGCAGGCGGGTTGTCAGGGGCTGCGCAGAAAATGGTTCCCCCCGTGCCTTGTTGCGCGGCGTGCGTGTGTCGCACCCAACCCGCTATGGCATCCGCAAGGACGTAAGACCATATCGCCGTAGAGGAACCGGAGTTGCGCGGAAAAACACACCGAACGGGACACGTCGCGTGTCACCTATAAAAATTACATTCGAGGCACCCGACGTGTCCCGGCCGAAACAAAACCACCGAGATCGCCAAGGAGTGAATCTGTCTTGCCGCAAAGGAGGAAGAGCATGGATGAGCCGGACTTCAGCAACTACGAAAAGCGCCGGGCCGAACAGCACGAGGAACTCTGCCGCGCGGCTGCGACATTGTTTTGCATCTCGGATCGCATCTGCCATTTACGGGTTTGCCGTCGTTATCGCATCTGCGTCGGGCCGATGCTGCCCTCGCCGCACCAGGCATGGGCTGTCCGCGCCCAGCGGGAAATCGGCCTTAGCGGCAAGGCTTGTGCCGAGCTTCCCCTCTGCATTGCAAACCAGGAGCCGTGGGCATTCGATATCTACAAGAAATTTATGAACGTCCTTCAGCAGGTAAGGCTCGACAGCCCGAAAATGGATTTGATCTTGGCTTGCGCCGAGAATGCGGCAATGCGGCGCTTGCCCAAGAAGCGCTCTTGACTTCCAATCCCTATCATCCGACTTCAACCAGTGAAACGAAGGGATGAAGATCATGACAGAAGCCGCCCGCAGCACCATCGATCAGAGCGAAGTCGACCGGTTCTCCGCCATGGCGGCCGAATGGTGGGACCCGACGGGAAAATTCAGGCCGCTCCACAAATTCAATCCCGTCCGGCTCACCTATCTGCGAGACCGCATCTGCGAAAATTTCGGCCGTGACCCGAAAAGCCACCTGCCGCTTTCCGGCCTCCGCATCCTGGATATCGGCTGCGGTGGCGGCCTGCTGTCGGAACCGGTCGCCCGCATGGGCGCCACCGTCGTCGGCGCCGACCCGTCGGAAAAGAACATCGGCATCGCCTCCACCCATGCGGCGGAGACCGGCACGTCGGTCGATTATCGCGCCGTCACCGCCGAACAGCTTGCCGAAGCGGGCGAAACCTTCGACGTCGTCTTGAACATGGAAGTGGTGGAGCATGTGGCGGACGTGGATTTCTTCATCACCACCTGCGCGAAAATGGTCCGCCCCGGCGGGCTGATGTTCGTCGCCACCATCAACCGCACCTTCAAGGCCGGGGCATTGGCGATCTTTGCGGCGGAAAACGTCCTGCGCTGGCTGCCGAGGGGCACCCACCAATACGAAAAACTGGTGCGTCCGGAAGAGCTCGAAAAGCCGCTCCACGCCGCCGGCATGGAGATCATCCACCGCACCGGCGTCTTCTTCAACCCGCTGCAGGACCGCTGGAACCTCTCAGCGGACATGGACGTCAACTACATGCTGCTGGCGAAAAGGGCAGCGTGATCCGCTTCCACGGCCCGTCGGTTCTGTGGTAATCTTCACATCGTTCCGTTTTGGGAGAGACCGATGGCTGAAGCCGTGAAAGTCACAGTAACGCTGGAGCCGGACATCGAGGATTTTGTCCGCGACCAGACTGAACGCGGCTCCTTTGCGTCGTCCAGCGACTATATCGAAACCGTACTTCGCGAACGCTTTGAGCGCGCGCGTGAGCAGCTGGATGCCGAACTTCAGAAAGGCATCGACGATATCGAGGCCGGTCGGTTCATGTCGATCGAGGAGGCTTTCGATAGTGTCTACGAGGAACTCGGCCTGAAGCGTCTGGCACGATGAAAGTCATCTTCTCTCGCCAAGCGCGTGGAGACCTCAGGGATATCGGTCGATACCTGCTGAACCAGAATCCTGGCCCGCCATCCCTTATATGGAAGACCTGCGCACTGCATGCTTGGAGCTCGCGCGCATGCCCCATGCTTTCGAGAACCTGGAACTGTCAAATCATCCAGGAGTTCGCCGGCGTGTCTTCGCTCCCTATGTGATCTTCTATCGAGCAGAAAACCCGGACGTGAGAATCCTCCGCGTCGTCCACGGTGCGAGGGATTATCTGCGTATCCTCAACGAGGAAATTTGAGAGCGTTTTCTCGCCGTAGGGATCATCCCCGCCCCTCATTCCCCTGCTACACTTCATCCCGACGAATACACGAAAGACCGGACGGATTTCACTCCATCCAGCCCTTCGGGTTCTTTGAAATGAAGTCTTGCGGAAACGAGGTCAGTTCGTGTCCTCGGGGAGCACCGGCATCGGCGCCACCTCGATGCCCTCTTCGAGAAGATCGCGCACCTCGCTAAGGCTCGCCTGGCCGATGATGCCGCGCGCATCCGCCTCGCCGTAATGGATCTTGCGGGCCTCCTCGGGGAATTTCTCGCCCACGTCCTCCGCATTGGCCTTGATCTCGGCGACCGCCTGCTTGAGCTTTGCCATCGCCTCCTGGCGGGCAAGGTCCATGACCATCGCCTGTTTCTCTTCCTTTTTGCGCGCCGTCGAAACGGCGGGCGCCATCAGCGTTTTGGAGATCGAGGGGGAATTGCAGACGGGACAGGTGAGAAAGCCGCTTTCGACCTGGCGATCGAAATCGGCACTTTCGGAGAACCAGCCCTCGAACGTATGAGCATTTTCACAGGTCAGCGTATACTTGATCAAGCGGCAACCCCTCCCGCCACATCGGACACAGTGTCCAGCGCGAATTCGCGGGCATTCCTGAGATTGGGGATTTTGACGCGTGCGGCCTTTACCGCATCGATGTCGATCTCCGCAAGCACCACCGCCTCGCCGGTGCCGCCGGCGGATGCCAGCACCTTACCCCAGGGATCGACGATCATCGAATGGCCGAAGGTCTCGCGGCCGTCTTCATGAACCCCTGCCTGGGCGGCGGCGATCACGAAGGCGCCGTTTTCGATGGCGCGGGCGCGCAGCAGGATCTCCCAATGGGCCTCGCCCGTCTGGCGGGTGAAGGCGGCGGGCACGGTCAGGATCTCGGCGCCGACGAGCGCCTCGGCGCGGAAAAGCTGCGGGAAACGCACGTCGTAGCAGATCGCGAAGCCGAGCCTGCCGAACGGCAGGTCGGCGACCCGCGCGGCGACGCCCGGCTCGTAGGCCGAGCTTTCGCGCCAGCTCTCGCCGTTGTCGAGATCGACGTCGAACATGTGGATCTTGTCATAGGTTGAGATCAGCCGGCCTCCGGGAGCGAAGAGGAAGGCCCGGTTGGCAATCTTGCCGTCCTCCCTTGCGATCGCCGTCGAGCCGACATGCAGATGAATGCCGAGTTCGCCGGCGAGGTTGCGGGCGGTCGAAACGATGATGTCATTCGTCTCGTCGCGCAGGATGTCGCGCATCGCCTTGCGGTCCCGCTGCAGAGCGCCGGTCATTTCCGGTGTCTGGATATAGGTCGCCCCATGCGCCGCCGCCTCGCGCACCAGCCGGACCATGTCGGCGGCGTTCTTGTGCGGATCAACGCCGGAGCACATCTGGATCGCTGCTGCCTTGAACGTCATCGCCCTGTCCTCACGCTGCCAGCATCGGGTCCAGCTTGCCGGCCCGGTCAAGCGCATGAAGGTCGTCGCAGCCGCCGACATGCGTTCCGTTGATGAAGATCTGCGGGAAGGTCGAACGGCCGTTGGCCTTCTGGATCATTTCCTCGCGCAGTTCCCTGGAATAGGTTGCATCATGCTCGGTATACTTGATGCCCTTGGACTCGAGCAAAGCCTTCGCACGGGCGCAATAGCCGCAATATTCGCGGGTATAGATGGTCACATCTGCCATGAACGTCTCCGGACGCAGCCAAGTGGGAAGGAAACCGGGAAAAGGCCGCGTACAACTGTCATCTTCTGTCATATAGGCCCGGAAATGGCCATTGCAAAGGTCAAAACCGTGACCTCCGCAGCGCCTGCCCTCTTCAGCGCCCGGGTGGCGGAAGAAACGGTCGCCCCGGTCGTGTAGACGTCGTCGATGAGGATCAGGCGCCTGCCGAAAACATCCGCCTCATGGCCGGGCGCGACCTGGAAGGCGGCCCGCACATTGTCCTCACGGGCGCGGGCCGAAAGCCCCACCTGCCGGCTGGTGCGCTTGACGCGGACAAGCGTCGACGGCAGGAACGGCCGGCCGGACTTCTGCGAAAGATGCCGCCCGAGTTCCGCCGCTTGGTTGAACTTCCTGGATGCGAAGCGCGAGCGGTGGAGCGGAACCGGCAGGATACCGTCCGATTTTGCCACATGGTCTTCGGCGGCGCGCAGCATCAGGCCGGCCATCATCGGGGCAAGGTCGGTGCGGTCCCGGTATTTCAGCGAATGCACGAGGTCGCGCGCCGGCCCCTCGAAGATCGCGGCGGACCGCAGCCGGTCGAAGACGGGCGGATTGGCGATCGCCTCGGCCGACAGCATGCCCTCTCCCGGATCGTAGGAGAACGGCAGGCCGAGCACCTCGCAATAGGGCCGTTCGATGAAGCGGATCCTGCCAGCAGGCGGGGCAGAACCCGCCATGCGCCCCGGTGCTGACCCCGCAGCCGGGACAGACCGGCGGATAGACGAGATCGGCAAGCCATCTCGTCCACCCTGCGGCAAACGATGCTACAAATCGAAGGGCATTGGCGCTCGGCTCGGCGGACATGGGTTGACTTTAGCGCATGAAGAGAGCCTTTGCGACGGCAGGATACGGGTTTGATACGATGGAAATTCTTTTCGATGAACGGCTGATCGAGGCAAGGCGCGAACGCGCCTTCGCCGGTGGGGATCACAAGGCCGCCTTCCTCCTGGAGATCGCCGGCCGCGAGCTCGCGGATCGCCTCGCCGTCGTCGAGCGCCGGTTCGAAACCGCCGTCGAGCTGCATGGCGGCACCGGCATCGCCGCCCGTGATGCGCTGGCGACCGGCAAGATCGGTGTCATGCGCCGTATCGAAACCAGTGAGGCCTTCGCCGGAGATGGCGAGACGGTGACGGCCGCTCCCTGGGAGGACGTGCCGCTGGAACCGGAATCCGTCAACCTGGTGCTGTCGCCGCTGGCGCTGCACCTTGTCAACGATACGCCCGGTACGCTGATCCGCTTCCGCCGTGCGCTGAAGCCGGACGGGCTTTTTCTGGCCGCCATCCCCGGCGTGGGGACCCTTTCCGAACTGCGTGACGTCCTGTTGTCGGCCGAAGCGGAATTGCTGGGCGGTGCAAGCCCGCGCGTCATCCCCTTCGCCGATGTCCGGGATGTCGGGGGCCTTCTGCAGCGCGCCGGCTTCACGCTGCCGGTGGTCGATATCGAGACCTATACGGTGCGCTACGACTCGCTCTTTCCGCTGATGCGGGATCTGCGTGCCATGGGCATGACGAACCCGCTCGCCGGCCGCAGCCGCGTGCCGGTGACAAGGCGCTTCTTCGTGAGGGCGGCGGAGATCTATGCCGAGCGCTATTCCGATCCGGACGGCCGCATCCGCGCGACTTTCTCGATCATCTACGCCTCAGGCTGGTCGCCGCACGAAAGCCAGCAGCAGCCCCTGAAACCGGGGTCCGCCAGGATGCGGCTGGCAGACGCCCTGCGCGGAGGGACGGAGTAGCTCGCTCTAAGGCGTAGCGTCCTCGTAGGCATCGGCAATCCCGCCGAACATATTGTTCATCAACTCGTAGTAATCGCCCAATGCGACAAACAGGGTCAGTGCCAGGATCGAAATGAGCAGGCCGTATTCCACGGCCGTCGCGCCGCTGTTATCCTTAAAGAGAGAGCTGAAAAGGCGCATCAATTATCCTTCGGGCCTGGAATGGACGAATCCAGGCGCCTGAAAACGGCTCCGGCTTCAGCAGTCGCTACCGGCTCCGTAGCCCTCGACGATGCAGACCGTGCCCGGTGTCTCCTGCAGGACACTACGGCGAATTGTATAATGTTTCGTGCTCTTTTCGGCCGGTTTGATGGAGCCCGTGGTGATCAGGTCGAAGTCATCCTGAATCTGCCCCAGCTGACGCTCGTGATTGCGGCCCGCCAGCATCGGCGTGATGATCAGGGAAAGAGCGATGGCAGCCGTGCCGAACAGGAGTGCGATGTTGAGCGCGCCGGTCCTGCCGAAACTGTGCCGCGCCTGTTGCCGGCCTCGCACGGTTTTCCAGAATTCCTCGTCCATGCCTTCATAGCCTCGTCAACGCGGTTACCAGATGATGAGGCCTGAAAATATCACACGCGGCTAAACGATCTCTTAACAACGAGTGAATTCGGTCATTCTAATTTGAACGATTGAGCCGCGGCAACGACCTACAGCATCAGCCCGAAGGTCGGAATCGATTTTCGGAAAGCACGATGCGTAGATTCAATAATTTAAAGCGTCCTTTGTGCGTCCGAATGGACGCACGGCGCTCTATAGCAGGTCCTGAAGAATGGGTATCAGCGGCTCGTCGGCCGGCGGCATGGGGTAGTCGCGTAGCGCGTTCGGCCTGACCCATTTGATCGCCTGGCCTTCCCGACCGGTCGGGATGCCCTCGAAACGCCGGCAGATATAAAGCGGCATCAGAAGATGGAAGGTCTCATAGGTGTGGCTGGCGAAGGTGAGCGGCGCAAGGCAGGGGATTTTGGTGGTGATGCCGAGCTCTTCCTCGAGCTCGCGTACCAGCGTTTCCTCCGGCGTTTCGCCCGGCTCGACCTTGCCGCCGGGAAACTCCCAGAGACCGGCGAGCGTCTTGCCCTCCGGGCGCTGCGCCAGCAGGATGCGCCCGTCGGCATCGATCAGCGCGCAGGCCGCGACCAGCACCAGCTTGCGGGGTGTTTCGCTGCTCATCCTCGTCCTTCCCGCCACCAGTAACGGTATTCGTAGGCCTTGCGAAAGCCGAATTTCCGGTAGAGCGCCAGCGCCGTCGCGTTGGTGGAGACGACCTGTAGCCAGGCCTGCCGCGCACCGCTGATGCGGGCCCAGCGCAAGGCCGAAGACAGGATCTGCGTGCCTATGCCTTCCCGCCGGTGGGCTTCCGCAACGGCAAAGGACATGATGCCGGCCAGATCGTTATCTTGCACGCAGAGCGCCACGGCGACCGCGCCGTTTGCCGGATCTTCTTTCATGAAGAAGCCCGACGGCGGCTTGATCGCCGAGAGGATTTCGGCAAGCGCCGGCTTTAGCGCGATGCTTTCGCCTTCAACAGCAAGGCTGGCGTCGATGAACCGGCCGATGTCGTGACTCGGCAGGTAGTCGAGCGTGTCGGGCAGTGCGAGTTCCGTCAGATCGACGGTCAGCACGTCGACCGTCTCGAACATCCGCCATCCGTCCGCCTTGAGATGGTCGATGAGGACGGGAGGAGCGAGCGGCGTCTCGCGGACGATGAGCGGCCGGCCATAGCTCTCGAACCGCTTGCGTGCCCTTTCGAGCCGCTGCTCCATATCGCGATGATCGGAAGGATCGAGCGGGACGATGCAATTCAGCCGTTTGGATGGATGGCCGCCGGTGAGCCGTACCTGCCAGCTCCCGTCATAGACGACGGAAGCCGCCGGCCAGGCCCGGAAGCCCACGGCCTCCAGCCGGCGAACCAGAGGCAGATTGCTCTGCGGAGATGATGCCTGCATCAAATGATCAGCTCCGGTAGTCGCCGTTGATAGCGACATATTCCTTGGTGAGGTCGCAGGTCCAGACAGTCGCCGTGCCGTTGCCGAGGCCGAGATCGACTTTCACAGGAATGTCCTGTTGCCTCATGACGGCGGTGGCGGCAGCTTCGGAATAGCTGGGATCGCGCTCGCCCTCGACGGCGACCCGCACGTCGCCGAACCAGATCGCCAGCCGGTCGCGGTCGGCCATCTCACCGGATTTGCCGACGGCCATCACGACGCGGCCCCAGTTGGCGTCCTCGCCGGCGATCGCCGTCTTGACCAGCGGCGAGTTGGCGATCGACAGCGCGATCACTTTCGCGGCCGCATCGCTCTCGGCGCCGGTCACGGTGATCTCGACCATCTTGCGGGCGCCTTCGCCATCCCGCACGACCTGCAGCGCCAGATCCTTGAGCAGATCGTCGAGCGCGGCGCGGAAGCTTTGAAGACGCGGATCGTCCGCGCTCTCGACGCGGACCTGACCGTCATCGGCGGCAGCACCCGTCGCAAACAGCATCAGAGTATCGGAAGTCGAAGTATCGCTGTCCACCGTGACGGAGTTGAAGCTCGGGCCGACGCCCGCGGCAAGCAGGGTCTGCAAGGCCGGCGAGGCGATGTCCGCATCGGTCACCACGAAGGAGAGCATCGTCGCCATGTCCGGCGCGATCATCCCGGCCCCCTTGGCGATGCCGTTGATCGTCACCTTCACGCCGCCGATCTCCGCGGTGCGGGTCGCGACCTTCGGGTAGGTGTCGGTGGTCATGATCGCCTTGGCCGCTTCCTGCCAGAAGTCGCCGGCGGCGGTCCTGTTCATGTCGCCGAGCACGCCGGCGAATTTCGTCGCATCCAGCGGTTCGCCGATAACGCCGGTCGAAGCGAGGTAGACCTCGTTCTCGCCGCAGCCGACGGCTTGCGACGCGGATTTCGCGGTCAGTGCCGTCGCGGCCTTGCCCTTGATGCCGGTGAATGCATTGGCATTGCCGGAATTGACGACGACCGCGCGAGCGATCCCGTGCGGCAGGTTGGCGCGACAGAAATCCACCGGCGCGGAAGGGCACTTGGACCGCGTGAAGACGCCCGCCACCGCGGCCGGCCGGTCGAAAACCATCAGCAGCACATCGGTGCGGTTCTTGTACTTGATCCCGGCGGCGGCAGTCGCCATGCGCACGCCGCGCAATGCCGGCATGTCGGGATAGGATTTCGGGGCGAGCGGCGAAACGGAAGCGGACATGGCTAGACCTTGGTTCAATTGAAAGTCGAAGCTGGACTACCTGCTCGACGTCATCCTCGGGCTTGTCCCCGAGGATCTGCTGCTCTTCATGATAGTGGATAGATCCTCGGGACAAGCCCGAGGATGACGGATAAATGCGGAGGTCTCCACCTCGAGGGTAAGATGGACTCCTTATCCTTAATCCTTACGGCTTCGGAGCCGGGGCGTCGCTTGCACCCTGCATCTTGTTGACTTCGTCATAGCCCTTCTTGAGGGCCTCATCGACGATCTCGACCTTCTGCTCGCTCTTGGCCTTCTCGATCAGCGCCACATACTTGTCGCGCATCACGAGCTGCTTGACCTGGTCCTCGACCTGTTCGAGGGCCGGCGGGGGAGCGTCGCGCTTGTCTTCGACCTTGATGACATGGAAGCCGAACTGCGTCTTGACGGGGGTCTTCGTGTAGGCGCCCTTTTCGAGGGCGAAAGCGGCTTCCTCGAATTCCGGAACCATGCGGCCGGGGCCGAACCAGCCAAGATCACCGCCTTCATCCTTATTGGAATCCTGCGACTTTTCCTTGGCGATCTCGGCAAAATCCTTGCCGGCGTCGAGATCAGCGATGACCGCCTTCGCCTCGTCTTCCGTCTTCACCAGGATGTGACGGGCATGCACCTCTTCCTGCTTCGGGATAGAGGCGATTTCCTTGTCGTAACGGGCCTTCACCTCTTCCGGGGTGACGGCATCGATGACATGCTTGCGGAAATAGGCGTTATGAAGTTCACGGTCGCCGATATAGGCCATCCGCTTCTTGAAATCGTCCGTATCCTTGATGCCTTCGGCGATCGCACCCGATGCGAGAAGCTTGACGTCGATGGCGCCGGAAAGGGCGGCGACTTTCTTCTGCTCGTCCGGAAGCTGGGCAAGCTGCGGGTCGAGGTTCTGGACGGCCAGGTCGAGTTCCGACTGGCGGATTTCCAGGCTGCCGACCTTCGCCACGACCGGATCTTCCGCCGCAAACACCGGAGCCTGGGAGAAGATTGCAGCAGCGAGCGCGGCCGTTACGAGAAATTTGTGGCGCAACATCAATTCACCTTTCAATAGGGCACCGGTTTCAGAATGCCTGATTCCGGCCGGAAAACCTTCACAAACACCGGAATGTGGCCATTCTGTATCGGCCGCCACCGTTGACATCATTCGACCCCCCTCTTATCTGTCACGCAACTTTGCGTCCAGAAGAGTTTCCGGGCGTGGCGGGTCATTTTTTCGTCATCGGATGATGATGGGCCGCCCGGCCCGCGATCCCGAGAGAACTGATTCAGAAAGGACCATTCGTATGGTCAGCCTTGGCGGCATCGCCCGCAAATTGTTCGGTTCGGCAAACGATCGCCGCCTGCGCGGCTACACGCCGAGGATCGACGCGATCAACGCGATCGAGGAGAAGACCAAGGCTCTCTCCGATGAGCAGCTCGCCGCCCAGACGACGGAATTCAGGAAGCTGCTGGCCGAAGGCAAGACGCTGGACGACATCCTGATCCCCGCCTTTGCCGTGGTGCGTGAAGCCTCGCGCCGGGTGCTCGGCATGCGGCCCTTCGATGTGCAGTTGATGGGCGGCATGATCCTTCATGATGGCGCGATCGCCGAGATGAAGACCGGCGAAGGCAAGACGCTGGTGGCGACGCTGCCCGTCTATCTGAACGCGCTCGCCGGCAAGGGCGTCCACGTCGTGACCGTCAACGATTACCTCGCCCGTCGCGACGCAACGACGATGGGCCGGCTTTACGGCTTCCTCGGCCTGACGACCGGCGTCATCGTCCACGGTCTCGACGACGAGGAACGCCGCGCGGCCTATGCCTGCGACATCACCTACGCCACCAACAACGAACTCGGCTTCGATTATCTGCGCGACAACATGAAATACGAGCGCGCGCAGATGGTCCAGCGCGGCCACAACTATGCGATCGTCGACGAAGTGGACTCGATCCTGGTCGACGAGGCCCGCACGCCGCTGATCATCTCCGGCCCGCTCGACGACCGTTCCGACCTTTACAACACGATCGACGCCTTCATTCCGCAACTCACGCCGGAAGACTATGAGATCGACGAGAAGCAGCGTTCCGCCAACTTCTCGGAAGTCGGCACGGAAAAGCTGGAAAACCTGCTGCGCCAGGCCGGGCTCTTGAAGGGCGAAGCCCTCTACGACGTCGAAAATGTCGCGATCGTCCATCACATCAACAACGCTCTGAAGGCCCACAAGCTCTTCACCCGCGACAAGGATTACATCGTCCGCAACGGCGAGATCGTCATCATCGACGAGTTCACGGGCCGCATGATGCCGGGCCGCCGCTATTCGGAAGGCCAGCATCAGGCGCTCGAAGCCAAGGAAAAGGTGCAGATCCAGCCGGAGAACCAGACGCTCTCCTCGATCACCTTCCAGAACTATTTCCGCATGTATTCAAAGCTCGCCGGGATGACCGGTACGGCTTCGACGGAAGCGGAAGAGTTCGGCAACATCTATAAGCTCGAAGTGGTCGAAGTCCCGACCAATCTTCCGATCGCCCGCATCGACGAGGACGACGAGGTCTACCGGACCTTCGAGGAGAAGTTCAAGGCGATCATCGAAGAAATCAAGGCCGCCCACGAGCGCGGCCAGCCGGTGCTCGTCGGTACGACCTCGATCGAGAAGTCCGAACTGCTCGCCAACCTGCTGCGTCAGTCGGGTTTCGATAAGTTCCAGGTGCTGAACGCCCGCTATCACGAGCAGGAAGCCTATATCGTGTCGCAGGCCGGCGTGCCGGGCGCGGTCACGATCGCCACCAACATGGCCGGCCGCGGCACCGACATCCAGCTCGGCGGCAATGTCGAGATGCGCCTCGAGCGCGAGCTTGAAGGCATAGAGGATGAGGCCGAGCGCCGGGCGAAGGAAGCGGCGATCCGCGAGGAGGTGAAGAGCCTCAAGGAAAAAGCATTGGCCGCCGGCGGTCTCTACGTCATCGCCACCGAACGCCATGAAAGCCGCCGTATCGACAATCAGTTGCGCGGCCGTTCCGGCCGCCAGGGTGACCCGGGCCGCTCGAAATTCTACCTGTCCCTCCAGGACGACCTGATGCGCATCTTCGGCTCCGACCGTATGGACGGCATGCTGCAGAAGCTCGGTCTGAAGGAAGGCGAAGCGATTGTCCATCCCTGGATCAACAAGGCGCTCGAGCGCGCCCAGAAGAAGGTCGAAGCCCGCAACTTCGACATCCGCAAGAACCTTCTGAAATACGACGACGTCACCAATGACCAGCGCAAGGTGATCTTCGAACAGCGCATCGAGATGATGGATTCGGAAGACGTGTCCGAGATCGTCGAGGATATGCGCAACGAAGTGATCGAGGTCATCGTTGCCAAGCACATCCCCGAAAGGGCCTATGCCGAACAGTGGAATGCGGCAGGCCTGCGCGAGGATGCCGGACGCCTCCTGAACCTCGACCTGCCGATCGAAGACTGGGTCAAGGAAGAGGGCATCGGCGAGGACGATATCCGCGAACGCATCACGCAAGCGGCCGACCAGACCGCCGCTGATCGCCGCGAACGCTTCGGTGCGGATATCATGAACTATGTCGAGCGCTCCGTGCTGCTGCAGACGCTGGACCATCTCTGGCGCGAGCACATCGTCAACCTCGACCACCTGCGCTCGGTGATCGGCTTCCGCGGCTATGCCCAGCGCGACCCGCTGCAGGAATACAAGGCGGAAGCCTTCGAGCTTTTCCAGGCGCTGCTTGCCAACCTCCGCGAGGCAGTGACGGCACAGATGATGCGCGTCGAACTGGTGCAGAACCCGCAGCCGCCGGAACCGCCGCCGGTTTTCGAAGCGCATCATCTCGATGCCACGACCGGTATGGACGAGGTGAGCGGCCTCGACGGCGAGAACTTCCTCGCGGCGCCGCAGGACCGCCGGCCGGAAGACCCCTCCACCTGGGGCAAGATCGGCCGCAACGAGCCCTGCCCCTGCGGATCAGGCAAGAAATACAAGCACTGCCACGGCGCGTTCGAGCAGGTGTGAGGCTTTAAGCTTCGGCGCGGCCTTGCCCCGCCGAAGCGGCGCAGACGTCCCTCACACAGCCACGCAGCCAGCGATGCGCCGGATCGGCATCCATCCTCGGATGCCAGAAGAGCGATATCGTGATCTCCGGCACCGGTACCGGAAGGGCAAAGCTGAACATATCCGCCCGCAGGTCACGCGTATGGCGTTCGGGAACCGTGGCGACCAGATCTGATGCCCGAGCAAGGGCCAGCGCCGCGGCAAAGCCGCCGACCATCGTCCCGATCTCTCGCCTGATCCCCTGAATTTCAAGGATTTCGTCCAGATAGCCCTTCTCGGAACCGCGCCGAGAGACGAGCACGTGTCTGGCCGCGGCATAGCGGGACGGCGTTATTTGACCGGCACTCAACGGATGGTCTGCACGAACGACGCCGACGAAGCGGTCGCTGAACAATGCCTGCACCCGAACCTCGGGACCGGTAGCCTTGCCGATTACGCCGGTCTCCATGTCGATGCTGCCGTCGCGCAAGGGACCGCTGTCCTTGTCCTGCTTCGGCACGAAGCGGAGCCGCACGCCGGGCGCTTCCCGGTTCACGCGGGCAATGAGATCCGGACCGAAATTCTCTACGAAACCGTCGCTTGCGCGAAGCGTGAACGTCCGGGTCAGCTTTGAAAGATCGAGTGCCTCAGCCGGCCGCAGCACCGCCTCGACCTCTTCGAGAAGCAGGCCGACGCGCTCGCTGAGTTCGAGCGCCCTTGGCGTCGGAACGAGACCGCGTCCTGCCCTCACCAGCAGCGGATCGCCCGTCGCCTCCCGCAATCGCGCCAGCGCCCGGCTCATGGCCGAAGGGCTGAGTCCGAGCCGCCTGGCGGCATGGGCCACGCTGCCTTCCGCAAGCAGCGCATCAAGGGTGACAAGCAGGTTGAGGTCCGGATGCGACATACGCCGGACAATAGCACGGACCTCGCCGAATGATATGGCGTCAGATGCACGAATAAAATGCAAATGATGCGCGTTCCGCCACGATATGCCTGAGGCTAGATTTGCCGCGCCGACCATGCAGGCGGCAGAACGGAGCCTTGGAGATGTCACCGACCACCACACCGAACGCCGCAACACCGAACCCCGCGACGGGCACGGCAGAAAATATTCCTACGAGCCGGAAGGCGCTTGCCGCTCTGTCTCTCTCGATCTTGTTGTCGTCGCTCGGCACGAGCAGCGCGAATGTCGCCCTGCCGACGCTCGCGCAGGCGTTCTCTGCCTCCTTCCAGGACGTGCAATGGGTGCTGCTGGCCTATCTCCTCTCCATCACGACGCTAATCGTCGGCGCCGGCAGGCTGGGCGACATGATTGGCAGACGCCGGCTTCTTCTCTCCGGAATCGCGCTGTTCACCATCGCCTCGATCCTCTGCGGCACCGCTCCCACACTCGTCATTCTGATCGCCGCTCGTGCGGCGCAGGGCGCTGGCGCCGCCATCATGATGGCGCTTGCCATGGCGTCTGTCGCGGATATCGTGCCGAAAGCCAAAACCGGCAGCGCGATGGGATTGCTCGGAACCATGTCGGCCGTCGGAACGGCTCTCGGGCCTTCTCTCGGCGGCATCCTCATCTCGACGGCAGGCTGGCCGGCGATCTTCCTTCTCAATGTGCCCGTCGGCGTCACAGCCATTCTTCTCATTCGTCGGCATCTGCCCGATGACCACAAGGAAAGATCCGAGCCGCACCCGGGCTTCGACGGCACGGGAACGCTTCTGCTTGCCGCAACACTCGCGGCCTACGCCCTGGCGATGACCATGGGCAAAGGTCGCTTCGGCTCCCTCAATCTCGGGCTGCTCGTGGCAGCGTTCGCCGGGCTTGGCCTCTTCGTTCTCGCCGAAGCGAAAACCCGGTCACCGCTGCTGCGCTTGTCGATGCTGCGCAATGCCGCTCTGAGCTCTGGCCTGGCGATGAGCGCGATTATTTCGGCGGTCATCATGACGACGCTGGTGGTCGGTCCTTTCTACCTGTCGCACGCACTTGGCCTCGATGCGGCCGGGGTGGGGCTCGTACTTTCGGCCGGGCCGGTCGTTTCGGCGCTGACGGGCATCCCGGCCGGCCGCATCACCGATCGTTTCGGCGCACGCTCGGCGACCATCATCGGGCTGACCGGCATGGCTGCCGGGGTCTGCCTGCTCGCAACCCTGCCGGCAACGTACCGCATCCCAGGCTATCTTCTCCCGGTCATCGTCACGACGATGGGCTATGCACTCTTCCAGGCGGCCAACAACACGGCCGTTATGGCCGATATCCACTCCGGGGAGAGGGGCGTGATTTCGGGCATGCTCAACCTGTCCCGCAATCTCGGCCTCACGACCGGCGCTTCGGTCATGGGGGCGGTATTTGCCGCCACCACCGGCGCAGATATTGGCACCGCCTCTCCCGGGGCCGTAGCCACGGGCATGCGATCGGCCTTTGCCATCGCCACCGGGCTCGTTGTCGCCGCGCTGGCGCTTGCATTGATCGGCTACAGCCCTGCGGCCGGCCGGGTCGAAAGCCGCGACCCGAGCGGAAGATCGTGAATACTTTGACGGCCCGGCGAACCCTTTCTTAACCCTGCTGTGGCAACACTTTCCGCCATTGTTCCCGTCGTCGTTACGAGTATTGCGTGCCCATCATGGCGGTTATCGAAACAGCGGAGAGATTGCTTCCGCCTGGCTTGCGTGCCCGGCTCGCCCCGCTGACACGCAAGCTCGACGCGATCATCACGGATGACAACGAAACGAGCCGCGCCCAGCGGCAGGCACTCACCGCCTTCGTCATCCGTGTCGCCAGTGCCGCCATCGCCTTCGTCTCGCAGATCGTTCTTGCCCGCCTGATGGGCGAATTCGAATACGGCATCTTCGCTTTCGTCTGGGTTCTGGTCGTGCTCGCCGGCAACCTGTCCTGCCTCGGCTTCCACACCTCCGTCATCCGCTTCCTGCACCAGCACAAAGCGCGGGGCGAGATGGCGACGGTGCGCGGCCTCAACCTCGCTGTCCGCCTCGTGGCGCTTGCCTCGGCGAGCACGGTCGCGGGCCTCGGCTTTCTTTTCCTGTATATATTCGGCGACAGGATCGAACCCTATTACCTCATTCCGGTCGCGCTCTCATTTTTCACCATACCGATGATTGCGCTGGGAGACGTGCTGGACGGAACCGCGCGCTCGAACGGTTGGACAGCGACGGCGCTGAGCCCCACCTATCTGATCCGGCCCACGCTGATTCTTGCCTTCATGCTTCTCGCTCTCTGGCTCGGCGCGCCGCACACGGCTGTCACTGCCATGCAGGCGGCACTTGCCGCAACCTATGTCACGACGCTTTCGCAGCTCCTGCGCCTGACATTGCGGCTGCGCCGGGAATACGGCACCGGCCCGGGGAAGTTCGAGACGGCTGCCTGGTTCCGCTATTCGCTGCCGCTTTTCCTGGTCGACGGCATCGGCTTCCTGCTGACCAATGCCGATGTCGTGGTTGTCGGCCTTTACCTGCCGCCGGATCAGGTCGGCATCTATTATGCCGCCGCCAAGACCATCGTGCTGGTCCAGTTCGTCTATTTCTCGATCAAGGCCGCCGCCGGCCCCCGCTTTTCCGCGATCATGGCTGAGGAGGACATGACCGCACTCGCCGCCTTTGCCGGCCAGACCACCCGCTGGAGCTTCTGGCCGTCGCTTGCGATCGGCCTTTGCGCCCTTGCAGCCGGCGAAATGCTGCTCTCGCTCTTCGGCCCCGGCTTCACGGCCGGATACCCGCTGATGGCGATCCTGTTCGCCGGTATTCTCGCCAAATCGATGGTCGGTCCCGGCGAAGTGCTGCTCAGCATGGCCGGTCGCCAGAACCTCTGCGTGTTGCTCTACGCCGCAACCCTTGCGGTGAGCATCGGCCTCAACATAGTGCTGATCCCGCTGCTCGGCCTCACCGGGGCCGCCATGGCGACAGCCGCCGCGATGATGGTCGAGGCCATCCTGCTGCATGTTGCCGTCCGCCGGACGCTCGGCATCGTGCTCTTCGCCTTCGCCGGCCCCATGACCTCCGTTCCTTCAAAGGCATCATGATCATGGCCCAACCTCCGATCAGCGGCGAATTCGAAGGCAATGGCAGCGGTGGGCTTTCCGCAATCCGGACTTTCCGTACCGAACGTCCCGATGCCGATACCCGCCTGCGTGTCGGCCGCCCGGGGCGCGAGCTCTGCCTCTATCCCGCAGCGCTCGGCTACGATCTGCAGGAAGAGCTCGAATTCCTGTCGAACCGCGCCATGGAACCGAACATCTTCTTCTCGGCCCGGCTGCTGGCCCCCGCGATGCCGCGCGTCGATGACAAGCAGGTGCACCTGGCGCTGATCCGCGACGAGAGCAACAACCGCAGCCGGCTCCGGCTGCTGATGCCCTTTACGATCGAAAGACCCGGATTCTCGATCGGCGCGTCGATCATCCGCACCTGGGCAAACCCGTTCGGCCCGCTCGGCACCCCGCTCGTCGATGCCGAAGATGCGGCCGAGACGATCGACAACCTTCTGGAAGCTCTGGCCCTGCGGGAGGCGCGGCTTCCTTCCGTGCTCGTGCTGCCGGACGTGCGGCTCAACGGCCGCTTCGCGCAGCTTGCCAAGGCGGTCGCCATCAGCCGGAACCTGCCGGTCACCGTGACCGATCCGTTCCAGAGACCGATGCTGGAGAGCTTGGCTGACGGCGAGACCTACCTGAAGCACGCGATCTCCCCGCATCACGTGCGTGAGATGCGCCGCCTCTGGCGCAAACTGGAAACCAAGGGGAAGCTCGCCTATTCCGTCGCGCGCCAGCCGGAAGAGGTCCGGTTGCGCATGGAAGAGTTCCTTCTGCTCGAAGCCAAGGGCTGGAAGGGTCGGCGCCGCTCGGCGCTCATCAACGACCGATACCGTTCGGCCTTCGCCCGCGAGGCGATCACCAACCTTGCCGAGGTCGACGCGGTGCGTATCCATACCGTCGATTTCGACGGCCGCGCCATTGCCTCGCTCATCGTCTTCGTCATGGCCGGCGAGGCCTATACCTGGAAGACGGCCTATGACGAGGATTTTGCCTCCTACTCGCCAGGCAAGCTCCTGATGATCAAGCTCACCGAATGGCATCTGGAAGATGCCAACATCATGCGTACCGATAGCTGCGCCGTGCCGGATCATCCCATCATGAGCCGGTTCTGGGAAGAGCGCGAGGAAATGGGCACGCTGGTCATCGGGCTCAACCAGAACGGCGACCGCGACGTGCGTCAGGTGGCCGCCCAGCTTCACCGCTATCGCAACACCCGCAACATGGCCCGTATCCTGAGAGAGAAGATCCTGTCGATCGCCGGCCGCGGAGACTGAGATCTGAGATCTATTCCGCGGCCGCCTTCTCGCGCAGCAGCCGGCGGATGACCTTGCCGGTAGTCGTCAGCGGGATGTCGTCGACGAAGGCGATCTCGCGCGGATATTCGTGCATGGAGAGGCGCGTCTTCACCCATTCGCGGATTTCCGCCGCAAGCGCGTCGCTTGGGCTGTACCCTGGCGCTAAGACGACATAAGCCTTGATGATTTCGGTGCGGACCGGATCGGGCTTCCCGACGGCGGCCGCAAGCCTCACCGCCGGATGGCCGGTCAGACAGTCCTCGATCTCGCTCGGACCGATGCGGTAACCGGATGAAGTGATGACGTCGTCGTCACGGCCGACGAATTCCACGTAGCCATCTTCATCCTGCCGGCCGAGATCGCCGGTCATCAGCCAGTCTCCGACGAACTTGGCCTTCGTTGCGGCTTCGTCGTTCCAGTAGCCGAGGAACATCACCGGATCGGGTCGGCGGATGGCGATCTGGCCCATTTTGCCGACCGGCACCTCGATACCCTTCCCATCGACGATAGCCACATGGTGGCCGGGCACGGCGCGCCCGATCGCACCACCGCGCGAGACGCCGAGATTGGCCGCCGATCCCAGAACGAAATTGCATTCCGTCTGGCCGAACAATTCGTTGACCGTCAATCCCAGCGCCGATTTCGCCCAGTCATAGGTCTCGCGCCCGAGCGACTCTCCGGCCGAGGCGATCGTCCGAAGTTTCAGATCGTATTTTTCGAGCGGCTTCTCCACCGATTTCATCAGCCGCAACGCCGTCGGCGGAATAAAGGCATTGCGCACCCCCATCTCCGCCATGATGCGGAAGGCCATGTCGGCGTCGAATTTCTGCGCCGGCGACGAGACGACGGGTATTCCGAGCATCAGCGCCGGCATCAGCACGTTGAGCAGTCCGCCGGCCCAGGCCCAGTCGGACGGCGTCCAGATCCTGTCGCCTTCCTGCGGCGCGAATTCATGGCCGAGCTGGAAGCCGGGAATATGGCCGGCGAGCACCCGGTGACCGTGCAGCGCCGCTTTCGGCGGACCGGTCGTGCCGGACGTGAAGATCATCAGCGCGGGATCGTTGGGACCGGTCTCGACTACATCGAAAAGCGGCGGATGAGCGGAAATCAGCGTGTCGAACGAGACCAGGCCTTCCCCAGCCGGCACATCCTCGGTGACGATCACATGCCTGAGATCCGGCAGCTTGTTCCGGATATCGGCAAGCCGCGCGAGACCGAAGACATTGGTGACGATGGCCGCAGCACCCGATGCCTTCAACCGGTATTCCAGCGCCTCGGCACCGAAAAGCAATGCGAGCGGCAGCGCGATACCGCCCATCTTGTAGATTGCCACATGGGAAATGACCGTCTCGAAGCTCTGCGGCAGGAGAAGCGCGATCCGGTCGCCACGCTTCAAACCGAGCGACAGGAAGGCGTTGGCGAGCGACGCAGACCGCCCCGAAAGCGCGCCATAGGTCAGCGCCAGATGTCGGCCGTTCGGGCTGAAATGCTCAAGACAGATGCTGTCTGGATGCTCCGCGGCCCAGGCGTCGCTGACCACTTCGCCCATATTGAACCTGGACGGAATCTCCCAGGCGAAATCGCGGATGAGGTCCTCATAGGAGGCGCCGGCAGGCAGTTTCATGGGCAATGTTTCTCATTTTGCTGCACCAGCTAACATGTTCGAAACTTGAAGCACAAGAGGACCGCCGGGGGGACCTAAGGGTGCGGAAGCCTGTTAACGCAATGGGCTATCGGGAACATGCTGCAAGGCAGTATCGGACTTGTCACAGTCTTTCGACATGGTAACCGGCACTTCATTCTTGCATCGGCTTGCAGCCCCGTGCTAGAGCGCTTGCCGTTACCAAAGTGCCCCGTTGGCGGAATTGGTAGACGCGCCTGACTCAAAATCAGGTTCCGAAAGGAGTGCTGGTTCGATTCCGGCACGGGGCACCATTTTCTGTTTTTTGAGCTTTGTCTTCAGAAAATCCGGGTTGGATCGGCCATTTATGGCAACAGGCCCCAGTCATTGTCTATCGTGGCTAGCCAAGCTGGGTAGACATGCGGGCCTTCAAATCTGAAATGATGATCCTGGCTTCATTCAAGTCCGCCTCCCACCAGCGGCTATCAAGTATCATCCCTCTTTGAGCTTCCTCGAACCGATAGCGGATAAGTTTTGCAGGGGAGCCGGCAACGATCCCAAAATCGGGGACATCTGAGTTGACAAAAGAATTTGCGCCGACAACTGCGCCGATACCAATCTTAACTCCCCTGCGGACTATTGCGTCGACGCCAATCCAAGCGTCGTGTCCTATGGAACATTCTCCGCTGGTCAGCTCGGCATAGGGATTGCGATAAAAAATACTATTTGTAGAAATCTCGTAAACATAGTGTTCTCCCGCACCTACAGTTACGTTATTTGCTATCGAGACATAGTTTCCAATTTCGCTCTTCGTGATGTCGCATCGCTCCCCTATGTAGCAATACCTGCCGACAGTCGAGTCTCGACTGACGCGACTGGATGGGCGAACCTCAGTCGTAACATCGAACCGTCGGTCGTTTCTTCTCTTAAAAAGTCGAATCTTCATCTTTAGCCTTTGTAGATGTCTGCCTGAGACGGCAGCGATCTTGTCGCTCTCAAAGTCGACATCGCAACGGATTTCTGCTGCCGGCAAGAAGTCAGAAGCGATCACGATTCAGAAAACTGAAAATCTTACGCGCTTGTTTTTTTGCCGAATTTGCGAGTTTAGCTCCGCGGGAAGACGTATAGACCTGTTCAGCCTCGAGAAAAGCGCCATGACTTCCTCTCTGGAGCACACCCATCTTTGCCACGTCCTTGGCGACCTCCGCGAGGATCGCAAAGAGGTTGTTCTCGTACAACACCAGACGACGAGCTTCTTCCAGGATGGGAATTGCGCGCTCAGCCAGATCCGATTCGATGATCTTCTTTATTTTGCCGATCGCACCCTCAATGTCCAAGATATTAATCGACGTCAAAGCACCGGTTGGAAAGTAATCAATAATATTCGGCGCGCCATAATAAATTGGATAAGTCATCGCCAAGAATGGATCTGACAATTTTTCTGTCCAATAGTGATTATATGTCGAATTCTCAATGGCGATATGATATCGATAGGGCGCCAGGACTTCGAATTTATCCGCAAAGCTGTTAACTCCACGCCCATAAAAATCTATCTCGTTGCCAAAATATTCTCTGACACGCTGTACGAATGTTAGCCTGCTACGATGCCCTTCTGCATAAGCTTTATTGGAGGAAACGATGGACGCAAGTTTTGTTTTGGCTGGGCGCCAGTTCTCAAATTCGTCAAAACACATCCCCCTTTGACGAATGGAACCATCGGAATTCCAGCCGCCGACGAGCCACGGCAATCCGATTTGAGAAAGTCTGAAATTCGGATGGACTGTCTGCGGATCAGTGGTCAGCACCATGTCGAACTGCGAGAGGAAACGCGGATCATAAGCCTTGATGGCCCGCGGCTCGGAAGCAACGAACACTCGATATCCGGCAGCCGCAGTGATGACCTTCGTCGGCAAGCCATCATAGACGAATATGACATCGCAGGCTTCAGTATTGCCGGAAAAGTCGAACCGGACTCCATCCCACTCGGGAACTGAATCGGGAAACTGACGTAGCCAGTCCCAATTTGGAGAACTTGAGATAAATCCGACACGTATCATGGAGCACCCGCCTGCAAAACGCAGCCCGTTCCAGCCAGTATACGGCGCATCATAAACGCTCCCAGTCCGCAGGCACGAGGTCCTTTTCGATATGAGCCGCGGATTTGAACCAGTTCAAAGGTGCTATCACGTGCTTTGCAGGCTCGGGATTGAGCCATGCCCCCCACCAGCTGAAGGTGCTGTTGGCAATGATGTGGTTGCGGCAGGCAGCCATCAAATGCATGTCCTGCGCATCCAGATCATCATCCTGGGGCTCAATGAATATGACCGGCCAGGTTTCAGGCAAATTGGCCCGCGCCCAGACCGGGTCATCCGAAAAGACAAAAAAAGTCGCATCGCCCACCCGATCCGCCACGCGTGACATCGCACTTTGATACCATGAAGGCTCCAACGTTCCATGCACTGCATTTGCATGAGGGTTGGTGAGATAATCGCCCCGCCGGACATGGACGGACACCGAATTTGTACTCTTGATCCTGTTGAGAACGGCCGCCCGTGGAGGAGTAAATGGAGAGGCAAGGTTGAAGTCGCGGCGGATCGTGTTCGAGATGGCGGAAAAGTATTTTTCGCTTTGCCAATACCCCTCTAGATAAACCGGACCCGTCAGGCCCAGCACCTCAGGATCAAAAGCCTGCCCTTTTTCCACGACATGCCGAACCGGGCTTCGAGATCTCCATATTTGCTGCATCCGGCGGACGACGCTCGACCGCTTGCGAGTTGCAGGCAGATCCCGAGAAGCGGCTGCAGTCGCCTTGATATCGAATTGGCCGAGCGCAAACCGCCGACGGGTGTATTTTTCCATCGAGGTAAGATCGAGTTTCAGTTCCTGATTGGTCGCGATGGATAGCGATCGGCCCACGGCATACTGGAACATCTGGTTGCCAAGTCCACCGACGATATGTGCGATAACGGCCATGGGCATAGATCTCGTCGTTTGGTTTGCCCGCCTGCAGCGCCGGCATGTCGTTGAACCCGCAGTCAGAAGGATTTGCGCCACGAATAGGGCAGGTTGGCAAGAAACCGCCCAACGTCGTCCCGCGCGCGATACAAGGCCCTCCAGCGACGAAAGCGCCGCGACTTCGGCGCCCGTTTTGTACCCTGCCAGATCTCAGACTGCTCCTCCGTGTCCGCAGCATGCCTTACCGGATACGGAAAGATTGCAAGAGAATTGACGCCATGTGTCCAGAACCGATCGAGATGGCAATCGACCGGCTCGAACCAGACGGAAGCTGTTGCGATCAACCGCGCCGCGGCCTTCGGTGAAACCGCATAGCAGGAGGTGCCATGCGGCCCCTTGAAGAAGCGCACGATGCTCCACTGATCGTCAATCGTTTCTTGGAGCGTGTAGGCTCTCTCTTTGTGCCCGGAAAAGCGAATGAGGCCGCAACGGCTGATCCGTTCCGAAGCCAACCTGTAGGCTTCAAGGAAGCCGTCGTTGATCGCGACATCATCCTCGAAAATAAGCAGCGGTCGATTGTCTTGAACACAGCGCTGCCAGAGAAGGTAATGGCTGGCGAAACATCCAAGTTCACCGGGGTTCAGGGTGAACCCTCTGCGGATTTCAGCAAGCTTCTGATCGGCCCGGTCAAAAAGAGGATGGTGGGCAGCTTTACCATCAACCGCTTGAAAAAAGCTGAATGGAAGGCCGAGCGGCGTTAAGAGGGCCGTCATTTGCTGGCGCCGCTCCCATGACCGCTCCAGGTTCACAACCACCACTTCCAAAGGGACTGCATCTCTCTTCAACTAGCACTCCGATACCTATTCCCGCCTTACGCAAGCGGTTCTGACTATTTTCCCTCTGTTGTCAATCTGCGCTACGGCGAAGATCAATGATGCAACAATATCAACAAATACTTGGTTGCCGTATTTCAGGTCATGCACTCGAAAACAGAAAGGCCGGACGTATCGATTAGCTGGCTTCCCAGAAAGAGCTGGAGTCCCTGATGATCTTTTTGATCCCTTTTTCCTCTCTCCAGTTCCGGCCGATGTCCTTGATCACCGGTTTGGTCTGAGGGGAAAAAATATAGTTGTCGTATTTGCAGACATAGGCCTGAAGGGGCAGGTTGACATCTGAATAGAATTGCTTTTCCGGATCTTTTGTCCCGTCCATAAGCCCCGCACATGCGCGGGCAAAGGGACCTCTCAGGATCGACGGCGAGGTCGTAAAGATCGGCCTGCGCGTAAATTTCGGAAGCTTCACGCCGGCGAGCCTGAAGTATTCGTTCTTCC
This sequence comes from Rhizobium sp. YS-1r, assembly GCF_000757525.1. NCBI lineage: Bacteria > Pseudomonadati > Pseudomonadota > Alphaproteobacteria > Hyphomicrobiales > Rhizobiaceae > Rhizobium > Rhizobium sp. YS-1r. The sequence goes on along the minus strand of NZ_JPYQ01000055.1, from coordinate 520,258 downwards.
GGTGAAGATGTCCGTTTTTCTTGACGTCCCAATTCTTCTCCTCCGTATGGAAGGAGACCTGCGCGACAGTAGGGTCGGAAAAGGGTTCGAAGGCTTCCTCACCGATGTCAGTCAAGGCAACCCAATCGTCCTCGAAATGCATGACGAAATCGGCAGTTGTCGCCAGCCACAGTCTCCGGACTGCATTGGCGAATCCGGGAGCCTCCGGCTCAAAAAGCACGCCCGTCGGAAAATGGCCCCGGAACAGCGAAACACAGGCCTCGTGATCCTTGGCATCGCCGAAGATCGGGTCAAGGTTCATGTAGACGTTGACAAGATCGAGGTTGCTGAAAATCCGTTGTGACAGGCTCGAAAGGGTATCGGAGAGCAGATCCGGCCGTCGGGCTGAAACTATGCAGACATCCGTCTTGAACATGAATTTTATCTTTACCGAGTGCATGGCTGCGGCTTGCAGCCGGGAACCGATCGCCGATCGTCGCGCTATTTCCGGATAGCCTTCTTTTGGAGAAATAACACCACAAATCCTCCGCAAACTCACGAAAAAGTGCCGGAATGGAGACGATGTGTCTCGCCCACAATCATTTACAGCCCTGCTTGATCTGCTCTAAGTGAGCCAGGAATGAAACAGGAGAAGAGCGCAATGGCGCTGACAGCTTCCACCCCTCGCTCCCGCGCCGGTATCGGCTACGCCGTTCTCGTCACGCTCGGCATGGCCGCGACCGTGGGTGGCGCGCTCGCCTTCCAGTATATCGGCGGCTATATTCCCTGTGCACTCTGCCTGCTGCAGCGCGACCCCTACTATTACGGGATTCCGGTCGGCATTCTGGCCATTGTCGCCGCCGCAATCGGCCTGCCCGCCTGGGTCACCCGTGCGCTGCTGGTCGTCATCGGCGTGATGATGCTCGTCGGCGCCGGCATGGGCGTCTATCACTCGGGCGTCGAATGGGGCTTCTGGGAGGGCCCGGCGAGCTGCGGAGGCGGCGCCGGCGTGACCACCAATGCCGGCAACCTGTTGTCGGATCTCAACGCGGTGCATGGCCCCTCCTGCACGGAAGCGGCGCTCCGCGTTCTGGGCTTGTCCTTCGCGGGCTGGAACGTCATCGCCAGCGTGATGCTGGCAGCCATAGCCTTTATCGGTGCGAAAAAGGCCGCCTGAACAGCCTTCGACGATGCCTGGGTTACGGCTGCAGTTCCGTATCCCAGTAGAGATAGTCCATCCAGCTTTCATGCAGGTAGTTCGGCGGGAAGAGCCTGCCGTTGTTGTGCAGGTCCTGCACCGTCGGCTGATAGGGCTTCTGGTGCGGGAACATGCCGGCCTGCTTCGGCAGCTTGCTGCCCTTCCTGAGGTTGCAGGGCGAACAGGCCGCCACGACATTCTCCCAGGTCGTTTCGCCGCCATGGGCGCGCGGGATGACGTGATCGAAAGTCAGGTCATCATGCTCGCCGCAATACTGGCACTCGAACTTGTCGCGCAGGAAGACGTTGAACCGGGTAAAGGCCGGGTTGCGGGTCGGCTGGACGTAAGTCTTGAGGCTGACGACGCTCGGCAGTCTCATCGAGAAACTCGGCGAGCAGACCGACTGTTCGTACTCCGCGATGATGTTCACCCGGTCGAGGAAAACCGCCTTGATCGCGTCCTGCCAGGACCACAGCGACAAGGGATAATAACTCAGCGGCCGGTAGTCAGCGTTCAGCACGAGCGCCGGCAGGGCCTGCGGGGAGACTGCAATCGTCAAGTGACGCTCCTACCCGATTCGGCATCTGTACTTTCTATATTAGGTCTGTTGTTACAGGATTGTGAAGCCCAATAAATGCAGTGAGATAACTCGACCCCGCCTTCATACCAGAGGCGTGACGGTGCGACGCATTTTCGCTGCGTAGTAAGCCCAGAAAAGTCGCGCCGCGACTGATCGCCACGGGCTCCAGATTTCCGCCATGGACGCCAGGCTTTTGGCCAAGGGACGAGCCTCCAGGCCAAAGGCATGCGCGACCGCCGCCTGCAACGCCACGTCACCGGCAGGAAAGATATCCCGATGACCGCTGCAGAACATCAGGTAGACTTCCGCCGTCCAAGGGCCGATGCCGGGAAGCGCGGTTATCCGCCGGATCGCTTCCGCCGTTTCGAACTTGCCGATGGAATCGAGATTGAAACGCCCTTCCGAAATAGCTGTGGAAAGATTGAGAAGTGTCGCCGCCTTTGCCCGCGAGAGGCCGAATGTCGCAACAACATCCGGGGAAAGCGCTGCATAATCGGCCGCCGTTACGGGCCCCGCCGCAGTGATTCGTCTCCAGATCGCTTCCGCGCTCGCTCTCGATACCATTTGGGATACGATGATCGAGGCAAGGCCTTCGAAACCGGGCCTGCTGAGACGCAGCGGCACCGGACCCGAGGCTTCGACGACCGCCCCAAGCCGCGGGTCGAGACGGACAAGCGCATCGAGGCCTGCCTCGATGTCCGAATGATCGCGGATGGCATTCATCAGTCCGTTCAACCTCTCCCATGGCCGTTTGTCGAAAAGCATGGCAGAAGAAGCCATGCCCGCCATGTCCTTTGATAAACCGGCCTATCGTTTTGCGCCAAGCCCGAACGGGCTGCTTCATCTCGGCCACGCGCTGTCGGCGATCCTCAACCACGACATGGCGAAGAAGACGAACGGGCGCTTCCTGCTGCGCATCGAGGACATCGACCTCGCCCGCTGTACGCCGGAATTCGAGGAGGCCGCCTATCGCGATCTTTCCTGGCTCGGGCTGGACTGGGAAAAACCGGTATGGAGGCAATCGGAGCATTTCGACGACTATCGCGCCGCGCTGGACCGGCTGATGGAAATGGGCCTTGTCTATCCCGCCTTCCTGACCCGCGGAGAGGTGAAGGCCAGGGTCGCGGAGCATGAGGAGAGCGGGAAGATCTGGCCTCGCGATCCCGACGGGTCGCCGCTCTATCCCGAGGACGACAGGCATCGCAGCGAAACGGAACGGCAGTTACTGATTGCAAAGGGCGTGCGGCACGCTTTCCGGCTCGATATGCACAAGGCGCTCCGGTTGACGGGCGATGCGTTGAAATGGACGGAGACGGGTGACGACGCACGCGGCGAAATCACTGCGCACCCCACGGCTTGGGGCGACGTGGTGCTTTCCCGCTCCGATGCGCCGTCGAGCTATCATCTTTCGGTAACGGTGGACGATGCGGCCCAGGGCATTACCCATGTGGTGCGCGGGCTGGACCTTTTCGAAGCGACCGCCGTGCATCGGTTATTGCAGGAATTGCTTGAGCTTCCGCAACCCGTCTATCACCACCACAGGCTGATCCTTGGGCCGGACGGCAAGAAACTCTCAAAAAGCGAGGGCTCAACGGGGCTCGCGGCGCTCCGCGACCAGGGGTTCGCTCCCCACGACATCCGCCGCCTCGTCGGTCTTTGAGAGCGCTTCCTCGCGCCGGCGACGCTCATTCCTCAACCGGGAGAATACCGAATAAACCCGGTACTTCATCAGGGCGGCGTTGAGTTCGGCCCCCAGCATGAAAATCACGCCGACCATGTAGAGAAAAATCAGCACGATCATGATCGACGCCAGACCCGCATAGGTCGCGGCGTAATTGGCGAAGGTCGAGAGATAGGCAGCAAAGCCGAGGCCGAAGCCGATCCACAAGGCGATCGTCATCAGCACGCCCGGCAGGATGTCGATGATCCGCCGATGCCCCGCCGGAAGCCATTTATGCGACAGCAGGAGACCGATCATCAAAAGCAGCCCCGTGCCGTAAAGGCCCCAGTTGGCGGCCCTTGCCAGATCGCTGATCAGCCAGGGAAAGCGCGTTTCAGCGAACCGCATTGCAACAGGCACGGCAAGCAGAAGGATACTGATCACGGCAAAGATCACGACCGCGATCACCACATAGCCGAGGCTGGCGAGGCGCGTCACATACCAGGGTCGGGTTTCGGTGACGCGGTAGGCTCGATTGAGTGAAATCCGCAGCGCCTCGACCCCATTCGAAGCGAAATAGGCTGCCGCCAGCACGGATACGGTCAGAAGGCCGCCGCGAGGCATGGTCAGGACGCGCTGGATTTCGGATGCGATAGGTGCCGCGATATCCGCCGGCCAGGTATCGAAAAGCAGATGTATCGCCGTTTCGGAAAAACCGCCCGCCCCGAGGAAACCGGCCAGCGCCGTGCCGAAGATCAGGAATGGAAAGAGAGCCAGCAGGCCCGAGAGTGCCACATGACTCGCCATCGCCCAACCATCGTCGTCGGAAAAGTGGCAATAGGCATCCCAAAGCACCTTGAAGGCGAGTTTGTACCACCTGTAGGGCCGGTTCTCTTCGGACAAGGGCAACTCCGTTGTGGCTTGGCGCAAAATATGTGAGGAACCCTTTCGATTGTGCAAGGGATGAGATCAAATGGATGACAGGAGAACGATCATCGTCACCGGCTGTTCCTCCGGCATCGGTGCCCATTGCGCCCGTGCCCTGAAGGCGGATGGCTGGCGGGTTTTCGCGACCGTGCGCAAGGAGAGCGATCTGGCTCCGCTCGAAGCCGACGGCATCGAGGCTCTGCTAATGGACTATACGAAGCCCGAAACGATTGCCGCACTTGTGGAAACCGTGAAGGAGCGCACCGGCGGCCGGATCGACGCCCTCTTCAACAATGGTGCCTATGGCCAGGCGGGCGCCGTGGAGGATTTATCGACCGACGTGCTGCGCGAACAGTTCGAAACGAATGTCTTCGGCTGGCACGAGCTGACGCGGCGGGTGATCCCGATCATGCGCGCAAAGGGCCACGGCCGCATCGTCAACTGCTCGTCGATCCTCGGCCTGCTGCCCTATCGCTATCGCGGCGCCTATACGGCTTCGAAACATGCGCTCGAAGGGCTCACCATTACGATGCGCATGGAGCTGGAAGGAAGTGGCATCCATGTGAGCCTCATCGAACCGGGGCCGATCGCCTCCCGTTTTACTGCCAACGCACTCGCCAAGATCAAAGAGAATATCGATCTCGAAGGCTCGGTGCATGCCCAGCAATACAAGCGGCAGCTCAAGCGCCTCGACGGGAGAGGTCCGATCAGCCGCCACAAACTCGGACCCGAAGCGGTTTATGATGTCTTGACGCACGCCTTGACCGCGCCTCGCCCGAGGCCACATTATCTGGTAACGAAGCCCGCCAGGCAGGGCGCCTTCCTGAAAAGAATACTTCCGGCCGACCTCTTCTACAAACTCATGCGCCGGCTCGACTGAACGAAAGCAATCCTAGAATGTCCACTTTCACCACCGTCCTTACCGTGATCGTCATGGGGCTTGTCGTGATCGTCCTGATCCGCGGGCTGTTCAACATGATGAAGGGTACGGATGCGAACAAATCCAACAAGCTGATGCAATTGCGTATCCTCTTGCAGGCAATCGCAATCGTCCTCATCATGCTCACACTGTGGATCACGGGCGGCGGTCGCCCGAGCTGATTCTGATGATGGCGGGATGGTAAAGCTCAACAAGATTTACACGCGCACGGGTGACAAGGGCACGACGTCGCTGGTTTCCGGCCCCCGGCGGGAGAAATACGATCTCCGGGTCGAGGCTTACGGCACTGTCGACGAAACGAATTCGGCTGTCGGTCTGGCCCGGCTCCATACCGCAGGCATGGCCGAGCTCGATGCCATGCTCTTCCGCATCCAGAACGACCTCTTCGATCTCGGCGCCGATCTTGCAGCACCCGATACGGGCGAAGCACTCGACTACGAGCCGCTGCGCATCATCGAAGCCCAGGCAACCCGCCTGGAGACTGAGATCGATGCCCTGAATGCCCACCTCGATCCGCTCACGTCCTTCGTGTTGCCGGGCGGATCCCCTGCTGCTGCCCATCTGCATCTCGCCCGCACGGTCGCGCGTCGGGCCGAAAGGCTGATGGTGGAGCTTTCACGCGGTGAAACCGTCGGTGCGGCGGCGCTGAAATACATCAACCGGCTTTCCGACTTCCTGTTCGTGGCGGCGCGCTTCGCCAACGATCATGGCAAGGCGGATATCCTTTGGGTTCCGGGAAAAAACCGCTGAAAGAGAAAGCGGGAGGGATTAAAGGCAAATGTTCATCCCGCTGCACGACGCCGTCGAACTGAAATATATCCGCGTCCAGTATGTGACGATCAGCATCATCGCCATCAACGTGCTGGTCTGGCTGTTCACGACCGTCGCCAGCCCGGCAATCGTCGAACACGCCTCGCTGGGCCTCGGCTTCATTCCGGCGGTGATATTCGATTACGCAGTGCTCGACCCGTCGCTCATCATTGTGCCGGACGATGCGACCTTCATCACCTACGCCTTCCTGCATCTGGATTTCTGGCACCTTGCCTCCAACATGCTGTTCCTCTGGGTCTTCGGCGACAATGTCGAGGACGCGCTGGGGCATGTCAGGTTCCTGATCTTCTACCTGGTTTGCGCTGCAGCCGGTGCCGCCCTTCACGGCCTCGTTGTGCCCTCATCAGAGGGCCCGTTGATCGGTGCTTCTGGCGCGATCTCCGGTGTCGTCGCGGCCTATTTCCTGCTTCATCCACGCGTCAGGGTCTGGGTGCTGGTTCTTTTCCGTATCCCGCTGCCGCTGCCCGCCTTCATTCCGCTGGCGCTCTGGATCGTGCAGCAATTCGCCATGCTGGCCCTGGACCTTGATGGCGCCGTTTCCTGGGGCGCACATGTCGGCGGCATCATCGCCGGCGCAGTCCTCGTCCTCTTCATGCGCCGCAAAGGCGTGCCGCTTTTCGACCGCGCCATCGTGACGCCGAAAGCGGTCGAACGGAAGTCGGGCGTGCCGCAGGTAATGGCCGTTCGCGAATAGATGTATGAGAAAACGGCAAGCTTTGACTGCAAATCCGCGTTGCAGTCGCGCGAAAAATGCGTATCCATGTCGCCCACTGACAAATGAGGAAGCGGTGAATGTCGCAATTTGCCGCCGGTGAGAAGTCGAGGAAGGACCCCATGAAGATCCTGGTGCCTGTGAAGCGAGTTGTCGATTACAACGTGAAGATCCGCGTGAAGGCGGACGGCACGGGTGTCGAGCTTCAGAACGTGAAGATGTCGATGAACCCGTTCGACGAGATTTCCGTCGAAGAGGCTCTGCGACTGAAGGAAGCGGGCAAGGCGGAAGAAGTGGTGGTCGTGTCGATCGGCCCGGCCAAGGCGGAAGAGACTTTGCGCACCGCGCTCGCCATGGGCGCCGACCGGGCGATCCTGGTGGAGACCGACGACGTGGTCGAACCGCTCGCCGTCGCCAAGATCCTGAAGGGTGTCGTGGAAGCCGAACAGCCGGGCCTGATCATCGTCGGCAAGCAGGCGATCGACGACGATTCCAACCAGACCGGCCAGATGCTGGCGGCCCTCCTCGGTTCGGCGCAAGCGACGTTTGCCTCGAAGATCGAGCTTTCCGAAGGCTCCGCAAAGGTGACCCGCGAAGTCGACGGCGGACTCCAGACGATCGAGGTCAAGCTGCCGGCGGTCATCACCACCGACCTTCGCCTCAACGAACCGCGTTATGCCTCGCTGCCGAACATCATGAAGGCAAAGAAGAAGCCGCTCGACAAGAAGACTCCGGGCGATTTCGGCGTCGATACCGCGCCGCGGCTGAAGGTCCTGAAGACGGAAGAGCCGGGCGGCCGCAAGGCGGGCGTCAAGGTAAAGTCGGTCGAGGAACTGGTCGCCAGCCTCAAGACCGCCGGCGTGCTCTAAGGGACGGATAGGGAGTAAACATCATGGCCATTCTTCTTCTGGCAGAACACGACAATTCGAGCCTGTCCGACCAGACCGCCAAGGCGCTGAGCGCTGCCTCCAGGATCGGCGGCGACGTGCATGTGCTGGTCGCCGGCTCCGGTGCCAGTGCGGCAGCCGATGCGGCGGCCAAACTTGCCGGCGTTTCCAAGGTCCTGCTCGCCGACAGCGCCGATTACGCCAACAAGCTCGCCGAACCGCTGGCGGCATTGGTCGTCTCGCTGGCTGGTGCCTATGACACGATTATCGCTCCGGCAACCGCTTCGGCCAAGAACATCATGCCGCGCGTCGCAGCGCTGCTCGACGTCTGCCAAGTCTCGGAAATCATCGAAGTGATCTCCGCCGATACGTTCAAACGGCCGATCTACGCCGGCAACGCGATCCAGACGGTGCAGACGACCGACGCCAAGAAGGTCATCACGGTGCGCACCGCCTCTTTCCAGGCGACTGGCGAGGGCGGCTCCGCTCCGGTCGAAACCGTATCGGCAGCGGCGAACCCGGGCGTTTCAAGCTTCGTATCGGATGCGCTCTCGTCGTCGGAGCGTCCGGAACTCACCTCGGCGAAAATCATCATCTCAGGCGGTCGGGCTCTCGGTTCGGCGGAAAAGTTCAAGGAAGTCATCCTTCCCGTGGCCGACAAGCTGGGTGCCGCCGTCGGCGCCTCCCGTGCCGCCGTCGATGCGGGCTATGCCCCGAACGACTGGCAGGTCGGTCAGACCGGCAAGGTGGTCGCTCCCGACCTCTACATCGCGGCCGGTATCTCGGGCGCCATCCAGCATCTCGCCGGCATGAAGGATTCCAAGGTCATCGTCGCCATCAACAAGGACGAGGAAGCACCGATCTTCCAGGTCGCCGACTACGGCATCGTCGGTGACCTTTTCGAGATCCTGCCGCAGCTTGAAAAGGCGCTGTGAGCGATTTGAAGGCCTGTTCATTTCGCAAGCGCGAAAAATGCTGGCAAAACCGCAAATAGCGGAATAACAATCTGCCGGACTGCATCCATGTAGTCCGGCATTTTCATAAGATCGGCGCACGCGAACGTTAGCGTCAGCGCCTCGGGAGCAGAAACCCAGGAACGGAACAATGAGTTCGGCCATGAAGAATATCGGCGTCATCGGAGCGGGCCAGATGGGCTGCGGCATTGCACATGTTTCGGCGCTGGCCGGCTACAGGGTGCAGATGTACGACCTTTCCAAGGACCGGATCGAAGCGGCACTTGCCACCATCAACGGCAATCTCGCCCGCCAGGTAAGCAGCGGAAAACTGAGTGACGAGGAGCGGAAGGCTGCGCTTTCCCTCATTTCCGGCTCCGCCGATCTGAACGACTTAGCCCCCATGGACATGGTAATCGAGGCCGCGACCGAAGATGAAAGCGTCAAGCGCAAGATCTACGCTCAGGTCTGTCCGGTCCTGAAACCGGATGCCCTGCTTGCCACCAACACCTCGTCGCTCTCCATCACGCGGCTCGCCTCCGCCACCGACCGCCCGGAACGGTTCATGGGCATCCATTTTATGAACCCGGTGCCGGTGATGAAGCTTGTGGAACTGGTGCGCGGCATCGCTACAGACGAGCCGACCTTCAGGGCCGCCAAGGACTACGTGGCCTCGCTGGACAAGACCGCGACGGTCGCGGAAGATTTCCCGGCCTTCATCGTCAACCGCATCCTGCTGCCGATGATCAACGAGGCGATCTATACGCTTTACGAGGGCGTCGGCTCGGTGGAAGCCATCGATACGGCGATGAAGCTCGGCGCCAACCATCCGATGGGTCCGCTCCAACTCGCCGACTTCATCGGTCTCGACACCTGCCTGTCGATCATGCAGGTGCTGCACGACGGCCTGGCGGATTCGAAATACCGCCCCTGCCCGCTTCTCGTAAAATATGTCGAGGCCGGCTGGCTCGGCCGCAAATCCGGCCGCGGCTTCTACGACTATCGCGGCGAGACGCCGGTGCCGACGCGCTGAAATGGGCATTGCCGGCCTTTGCCGGCGACAACCTGATGCCTCGCCGAATGCAACTTTAGGATTTATTCGGTAAGTAGACACTCGATGCATGTGATCCCTACATTGTCGCCATCGACTCGGGGGATCATCAATGCACAAATGCTCAATTCTCGTTCTGGCCGCTGCCTTGATCTGCGGGTGCACTTCCGAAAACCCAAGGACCATCGTCAGAAAGGCGGGCTACCTGACGACGGTCCCGCCCAGCACCAATTATGGCCCGGGTAACATTGTCTGGAAACGGGCGAACGCCTACAACGACAGGCAGGATGTCTCTCTTGGCTACATCTGCTCGCCGGAATTCGTGAAGTTTCCCGGAAACCCCGAAAAATCCGGTGCCGAGATCACCGACTTCGGCAGCGCGAAAAATTTTTCCTTCAGCGCGGACAATCTCAAGGCGCTGGGGCTCGGCGTCAGCGCCAGCTATGTCAGCAACCTGACGATGAAGTTCAGCAATATCGAATATCAGGAATACGGGCTGGACAAGCTCGAGATGATCGAGAGCAGCCTTGGGCCCGAATGCAGGAATATACTCAGGAAGCAGCGCGAGAAAGGCAATGCCCATATCGTCCGGGCTGTCTTCAAAGCGGATCTCGACTACAAGCTGACCTACAAGGCCAGTGCGGACGCCAATATCAAAGCCGCAATCGTCAGGGAGATCGCAGCCGAATTCGGCATCTCGGTCGAACGGAGCGAAGGCCGGGTTGGCCGCGGCCTCTTCTATGGAGTGGATCTGGCGCCGCTTTATTGAGCGGTGCCCGAAGACAGGATTATTTCGCGGCGGTGATCAGCGCCTTGGCGTCCGGGCTGTCCCAGGCGGCGGGACCGTTCATCGCCGAGATCAGGCAGCCCTTTTTGTCCATGATCAGCGTCACCGGCAGGCCGAAGGCGAGGCCCTCCTTCTTCAAGCTATTGAAGACGCCCATCGAACTGTCGCGATAATAGCCAAGCTGGTCGACACCATATTCGGCGAGGAACGCCTTCGGCTTTTCGTCACCGCCCGTGTCGATATTGACGGCCACCACCTCGAAATCCGCACCGCCCATCTCCTTCTGCAGTGCGTTCAGCGCCGGCATTTCTTCGCGGCAGGGACCGCACCAGGTGGCCCAGAGATTGAGAAGCACCGTCTTGCCGGCGAAATCGGCGGTCTTGAGGTCCCTTCCGTCAGGGCCTTTGAAAGCAAGATCGAGCGGCCGAGGCGGCTGTGCGGCGACCATGGCGGCAACCTGGCCCTTGGAGAACTGCGAGACGGACTTAACCTTCTCGACCGCGCCCTCGCAGGCGCCGGATGATCCCGCCAACAGGGCATCCTCACCATTGCCAGACCCCGTATTCCTCACGTATACCGCCACGGCGCCGGCAAGAATTCCGAGAACGGCGGCAATCACGATCAACCGGGCGGAAGGAAGGCCGAAAGGTCTTTTGGTCGTCATCAACTACTCCAGGACTTAGGCATCATGACCGAGGGCACGAAGGACGCGGCATCTTCCAACCAGATGTGGGGCGGGCGCTTCGCTTCGGGACCGGACGCGATCATGGAGGAGATAAATGCCTCGATCGGTTTCGACAAGAAGCTCTATGCCCAGGATATCCGCGGCTCTATAGCGCATGCGACCATGCTGGCGGAGAAAGGCATCATTTCCCGCGAAGATAAAGACAAGATCTTGTCCGGCCTGAACACGATCATGTCAGAGATCGAGAGCGGAAAGTTCGAATTCTCCAGAAAGCTCGAAGACATCCACATGAACATCGAGGCGCGGCTGGCCACCTTGATCGGTCCTGCCGCCGGCCGCCTGCATACCGCCCGCTCCCGCAACGACCAGGTGGCGCTCGATTTCCGCCTGTGGGTCAAGGAAGAGCTCGCCAAGACCGAGCGGATGCTGACTGACCTCATCGCCGCCTTTTTGGATCGCGCGGAAGAGCATGCCGAAACGGTCATGCCGGGCTTCACGCATCTGCAGACCGCCCAACCGGTCACCTTCGGCCATCACTGCATGGCCTATGTGGAAATGTTCGGCCGTGACCGCGCCCGCGTGCGCCACGCGATCGACCATCTCGATGAAAGCCCGATCGGTGCCGCGGCGCTTGCCGGCACGCCCTACCCGATCGACCGCCACATGACGGCAAAGGCGCTCGGCTTCCGCGAGCCGACCCGCAACTCGATCGACACCGTCTCCGACCGCGATTTCGCGCTGGAATTCCTGTCCGTCGCAGCGATCTGCGCCGTGCACCTGTCGCGCCTTGCCGAAGAAATCGTCATCTGGTCGACGCCGCAATTCGGCTTCGTGCGCCTCTCGGACGCGTTTTCGACCGGCTCCTCGATCATGCCGCAGAAGAAGAACCCGGATGCGGCCGAACTGGTGCGTGCCAAGACCGGCCGTATCAACGGCTCGCTGGTCGCGTTGCTGACCGTCATGAAAGGCCTGCCGCTCGCCTATTCCAAGGATATGCAGGAAGACAAGGAACAGGTCTTCGACTGCGCCGAAAACTTGGAATTGGCGATCGCCGCTATGACCGGCATGATGCGCGACATGACGATCCGTGCCGACAAGATGCGCGCCGCCGCCGGTGCCGGTTATTCGACAGCGACCGACCTTGCCGACTGGCTGGTGCGTGAAGTCGGCCTGCCCTTCCGCGACGCCCATCATGTGACCGGCCGCGTCGTGGCGCTTGCCGAAGAGAAGGGCTGCGACCTTTCCGAACTGTCGCTGGAAGAACTGCAGTCGATCAATCCTGCGATCACCGACAAGGTCTTCAACGTCCTGTCGGTCGATGCCTCTGTCGCCAGCCGCACCAGCTTCGGCGGCACCGCGCCGGCGGAGGTGAGGAAGCAGATCGCCTGGTGGCGCGCCCGCAACTGAGATCAATTGATGCCGGAATGACACTGCACAAGCGAGTGGAACTTCGCTATGACAGTTCCCTCAAGCCGTGCCGAAGAAGGTCAAGAGAATGTCGAAATCCCTGGTGAATATTGCCCGCATAGCGTTTGTGCTGAGCCTTGCCGGCATCGTCGTCGCGGGCTGCGGCCGCAAGGGCGATCTCGACCGCCCGAGCACGCCGGTGGAACAGCAGAACATCCGCAAGGTCACCAGGCCGGGTGAGCAGAAGAAACCGGAGCCTGTCGCCGACAAGCCCTTCGTGCTCGACCCGCTTCTTTAATTTTTTCGAGTTTTGACGTGAACCATTTTCACTATATCGACGGCGTCCTGCACGCCGAAAACGTGCCGATCCCAGAGATCGCAAGGGCTGTCGGCACGCCTTTTTATGTCTATTCGACCGCGACGCTGGAGCGCCATTACAAGGTCTTCGCCCAGGCTTTTGCCGACGTGGACACCATGATCTGCTATGCGATGAAGGCGAATTCCAACCAGGCGGTGCTGAAGACACTGGGACGTCTTGGCGCAGGTGTTGACGTGGTTTCCGGCGGCGAACTGCGCCGCGCGCTGGCGGCCGGCATTCCGGCGAGCCGTATCATGTTCTCCGGCGTCGGCAAGACGGTGCAGGAAATGGATCTCGCGCTGGAAGCCGGCATCTACTGTTTCAACGTCGAGTCGGAGCCGGAACTGGAAGTGCTCAACCTGCGCGCCCGGAAAATGGGAAAGAAGGCGCATGTCTCCTTCCGCATCAATCCGGACGTCGACGCCCGCACCCACGCGAAGATTTCCACGGGCAAGAAGGAAAACAAGTTCGGCATTTCCTACGAGCGCGCCCGCGCCGTCTACGCCCATGCCGCGACCCTGCCCGGTATCGAGGTGACCGGCATCGACATGCATATCGGCAGCCAGATCACCGAGCTTGAGCCATTCGACGATGCCTTCCGGCTGCTGCGTGAACTCGTCGACACGCTGCGGGCCGACGGTCATCGCATCGACCACGTGGATATCGGCGGTGGCCTGGGCATCCCCTACAAGGACGACAACAATCCGCCGCCGTTGCCGGACGCCTATGCAGATACGGTCAAGCGCCAGCTCCGCTCGCTGAACTGCAGGATCGTCACCGAACCCGGCCGCCTGATTGTCGGCAATGCCGGCATTCTGGTGACCGAGGTCATCTATGTGAAAGATAGCGGCGAGAAGAGTTTCGTGATCGTCGACGGCGCGATGAACGACCTGATCCGCCCGACGCTTTACGATGCCTATCACATGATCCGCCCGGTCGTCGTGCCCCCTGCCGATGCCCCCCGCATCAAGGCCGATGTCGTCGGTCCCGTCTGCGAAACCGGCGACTACCTGGCGCTCGACCGCGAGATGGCGGCACCGAAGCCGGGCGACCTGATCGCCGTTGCGTCGGCCGGTGCCTATGGGGCCGTCCAGGCGGGAACCTATAACTCCCGCCTGCTGGTGCCGGAAGTCCTGGTGAAGGGCAGTGAATTCCACGTCGTGCGCCCGCGCCGCACCTATGAAGAGCTTATCGGGCTCGATTCTGTACCCGCATGGCTGGCGTGACGGGTTAACATCCGTTCACTTTTCGGGGAAAGACCGGAAAATATGGGGGTGAAACGCCCCCTGCCCTCGTCTTCGCCACAAAGATCGTTATCGTTAAAGCTTGATTTGCGCCGCCACGACTGGAGACGGACCGCATGAGCTTCATCCGCAAAGGTGCCTTCGAATCGCATCCTGTGCTAGCGCGACGCGTCGCGCTGAAGCGTTCCTTCGCGCGGATCGTTCTGTTTTTCGAGCGGGTTTTGCCGCTGTTGCTGCCTCCCCTGGGAATTGCAGCGCTCTTCCTGTCGGTCGCCTGGTTCGGGATTTTCCGCATTGCGCCGGATTGGGTGCGCTGGGTTCTGCTCGGCGGCTTCTCTCTTGCCTTTCTCTACTCCATCCTTCCCTTCGGCCGGTTGCGCTGGCCGGCCTCGGAAGAGGCCGACCGGCTTCTCGAAGACCGCAACAACCTGCCCCACCAGCCGGTCGGCGTGCAGGAGGATGAGCCGGCCTTCGAGACGCCCTTCTCCAGGGCGCTCTGGAAGGAACACCAGATCCGCATGGCTGAACGCATCGCCGCCCTCGATGCCGGCCTGCCGCAGCCCGATATCGCCAGGCATGACCGCTTCGCCCTGCGCGCCATCCCGGCACTCGTCTTTGCAATCGCGCTCGGTTACTCCTTCTCGAACGGCGGCGGCTCGCCGGCCGATGCGTTCCGCGCGGCTCCGCCTGCACCGAGCGTCAATCCCGACCTGCGCATCGACGCCTGGCTGACGCCGCCTTCCTATACCGGCCGCGCACCGGTGTTCCTGACCGGTCGCGAGGTGAATGCCGCGGTCAATAGCGTATCCATCCCCCAGAACTCCGCACTCACCGTGCGCGTCACCGGCGGCGAAGGTGGCGAGGCCGTGATCTTCACACCGGAAGCCGGCGGGGAGGAAGTTACGCTCATCACCGAGGAGGCCAAAAAGGCCGCCGAAGCTTCGGCCAGACAGCCGCAGCCGAATGGTGCACAGACAGCGGAGCAGGCTCCGGTTCAACCGCCGCAACCGCAGATCAACCAGCAGATGCCGCCGCGTACCTACGCGCTCAACATCGCCGAGAGCGGCAACCTGACCGTAAACGGCCAGAGCTGGGCTTTCGAAGTCATTCCCGACCGTCCGCCGGAGATCGCCTTCGACGGGCAACCGCGACGCTCCGTCAACGGTGCTCTTGAAATCGGCTTCACCGGCAAGGACGATTATGGCATCCGCGAAGCGCATGCGCTGATCGAGCCGGTTGAACAACAGGATCCCGCTGCAACCCCGCTCTATCCTCCGCCGGATTACAGGCTGAACCTGCCACGCCAGAACAGCCGCGAGGTCAAGGGTCTGACGAGCCGGAACCTGACCGAGCATCCGCTTGCCGGCAAGCGTGTCAGGGTCACGCTCGTCGCCAAGGATGGCGCCGGCCAGACAGGCCGAAGCCCTCCCCATGAAATGGTGCTGCCGGCCCGCGGTTTCTCCGAGCCGCTTGCTGCAGCCGTCGCGGAGGAGCGCCAGGTCTTTGCACTCGACACCCGTCAGATGCCGCGCGCCATCGCGCTAAATGAAGCGCTGGCGATCCGTCCTGACGAGACCATCCCGAATCTCGCCCATTTCCTGCTGATCCGTTCGGCGCAGGAACGCATGAAGCTTTCCCGCACCGAGGAACAGCTCAAAGACACCGCCGATTATCTCTGGGAAATAGCGATCGGCATCGAGGATGGCGATCTGTCGCTCGCCGAACGCCGGCTGCGCGATGCGCAGCGCAATCTTGCCGAAGCACTTGAGAACAAGGCCTCGGATGAGGAGATCGCCCGTCTGATGAAGGAACTGCGCGAAGCCATGCAGCAGTTCATGAACGAGCTTGCCCAGCGGATGCAGAACGCCCCGCAGGCGCCGAACAACATGCAGGCCCAGAACGTCATCCGCCAGCGCGACCTGCAGAACATGATGGACCAGATCGAAAACCTCGCCCGGTCCGGCAATCGCGATGCCGCCCAGCAACTCCTCTCCGAAATGCAGCGGATGATGAACAATCTGCAGGCCGGCCGCATGCAGCGCGGGCAGCAGGGCCAGCAGCAGAACAGCCAGATGCGTCAGCAGATCGACAAACTCGGCGAGATCATGCAGGAACAGCAGCGGCTGATGGACCAGACCTTCAAGCTGGACCAGGCGCTGCGCGACCGTATGCAGCGCGGCGATCCGAACCAGCAGCCCAACGAGCAGGGCCAGCAACAGCAGGGCCAACAGCAAGGCGAGCAGCAGCAGCAAGGCCAACAACAGGGTCAGCAGGGTCAGCAGAATACCGACCAGATGACGGCCGAACAGCTTCGCGAGGCGCTGAAGAACCTCCGGGCGCAACAGGATAGCCTCGGCAAAAAGCTGGAAGAGTTGCAGAAGGGCCTGAAGGACCTCGGCATGCAGCCTGGCGAAGGCTTTGGCGAAGCACAGCGCGAAATGGGCAATGCCGGCCGCGCGCTTGGCGAAGGCCAGGGCGAGCAGGCAGTCCAGGGTCAGGGCAACGCGCTCAGTGCGCTGCGTCAGGGCGCCCAGAACATGATGCAGCAGATGATGCAGGCCATGCAGCAGGGCCAGGGGCAAGGTCAGGACCGTGGCCCGGGTGAGAGCATGTCGTCGCAAGGCGGCCAGAACGGCCGCGACCCGCTTGGCCGGCCCCGTGCCACGTCAGGCCCGGATTTCGGCGATCAGGTGAAGGTGCCGGACGAGATCGACGTGCAGCGCGCCCGCGAGATCCTTGAAGCGATCCGCGAAAGACTCGGCAACGCGCTCTCCGGCGAGGCCGAACGGCAATACCTGGAGCGGCTGCTGGATATAAGGTAGCGGAGAAGATTATCTCCTCACCGACAAAATCCACGGCTTAGCTTCGCCAAGATCATGATTTGTGAACGCGGCAGCCTACCTCTCCTCTTGCAGGAGAGGTAGCAAACTCAAAACTTTGGCTGAAAGCTAGGTGTCAGAAATGCAAGGTGAGGGGGCGAGCAGATCTCGACTGCGTCACCTCTTGCCGCCCTCAGGCCGCCAGGGCTGCGGCGACGGCCTTGCGGATGTCCGGAAGGGCGAACGGCTTTTGCACCACGTCGACGATCTTGGCGGTAAGGTCATCGGCGCGCTCACGCTGTTCGGCATACCCGGTCATCAGCAGGATCTTGAGGCCCGGGAACCTGACGGAAGCCTGATGCGCCAGCTCGATTCCGTCCATGACCGGCATGCGGATATCGGAAAGCAGCAAATCGAAAGGGCCCTGGCTCAGCTTTTCGAGACCCTCGGCGCCGTCACCTGCTTCATGTGTCTCATGACCGTCGAGACGAAGCGCCCGCGCGACGAAGCTGCGGAGCGTATCCTCGTCCTCGGTAATCAGGATCTTTGCCATAGCGATCATCGCTCCCTGTCGTGTTTCATATCGGGAGCAACTCACCAGAGTTTTCTTGTCGAGGAGTAAATATTAGCCTTTACTGGGCTGGGATGGTTAACACCTTGCCACCAGGTCTCACGCATCGCCGGTGACGACACCGACGAAAGGCAATTCACGGAAGGCATAGGCAACATCCATGCCGTAACCGACCACGAAATAATCCGGACATTCGAAGCCTACATAATCCGCCTCCAGCGCCTCCTTGCGCTTCACGCGCTTGTCGAGCAGCACGGCGATTGAGACGTGGCGGGCGCCACGCTCGTAGAGCATCTCCTTGGCGAAAAGCAATGTGCGGCCGGATTCAAGGATATCGTCGATTAGCAGCACGTCGCGATCTTTCACGTCGCTGTCGATGTCCTTCACGATGCGCACGCCCTGCGAAACCGTGCCGGCGCCGTAGCTCGACAGGGTGATGAACTCCACCTCAGGCGCAAGGCCGACATCATGCAGCGCCCGCAGAAGATCGGCAGCGAAAATGAACGAGCCCTTGAGGATGGCGATGACAAGTAGATCTTTGGTCGGGCCGACAGCGATTTCGGCAGCCATGGCCCGGTTGCGTTCGGCGATCTGTTCGGCGGTATAAAGCGGCTCAATGGTCTTGCCGCGCACGACGGGCATGAGGTTCTCCGTGTCCGTTAAAGCGCTGCGATAGCACAAACGGCCGGAAAATAAAAAGGCTTACGCGCCTCGTTCGGCAAGCGAAAGCCGGAGGTCCGGCAGTTTTCCACCAGGATGCGGCACGCGGGCCGAAAAGCCCCGGCTCTGACCGCCCGCGATGGCGGAGGCAGGGGGCGAGATCAATGTGCTCGCCACCAGCTCTTCGCCGGACATCAGATCAGCGCGGATCGATGGCATGACGCGGCTGTCGCCACTGCGGTTCTCGACAATTCCGTTGATCAGCAGCACGCGCATGCCGTTGGCGTCCTGTGGTGTCATGGTGACATGCGTGATGTCGAATGCCGGACCCGCCGGAGCCGCTTCCGATCCGTTTAAAAGGAAGGAGAAGCCGCCCGCGAGGCCGAAAACCGTGACGAAGACGACCGCAACCACAGCCGAGAAGAAATCGGCGGATAGGCGCGACAAGGCACGTTCGCCCGCCGCGACCATCCGCTGCAGGAGTGGTTCGGCATCGACAGCAGATTCTGGGTCGTTACGATTGTCGTTATGCGAGCGCGGCTTTGAAGCGCGACGGGAAACATCACGAACCGTGACGAACTGAGCGTCGATGACCTCGCCGCGACGTTGCATTACCCGTCCTGCCCGGCCGGGATGATCCGGCGGAAGGATGTCCATGCGGATGACCGTCTTGCCCTGCTGGCTGTGGAACGTGCTCATGGGGCCTCTTCGGCCCGTTTTCCCCGATGTTGAGGGTTGCGGGCATTGAAACGAATCCCGCTCAGTCGTAAATTTAAATGGTTAATGCTTCGCAAACGCGACCCGAAATTAGCCTTTTTTACGCGCGTGATTTACCGTCCGTTTACCCGGGTCGTTAAGAGATAACGAGCACCAGAAATCTGAAGGCGAGAGACTGGGTCACCCATTGATTCATTTCGAAAATGTCGGCCTGCGCTACGGGATGGGTCCGGAAATTCTCCGGGACATGACCTTTGACATCCCCAAGCGGTCGTTCCAGTTCCTGACGGGGCCGTCCGGCGCGGGCAAGACCACGCTTCTGCGTCTGCTCTTCATGTCGCTGCACCCGACCCGCGGCATCATCCATATGTTCGGCCGGGACCTGTCTCAGATCCCGCGTGCCGAACTCCCCATGTTGCGCCGGCGTGTCGGCATCGTCTTCCAGGATTTCCGTCTGCTCGACCATCTTACGACCTATGAAAACGTGGCGCTGCCGCTGCGCGTCCGCGGCAAGGAGGAAAATTCCTATCGCAACGATGTGATCGAACTCCTGAAATGGGTAGGGCTGGGTGAGCGTATCAATGTGCTGCCGCCGGTGCTTTCCGGCGGAGAGAAACAGCGCGCCGCAATCGCCCGGGCGCTGATGGACCGGCCGGAAATCCTGCTCGCCGACGAGCCAACGGGCAATGTCGATCCGCCGATGGCGCGGCGGCTCCTCAGTCTCTTCCTGGAACTCAACCGGCTCGGCACCGCGGTGGTGATCGCCACCCACGATCTAGGTCTGATGGATCAGGTGGATGCGCGGCGGATGATCCTGACGGAAGGGCGGCTCGACATCTATGAATGAGCTTGGCCAAAAAATCCTGAAGGCGGCGAAGGCGACCAGGGCCGGCAGGCAGCCGGAACCGGCGCCGCCAACCCAACAACAGCCACGCCGGGCGGAAATGCGGGTGAGACCCACCGCTCCGATCCTGCCGCCCTCCAATATCCAGGGCAATGCGCTGATGGTGGTGATCGCCATCATGGCATTCCTCGCCTGTCTGACATTTGGCGCTGTCACCATGGTCAGGGCGACCGCCGCAGGCTGGCAGAGCCAGATCTCCCGTGAGATCACCATCCAGATCAAGCCCGAAGAAGGGCTCGACATGGACGCGGCGCTGAAGAAGGCCCGCGAGCTGGCGCTCACCTTCGTCGGCACCCGCGAAGGCACGATCATGGACGAGGACGCGACCGCCCGGCTGCTCGAACCCTGGCTTGGCACCGGATTGAACCTCGACGAACTGCCGGTGCCGCGTCTTGTCATCATCACCATCGACGAACAAAATCCGCCGGATTTCGCGGCCATGCGCGACCTCCTGAAGACGGAGGTACCGCAAGCCTTTCTGGATGATCACCGCACCTGGGTGGACCGCCTGGTCTCCATGGCCCAGACGACGGTACTGATCGGAACCGGGGTCCTGATACTGGTCTTCACGGCAATGATCCTCACGGTCGTCTTCGCAACGCGGGGAGCGTTGTCCGGCAACCGCCATATCGTCGAGGTATTGCATTTCGTCGGTGCGGAGAGTTCCTTCGTGGCAGGCGAATTTCAGAAGCATTTCCTCAAGATCAGCATCAAGGGCTCGGCCGCCGGAGGCGTGCTGGCGGCGGCCTTGTTCGCCGCTGCCAACATGTGGCAGGCCAATTCGCTGGCGACACCGGAAAGCGATCAGGCGACCGCTCTCTTCGGCTCCTTCACAATCGGCATCACCGGTTATCTCGGCATTTTCGCCACGATGATCGTGATTGCGTTGCTGACAACGCTGACGGCCCGGTTCACCGTGATGCGAACGATCGACGAGATCGACCTCATACGGTCCGATCCGGCGCGTTCCGATGGAGCGCCATCTTCTTGAACCGGGCTTCTTCCCCTTATAGGTTGGCCCTGTTCTCGCCACGAATCTCCGGCTATGCACGATCATGACACCGGCTCAGATGACACCCGACAATGGAGCAGACGGCAAGCCGAACCGTCCGCCCGCCAGCTTGTTTTCACGCAAGGGCCGGCTGCGCTGGGTTGCACGCCGCGTCATCATGGCGGGCGTTTTGTTCATAGCCGTGCTGTTCGGCGGTTTCCTGTGGTTTGCGAATTCCGTCACATCGCTCAAGGCACCGGATGGCGTGAAGGCAGACGCGATCGTTGTGTTGACCGGCGGCTACCTGCGCATCGAGCAGGCGCTCGGTCTCCTGAGGGATGGCGCCGGCCAGCGGCTTCTGATCTCCGGCGCCCATCCCTCCACGACACCGAACCAGATCCGCAAGGTAACCCAGGCCTCGCTGGACCTCTTCGCCTGCTGCGTCGACATCGGCTATGACGCGATCGACACGATCGGCAATGCCAATGAGATCAACCGCTGGATCCACGACCACGGCTACAGGTCCGTGCTGGTCGTGACCAACAACTACCACATGCTGCGCAGCCTGCACGAGTTGCGCCGCGCCGATCCGGTGACCGAATTCATCCCCTATCCGGTGGTCAATTCCGACCTCACCCGCAAGGCATGGTTCGCCGAACCGGATGTGTTGCGCACCATGCTCGCAGAATATGGCAAGGTCGTTCTGGCGACCGTGCGCGATTGGATCGGCATCGAGCGGGGCACCGGGCTGCGCACGGAAGCGGCCACCAAGACGGCGGCCAAGCCGGAGCCCTGACAGTCAGTCGCGTCCATGGAGCCGCCGACACAAGGCGCTTTTTTCGAAAGCCGATCTCGTGTAGGCAACGGCTGTTCAAAAGGAACTTCCATTCATGCTTCTGATACGCTCGGTTCTTTTCAACACGGCTTTTTATACGAATCTCATTATTCGCATGATCGTGCTGAGTCCGATCTATTTTCTGATGCCGCGCAAGGCCGCCTATCGGATTCCGAAAGCCTGGGCCGCTTCCTGCAATTGGCTGATGGCGAAGATCGTAGGAGCCACGTTCGAGATCGAGGGTTTGGAGAACGTACCGGAGGGCGGTTGCATCTTCGCGCCGAAGCATCAGTCCGCATGGGATACGGTAGCCCTCCTGCCCTATCAGAGGGACCCGGCCTACATCCTGAAGCGAGAGCTCATGTGGATTCCGCTGTTCGGCTGGTACGCGATGAAGCAGCGCATGATTCCGGTCAATCGCGGCGCCCGCGGCAAGATCATGATCGACGTGATGAAGCGCACCCGGGAGGAAATGGCAAACGGCCGCCAGCTCATCATCTACCCCGAAGGCACACGTCGCCCTCCGGGGGCCGAACCCCAATACCGATACGGCATCGCCCGCATCTATCGCGACGTGCAAGTCCCCGTGGTGCCGGTCGTCGCCCATTGGGGCCTGTTCTGGGGCCGCCGCAAGCTGATCAAGCATCCCGGCCATTTCAAGGTGCGCATATTGCCGCCGATCGCGCCCGGCATGGATCCGGATGCCTTCTACGCCCATCTCGTCGAGACGATGGAGCGCGAGAGCGACAAGCTGCTGATCGAGACTGTCGAAGCCAATCCGCATCTGCCGCTGCCGCCCACGGCCGTAAGGCGCCTGGCAGAGCTGAAAGCTCAGACCGCGGCTTGAAGGCGTGCCGCCACGGAAGCTCCCACGCCTTCCAGCCAATGATCGCGGATGCGCATCTCCTTCAGATGCGCGAGCGTGTTGAAGACGTATGCATCGTTGGGGCCAGATTGGCCAACGGACGTCCGGACGATTTCGGCCGCCTCCTCGACGCCGAGCGCGCCGGCATATTGCACATGCTGACGGTCGACCACATAACCCACCGCCCTCGCCTGCCGCCCATCGCCGAGCAACACGGGCAGCATCTTTTCCCTGTAAACATTGGTAACAAGCTCGCGGCGTCGCAGGTAATCGAGGACATCCTCCCGATCTTCCCGGCTTATCCGGAAAGCGACGCCGCGGCAGGAGCCGCCACGATCAAGACCGAGCACCAGACCCGGCTTTTCCGGCGTACCGCGATGCACATACGACCATACACAGAGGGAACGGCGAAAGCCGAAGGCACGTGCGGTCAGTCTTTCCTCAAACGCAAAACCCGGATTCCACATCAGGGACCCGTAGCCAAACACCCAAAATTCGTCCATATCGCGCGCAACACCAATTCAATCAAACAGACTGGCCTTTCGTTTTCAGCACCATTGGAGAACATCATGGCAGCGTCAAGCCGAACTGGCGTCAGCGGAAAATTATGGCTACTCGCCTGCGGCGTTGTGCTGGTGATCGCACTTTACACCGCCGGCTGGTTCTATGCCGCATCGACCCTGAGGGAACGGACCCTGACGCTGCTCGGCAGCCAGGAGAGGAACGGCGTTTCCGCCGAATGCAGCGATGCGGAATATCGCGGCTATCCTTTCCGGATCGGCCTGTTCTGCTCGAAGGTCGCGATCGATGATCGGGTAAACGGGATCTCTGCCACCTTCGGCGCCCTGCGCTCCGCCGCTCAGGTCTACAATCCCGGCCATATCGTCTGGGAACTCGATTCGCCGGTGGAAGCCCGTACCGGCCACGGCCTTACGGTTTCGACCACCTGGGAGAACTTCCAGTCGAGCCTGATCACCAGACTTCGGGGCGTAGAGCGAACTTCGACGGTGATCGAGAATGCCAAGACCAGTGTCGTCTCATCTTCAACCGGCCAGGCTTTCGATATCAGCGCCAGCCATACCGAAATCCATCTGCGCCAGAACGGCAGCGATCTCGATGCGGCCATGACGCTCGAAGGCACGGATCTGATGATGAAGGACATGCCGCAGCTCCTGCCCCGGCTGACGGCCAATGTCGCTGTGACGCTCAATGGTCGCGCCGGCATGATCGATGGCAGCGATCCGAACGGACTGGTTCTTTACGGCACGCAAGGTGAGATGCGCAGCCTGTCTGCCGATCTCGGCCAAGGCCGGCTGATTACCGTTTCCGGACCCTTTTCCTTCGACGAACAAGGCTATCTCTCCGGCAAGCTGAGGCTCAGGATCGAGCAGATCGATGCCTGGCGAAACAGTCTCGGAGAGGCCTTCCCGGAGATCGCCTCAACGCTCGAAACCGTCTCCAGGATGCTGTCGGCGCTGGGCGGCGGCAGGAACGCTTCGCTCGACCTCACCATCACCCGCGGCAAGGTCTTTGCTGGCGGCTTCATCCCGATCGGCGAAATCCCGCCGATCTAACCCGGAAGCTCACTTCTTCTGATCCAGCGCGTGGCGGCCGAAATCCGGCGCATCGACATCCTGGCCGGCCTCGATGATCGAGCGACGGACGGCGCGGGTGCGGGTGAAAAGTTCGAACAGCTTGTCGCCCTCACCCCAGCGGATCGCCCGCTGCAGGGAAGCGAGGTCTTCCGAGAAGCGCGCCAGCATTTCCAGGATCGCATCCTTGTTGTGCAGGCAGACGTCGCGCCACATGGTGGGGTCGGAAGCGGCAAGGCGGGTGAAGTCGCGGAAACCGGAAGCGGAATATTTGATGACTTCCGATTCCGTCACCGTCTCCAGATCGTCCGCCGTGCCGACGATGTTGTAGGCGATGATGTGCGGCAGATGCGAAACGATCGCCAGAACCTTGTCGTGATGTTGCGGGTCCATCTCGTCGATGCGCGAGCCGAGCGCTGTCCAGAAGGCCTTGAGCCTGTCGAGCGCTGCCGGATCGGTGCCCGGCAGCGGCGTGAAGATGCACCAGCGGTCGCGGAACAGGCCTGGGAAGCCCGCGTCCGGACCGGACTTCTCCGTGCCCGCAAGCGGGTGGCCGGGAATGAAATGCACGTTCTCCGGCACATGCGGCGCCATCTGGGCGATGACGGAAGCCTTGGTGGAGCCGACATCGGTGACGATGGCGCCAGGCTTCAAGCTACCGGCGATCTGTTTTGCCACCGCCTCCGACGCGCCGACCGGCACCGAGACGATCACCAGATCGGCATCCTTCACCGCTTCCGCAGCGGAGGCCACATAGCGATTGCCAAGTTCCAGCTCCTCGGCGCGCTTGAGCGTTTCGGCGCTGCGGGTGGAGATCACCACCTCACGGGCAAGCCCGAGTTCCTTGACGTCACGCGCGATCGACGACCCGATGAGACCGATGCCGATCAGCGCGATCCGGTCGAAATGCGGCTCCGTCATGCGCTCCTACCCATGAATTCGCCGAGCGCCTCGATGACGCCGCGATTGGCTTCTTCCGTGCCGATCGTCATGCGCAATGCGTTCGGGAAACCGTAACCCTTCACGGCCCGCAGGATATAACCACGGCTCGTCAGGAATGCATCCGCCTCCGGCGCACGCTTGCCGTCCGCATCGGGGAAATGGATGAGGACGAAATTGGTGACGGACGGCGTTACCTTGAGGCCGATCGCCTCGAAAGCATGTGTGAGCTTGTCGAGCCACAGCGTGTTGTGTTCGACCGCCTTTTCAACGAAAGCCTGGTCGCGGATTGCAGCCGCACCCGCGGCAATCGCCGGTGCATTCATGTTGAACGGACCGCGCACGCGGTTCAGCGCATCGAGGATACCGGCGGGGCCATACATCCAGCCGATACGCAGTGCAGCAAGACCATAAACCTTCGAGAAGGTGCGGGTCATCACCACGTTGCGGTTGTTCGAAACCAGCTCAAGCCCCGCTTCGTAGTCGTTCTTGCGGACATATTCCGCATAAGCGGCATCGAGAACGAGAATGACGTTCTTCGGCAGCCCCGCATGCAGGCGACGGATTTCAGCGACCGGGACATAAGTGCCGGTAGGGTTCCCGGGGTTGGCGATGAAGACCATCTTCGTCTTCTCGGTCACGGCGGCAAGGATCGCGTCGACATCGACCGTACAATCCTTTTCCTTGACCTCGACCGGCCTGGCGCCTGCCCCCATGATCTGGATCTTGTAGACCAGGAAGCCATGTTCGGTGATGATCGCTTCATCGCCCGATCCGAGATAGACATGGCAGAGCAGGCCGAGCAGTTCGTCGGACCCGTTGCCGCACATGATGTTCGCGACATTGAGGCCGTGCACGGAAGCAATCGCCTCGCGCAGCGCCAGCGCCTGGCCGTCCGGATAGAGTTCGAGATTGCCGGCGGCCTGTCTGAACGCCTCGACCGCTTTCGGGCTCGGCCCGAGCGGCGTTTCGTTGGAGGACAGCTTGAAGACACGCGCCACACCGGGAGCATGTTCCTTGCCGGGCACATAGGCGGCAATATCCAGGATGCCTGGACGTGGAACGGGCTCACTCGTGACGATGTTCATCGGATCAACCTTTTCGGAAATGCCTCAAGCGGCGATGATCTGAGTGGCATTAAAGCCGAAAACGGCCTTTGTCGAGGGGCGAGGAATGGTCGATGCCGCCGACAAAACGCTCCGGTGGATCGTTTCGAAAGACGACCCTGATCCCAAAGCGAAGCGCCGTCAGCGGGGATGAACGTCACGCATCCGCATCGTCTGTACGCCCTGCGGCGCCAGCACCGGCACGAACACGCGGCGGGAGGCGCGCGCAGCGACCGGCAGGCCCTGGTAGAGCCGCTTTTGCGCTTCAAGCACGATGACACCTGAAAAGACCGGCCAGAAGCGCCGCCCCATACGCTCGAAGACATGCCGGAGCTTCAAGACGATGCGGATCTTCGACGGCGGGAAAAACAACGCCTCGGCACTGGCCCCGGGCGTGAAATTCGTCTCGCGAAGCAGAGAGGTGAGCTGGCTGCGCGAATAGGGCCGACCTGAACCGAACGGTGTATGTTCCATCCGCGCCCAGACGCCACGCCGGTTCGGTACCACGATGACGAGACGGCCGCCGGGCGCGAGCACCCGCCAGAGTTCCTTCAGCGTCTCGTGCGGATTTTCAGCAAATTCCAGCGAATGCACCATGAGCACGCGATCGACGGAGGAGTCCGGCAGCGGCAATTCCTCATCGAAGACCAGCGCCGTTGAGGAGAGTTCTCCAACCGGCCAGTTTACCGCGCCCTGGCCTGCCGGCATGAAGGCGAAGGTGCGCTCGGTATCGGCGCGGAACCGATCGAGATAGGGCACGGCGTAACCGAGCCCGACCAGCCGCTCTTCCGGCAGCCGCGCCCAAAGCGATGAAAGCGCCATCGCAATCGACTGCTCGGCGAGGTGGCCGAGCGGCGAGTGATAGAATTCGCGGAGATCAACGATATCGACGGACATCTGTCAGGCAAGTGGTTGGACTTCGAGGACGCAGCCTCTACATTGTCCCGCGAAGCGATTTGAGCAATAGGGGCGATGATATGAAACCACTGGAACTCGAAGTTTTTTCATGTCGAAGCGATAATTTCGGCGTCCTGGTCCACGATCCGGAAAGCGGGCTGACGGCTTCGATCGACGCGCCCGAAGAAAAGCCGATCCTCGACGCCGCCGAGCGCCGCGGCTGGAAAATCACCCATATCTTCACCACGCACCACCATACCGACCACGTCGAAGCCAATCTGGCGCTGAAGGAAAAATTCGGGCTCGACATAATCGGACCCTTCAACGAGGCGGTGGCGATCCCCGGGCTCGACAAGACTATGGCGGACGGCGACGAGTTCCAGTTCGGCGACCACTTCGTCCGCGTCATCGAGACGCCCGGCCATACCGCCGGCCACATCTGCTACCATTTCCCGGACGACAAGATCCTCTTTGCGGCCGACACGCTTTTCGCGCTCGGCTGCGGCCGCATCTTCGAACGCCCGGCGGCCGACATGTGGCATTCGCTGCAGAAACTCGCCGTCCTGCCGGACGAGACGGCGGTCTATTTCGGTCACGAATACACGCTGTCCAATGCCAGATTTGCGCTGACGATCGATCCGGACAATCCGCGCCTCCAGGCTCGAGCCGAGGAGATCGAGGAAAACCGCGCTGCGGGGAAATTCACGATTCCGACCACGATCGGGCTGGAGAAGGAAACCAATCCGTTCCTGCGCGCCGCCGATCCTGCCATCCGCCGCAACTTGCTGATGGAGGGCAGGTCCAATGAAGAGGTCTTTGCCGAAATCCGCAAGCGGAAGGATAATTTCTGAATGGATATCCAGGAGATAATCCGGGTGCTGGACATGCAGCCCCATCCGGAAGGCGGCTGGTATGCCGAGACCTTCCGCGATGACAATGGCGGCACCCGTGGTCATTCCACTGCGATCTACTACCTGCTTGAAGCCGGTCAGCGGTCCCACTGGCACCGGGTGCGCGACGCGGCGGAGGTCTGGCATTTCTATGACGGCGATCCGCTGCTTCTCTGCATTTCCGATGGCACGGCGACGGAAAAAGTGACGCTCGGCATCGATCTGGCAAAGGGCGAGCGGCCGCAGGCGATCGTGCCGGCGGATGCCTGGCAGGCGGCAGAACCGCTCGGCCGTTTCACACTGGTCGGCTGCACGGTCGCGCCTGGGTTCGAGTTTTCAAGCTTCGAAATGGCGCCACCCGGCTGGGAGCCGGGCTGATATCCCCCTTGGCCAACTGGCTACCTGGCTGATCTTCCTTCGGCCAGTCGGGAACTTTCGGCTCAATAGGGGAGCCCGGCAATCGCCAGCGTAAAGACAAGCTGCGCAGCATAGTAAGTGCCCCAGACGAAGGGCCTGAGTCTTTTCATCACAGGATCATCCGCCCTCACCAGGAATGTCTGGATGGCGAGCGCTGTATCCGACATCACAAACAGGATGGCGCCCGCCGATGGCGGGACAGGCTTCAGCGCGACGGCCGACAACGCCATGGCGATAATCGCCACAGCATAAGCCGCGACCGGGATTGCGAGCGGTCCGGCTGGTCGCCAGAGTACGAGAAGCATCATCGCCATCAGGGTGACGAAGGTCCAGGCCGCGGTGTAACGCCAGGGGCTGGCAACGACCAATTCCGGCATGATCGACGGCCAGAAGAGCGCGATATAAGCGAGATGTGAAAGGAGGAAGGCCGAAAGACCGGCAAGGAAGGCACCTTCTCGATCATAGGCAAGGAAGGCATCCCCCAGGGCGCCGAGCGCAAGCGCCGCGACCAGGAGAAGCGGCGCCTGGATGAGCAGCGCGTAGATCGCAAGCAGCAGGACGGGCGCGGTCTTCAGCGCAGCGCGCCAATGGCTTGAGCGCTTTTCAAGGCAACGGAAATAGAAAAGTGCAAGCGCAATCGACGCGGCAAGCACGACAGACAAAAGAACGGACATCTTTCCCCCCGACGCCTCCGGTTATTCGGAGACGCCTACTCAGCAACCGCCTCGCCGATCGGCTTCGGCCGGAACATGTCGCACGCGGCAAGCACCGCGCCCCCCGTAATCAGCAGGCAGGCCACCGCGATACGCCAGTCAGGCTCGGCAAAACCCGTGGCGACCAGGATCAGCGTCGACAGCAGCGGCGCTGCATAGCTCGCCGCACCGATGATCTGGATGTCGCCGTTCTTGACACCGTAATCCCAGGCATAGAAGGCCGCCCCCACCGGCAGCAGGCCAAGACCGACGACAGCCGCCCATTCACCGCCATTTGCCGGCCAGATTGTCGTCTCCAGGGCCAGATGGCAGATCAGCGACAAGGCCGAAGTCGCGAGGCAGAAGCCGGTCACGACATCGGTCGAAACCCGATCGAAGCGCCGCGTCAACAGTGAATAGCCGGACCAGGTGAAGGCGCAAAGGAAAGCCGCACCATAGCCGACCAGATAGGCCTCGTCGAACGACAGACCGTTGCGCGATACGATGGTGATCGTGCCGCAGAGGCCGGCGACGGCGCCGATCACATGATACCAGCGCAGTTTCTCGCCCGGCAGCAAGGCGGAGCCGACCACGATGAATAGCGGCCACAGATAGGCGATAAGGCCTGCCTCCACCGCCGGCGCATTCCGGAGCGCCGTGAAATAGAGGAAATGATAGCCGAACAGCCCGCCGATGCCGGTGATCCAGACCTTCGGCGGTTGCTTCAAAAACGCGATGCGCCGCGGTTTCAGGATGAAAAGGATGATGCCCGGCAGGCTGCCGATCGCGAAGGTGACTGCTGAAAGCTGGAACGGCGGCATCTTGCCGGACGCGGCCGTCATCAACGCAAGCAGCGACCACATCAGGATCGCTGTAAAGCCGATCAGAGTTCCCCGGATTTTCACCCCTGCCCCCTCGACGCCCTGCCGAGCGTCATTTCAGCCGCCATACTTGACGGCAGTCACATATACCGGCCCCATCCTGGTGGGGATGCGGGCGTAAACGGGAGCATATACATTCGCCGACTGTGCCTTGGCAAACCAGATTTCCATCGGCGTTTTCCTGAGATACTCGATATCGCTGCGCCCCCGACGGAAGCCGGATTTCGGCACATAGCGGATCGAGCAGGCGATCGCATCGCCCTTGAAGCCATCCGTCGAGAAGGGCCTTATGCCCTTCAGCGTCAGCACGAGATCCATGCGGGACTCTCCGTCATAGATCGGCAGGCGGCTCGGGCAGATTTTGGCATTGGCTGGGAAGATGAGCCCGCTCAGCGGATCGAGAACGGAATGCAGATCGTCCTCTGTCACCGGAATCCAGTTTTTCGGATTGCGTCTCGGCTCGGGCTTGACGGTCGTTTCGGTGACATTGCCGTTGCGATATTCGACCTCGTAGATACGCGTGCGCTTGCCGGCGCTGTAGACGAGATTGTAGCGATCGGCTTGCAGCTTGTCGGCCTGCATGCGCCCGCTCACATTGGTCTCGGCCGAGATGCGGCTGATGATGTTGACGATGCCGGCGGATTTGAAGATGCCGGTGATCTTGTAGTCCTTGCTGTTAAATTCGCTCGAAAAAGAGGCCTTGGCGATCGGCAGGATGCCGAGCGAAATGTCGTACTCGCTGACATGCCGGATCTCCTCGGAGCCGATCGGAACGGCGGTAAGTCCGAAGATGAACATGAATGCACTGACAAAACGGCCCCGAGGGATCATGATTCTGCCCTGAACGATGAGGACGCCGAAAGCGCCTTCCCACCCACATATAGACCGGGCATAATGGCAAGAAAATAGCGGCATAATCTCACCATAGGTGGAATCTCCGGGGTTTGGCCAAGGTTTGGCTTGACGCGGCGGACCTCACTGACTATAGAACCGCAACTTTCCAATCAGGACCAGTTGGATCGGGGTGCCGGGTATTGCCCGGAAAGACCATCCGATTGCAGAAGAACAAAGGTGTATCCATGTCTCGTGTGTGCGAACTGACCGGCAAAGGCGTTCAGACCGGCAACAATGTAAGCCACGCCAACAACAAGACCCGCCGCCGGTTCCTGCCGAACCTCTGCCAGGTCACGTTGATCTCCGACGCTCTCGGCCAGCGCTTCCGTCTGCGCGTTTCCGCGCATGCCCTGCGCTCCGTCGAGCATCGGGGCGGTCTCGACGCCTTCCTGCTGAAGTCCGACGAAAACGAACTGTCGATGCGCGCTCGCCTACTGCGCCGCCAGATCGTCAAGAAGACTGCCGAAGCCGCTTAATCGCCCGGCGACATATCATCCGGCTTTGAGGGAGGCTTGAACGGGTAAAACCGGACAAGCCTTTTCTCTTGCCTCAATATTTCTCCAACTGGTGGCATCACCCAGGATAAAAAAATGCAAGTGACGCGCTATACCCTCATCTATGCTCTGATCATGGCGGCCGTTGTCGTCGCCTCGAACTTCCTGGTTCAGTTTCCGGTCACGGGAACGTTCTGGGGCATCGCGCTCGCCGACCTTCTGACCTGGGGCGCGTTTATCTATCCCGTCGCCTTCCTGGTCACCGATCTCGCCAATCGACAGTTCGGCCCGGCAATTGCCCGCCGCATCGTCCTCGTCGGCTTCATCGTCGGTGTGACGCTTTCGTTCCTGGCCTCCGCGCCGCGGATCGCGATCGCATCGGGCACCGCTTATCTCATCGGCCAACTTCTCGATATCTCGGTCTTCAATCAACTCCGCCGCCAGACCTGGTGGCGTGCGCCGCTTGCGGGCTCCCTTCTCGGCTCGGCGCTCGATACTCTCTTGTTTTTCTCGCTGGCCTTCGCCGCGATCTTTGTCTTCATCGGCCCGAACGAGGATTTCGCAATCGCATCGGCTCCGATCTTCGGCGCCTTCGCCATCGAGGCTCCGCGCTGGGTCTCCTGGGCGCTGGGTGATCTTGTCGTCAAGATCCTGGTCGGTATCGTGCTGCTGTTGCCCTATGGCGCGCTGATGAACGTGCTGAAGCCGATGCCGCAGGTGGCCAAGGTCGCCTGACCGGAAGCTGCCTCGTCTCCACTTGAAAGTCGCACAAAAGCGCTGCAATTTGCGCGCGCCAGCGACGGTTCAAAAAAGGTGGACGCCAATGAAGATTCACGATGTCATCGACGTTGTTGAAGCGACGAATTCAACCTTTTCAGGTTCGTCATTTGAAAACGTCAACCTCTCCGGAACAAGGTTCAACGACATCAATTTTTCTGGGGCGACATTCACGGATAGCAATATGTCGGGCTGGTCCATCGATGACGTCAATCTCTCCGGATTGCGCCTCCAGAACGCAAACCTTTCAGGCGCGGAATTCACGGGATGCAGAATGACTGGAGCCAGGATCGACGGCATCCCTGTTCAA
The DNA here is from genome assembly GCF_000757525.1 of Rhizobium sp. YS-1r. NCBI lineage: Bacteria > Pseudomonadati > Pseudomonadota > Alphaproteobacteria > Hyphomicrobiales > Rhizobiaceae > Rhizobium > Rhizobium sp. YS-1r. Next base: position 487,808 of record NZ_JPYQ01000055.1, on the reverse strand, counting down.
GACCTGCTTGATGCGTACAAGGCTGCGAAAAAGGACTGAAGCCGGAAACCGCTATTGGTTCAGCCGGAACTCCAACATGACGTTCCGCTGCAGGAGATTGCCGTTGTCGTCCGAGACCAGGATCAGATGCGGCTTTCCCTCTGGCCCTATAACGACGTCCAGCCCTTCCATATTGTCGATCGCATAACCCATGTCGGCGTCGATGAGCACCTCGCCGTCCACGACGGCGCCGGGACGGATGCTGTCGCCCCTGATCCGGCGGATGCGCATGCCGAGCCCACCGGTGAAGCTGAAGCGGCGTTCCAGCAGCAGGAAATCGCCGCTCGGCAGGAAGGCGCCATCCGTTACATCGTAGGGATCGTGGCGCGCGACCTTGAACACACCCCTCAGCGGCCCCTCAAGGATCGCTGCAAACGAATTGCCGTCATCGTCGATGCTGTGCTCCGTGACGACGACAAGCACCCCCTTGAGCGGGCTTGAGGAAGGCGAGACCGCCAAGGTCTCCATCCCGGCATTCATCCGAAATTCATGGCGGGGGATGACGGGATCGAGCGTCTTCAACGGAGCGGAAGTCTCAAAGCCTGGATCGGGATAGATATCGACGCGGTGGCGCTGCTCGAAACTGACGATCGCCTGTCCCCGGCGCAGAGCCAGCCCTTCGGCATCCGTATAATATTTCGAACCGGCACGCCCGCCTTGGATGAGGATCGGGCTGATCGAGATATCCGAGAGGCCGGAAAGCCGGCCGCCGCCATCCCGCTCGATCCTGCCCGTCAGCCAATTGCCGGTATCGAGGACGGATACGAAACCCTGGACATCGGAGCGAAAGCGTATGCTTGACAACGATTGCAGCCGGCTGTCGGATGACGAGAACTCGATACCGCCGAGGAATTCCAGCGGACCGAAACGCGTCTCGGCCGAACCCCGCTTGAACTCCGTGATCGCCCGCGCCCTCACCGAGACGCTCTCCGTCGCCGGCGCCACCGGAAAAGCCAGCGCGCTGAAAAGCGCGGAGCAGATGGCAAGACGGACAAGCTTCAAGAGAGTAAGCCTCAACCGGCCCGGCGCATGCGGCCCGTCGAATGACCGTTACTCTCTTCGAAGAGCGCCGCAAGCTGCTCGGTCATTGCGCCTGCAAGCTCGTCCGCATCGACGATCGTCACGGCCTTGCGGTAGTAACGCGTCACGTCGTGGCCGATGCCGATCGCCAGAAGCTCGATCGGCGAGCGCGTCTCGATCTGCTCGATCACCGCCCGCAGATGCCGTTCCAGGTAGTTGCCCGGATTGACCGACAGCGTCGAGTCGTCGACCGGTGCGCCGTCGGAAATCATCATCAGGATCTTGCGCTGCTCGGGCCGGCCGATGAGGCGCTGATGCGCCCACATCAGCGCTTCGCCATCGATGTTCTCCTTGAGCAAACCCTCTCGCATCATCAGGCCGAGATTGCGGCGCGAGCGGCGCCAGGGCGCATCGGCCGACTTGTAGACGATATGGCGCAGGTCGTTGAGGCGGCCGGGGGTCGGAGGCTTGCCGCCGGCGAGCCACTTCTCGCGCGCCTGCCCGCCCTTCCAGGCCTTGGTCGTGAAGCCGAGGATCTCGACTTTCACGCCGCAGCGCTCCAGCGTGCGGGCAAGGATATCGGCACAGGTGGCCGCAACCGTAATCGGCCGGCCGCGCATCGAGCCTGAATTATCGATGACCAGCGAAACGACCGTATCGCGGAACTGGGTGTCGCGCTCCTTCTTGAAGGAAAGCGGTTGCATCGGGTCGATGATCAGGCGCACGAGGCGGGCCGGGTCGAGATAGCCTTCTTCCAGGTCGAAATCCCAGGAGCGGTTCTGCTGCGCCATCAGGCGACGTTGCAAACGGTTGGCGAGCCGCCCGACCGCGCCCTGGAGATGAGCAAGCTGCTTGTCAAGGAAGGCGCGCAACCGGTCCAGTTCGGCCTCGTCGCAGAGTTCCTCCGCCGTGACCTCCTCGTCAAATTCCTGCGTAAAGATCTTGTAGTCGACCTTTTCGTTGAAATCGTCGAACGGGCTGTTCGGACGACGGGTTTCGCCCGGCGTCTCGGAATGTTCGTCGCTGTCGTCCGACATGTCCTCGTCAGACATCTCGGCTCCGTCCATCTCGCCGTCTTCGAGTTCATCGTCGGAAGCTTCGCTCTGCTCGGCGGGCGCGGCGTCGGCACCGGCTTCTTCCTCGACGTCCTCGTTGTCGGTCTCATTGCTGCGCGGCTGGTCTTCCTCGCTCGGATTCTCCATTTCCTCCGGCTCGGAGTCCTCCTCCGCGAATTCCTCCGCCATCTGCATGGAGGACAGCATGTGCCGCACGAGCTTGCCGAAAGCCTGCTGGTCCTCGATCACACCCTTCAGGTTATCGAGATCGCCGGATGCCTTTTCCTCGATGAAAGGCCGCCAAAGGTCGAGCACCTTGCCGGCACTGGCGGGCGGCCGCTCGCCGGTCAGTTTTTCACGCACCAGCATGGCGACGGCTTCCGCGACCGGCGCATCTTCCTGCCGCTCGATGCCGGAGAAATTCGCTTTGGCATATTTTTCGGCGTGCATCGAATTGAGGTTAGCCGCGACGCCGGCCATGCGCAGTGCCCCGATCGATTCCACGCGGGCCTGCTCGACCGCGTCGAAAACAACGCGGGCGTCGGAGCCCTGCGGCGACATATTGGCATGGACATTCGTATCATGGCAGGCAAGCCGCAGCGCCATGGAGTCGCCAAGACCACGGGTCACCGCAAGCTCGTGCGCCGTCGGTCGCTTGGAAATTTCCGGCAGGCGGATACGCTCGCCGGCAAGACCGGGGCGCTCGTTCGCGAACGAAACCTCGACCTCGTTGTCGCCGGCAATCGAGCGAATGCAGCCGGTGATCGCCTGCCGCAACGGCTCGGTATCCACCGGCCCGCCGGGTTTGGCCTTCGAATTGTCTCCGCGCACTGCCATGATGCCGCCTCCGTGCGTTTATGCCCCGAGAACGATGTTGGCTGCGCTTTCCTTCAGCTCGACACCGAAGGCGCGCTGGTACTGCTCGGCGACCAGCGTGCGCTCCAGCTCGTCGCACTTGTTGAGGAAGGTGATGCGGAAGGCAAAGGCGATATCGCCGAAGATCTCGGCATTCTCCGCCCAGGTGATGACCGTGCGCGGACTCATGACGGTCGAAAGGTCGCCATTCATGAAGGCCGAGCGGGTAAGATCCGCAACGCGCACCATCTTGGAAACCGTCTCGCGACCTTCGGCGGAAGCGCCGAAACTCTTCACCTTGGCGGCGACGATGTCGACTTCCTTCTCATGCGGCAGATAGTTCAGCGTGGTGACGATCGACCATCGGTCCATCTGCGCCTGGTTGATCTGTTGGGTGCCGTGATAGAGGCCGGTCGTATCACCGAGGCCGACAGTGTTGGCGGTCGCGAAGATACGGAAGGCAGGGTGAGGGCGGATGACGCGGCTCTGATCGAGCAGGGTCAAGGGCCGGAGGATTCCAGCACGCGCTGGATGACGAACATGACGTCCGGGCGGCCGGCATCGTATTCGTCAAAGACGAGCGCGACATTGTGCTGGTAGGCCCAGGGCAGGATACCATCCTTGAATTCGGTGACCTGCTTGCCATCCTTCAGCACGATCGCATCCTTGCCGACGAGATCGATACGGCTGACATGGCTGTCGAGGTTGACGCGCACGCAAGGCCAGTTGAGACGGGCTGCGACCTGCTCGATATGGGTGGACTTGCCGGTACCGTGGAAGCCGGACACCATGACGCGTCGGTTATGTGCAAAGCCTGCAAGGATGGCGAGCGTCGTATCGCGGTCGAACAGGTAGTCCGGGTCGAGATCCGGGACATAGGGGTCGCCATTGCTGTAGGCAGGAACCTTCCAATCCGTATCGATGCCGAAAACTTCCCGGACCGAAACAGTCGTATCGGGCAGATTGGAAATATCTAGATCAATCTTACTCATCATCTCTCCAAGGCACGGGCCGCCGCCCGTCCGTCATCCTCACTGACGCAATTTTTACGGCTTAGCAGAAACCCGCCTGCTTCAACAACTGATATGCTTGAACGACAGCGCGAAAACGTTCTTCCGAGCCGCGATCGCCGCCATTGGCATCGGGATGATGCTTCTTGACCAGTTCCTTGTAGCGGCTCTTGATTTCAGTCGCTGTCGCATTCCCCGTCAACCCCATCGTGTCGAAGGCCTTTGCTTCCAGCGTCTTCAGCTTGCGCTCCTGGGGTGGAAAGCGAGGGCCGCCGGCACGCGCCTGTGAAACGAAGCCGAACGGATCCCTGAACCGTTGCGCGTGGGCACCGCCGGATCGCACGGTCGAATGAAGTGGAGCCTGCTTGGCCGATTTGTTGACGCCGAGCGTCCAGGTCGGGCGATGGCCCGTCACCGCCTCCTTCTGGTACCGGGCGATCTCGCCGTCCGAAAGACCGGAAAAATAATTATAGCCCTTGTTGTATTCTTTGACGTGTTCGAAACAGAACAAGAAAAACTGGCCTTCCGCATTGCGGCCCACGGGAGCGCGGTGAACTCCGGGCTTGTCACACCCGTCCCACTGACAGGTCGGCGTCTGGGGGGCCGCTTCCTGCTGCCTGTTCCGGCGCGTCCGGATACGATCGAAATATTTGGAATCTAGCTTCATAAGGCCCTCATTATGGGATGGCCGGCAGGATGCGGCAAGAATTGACAAAGCGCTTTCTTACTGGTTTGTGGGATGCCCCCTTGAGGTCGCCGCCGCGACCTATGTTGTCATGGAGCCGAACATGTCCGTCAAAGCCCGGATCGAAGCCACGCTTACCGAAAACCTTGAGCCGGAACGGCTGGTCGTCATCGACGAAAGCCATCAGCATGCCGGTCATCAGCCGCACTTCACCGGCGCCGAGGGGACGCATATGCGTGTCCGTGTCGTCTCAGCCAAATTTTCCGGAATGAGCCGTATCGACCGACATCGAATAGTGAACGCGCTTCTGAAGCCGGAACTCGATGCCGGCTTGCATGCGCTGGCGGTGGAAACCGCAGCACCCGGCGAACCGACAAACTGGTAGCAGGGCTTAGATAGGAATAATCATGGGAGAGACCAAGGCCTAAGCGCTCGTTTTGAGACGCGTTGCCGGCCTGGATCACCGCTCCCGTGATTAGGGTGGATGCTGGTGGCTTTGCGTCAAAAGCGATCATCGCGCCATATCAATGCCGAGCGGATTGATGGGGCCTTGCCGGTGAGTTGCGGGGAAAAATGAGCTGTATTTCTTCTTCCGGCGGCGGCAATTAACAAGTTTGCCGTCGCCGGACCAGGCAGTGCCTATGCATATTTTCTGCGATAGGCTGCGACGACAAGCCAGATTGCCGAAAGCAGGAAATAAAAAGCGCCGAACCCGACATAGGGTACGACGTCCAGGATGGTCGGCGCCGCCGTGCCAAGGGATCGGCTGATCATGAAGCCGCCGGCGAGGGCCGACTGCGCACCGCTCAGGATCATCACCCATTGCGCGCCATAGGCACGCCAGCGCCTTACCCCCGTGTACAGTTGAAGCAGACCCGAAAGGATCGCCCAGACCCCAAACACGGCCAGGACGGCGTATGTACCATTACTGACCGCCACGATGACGGCGAGCGTCGTTATCATGCTGACCACGACATTTAATGACTGGGACGGGTTGACCTTTAGGCCGCCGTTTGTCCGGGCATCAACCAGATTGGCGAGCGCATCCCACAACGGGTAGATCACCAGCAGAAACGTGGCGGGGCCGGGTTGCGCACTGAAGAGAATGGCGGCGGCAATCCAGGCAATGGAGAATGTGGCGCGTACGAAATAATAGGATCGCAGCCAGTTGGATTGGGTGGGAGATTGGCTTTGCATTGACAGGCTCCTAATTGTTGACTACCTACTAGTAGGAAGATGAATCCTCTAGATCAACCCGACGCTCAAACACTTCCTTGTGAAAAGCGGGAGCGCCGCAACATTCTTGACAATATGCCTACCAGAAGGTAGGCATCGGTATGAAATCAATGACTTCGACTTCGGAAAAAATTCTCGACATCGCGCAGTCTCTCATTGTCACGGGAGGCTATAACGGGTTCAGCTATGCCGACATCTCGGCTGCGATCGGCATCAGGAAGGCGAGCATTCACCATCATTTTCCGACGAAGGCCGAGCTGGTCTCGGCGCTGGTGGATCGCTACAGGCACCAGGCGGAAGCGGGCTTGAAGTCCTTGCGCGAGCAGGTCTCAAACCCTGCCGAACAACTGCAGTCCTACATGAACTATTGGCAGTCATGCATTCGGGATGCCTCGTTACCCTTCTGCGTCTGCGCGATGCTCGCCAGCGAGATGCAGATGCTGCCGGAAGGCGTTGCATCACGCGTCCGCGCCCATTTCCATGGTCTTGCAGGATGGCTCACCTCGGTGCTGCAGGCAGGAGTGGAGCAGGACCTGTTCCGGCTGGACAACCGACCGGAAGAGGAAGCCCAATTGCTGATGGCCTCGGTTCATGGGGCAATGCTATCCGCAAGAGCTTTCGACGATACCCGATTGTTCATCGCAATCGTCGCCCCCCAGATCGCCAGGCTGCGAGCACCGGATTACGCGGAAACTGTCGCACAAAAGTAGCCAGCAGGCGAATACGCAGGGGCCGCCCCGACGACCCTCAAGATTACTGAAGGCTACTCCGCCGGCAATGTAGCCTCGTCCGCCGGTCGTATCCTCAGCCGTGTAATGCGGTTCTTCTCGCGCTTCATGACGATGAAGCGCTTGTCATAGAAGGTGAAGGCCTGCCGCTCCTCGGGGATGAGTTTCGATTCATGAATGACAAGGCCGGCAATCGTCGTCGCTTCGGCATCCGGTAAGTTCCAGTCGAGCGCGCGGTTCAAATCGCGGATCGGCACCGATCCATCGACGACGATCGATCCGTCCGCCTCCTGGCGCACACCTTGAATCTCGATGTCGTGCTCGTCGGCAATGTCGCCTACGATCTCTTCAAGGATGTCCTCCAGCGTCACGATGCCCTGTACCTCGCCATATTCGTCGACGACGACGGCAAAATGCACCTTGCGGCGCAGGAAGGCATTGAGCTGATCCTTGAGGCTGGTGCTGTCCGGCACGAACCACGGTTTTTGGGCGATCTTGACGATGTCGATATTGTCCAGCTGCGCATTCGGCTCGGCAAGCGCGCGCAGCAGATCCTTGGCATGCACGATGCCGATGATGTTCTCCGTCGAATTGCGCCAGACGGGCATGCGCGTATAGGGGCTTTCCAGGACGGTGCGAACAGCCACGTCCGGCGGATCGTCGGCATTGACCGCCCGCATCACGGTGCGATGCTTCATGACATCGGAGACTTCCAGCTCTTCCAGCTCGAAGAGGCTGCTCAATCGATCCCGGTCCGGCCTCTCGAAATTGCCCTCGCGATGGATCGCGTCGAGCGCAGCATGCAGGTCGTCGTGGTTCGAAAAAGCAAGCGTCTCAGGAGAGAGCGAAACACCGAACAGACGGAGAAGTCCGCGAATCAACGCGTTGACGGCACGCGACAACAGCCCTCCCATCGACGTCATTTCGGTCGCTTTTCCTCCAGAAAACTCAAGACTTCGGACGATGGCACGTCGTTCGCGATAAAGGACTGGCCGATGCCATGCGTGAGGATGAAGGTGAGCTTGCCGCCCTGGACCTTCTTGTCCTGCGCGATCGCCTCGAGCAATTTTTCAGTCGGCGGCAGCTTGCCCGGGATATCGCTCATCGAAGTCGGCAAACCGACGGCCTTCAGGTGGGCCTCGACCCGCCCGGCATCGTCCGGGCTTGCGAGATTGAGCCTCGCCGAGAACTGATGCGCCAACACCATGCCGATCGCAACACCCTCTCCATGCACGAGCCTCTTGCTATCATATTCGGTCGCCGCTTCCAGCGCATGGCCGAACGTGTGGCCGAGATTGAGAAGCGCTCGGCGGCCCGTTTCCCGCTCGTCCTCGACGACGACATCGGCCTTCGCCTGACAGCTCACCGCGATCGCTTCGATCCGCTCCGGACCGCCTTCGAAGACCTCTCTCCAGTGCTTTTCCAGCCAGACGAAGAAATCCGGCTTGTCGATCAGCCCGTATTTCGCGACTTCCGCATAACCGGCGCGGAACTCCCGCTCGGAAAGCGAGTCGAGCGCGGCGGTATCGGCAAGCACGAGGCTCGGCTGGTGGAAAACACCGAGCAGGTTCTTGCCGTGATGGGTGTTGATGCCGGTCTTGCCACCGACGGAGGAATCGACCTGCGCCAGAAGCGTGGTCGGGATCTGCACGAAACGCACCCCGCGGCGAACGATGCCGGCGGCAAAGCCGGCAAGATCGCCGATCACCCCGCCGCCAAGCGCAATCACGCAATCGTTACGCTCTATGCGGGCCGAAAGCACCATATCGGTGACGGTTGCCAGATGTTCGAGGCTCTTCGTCTTCTCACCCGCAGGCAGCGTCAGGGAGACCGCTTCGATACCGTCGGTCTGCAGGCTGTCCATCAGGGCTTCGAGATAAAGCGGATCCACATGTTCGTCGGTGACGATCGCCGCCTTGCGGCCCTTGAGCCGCGACGTGATCTCGCCCCCGGCCCGCGAAATCAGGCCGGGACCGATCAGAATGTCGTAGGCGCGGTCGCCGAGCGGCACATGCACAAGGCGCTCCAGGGATCGCTCGGGAGATCGGGAAGATACGTTCATCGCAGTTCACTTTCACTGGAATGATCGGCCATGCCGACAATGGCGGACAGCACTTCGTTGACCATGACATCCTTGCGGACATTCCCCGACTGGACGGTCAGATCCGCATCGGCATACACCGGATAACGCTGGATCATCAGGTTTTCGAGCGTTTGTTTCGGGTTCTCTGTCTTGAGCAACGGCCTATGGTCGCGTTTGCTGACACGCTCCCACAAGACATCCAGATCGGCTTTCAGCCAGATGGAAATGCCGCCGTTCTTGATTTGCCTTCGCGTATTCTCGTTGATGAAGGCGCCCCCGCCGGTCGAGATCACGCGCGGTCCATTCCTCAACAGGCGCTCGATGACGCGGGTCTCGAGTGAGCGGAACTCCGCCTCACCATAGGCCGCGAACAGCTCGCTGATGGTCATGCGGGAGACTTTCTCGATCTCCGCGTCCGTATCCACGAACGGGATGGAAAGGCTCTGCGCAACAAGCCGACCGATCACCGACTTGCCGGCGCCCATCAGACCGACAAAGACGAGATTGCGCTTGCCGAGAACGGCACGCGCCTTTTCGCTGAGGGTCGGTGCGGCGGAGGTTGCAGCTTCTGTCATCGTCAGGTCCGTTTCGAACACGGTATCGACAAATGCCGGGGCAGCGTCAAGCCGTCGCAATACCTAAAGACAGCGGAGGATTGTTTGTTCTTGTTCTTCCATAAACCTTTATCGATATAGTGCGACGCAACCTTGTGGAGTTCCGGATGCCCACCCTTTTTCGTTTCCTCTTCGTGCTGGCGGTGATCGCAGGCATCGTTTATGGAAGCATGGTGGCGCTCGTCATGCTGGTGGAGCCGCGCGAACGCGATGTGACAGTGCGCATTCCTTCCGAGCGGCTGAACCCGGCATCACCTCAACGATAACGGCAAACGGACATGGTCGATCTTTCCCGCGCCCATATCGAAGCCTTTCTCGAAATGATGAGCGCCGAGCGGGGCGCGGCCGGCAATACGCTCGCCTCCTACGAGCGCGACCTCGAAGACCTGCATTCCTTCCTTGCCTCGAGCCGGAAAACTCCGCTCACCGCCGAAAGTGCCGATCTTGCAGCCTATCTCGCTCATCTGAGCAAACAGGGGTTTGCGGCCTCGTCCCAGGCGCGGCGGTTGTCGGCCATGCGGCAATTCTACAAGTTTCTCTATGCGGAAGGCCTGCGCGGCGACGATCCGACCGCAATCCTCGAAGCGCCTAAAAAGGGCCGCCCGCTGCCCAGGACCATGAGCGAGGATGATGTGACCCGGCTGCTGGAACTTGCGGCGAAGGAGGCGGCAGAGCCTGGGCCGGACCAACTTTCCCGCCTCAGGATGCTGGCGTTGCTCGAACTTCTCTATGCCACCGGCATGCGCGTCAGCGAACTCGTTTCGCTGCCCATCAAGGTCCTGGACCAGGAAGGCCGTTTCCTGATAATCCGTGGCAAGGGAAACAAGGAACGGCTGGTACCGCTCTCCCGCTCGGCCATTGCCGCGCTGAAATCCTATGGCGAAGCCCGCGCTGCCATGGTTGCCAGAACCGGAGACAGCCCCTGGCTTTTCCCGTCGTCCGGCAAAGAGGGTTATCTTCCCCGGCAAGTCTTCGCGCGCCATTTGAAAAGCGTCGCCGCTCGGGCCGGTCTCAGAACCACGACAATCTCGCCGCATGTGATGCGCCATGCCTTCGCAAGCCACCTTCTGCAGAACGGAGCGGACCTCCGCGTAGTGCAGGAATTGCTTGGCCATTCAGACATTTCCACCACGCAGATTTATACGCATGTTCTGGAAGAACGGCTGCGCGAGCTTGTTGAAATGCATCACCCTCTTGCAAAACAGGCCAAAAACCGGGATTAGAGGCCCGACCGCAACGGGGAACTCCGCGTTCCTGAGCTAAGAAGTAACGGGAAACCGGATCTCATGCAGACTTATCTCGATTTCGAAAAGCCAATCTCGGATCTCGAGGGGAAGATCCATGAGCTGAAAAAGCTCGCCTCGGAAGACGAGAGCATCGATACGTCCGAGGAGATCACGAGGCTCGAGGCCCGCGTCAGGGAAGCGACCAGGGAGGTTTACGCCAAGCTCGGAGCCTGGGAAAAGACGCAGGTCGCGCGGCATCCGCAGCGTCCGCATTTCACCGACTATTCGACCCGGCTTTTTACCGATTTCACGCCGCTCGCAGGCGACCGCAACTTCGGCGAGGATGCCGCGATCCAGGCGGGTCTTGCCCGCTTCAACGGCATGCCAGTCGCAATCATCGGCCAGGAAAAGGGCCATGATACGAAGACGCGCCTCAAGCACAACTTCGGCAGCCCCCGTCCGGAAGGCTATCGCAAGGCGATCCGCGTCATGGAAATGGCCGGCCGCTTCGGCCTGCCGGTGATCACGCTGGTCGATACTGCAGGCGCCTATCCGGGCGTCGGCGCCGAAGAACGCGGCCAGGCGGAAGCCATCGCCCGTTCGACCGAAATGTGCCTGGCCTTGAAGGTGCCGATGGTTTCGGTCGTCATCGGTGAAGGCGGTTCCGGCGGAGCAATCGCGATCGCCACGGGTAACCGTGTCTACATGCTCGAACATGCGATCTATTCGGTGATTTCGCCGGAAGGTGCCGCCTCCATCCTCTGGCGTGATTCGACCCGCGCCCGGGAAGCCGCCACAAACATGAAGATCACGGCGGACGACCTGAAGGCGCTTGGCATCATCGACGGCATTATTCCCGAACCGCTCGGCGGAGCGCACCGCGAACCGGATACCGTGATCGCCGCGACCGGCAAGGTGATCGCTTCAGCCCTTGAAGATCTGGGGCAACTGTCCGGCGACGAACTCAGGTCCGCGCGTCGGCAGAAGTTCCTCGATATTGGCCGCAATCTCTAATCCGTGGACGGCTGCCGCTGAAATTGCCAAATTTGGCCACATTGCTGTAAACAGTGATGTTGGGCGGTTTTGCTGGACAGACGGATAGAAGCGGTTAAGAAGATGTAAAGATTACCGCTTTATTGATCGAAGTCCCGTACCGATCCCGGTCGGCTTTCGAAATCCATGTGGTCCGTTCCGATGCGTCTGATGAAACACATCGCCTTCGCTCTTCTCGTGGCAACCGCGCTGACGGGCTGCAATGACACGCTCGATTCGGCAAGCACCGACCTCAAGAGCGTCAAGAACAAGGTCGAGCAGCCTCTGCCTTCCCGCATCCTTGCGGAGATGCAGAAGAAGAACATGCCGCGCAATTCGCCGATCATGGTCCGCATCCTCAAGGAAGAGGGTAAGCTGGAGGTCTGGAAGGCAAGGGCCGACAATCGCTTCGAGGTGATCAAGAGCTACGACATCTGCGCCTGGTCCGGAAAGCTCGGTCCGAAGGTCAAGGAAGGCGATCGCCAGGCTCCTGAAGGCTTCTATAACCTGACGCCGGCGCATCTGAACCCCTACTCGAAATACTATCTCGCCATCAATACCGGCTTTCCGAACCGTTACGATCAGGCGAACAGCCGCACCGGTTCCAACCTGATGATCCATGGAGCCTGCTCGTCGTCCGGCTGCTATTCCATGACCGATGAGCAGGTTCTGGAAATCTATGCCTTCGCCCGCGACGCCTTCAAGGGCGGCCAGACGACTATTCAGCTCCAGGCTCTTCCCTTCCGCATGACCGCGGAGAACATGGTCCGCCACCGCGACAATTCGAACTATGACTTCTGGAAGATGTTGAAGGCCGGCTACGATAATTTCGAAGTCACCAAGCGCCCGCCGGAAGTCGCCGTCTGCGAAAAGAAATACGTCTTCAACCAGCAGGTGGAAGGCAACGGTACGTTCAACGCAGCGTCCGCCTGCCCGGCCATGTCGACCCCGCCGGCGCTGGTGGCCGCATTGGCCTCCTATGGAAAGACCTATGACCTCGCCTATCAGAAGGCCCTCGACAAGTTCGACGGCAAGGTCTGGTACGAGCCTTCCGAAGCGGAACGCAAGGCGGTTGTCGCCGAGAAACGCAAGGGCCGCGACCTGGCCTACGCGCCGACCGGTACCTCGCTCGAAGCCGGCAAACTGATGAGCCAATCGGAATTCAAGGCGATGATGGAGAAACGCATGGCTGCGCAGAACAAGCCGGCCAATACCATGCTCGCTTCCGCCGCTTCCTCGCCGCGTGCCTCCTCCGCCGCCGAGCGGATGAAGCAGGACCGCCTGCCGACAGCCAGCACGCCGCCTCAGACGCCGGCTCCCACCACAGCAACCGCTCAAGGGACGACAACCGTTCCGATCCCGGATCAGAACCCGCTCGCCTATGCAGCACCGCAGCAGGTCACGGAAGTCAAGAAGAAGCCGTTCTGGAAATTCTGGAGCACGGAATGAATTCCACCGCTGACGGCCTCTACGACCTGAGAGGCCTGAAGTGTCCCCTGCCCGTGCTGAAAACGCGGCGGCGGCTGAAAAGCATGGAAAGCGGTGCGGAACTCCTGATCGAAACGACCGACCCGCTAGCCGGCATCGACATCCCGCATTTCTGCACCGAGGAAGGTCATGAGCTCATCCGTTCGGAAAAGACCGGAGTCGGCCACCGTTTCCTGATCCGTAAAGGATAGGCGGATTTACATCCGGAGCCCGGGAACGGAGAGCGGATTCTCTTCCAGCGCCGCTCGATCCGGCCGGTCGATACGCGGTTGTCCGGTGAAAGCGGCGAATAGATCCGATACGAAAGCCTCCGGCAGGTCTTGCGTGATCAGCACCATGCGGGTGCGGCGATCCGAACCTTCCGGCCATTTCGGCAACCGTTGCGGGGGATGGAATACGCTCTGCACCCCGTGCAGCACCAGCGGTCGGTCCGGATTGTCCGAGAGCGCCACGACCGCCTTCATCCTGAGCAGCTTTTCCCCATGCGCCGAGCGCAGCAGATCGACGAACATCTCGATCGCCATCGGATCGATCGGCTTGTCGTGGATGATCGAGAACGAGCGGATATTCTCGCCGTGGCGGGTCACATCATGATGATGGTGGTGATGGTGCCCATGCCCATGATGATCGTGTCCGTGATGTTCATGGTCGTGATGGTGATCATGATGCTCTTCGGCATCGTTCGCTATCTCGTCGTGCAGCCAGCGATCCACGTCAGCGATCTTGGTCGCCGGATCGTAGAGCCCGTTTTCCAGAATCGACGCCGTACCGGCTTCCGCGCCGTCACCATCGACGACTGGCGCGCGCGGATTGAGCGTCGCGAGCCTGGATTTGAGGGCGGCAATCTGGGCTGCATCGGCCATGGAAAGCTTGGAGATGATGAGCCGGTCGGCGACCGCTGCCTGTTTCACCGCCTCCTGATGACGATCGAGCGTCGAGAGCCCGTTGACCGCGTCCACCACCGTGATCACGCCGTCAAGCTCGAAATTCTGCGCGATCACGGGATTGCCCATGACCGATTGCATGACAGGAGCGGGATCGGCTAGGCCGGTCGTCTCGATCACCACGCGGCGGAAGGGCTTCAGCCGGCCGGTCTGGATGCCATCCATCATATAGGCCAGCGAATCGACCAGTTCGCCGCGGACGGTACAGCAGAGGCAGCCGTTGGAAAGTTCCACCAGGGCGTCACCCGAAGCCTCGACCAGGAAATTGTCGATACCGACTTCGCCGAACTCATTGATGATGACGGCAGTGTCGCTTGTCCCCGGGTCCTTGAGGATGCGGTTGAGCAGCGTCGATTTCCCCGCACCGAGAAAGCCGGTGAGGATGGAGACCGGAATCCGGCCGCGGATAGAGGACATCAACTATTCCACTTCAGAATGTCGGGCGGGGCTGCGGAATCGGCACATTGGCGATCTCTTTCCTGCCCTTGGTGGATGCGACCTTGTCTTTGGCGGGTGCAATGTCCTCGCCTCCGAACAGAACGCCCGCGAAGCTGTAGACCGGCGGCCTGGTCATCTCGTGAATATAGGGCGAGTGCAGCACCATGCGGCCGGCATCGTCGCGATTTTCGCTGCGCACCTTGGCTGCCTTGGGATTGCAGATCTCCGCGCTGACATCGTTGACGGCGGCCGTGTCGCCATAAGGAGCCAGAGAGGCAAGCGGCACGCCCTGGCTCGGCGAAGATGTCAGTCCCAGTTGCAGAAGATTGGCCGTATCGTCCGCACGGCCGGCTAGGCTGTCCGACCCCAGCACGACGGAAATCACCGTGCGGCCGTCACGCGTCGCCGAGCCGACCTGGTTGAAGCCGGAGGCGCAGATGAAACCGGTCTTCATGCCGTCCGCGCCATCAAAACGGCCGATCAGCGTATTGAAGTTGGTATACTGCTTGTTGCCGGTATCGATGCCTTCCAGCGAGAAATAACCCTGGTATTCCGGAAAATCCTGTTTCAGCCGGAGAGCCAGCAGTGCAAGGTCGCGGGCTGTCGTATACTGGCCCTTTCCCGGCAGTCCATGCGGGTTGATGAAATGCGTCGACGTCATGCCAAGGGCCTTGGCCTGCGCATTCATCATCGCCACGAACTGGTCGGCCGAACCGCCAACGGTCTCGGCAACCGCGACGGCCATGTCGTTGGCCGATTTCACAAGCAGTATCTTCAGCGCGCTGTCCATGGTGAGCCTGGAGCCGGGCTTGAAATACATCTTGCTTGCCGGCTGCTCGGTCGCCTTCTTGCTCATGACCACCGGCGTATCGAGCGTGAGCTTGCCGCTCTTCAGCGCCGTGAAGGTGACATAGGCCGTCATGAGTTTGGTCAGCGAGGCGGGATACCACTTGAGGAAGGCATCCTCGTGGGCAATCACCCTGCCCGTCCTCACGTCGACCACCATCTTCGGGTTGGCAGCGGCACTTCCAGCCGACAGGAGCAAGCCGAAGGCCGTGAAAGCGGAAATCAGCCGGGCAGTGGCCCCAGGTCGAACGGGTGAAATCGGCAAGGTCGTCCCTCGTTGTTGCGGCTTAACGAGTGTGGCGCATATGCGGCCTATGTGGCCAAGCAATGGCAAAGAAGATTGATTGCGTCAATCAGGACAGGCACTATCTGCAGGGGAGGACGATTCATAACCGCGTGAGCAACAAAAACAGGGAACCCTATGCCAATCTTGAACCGGGCCGCCGAGCTTCAGACCGAAGTCAGCAGATGGCGACGATATCTTCACGAAAATCCCGAAATTCTTTACGACGTCGAGAACACCGCCTCTTTCGTTGAACAGAAGCTGAAAGAACTCGGTGTCGACGAGGTAATCACCGGCATCGGCCGGACCGGCGTCGTCGGCATCATCCGCGGCAAAGGCCCGGCTAGCCGCACGATCGGGCTTCGTGCAGACATGGACGCTCTGCCGCTCGATGAAATCACCGGCAAGGCCTGGGCTTCGAAAACACCCGGCAAGATGCATGCCTGCGGCCATGACGGGCACACGTCCATGCTGCTGGGTGCGGCGAAATACCTCGCCGAAACCCGCAACTTCAACGGCAGCGTTGTCCTCATCTTCCAGCCTGCGGAGGAAGGTGGCGCCGGCGCACTGGCGATGATCGAGGACGGCATGATGGAGCGCTTCGGTATCGAGGAAGTCTATGGCATGCACAACATGCCGGGCATTCCGGTCGGCCAGTTCGCCATCCGCAAGGGAGGCATCATGGCCGCGCCCGACCGCTTCACCATCACCATCAAGGGCCGCGGCGGCCATGCAGCCCAGCCGCACAAGACGATCGACCCGATTTTCATCGGCTCGCAGCTCGTCGGCAGCCTGCAGGCGATCGCCGCCCGGAATGCCGATCCGCTACGCTCGGTCGTCATCTCCGTGACGCGCTTCGACGCCGGTACGACGCACAACATCATCCCGGATGAGGCAACCCTCTGGGGTACGGTCAGGACGCTGAGCGAGGAGACGCGTGATCTTGCTGAGATGCGTATCCGCCAGATCGTGGAGGGTATCGTCAGTGCACATGGCGCGGAAGCGAACATCGAATATGAACGCAGATGTCCGGTCACCACGAATCATGATCAGGAGACGGAACATGCAATCAGTGTCGCGACCGGGGTTGTCGGCGTCTCCAACGTGGACACCAATGTCGATCCCGCGATGGCCGGCGAGGATTTTGCCTTCATGTTGAAACGGCGGCCCGGCGCCTTCATCTTCATTGGCAACGGCGATACGGCAGCTCTCCACAATCCGCATTACGACTTCGACGATGAGGCGATCCCTTACGGCATTTCCTATTGGGTGCGGCTCGCCGAGCAGCGATTGACGGAGTAAAGCTGCGGAAAAGACTTGGCTAAATCGGGCGGCTTTTGTATGGATGTCGCCTGAGTGGTCCCGTAGCTCAGCAGGATAGAGCATCAGATTCCTAATCTGGGGGTCGCGCGTTCGAATCGCGCCGGGATCACCAATCCAACCGGGATGTTCCCTATAGGCGCGGAGCCGGTGGAATTGCTAAAAAGGTTTGTCCCTACGAGCGCTGATGTGTCCCTGACGCTTTAATAGATTTGTCCCTGATGTTAAACGGGCCGAATTCAGGCGAAAAAAGCAACGCAACAGCCGGATTCAAGCCAACTCTGCACTTCCCGAAAGAAGGCATTGGCAGACCTAGCCGTGGAGCGGTGGCCTGCGCCGTGATCACCCCACCAGTCGGTAACGATACCCGTCGCGAATCCCTCGCCAATGGCGGCGATGAACCAAAGCTGGTTTGTCACGAGCTTGACCACGTTGCCTGTCCCCAATTCACCGCAATGGATAGGTGAGGCAGAATGCTGCCTGCGACGCAGTGCCGACAAGGGAGCCTACAGAGACCGTTACGGCGAAATCCCGCTCGTACTCGATCACTAGGAATACCGCCACAGGGCCCGATTACAAGCGAGGCAAGTTACCCGTCGACCGCTTGTTGTCGGGAACGGGAAAACTCGAAGACATCAACTCCGCGTTTGACCTCCTCAACGAAGGTAAGGTCATTCGGCACCTTATCGTGATGTGAATTCCAGGGGTATGTTTCCGGGTTCGATCGATGTTCCATGGAGGGAATACGTAGCATCCGGGAAGCTCGATTTCGGCCGGGTGGCGCTCGCCTCTTTCAGAGCCTAGTCGAAACATGGGAAAACCATGTTGATTATCGGCCGCAAACGCA
>NZ_JPYQ01000055.1:301864-470049 GCF_000757525.1 Rhizobium sp. YS-1r | reverse complement strand
TTCAGAGCCTAGTCGAAACATGGGAAAACCATGTTGATTATCGGCCGCAAACGCCCCCGAGCCGATAGGGAACAGTTGATTTTACTTCTGATCACCGCCAAATATTCAAGCAATAAAAAGTTGTTTGCGCCGCTATTTTCTTACGAATTTCGAGACGAACTCACCGGGGGTGACACGCCATGGATGGAAATACGCTCGTTGTTGGCGTCAAGCCATTTCTTCACCGTTTCGCGATCGAACGGACCGGTGAGATGGAGATTGAAGGCTCCTATTCCGAGAGTGACGACATGTGGGTAGTAGCGACCCCAAGCGGCAGCAGACCGCTGATCGACCTTGCTGGATCGCAAGTTGAAGTCCTGACGAAAACTATGACCCAGCAAGAAGCTGACGACGAAAAGCGGCTCTCCATGCTCGAACTGGCGACCAAGAGTGACGGCGTGCAGGAATCCGATGATCGCGCCGCCTCTCCGGCGATGACCCTTGAGCTCGCCACGAAGACCCACGCGCAACTGGAAAGCGACGACACGAGAGCCTCCGGAAAACTCCTGGTCTAGGCTCGATGACGTTTCTCATTGTAACGAACCGGCGCGACCTCACGACTGACTACATCGTCCGCGAGCTCAAGCGCCGCGACCTGCCGTATCTGCGTCTCAATACCGAGACTATTGCCGAAGCCCGCGTTACCATAAACCCTCTCGATGGCTCTTTCACGCTTCGACTTGGGGAACGGACACAGCGGCTCGAGAATGTCCTCGCGGCTTATTTCCGGCGACCGGAAGAACCATCCAAACCACGTGCGGATGTCGCACCGCATGACTGGGAATATGCGGCGGGAGAGTGGAACGGCCTTTTGAAATCCATCTATGTCTTCGTCGGAAAGAGGTGGTTTTCGCATCCAGCCTATATCATGCTCGCCGAGGACAAACCTCGTCAGCTTATCGCGGCGGTCAGGATCGGCTTCAGGATACCCGAGGGAGTTATCACCAATGATTTCGTAGAGGTCGATCGCCTCATGAAATCCGGGCCGGTGGTCGGCAAACCCTTGAAGACTTCGATTGTTTCCGAGGAAGGTCCAGGCAGCATAGTCTTCACTTCCGCTTTGGCGGGAGTTCTCCCCGAAGATGCGTCGGCGATTTCCCTATGTCCCGCCATCTATCAACGGGAGATAATCAAAGACGCCGACATACGTGTCACCGTGGTGGGAAGCCATGTCTTCGCGGTCGCGATCCACTCGCAGGCGACGGAGGTCTCGCGCGTCGATTGGCGGCGGGGCTCCAATCCCGAACTGTTACACGAAGCCATCACGCTACCCGCGCCGATAAAGGACAAATGCGTCGCGTTGGTCGAGGAGCTGAACCTTCGGTTCGGTGCTATTGACCTGATCCGCGACGTCAACGGCGAATACTGGTTCCTCGAGTGCAACCCGAACGGCCAATGGGCCTGGATCGAAAACCGAACCGGCCTTCCGATATCGGCGGCTATCGTCGATGAACTCGAAGAGATCGCCAAAAAATGACGGTTTTCGCCGATCTCCTATGGCCGCGTGTACCGCGGCTCACCGCGGCGCAGACCGAGGCGCGGAACAAGGAAGACGACCAAGACGTCGCGGTCATACGCGCTGCGGACTGGAGCCAAGATACCGATCTCGCACTTGAAGAAGCACGAGGCTTGGCAGCCGCTGAAAAGGAGCGTCGGGTCGGGGCCGAAAGCAAGGCCTCTATCTATCTTGCCGCCGTCGCGGCAGTTGTGCCTATCGCGCTACCGATCTGCACGGCCTTCTACGGTGAGACGTTCGTCAAACTTCCGCTTCCACTTCAGATCGTGACGCTCTTGCTGTTCTTCGCCACCACCGCCTATCTCATCGGCGCAGCGTGGTGGGCGTTCAGGACCTTTCGTGTTTCGGTGCATCACAGGATAGACGCAGTCGAGTACGCGAGAATTTGGTCCGGAAAAGGCCTGGGTGCGCGGTTGGTAGCCGAACTCCTTATCGTTACGAGACTGAACCGGCATATGGTCAACTGGAAGACGACATGTGTCCGCCAGGCACACGAATTTCTGCTTCGCGTCCTGATTTCCTTCACGACCCTCGTCGTGCTGGTGGTTTCGTGGCAACCGATCCTGACCTTGTGGAAATTCTCGAAGAATTACGTGGCGCGGCTTCTGGACGCTTGCTGACGGACCGCACTCACGACGCCTACATCGCATAAGGTAAACTCAACTACGGACCGCAAACGTCAAGTTTTCATGATCAACAGAGGCACTATCCCCTTCACGCCAGCACGCGCCTTCATCTTCTCGATGCGGTGTTCGATCGTCCGCGGTGACAGTTCGATCAGCTTACCGATCTCACGGGCGGACAGCCCTTCACGCGACAACTGAATGATTGCCAGGTCGATATCGTCGTGACGGGCATCGTGTCCGACCGCGGATAGGGAATGAACCTCTACGAGAACGACGCACCACGACCCTGCTGGATCGGGAAGGACAATGCAGTCTCCGATGATCCTGATACGCCATACGCGTTGGTCGATCTTCCTGACGGATGGGCGACCGTCGGCAATCATCTTCTTACAGGCCTCGGCCAGGACCTGCGTGATCGAGGCGGCACCGGGGAAATCGCGCAGACTTTGTACCTGCTGCAACTTTACGCTGTCCGCCAGACTGGTCGGAATCCCATATTTGTGAATGAAGTCCAGCCGCCAATCCAGCGGGGTCTTGGCCTGCATGTCCACGACGATAAGAGCCATGTTGATTCCGAGCATGCCGTGCACCGAGCGGCAGATCGCATCGGCAGTCACCGCTTTGCCGACGTTCTCCAACCAGGTGTCGGTCATTCGCCGGATGAGATCGTCAAACGAGATACGCGGTCTCAACAAAGCCACGCCTAATCAGACAGAAACGAACGGTTTTGTCACGACGGCTTTGGAAGACTTCGTTTTATGCATAACCCCTTGCCAATATTGAATTCGAGAGTTGATCGCGCCTCTGAAATGACTGACCCGCTAAACCGTTCGTTTCTGTCAAGTCGTGGCGTGGCGGGATAGAAATGGAAGGATTCAGGGGGACGATGGCGAGGATCGGCTACGCAAGGGTCTCGACAGTTGACCAGCATCTGGACCTGCAGAGGAATGCGCTCCGAGCGGCAGGATGCGACCGCATATTCGAGGATCACGGAGTCTCGGGAGGCCAGGATAAGAGGGGCGGTCTTTCTTCGATGTTGAGAGCCCTGAGGAAGGGGGATGTATTGATCGTGTGGCGACTGGACCGCCTGGGAAGATCAATCCGGCACCTCATTTCCATAATCGAAAGCCTGAAGCGACGGGGCATCGCATTCTTCTCGTTGACGGAGTGCATCGACACCTCGTCGGCGGGCGGGCAACTGATCTTTCACATCTTGGCCGCATTAGCCCAGTTCGAGAAGTCGTTGATCCGCGAACGCACTATCGCGGGCATCGAAGCGGCGAAAGCCAGGGGGAAATCACCCGGACGACGACGGGCGCTGAGCGAGCGGCAATGTGTCGAAATCCATGCGGCCCTTGGTGCGGGATTATCCGTCCGCGATTTGGCCCACAGGTATAACGTCCATCCCCGAACTATCGCCAGGGGAATCGAGCGGTTACTTCAATCATGCTGACTGCCCAGCTTCTTGATTGGCCTCGAAGCCCTAGCGGAACAGTTGCATGATGTTCTGCGAATCCGAGTTTGCGATCTGGAGCGACTGCACCGCCAGCTGTTGTTGCGCCTGCAAGGCCTTCAACCTCGTCGAGGCATCGTTCATGTCCGCATCGACCAGACGTCCCACGCCGCTGTCCAATGCGTTGCTCAGGTGAGTGACGTAGTCGTCCTGCATCCCGATCCTCATTGACAGGCTACCGAGCTTTGCGGCCGAGCTCACCGCCTTCTGGAGCTGGCCATCCACGAAGGAGACAAGCACGTCAACCGCATACGCATCAGGAGCCTTGGCCTCCGTTCCGAAGAACCGCTCTCCGTATTCGTCGAGCTTGGTGATATCGAGGTCGGCGACGCTGATGTCCGTGCCGAGTATCGCGATCGACACATTCGCGAAATCGACCTCTCCGGAATCGTTGAGCGCCTTGACGAAGAACCCGTCCATCCGGGTGTAATAGTCGGTGCCATCGTAATAAACCTGGTTGCCGACCTCTTCCCAATCCGTCTTGTAGTTTATGATCTTGAGCCATCGGTCGTCGCCGGCCGTGTCGGTGGCGGCAACGCCGCCCGTCCGGATTTCCTTGTCCGCGATGCCGACATTCAGGTCGACACCGTAGAGGTTCGCTCTGGCGAATATCACGTCGTTCGTCGTCAGGTTCAGGTCGATGGTGGAGACCGAGAAGTTGTCCTGCGCATCGCGCTGTACCGAGCCCACTACTCTCTTGGGACCATCGGCGAGTGCGAACACGTCCTCGTACTGGTTGTAACCGTCCATGTGCGAGAGATAGCGCCCGCCGCTGCCGAGGAGCCAGTTTTCACCGGCAAACGACGATGAGTTGGCAATCGACCGCAACTGATCCTGGAGCTGTTCAATCTCCTCCTGGATTTTGGCGCGGTCCACGCCCGATTCGGCAGCGGCGACGAGGCGGTTCTTGATCTCCGATATGACGTCTACCGCGGCTTCCATTCCAGCATACGCCGTGTCCACCTTTGCTGCTCCGAGGCCGATGGCATCCTGCACGGCCGAGAGCGCACCGTTGTCGCCCCGCATGGTCGTCGCGATCGACCAATAGGCTGCGTTATCCGATGCAGAAGCGACCCGAAGACCCGTGGATACCAGGGACTGGGCACGTCCGAGCGAGTGGTCAACATCTCGAAGTACCGCAAGGGCGGCCATGGCGGAATTGTTGGTGACGATACTGGTCATTGTATGAAGACGTTTCGAGAGAGAGAGGGGAGGCGTCATCATGAGCCAGAAGCGGAACTCGCCGCACCGACAATATGGTGCACGAAAGGTTAACCGCGGTGGCAAAGTGGGAGGGTAGAAATACCCTCCACCCCGTTCTCTCCGAAAACAGGGCCTCCGAGAGCTCGACGGCGGTGTGACGACCACACACTGGCGAGAATGAGCTTCCAAAAGACGATGGTCTGAAGCGCAAGAAGGACGTTCGCGGCCGATAACCACCTCCACCGGGGAGAGATGATCTCGTGGCCTTGACTGATTGCTGTGACCGCAGAAAGTAGCGAAAACACAGAACTCAAGTCTTATTGGCAAACGAAAAACACAGGCACAAAGCTGATGTCATCAGGAAACAGCCGAGCCTACCAAAGCCTGGCGGAAGAACTCATAACCGGCCTTCTTCGTGCATATTTTGGGAAGCGCGCGCCAGACCGAATGATTGACGACGTCTTGTATGATGTCGTCCCTCCGGGTCATTCAGAGCACAACTATACCGTCAGGTTGTTTTTGAAGCCTTCCGCTTTGACCGCTCCCGCCATCATGTTGAAAGGCAGGGGGCCATCTTATCTCGCTGCTCATTCCTTAAATGACATCGCCGAGATGCTGCGGAAATTCCTCTATCGACGCTATCCGATAATCTGGCGCGAAACGAAAGCTGAAGACTTCGATGGATCGCTTTACGAATTAGTCTCAGCAGATTGCAGGTCGGCCCTCGTAGCGGCCCTTGAAAATTCCGCGATCTTCCGGCCACGCATAGACTACACTGCGTTTCCGATCACCCCTCTGGCCGTGAAGGCAGACTTCGACTGCGAAAACTTCTCCCTCATCGACGTTCATTCCCTTACAGAGGGGAGCGCGGACTGGCTCAATGAAAAGTATCTAGGAACCAAAGAAGTCGGCGGATGGGTCGTCGTGAAAGCGGCGTCGGTGGAAGCGGCTAAAAGGGATCGCCGCGTTGTCCTCGGGGCGCTGGCACTGGCTATGGATCAACAACACCGCCACGGCTTCACCCTCCGCGAGGTAGTGACAGGGTATCTACGATTTCCAGCCCCTCAATCGATCAGCACGTCTACAAGCGGGCCGCATACGCCGCCTATCGGAAGCTCCATCACCATCGAGAACGCAGACCATAATTGGCTAGGCAAGCTCCCCGCCATCCTCGCAAGGTCGTCACCACTTACCAAGCGTCACGGCAAAGCACTCGAATACTATTACCGGGCTTGGTTCATGGACGAGTCCGACCGCTGCTTCCTCCTTTTCATGGCGCTCAACGCAATCTTCGGGCAAAACGGTCCCAGCTTCGCCGTTGGCATGAAGTCGGGGATTGCGGAAACGCTGAATGAGAACATAGAGGAGAAGCGCTTGGATGCCCTCCTCAGAATTCGGAATACGATGCTGCATGGTGGAGCACCAGATTTGTTCGCCTCGTCAAATTATCTGGAATACGCTCAGAAGTATTCCAGTGATCCATCGACAGACGTCCAACTTCTGGTGGCGAAATGTCTCCGCAGGCATATCTTTGGCGATGAATTTCGTTGCCAGGACAATCCTGACACTGAGGCCCTAGAGTTTGCGCGAGTTCAAGGTTTGATACCTTCGGAATCGGACAGTTGTTCGATTGTTTCGGAATGGCCTTAGAACCCGGTCGGCGGCACAAAACACAAAGGGCGCTCGATCCATTTCTGGAGAGCGCCCTTTGCAACCCGGACAGCACCGCGCGCGACGAAGTCACTGCGGCAGGCCATCAAAGACGGGTGATGGCGATGAGATGTGATTTCTGACTCGGGTTTTCAAGGGCGTCCGTCACTCGAAGTCGCTGAAGGTCATATTGGATGGCGACAACCGCCAGAGACGCGCGATACCCGCGACATCGGTGACGACCGTGAAATTGCGGTAGCTCTTGCGGGCGGCGGCCAGCGGGATAGCTTCCAAGAAGGACAGGCTCAACGAATATGCGGCATTAGGTAGCAAATGCCACCAGCGGCCGCTTCCGGCCCGGAGCGGTCATTCAGACGGTACTCAACCTGCGGCCTCGAATCGTCTGGGAACGAGAACGAAGAAGGCCCCATCGCCCCGGTAACTGGTAACGTAGGAAACAGCCTTCTGTGCACTCAACGGCACGTCACGCGGAACCGGCGGGTCAGAAGGCTCATAAAACCAATTATCGTAAGTGTGGCTATAGTTCTGTTGAGGTCCAAAAAGGACGTCACCACCCATAATGATGAAGCCTTTCTCACGCAGTAATCCGATTGCTGTAAGAGCCTGTTCTCGCGTCAAAGCCCAGTTGCAGTAATTCGGCCCAAGCCAAACTCCAGCGGAACGGATCGCGTCAGAGAGGTGGCTCGGTCTGTCTGAACAGTTTTGGGCGTTTTGCTAAGTGGATTTCCGCCTCGATTATGCCGCCACCATCATTGGTGCAAGCGCGTTGAAGTAGGCCTGATCCGGCGTCTGCCGGTCAAGGGATGAATGTGGGCGTCGGCTGTTGTAAAAGGTCAGATATCGGCCAATGCCGACGCGGGCTTCGGATACGGTCTTGTAGGCGTGGAGGTAGACTTCTTCGTATTTGATCGAACGCCAGAGCCGTTCGACGAACACGTTGTCCCGCCACGCACCCTTGCCGTCCATCGAGATGGCAATCTCAGCCTTCTTCAGCACGGCGGTGAAGTCGATGGAGGTGAACTGCGATCCCTGGTCGGTGTTGAAGATTGCGGGCCTGCCGTAACGCGCAAGTGCCTCCTCGACCGCTTCGATGCAGAAGGCCGCTTCCATCGTGATCGACAGCCGCCACGACAGAACCCTCCGGCTGAACCAGTCCACGACGGCGCAGAGATAGACGAATCCGCGAGCCATCGGAACATACGTTATGTCCATTGCCCAGACGTGGTTGGGCCGGGTGACCGCCAGCTTTCGCAGGAGGTAGGGATAGATTTTGTGACCTGGCACTGGTTTGGATGTGTTCGGGCGACGATAGATCGCCTCGATGCCCATCTTTTTCATCAGCGTGCCGACGTGCAGTCGCCCAGCCTCAAGCCCTTCTCCTCTCAAGAGCCCTTGCAACATCCGGCTTCCGGCAAAGGGGTAGTCGAGATGCAGTTCGTCGATCCGGCGCATCAGGGCAAGATCGCCGTCTGACACTGGACGAGGCAGATAATAGACACTGCCACGGCTGAAGCCGAGAAGCTTCGCCTGGCGCACGACGGATAGCTTATGCTCGCGGTCGATCATTTCTTTCCGCCCAGCAATCCCGCCTTGCCGAGCGCACCGGATAAAAAATCGTTCTCCAGTGTCAGTTCGCCGATCTTGGCGTGCAGTGTTTTGACGTCCACAGTTGGGCCTGCCGGTTCCGTCTTCGCTTCATCGCCGAAAACGCCTGTCGCCCCCTCAAGGAGCTGTTCTTTCCACTGCTTGATCTGGTTGGCGTGCACGTCAAACTGCTGGGACAATTCCACCAGCGTCTGCTCACCTCGGATGGCGGCAAGCGCCACCTTTGCCTTGAAAGCCGGGCTGTGGTTCCGGCGCGGTCGTCTCGTCATGGTCTCTCCTGTTCCCGGCATCTAAGCCGAAGTCAGGCAGAAATTCCACTTATCCTAGCTGTGCAGATTTCCCGAGCCACCTCTCAGCTTCTTCTGGCTTTGAATCTTCACCGGGGATTGCTCCTGATGTCCAAGGCCCAATATCATGACCGTTCTCGATCCTGGCAAGCTGCATCTGTACAGCATCCTCCAGCTCGCATTGAAGTGCCTGATAATCATCGATGACGCCTAACCGCGACCACGCCGAGCGGTTAAAGCCGTGCTCGAAGTGGTTATAGTAGATCACGGTCTCGCCAAGCAGTGCCACCACCCAGCATGGGCCGTATCCCCTTAGCTCCCACTGCACCGGGGCAACCTTGATTGCGTCCCAGAGGCTCCGCTGCTTCCACGACATCCGGCTCCAACCGTCATTAAGGTGGTCCCAAAGTCTCTCTTCTGGAAATGACATCGTCGCCTCGCTGCCCTGCCTGGATTTGCGGCCCAACCTTAGACGGCGGATATTGCGGTCGCAATGACCGCTGTTGGCGCAATGTTGCCGCCGGAGGTTCCGCATAGACACTTCTGTCGATCCGCAGAACTGCTCAGACAGCTCGAACTTCGGCAAGCCGCTCCACTGCGTACTCGTCCTTCCAGCAGACGGCGGCTTCCCATGCGGCCGACGCTTGCGCGGCGATGTCATGTGCGCCGTCGTCGAGATCAGCAGCGTTGCCGGGCAGTACCAGGTCAAGGTCGGGGACGTCGACATGTGCCTCGTCCCAGTCGATCAACGCGACCCGATCTGCGGTCATGCGGACATTTCCAGGGTTGTTCGGGTTGCCGTGGACAACGCCAATTCCCGCCAAAAAGCGAGCAGAACGACCAAAGCAAGCTCATAGCGCCAATCAGCCCCAACAGCGCCGAAAATCCCCAAGACCACCTCATGACCAATGCTATTCTGCTATCAGCGACTTCTGACACGGTCTGCCTGACTTTGCGGTCGTCGCAGAAGGTGTTGTCCTGCGATGGCCGCAATGACCGCAATAATGGCGCACACGCGACGTGACGCCGCTGTCATAAGGATGTCTGCTTTCGGCAACCGCGAAGATGGCTCTATGACCGACTTAGGGGCGCGAAGCTGCCCGGTTCCGTACGAGGGGAGCGAGCATCATCCGGCATTGTTCAATCGAACGTTCCGTAATTCACGGCGACATGAAAATAGATCGCCTGCACTACGAAGAACGGTACCGATACATAGAACTTTATCCGATCGCTAAGCTCAGCAATTCTCATTGCCACCAAGACCGGGACATAAAGAAAGAGGATCGGAAAAAGCAATATCGTGATAGCTGCGGTAGCAGGCGCAGTGTTTGCGAGCACGTGACTCATTCCTGCTTCGGCGTTAATGCCAAACACCAGCGGGACACCTAGCGATACCAAAAGGCAAAAGAACAGCGATGGTGAAGCCCATCTGTCTTGGCCCTTCCGATCGGAGATGAACAGGTAAAAGGTAAAGACGATCGATACGATCATCACATACTTAAACACCGCCGCCTGTAGGTCACCCATCGATTTGCGCCTCCGATCCGACGCCTTGAAAGACACTTATATCACACGAAATCAAGGCGATGGAAGCACAGCCATCGGCCCAAAAGAGCCGCCTGCTGATGGAGGGATCGACCACCTCTAAGATCTGGAGGTGGTCGACATGCTTCAGCAGATCTCGCGGTGATTGAAGAGTTTGCTGCGATGGATTTGAAAGGTCTTACCGTCAAAGATGCCGTAAGATTTCCATCCTGAAACGGTGAATTCCCCTTGCCAGATACGGACCACGACGACGCCATTCTCCATGTCTTGGATTATGGATACAGTGAAGTGACCGCCTATGCCGGAATCCACGTCGTAAACCTCAACGCCCTTTTCGCGCGCGGTCTCGGTGGCTCGCATTGTGTGCTCCAGATGCTCGATGGAACTTCGGGCGGGGCGCACAAACGAAAGAATGAACTCGCGCTCGTGCGCCTAGAGTTCGGCCTGCCTAAGCAGGAGCACTGTCTGCCTCATGGGAGGTTCCCTCCACCGTTGGGAAGCACTGTCGAATAAACCGACGCGCGTATGCTTGGCATGACATCGGTTGCCGGTCAACGTCAATGTCCGCTTGTGGCGGATATCGTTGAAAAACTCGATTGATTAGCCGCTCGTCCTGCCGTTTTGGTCTTTTGGACGGCAGGCTACGCGTTGTCGATCCCCGCGCCTCGGCGCAGGATATCATCTATGCCGCCGTCAGGCGGCAACATCGCCTTGCGGCGGCCGTATTGGCCTCAGCTTGGCGAGCCTCCTCAGGTTTTGGGCGGTCGCTGCGAGCAGGAATTCATCACGGGCACCACACGGACCTCTCAGCCTCAGTCGCGCCATCCGGAGAATGCGTTTGAGATGGGCAAAGAGCATCTCGACCTTCTTCCGGCGATGGCGCGACTGCTCGTATTCGGGCGTGGTGGCAATCGCTCGTGCGACGTCCCGGGCATCCTCGTTGAGATCGCGTGGCACCTTGCGCATCGGCATTTTCGGGCAGCAGCGCTGCTTGAGCTCGCATGCATCGCAGTCGCCTTTCCTTGCCCTGTAAAGCCGCGTGCCTTCGGCGGTAATGCCCGATCTCGGCGTTTCGTAAGTCCGGTGGAATTGCTTCAATTCCTTGCCGGCCGGGCAGATGTAGCGATCGTTCTCCGCCTCCCAGGTGAAGTCCGAGCGCGAGAAAGTGCCGTCGGTCCGCTGCGACTTGTCGAAGACGGGGATGTGTGGCGCGATCTTCTTTTCCTTGAAGAGCCAGGCAAGGTTGTCAGCAGAGCCATAGGCGCTGTCGGCGACGACATATTCCGGCTTGAGGCCGAACCGATCTTCCGTTCTCTGGATCATCGTTCGGGACGCACCGACCTCGGCCTGACGAATGGCACGGGTGGCCTCGACATCGAGAATGACACCGTGTTCGGTGTCGATCAGGTAGTTTGTGGCATAGGCGAAGAAGGCATGGCCTTTGTGTGCGCCAGTCCACTGAGCCGCCGGATCGGATGGCGAGATGAACTTCGGCGTCACGGGCGATGCCGCGCCAAACGCGGCATCATCGAGTACCGACAGATATTCCCGAACCGAGCGGCTGGCTTCGTCCTTGGCCTCCCACTCTGCGCCGGGGACAGAACGTTGCTTGTTGGCGTCGGCGGCGATCAGGCTGGCATCGACGGCGAACCCTTCGGCACCAACCAATCCCTGAGCAAGGCAACGCTCCACCACCGTTTCGAACATGTGACGCAGGATATCGCTTTGCCTGAAGCGGCCATGACGGTTCTTCGAGAAGCTGGAATGATCCGGCACTTTGCCATCGAGCCCGAGGCGGCAGAACCAACGATAGGCCAGATTGAGATGAACCTCCTCGCATAGTCGTCGCTCCGACCGGATGCCCATACAGTAGCCGATGATTAGCATCCGCATCATGAGTTCTGGATCGACGGACGGCCGACCAGTGATGCTGTAGAACGGCTTCAACTGCGCCCGCACTCCCTCAAGATCGAGATGTCGATCAATGCCGCGAAGCAGATGGTCAGCAGGAACATGATCATCGAGGCTGAATTCATAGAAGAGCTGCGCCGGAGCTGCCTGACATCCCATCATCGCTCAATCCTCCGCAAATCAATAGGAGGATTGAATCACGCCGACACCAGGCCAGCAACGCCGAGTTTTTCAACACTATCGGCGCAAAGCGGCCACCGCGCACGTTCACCGGCTGGTGGTATTTGCTACATAATTTCGCTAATATGTAGTGAAAAACACCGACAACCAAGGGTGCGCGGCAATGATGGGATCAAGGTTTCTTTAGTCTTACCATGACGACTTTAGGGTGATCTCCCACCCGCTCAATGTCGAGAATCCCGGATGCCTCGGCTAGATCGCTCAACCTCGCGTATCCGTAATTTCTGGCATCAAAGTCAGGGGACTGCTTGGCCAGGTGACCGCCGACCCTTGCGAGGCTGGCTCGGCCATCTTCGTCAGAGGAAGCCTCAACGGCTTTACGAAGCATCCCGATCGCAGCTTGATCCAACTTACCACTCGCCGCCACCCCTTGCTCGGCCTTGGTTTTTTCGGGGACCGCCTTTGCTGGCGCGGCCCCGGCCTTAGCTGGCTTCTTATCCGCTTTCGCCTTGGCAGCCTTCTCGGCGGGAACCGCCTCGGAACCTGCACCGCCGAGTACATCAACGTAAACGAACTTGTCGCAGGCGGTAATGAACGGTCGCGGTGTCTTGCGCTCGCCGAACCCGTAAACTGTCACGCCTTGCTCGCGGATGCGCGCCGCCAGTCGCGCGAAGTCGCTGTCGCTGGAGACAATGCAGAAGCCCGAGAAGCGCCCGGTGTAGAGCAGGTCCATGGCATCGATGATCATCGCGCCGTCGGTGGCGTTCTTTCCCGTAGTGTACGCAAATTGTTGGACGGGCTGAATAGAATGCTCGAGGAGGCATTCCTTCCAGCCGTTGAGATTCGGTTTCGTCCAGTCCCCATAGATGCGCTTGACGCTGGCCGTCCCGTAGTTGGCGATTTCCGCCAGAAGGCCCGAGACGATTTTCGGGGAAGCGTTGTCGCCGTCGATCAGCAAGGCGAGCGTGTCTGTACTCATATCCGGAAAATCTCCCGTCAAGGCCGGCGAATTCGTTGCAAGCGAACACTACCATCTGCCCGAGTATTTGCACGCGCCGGCTTGCGCGGAAATCTCCCTGATGCTCAAACGAGATGCAATTGGGGGTGGTCGATGCGATACAACATTCTGATGGCGGCAATGCTCTTCTCGCTTTCGGTGCAAGCCGCCGACATCAGGCGCGAGAGCGGTTCCGAAGGTATTGACCTGATTTCTGTCAGCGGCACCTTCACCGAAGGCGAAGACGCGACGTTCCGTAAGCTCGCCGCCGAAAGTGATCGAGCCGTGGTCGCCCTAAACAGCGGCGGAGGAAACCTTCACGTCGGGCTGGAAATCGGAAGAGCCATTCGCCTCAGGGGCTTTGCGACCGCCGTTCCGCCGGACGTTATGCGCTTCGGCCTGCGCGCTGACGTGGCTGGCGGGATCACCCCGCCTCCTGGATGCGGAATCGAAACTCGGCTTTCACGCCGCCTATCGCCTCGTCAACGGGAAGGCGTCTGAGTCAGGGGCAGCGAACGCGCTTGTCGGTGCATACCTCAATCAGCTGGGGTTGAGCGACAAGGCCGTTATCTACGTCACCTCCGCTCCTCCCGAAGGCGTTGAATGGCTGACGGCCCAGACAGCAGCTTCCGTCGGGATCGGGTACGAATCCATTACCGTCAAAGCGCCTCGTGTAGTGGAAACGGACAAGCATCTTCCGTACGATCCAATGTTGGCCACCACGGCGTTCTACACCGCCCTGTCGGCTGCCGACGGGGAAACCGCCGCCGCGATGGTGGTTCCGGAAAAGCGTGGGAAAGGTCCTTTCAACGAAGAGTCGATACATGCGTTCTACAGCGCGATGTCGGTGCCGTTGAAACTGACGGGGACCTCGCTGTCAGGGAGGGACACCGTGCGGGTCTCATACGAGTACAGGACCACACAGGGACGGCAGTGCCGCGGCAGAGCAGAGGTGCAGACGATATACGCCTACGGTCGGACCCTGATCTCCAGGATCAAGGCGCTGGACGGCTGCTGATTCATTCGAAGGAAACCGCAATGCCACCGATCATGCTGCGCGACATCTGGAAGATCGAAAACCTATCAGACTTCAAATTGCATTTCGCGCGAGATAACGGCGAGAACCACCCTCTCGACGTATGGACCCGTAATTCCGACGAGTGGCGGAACTGGCAGGAATACCGCCCTGCGAAGAACGAGTTCAATCGCCCCTACGTTTTCTCGCTCATGCGATTCTACCATGAGCCGGACATCTGGCTGTTCGGGGGAATCTGGAAAATCAAGGACCGCCTGCCAGACAGGTACGATGTTGAGATGACGGATGACGGCATTTCATTCCTCGGAAGGCTGAAGCTGAAGTTACGCTACGCCGACCGAGGAGCGAGAGTGCGCTTCGAGAAGCACTACGATGCATTCGAGGTGCAGGAAATTCTCCGCGAGCCATTCTCTGGACAGGTTTTTCCTGGCTTCGACAGCATCGACATAAGCTTTGAGGAACTCGAAGTGCTCGTTCGCAATGCCCGCCCCGATTGGCTCGCCGCACTGGCGAGCGTGAAAGGGGTCTACATGATCTCCGATGTCGAGACAGGCAAACGGTATATCGGCTCCGCTTACGGCATGCAGGGTATCTGGTCCCGCTGGACGAACTACGTTGAGACGGGGCACGGCGGGAATGTCGAACTCAGGAACCTCGTCGATGACCCTACGCTCCCCTATTGCAGGAAGGCGTTCAGGTTTACCCTCCTTGAGTACCGTCCTGCGGCGACACCTGATGAATTGGTGATTGGGCGCGAAGCCTTCTGGAAGAACGTCCTTCTTTCGAGGCAGCACGGGCTAAACCGCAACTGATTTCAGCACTCTCGTCCGACGTTCCGCAATCTTGAAGGCCGAGGCATCATGTCTACCCGATCTGGAGAACCATCCAGAAGAACGTGAGCTAGGGTCGCGAAACGACCGGCCAATCTACCCTCGATAACAAAGTTTTGCGTGGGACGGCGACATCAAAATTCAAGATCGGCAGCAAGCTCTTCTGGTTGCCTCACCCGTATCGTGCTGGGCGGCGTGGAATGACCTATGGCCTTCCACATCCATCCCTCCGCGTTATCGGGAACGTCCTGCATTCTGAGCCGCTGCTTATAGAGCTTTTTCATCGCCGCGAGGCGTCGGGCGAACATGGGTTCCTCCGACACTGGCTTACCTTCCGAGGCTCCTTCCCATTCCAGGGTGAAGGCCTTGAGAACCATTGTGCCGCCACGGCGCTTGAACGTCTTATCCATCGCCGCTGTGATCGCTGGCCAGATGCCTGGATGTGGCTTCGCGATCACTAGCCGGTCGAAGATGATCAGCGGCTCGCCGCTTTCCATCGGATGGTCGAATTCCTCCCAATGGTCCATGAGCATTTCGGCGCACTCGTAGTCGGCTTGGGACCTGGCGTCCGCCGACAGGACGAACTCGCGGCCACCCGGAAAACCGTGACATGTGTCCCACTCGCGGAATCTGGCGATAGCGTGGATTTCCTGTCCGCGACGGCAGATGAGTTCGAAGTCACGAAACTTGAACTCCTCGTCCTCGCTGAAGAAATTGGATCGACGGCAGGTCGTAACCAGTCCGTCGCCCTCGATGATGAACAGCTTTCGAAGCTCGGAGAACACTCCGTCCTCGACCGTGGCGACGAGTGCAGCGGCCCTTCTTTCCAGAATCCAGCTCCGTGATCGCATCCATGCCTCCGAGATCATAATCTAGTCGGCGGCGTGACGGCAAGACAAGTCCGACGGACAGTCAAAGAGACGTTCGCTATACGCGTCCCGTTTCCCAGCCGAAAGGGAGACTACGGCAGATTTCGCAGTATGAACGTACCTCGGCTGGACCCTGGATTTTGGTCCAGCCGAGCATCGATTTATTTAGTCGGTCGCGAGCTTCCGTTAACGAAAGCGGCCGCCATAACTTCATCTGGCATGTGTAAGTTCGCCGGATTTCCGGTAAAATTGAAAGGGGCCGCAAAGACAGCGTAAATCTGAAGAATGCCTGACAACGCGGCAGAAGGAGGCCATACAGGCCCGTCGCCACCCTTTGTCCACTCGGTCTCGAAATACTTGCTTGTCACTCCTGCATAAAGGCCTTTGTAAAAGCCCTGCACATACTTCATGTTTCGTTTCGCTGCCTCCTCGGGCAACGCCTTATTTAACGGAACATAGTCGACACCGTCGAAGAGAACGGTGCCAAAGTAAATGTCATTATCGCCAGGATTTACAAAGCGCTTGATCGTCTTGATCTGCGTTTCTGGTCGGAAAATTTTGACGATGTCAGCTGTAGCCTCAGACTTGGGTCTGCCGATATCCGAAGGGCGAAAACAGGTCCTGCCAAGATCGTCCGCACTGACATCCGAGGCATCGATAAGCAACATCTCCTTTACGCCGCACATCGCGGCAAACACGGCAGGCCAGCACCCGCTTCCGCCCGTGCCCAGTACAGTAATCTGCTCTGGGATAGATATCCCTTTGAGCCCATGCATAGCGGCAGTGATATCAAATGGCTGGGTTTGAGCCATTGCGGGCCCAGCGGATACAAGACCCAAAGTAGTTCCGGCGGTGAGAATAAGCAAATCTCTACGATCAATTTCCGTCATTTCCACTTCCTCCAAAGTTTCAGAAAAGACCGATTGCAGGCGCAACGTAGCTCAGCCTAAGGTTTATCGCAATCAGCCCCTCTCGTTGGACATCTCCTGATCGAGATCAGGCCATCCAAGCATTCTCGCCAAGGGTCGCGGCCAACGAGGCTGCCGCGACGGAGGAAGCCGAGGACTTGCGTCGGCATGCGGGCGTCGTTGTCTGGCGGCGCGGTAACGATCCCGTCGTCGAGGAGGAGGGCGAGCCGGAAGTGATCTTCACGGCCGACAGGGCTGGAGACTTCGCGTGAACAGTCTCGATGCCGTCTAAATAACGGTGGTCGGCCATCCGAAACCGAACCGCCCGACGTAGTACCTATCATGTAGATACTCGAGGTCCTGTTCCCAGTGGCGGATTGCCTCGTCGTATTTGTCGTTGTTCTGGTACTTGAAATTCTTTGCGAACGAAGCCAGGCAATGGGCCATCTTATGTAGTCGGATTGAGGAGGCATTCGGGCCCCACTCCTCCATGTACAAGCGATCGAAAACCGGAGGCAGGGCGTTCTCGAAAATCCTCGACAGGAGCGCGTGGCGGTAAGATGAATGCTCACCCTCTTTGCCGACCTTGTAATCAAGGTATTTCAGCATGCCTTCATGTCGCAGATCGCGATACTGTTCTTTGCGCCTGCCACCCGGAGCATCCGTCGTCGGCCATCTAAAATAGGCATCGTCAGCAAGCGTCTTCGCGCGCCGACCCCATTCCTTCGAAATTGCCGTTGCCAAAACAGCGGCTTCCTGGTGCCTATGAGTTTGCGATTTGTCACCGGTTATACGAACAGCGTTCTTCCACATACTGAGGAGCTTGTACGGGTCCTGATCGGGCAGCGTCTTCACGAGGCGCTGCACGTTGATCTGGCCAGACAATCGGGCGATCTTCGGTTGCGCCGCGCGCGCTTTCGCTTTCTTCGACGATGGCTCGTAAGGAGGCACAGGCTTGTTATCGGGATTTGGTAGCGCGACGAGCTTTTTTCCATCTGCCTTCAGGACACCCGCCTTTTGAAGGTGTCCGACAACCAAGCCGAAGGTCTCGGAAAACGATGTCCTCCTGAAACTTCCCGGCTCGCAGACCGCGAGTTTGATTTTATCCGGTGGGACACGCAACGACCTGGCGACGGCGCTCCGAACGGCAGCCCTTTGAACCGCTTTCCCTTTGACTGTGGCCAATACGGCCTCCATGATTTGGTCAGCTCCCGGGATTGCGAACGGCTGCTCTAAAGGCGAGGCTCTCTCCTTCGCCTCGGTCGCCGGTACGCTCTTCGGCTTTGGTGGCCGGCTGTTCTTAGTCCCAGTAAGGATAGATACAGTCCTCGCCGTCAGGGCGATTTCGACGTGCTTATTGTCCGTGGACGCCGAGCTAGCCAGCCCCTTTTCGACCATGGAGGCTGCGTATTTCTCCAGGTCAGCCTGCAAGACAACACCATCCGAGCCATCATGATGGTAACTCAGCTTGCCGGGGTGGAGCGATACCGATCCCGTGAAACCCCGTCGAGACACCTGCGCAGTGACTTCCGCCTCTATGCGAGCCTTGACGACATGCCAGCGCGTTATGACCACCGATCTCGCGCTGACGCTGACTGGCTTGCGGGCCGGCTTTGGTCGCTTCGTTTTAGTTCTCTTCGGCTTCATCCCGTGTTCCCCCAAAACGACAATAGGCAACCGCGCGAAGCGGCGTCAACATCACGACATACGAGCTTCCGGAACCAGGAAAACCGGGCTAACCTCGTCCTTCCGATATGATTCACGGCGCTGATGGCAACGAAGATCACCATTGCCGACCTCTTTCCCGACGACAAGGGTATGATCCTCGTCGCCAAGGACGCCGTCGACGGTTCGCCCCGTCATATCTCCGAGGTCGCTAACGGTAAGGCCTGCGGGTGCATCTGTTTCGGGTGCGAGCGGCCTCTGATCGCCAAAAACGGCGGCGATGCATCCCGGATGTCCCACCATTTCGCGCACCGCCCCGAGGACATAGTCTACGACTGCACGACGGCAGGCGAGACGGCGCTCCATGTCCGCGCCAAGGAAATCATCGCGCAACACGGTCGGGTGACCCTGCCGCACACGACCACACCAGGCCTCGATGGCAAGCCCGTCGAGGTCACGCCGGAGCGATCCATCGACCTCACGGATGTCCTCCTTGAGATGGCCGCAGGCGAGGTGATCCCCGATGTCACGGCGACGATGCCCGACGGCCGCAGGCTCTTCATCGAGATCGCGAACACGCATCCCTGCCCGCCTTCGAAGATAGAGAAGCTGAGTATCATGGGTGTGGAGGTCCTCGAGATCGAAGTCGCGAGGTATCGCCATATCCCCTTGGACGAACTCGACGAAATCATCCTGGACCTCGCTCCCCGCAAACTGATCCACAGTTCAGAGGTCAAGGCCATGGCGGCTAAGATCGCGGAAGATCGCCAAAGGCAGCAGAACGCGGATCGAGCGGACGCCCAGCGGCTCGTCGACATCTACCGCGAGGGCGACCCCAGAAACCACAAGCAGGCGCAAAGCCTGGTGGACGCGATGGTCCGCCGTGGCTTGTCAGTTCACGTCGATATCGACGACGACAGGCCGTCCGCCTTCATCGTCTACCGTCGGCAATGGCAGGCGGCCATCTTCGACAAGCTCTTCCAGAACGACTACAACCAGCCGATCACCGCATACGATATCGCGGAAGCCTGGTCCGAACGATGGGCGAAGCCGGGGCTGCGGTATGTGAAATCCGATTATGCCCGCTGGATTGCCAAGGAGGTCGCGGAGGATTTCAAGTCGCCCTACGAAGAGATTGCCTCCTACCTTGCGCGCCTGCAGGCCGCTGAGGTCGTGTACAAGGCTTCCAGAGGCGGAGCCTACTACATGCATCACCGCTTCAAGGAAGACCTGAAAGCCCTGATCGTGAAGGAAGGCCTGCCCGCGAAGCGCAGAAGCCAGCTCCTCGCGGCCCTTCAGGCCATCGCGGACCTGATGCAGCCGTACGATGGCAGGCTCGAGGAATTCGACGGCTGGCTGAAAAAGCGGGCGGCGGAGTACGGCATCAGGGATCGCGCGCTGCTGGCCAACGAAGGCGTTGAGTTCGCGGACTTGTTGGCGCGCCTGCATCGCATCCCCGTCGCCGTGAACGCGATGCAGCGGTCGCATCAGAACGAGCCGCCCGAGGACATGGTCGGTCTCGCCTTGGAGGGCATGATCCAGCGTCTCAGGATCGAGCGCGACCTCGCCCGCGAACATGCAGAGGCGGAGCGCGCCGCCTGCCGTGAGCGGGAAGCGGCCGAGACCGCCGAGCGGTTGGCACGGGAGGCCGCCGATCGCGTTTTTAAGATCGAGGAACAGGCCCTCTTCGTTGTCAAAGACGTTGATGTATTCCTTCGGGCTCCCCTGCCTGGCCATGGCGGCAGGACATCACGGGAACTCGCGGCGGAGAGCATCAGCGGCTTCATGGCCGTACAACGGGAGCTGGACAGGATCAGGGACGCCGACCGAGCGGTCGTCGAGGCCGATAGGTTGCACAAGGACATGGTCGGCAAGCTGTGGGAGCGGGTCTACAACCGCATACCTCGCCGCGACCTCGCCGATCTATGGCCGAATCAGAGGTGGCCGGAACTCGGCGGCATCAAGCCGATCGATTACTGCAAGGACAAGACGACGCTGGAACGGTGCTTCGAAGTCTTGGAGGACTTCGCAAAGGCCCAGCAGAAGCGCGGTAGACGCTAAAGCACGTTGCGGTTTTCCTGATTCAGGATTCTCAAAGTCGGTGATTTATGGTTCATTTGCCCATGGAAGGAGAACCGCCATGGGCAAGCCCGCATCCAATCGAGTTGCGTGCGCGTGTTGTTGCGTTTGTCGAGGAAGGCAACAGTCACCGGGAGGCTGCCCGGCATTTCCGGGTTTCACCAAGATTTGTGAACAACATGGTGATCCTGAAGCGGGTATCTCGAGCACTTGCGCCTGCCAGGCAAGGGCATCTGGGCGGCGGTAAACTGGCGGGGCACGAGGAATGGGTTCGTTCACGGTTGGCCGAGAATGGCGACCTGACGCTGAACGAATTGTGTGTTGAGTTGGCCGGGCGTGGCGTCTCGGTCGATCGCTCGACGGTCAGCCGCCTTCTGTATCGGCTGGGGCTCAGCCATAAAAAAAAGCCTGCAGGCAGCCGAGCAGTTGCGGCCGCAGATCGCCCGCGCCCGTGAGCTCTGGATCAACCGGCGCAAGCAGTTTTTCAACAAAGCATTGGCGCGGTTGATCTTTATCGACGAGACCTCGACCAAGACAAAGCTGACCAAGCGAATGGGATGGTCGCCAAGGGGAAAGCGCTATCGCACCCATGCACCGTTCGGCTCCTGGAAGACCCAGACCTTCATTGCTGGCCTGCGTTGTCATGGTTTGACAGCACCCTGGATCGTCAATAGGCCAATGAACGGCGACATCTTCGAAACATGGATCGAAACCCAACTCGCCCCGACGCTCTCGCCCGGCGACGTCGTGATCCTCGACAATGTCGCCTTCCACAAAAGCAAGAGAGCCGAGGAACTGGTCAAGGCGAAAGGTGCCTGGCTACTCTTCCTACCGCCCTATTCACCGGACCTCAATCCCATCGAAATGGCCTTTTCCAAGCTCAAGGCCCTGTTGCGAAAACGCGCAGCACGGACCTTTGATGCCCTCTCAAACGCTCTCGGCGAGATCTGTGATCTCTTCTCGATCACAGAATGCCGAAACTTCTTCAAAGCAGCTGGGTATGAGGCGGAATAGATGCAAAATGCTTTAGCGGTTCAAGACGCATCACCAGTACATCGCGACGATCTCGACATCCAAGAGCCTCTCATCGGGAACTAGAACCTTAGGCGCTGCGACCTGATCCAATGGGACAGCTGCCTTGGTCTGAGATGGAAAGAGCGATAGCCCGCTCATCCTCCTTGCACTTTCCTTCAGTCCTGCATCGGTTTCGGCATCGACCTTCTGGCCAACCATCGCGGAAATTTCAGCTCCGATAGCTGCAAAGGCGTTTCGCTGCCCGGAGACAGTTTCAGCCCTCTCCTTCAGCGATCCGATCATGCCACTGATGGTGTCGAAATCCACATCCTCCGCCGATTTGTCGAAAGTGGCCAGCAGATCGGACGCGTATTGATGCAAGGCAAGACCGAGCCGGACTTCATTCATGCTTTCCTTTCGGATCGTCGGTGTGCGGTCGAAAGACATGAGGCTTGCGGAGTTGATCTGATCAGCAATATCAGGCGCGAAGTCCTTCATCAGATCGGCAAGCTTTACTGGAAGCCAAGATTCTTGAAGGCCATTCTTTGAGAACCTGCAGAGGATTGTAAACTCGGCCTCCGAAAACAGCACCCGACGGATATCTTTCCAGTAAGCGAGATGCTCGGTGACCCCAACGATCACAAGCGGTTTCGTATCGACATCAAGGTCCGCTACCGCCTTTTTGTGCACGACGTAGTCTATGCCCTCGATATCGATTACGCAGTAATCGACCGCCTCACCACGGATAGGAATCAACCCAGCGAGAAGTCGTTGGAGCAGTTTGCCGATCGCTTCAATTTCTCCCATGTCGACAACCGTCTTGCCAGCCTCAAAAATCCTCGGGTAATCTTTGGCCATACCGACGAATTCAGAGACCAATGTGTCGATATGGAATACCTTGTCGGCCGATAACTTGACCTTGAATTCCGCGAGAATTCCGCGCTGGAGGCGATCAGAGCGGATGGCAGCGGACGCTTTTTTACAGCGTTGCACGTCTTCCAAGTCTGCAAACGCAGCCACATCATCGATGCGTTCGATCATGCGGAGGCCAGGCTTGTTGTAGAACTCCCTAAACCACGATTGAACTGTCGCCTTACGCAAAGTTTGAAGCGTGCTGCTATTGCTGGTCTGAAAGCGGGAGCTGATCTCCGCCTTCCCAATCACCGCGTCAGAAGCGAGCTTAGCCTGCAACTCGCCCAGATCGGTGGCAACCTTCTGCTCCGATGTTGTGTCTGTAACCCCACCCGCCTGGGACGACAGAAGACTTCGGAGACTGACCTCATCGAGATAGACGAATTCTCGTAAAGGCTCGGGGCGCACGGCTACTTCGGGCTCTACGGGATGAATGGTGCGCTTGCGGCGGAGCCGACGGTACCAGGACAACATATCTAGCGTGCCTCCTCTATGGCAATCTCACGCCGCGGCCGTAGACTCACCCGCTCAAATGCAATCGCCACATCCTCTGAATTGATCTTGTCGCGGCCATCCGATGCTGCCATCAATGCCGCCTCGGACCAAAGCGCAGTAAGCTCCGCCGCAGACCATCCAACGGATTGCTCAGCTACATCCTCCAGAGGGAGATCGCCTGTTGTCTGCAGCCGCCTTGCCCCCACTTGGAGGATCGACAATCGGTCCTCAAAAGTCGGCTTGCCGAACTCGATTTCCCAATCGAACCGACCAGGCCGTGTCAGGGCGGGATCGAGA
The DNA here is from genome assembly GCF_000757525.1 of Rhizobium sp. YS-1r. NCBI lineage: Bacteria > Pseudomonadati > Pseudomonadota > Alphaproteobacteria > Hyphomicrobiales > Rhizobiaceae > Rhizobium > Rhizobium sp. YS-1r. The sequence continues at coordinate 446,851 of NZ_JPYQ01000055.1, read as the reverse complement.
GAATCGACGCGGTTCGTGGATGCGATCACGACTATGTTTTGCTCGTTCTTAAAACCATCCATAAGCGTCAGCAACTGAGCTACCAGCCGCTTAGAAGCTTCATGGGAATCCTCTGTGCGTCGTTCCGCTATGCTGTCAATTTCGTCGAAGAATATGATCGCTCGGCCGCTTTGGCTTCTGGCGGCGGCCTCGAACAGCTTTCGAAGTCTTGCCTCTGTGTCTCCCACCCATTTGCTGACTATCGAAGGTCCGCTAATGAGGTAAAAATCGGCGTCGGTTTCGTTCGCGACTATGCGCGCCAGATAGGTTTTCCCCGTCCCGGGCGATCCAGTGAAAAGAATGCCTTTAATCGGTTTGGCACCAATGGACAGAAGGCGACCCCGATTCTCGAACTGCGTCGTGATGAGCTCTCGCGCACGCGAAATGACGTGCGGATAGCCACCGAAGTCTTCGAACTTCGGTCCAGACCCGGCTTTCTCAACCAGGTATTCCCGGCGTAGATCACCTTCTGTAATTTCAGTATCACGGAGTGAAATAGGGCTTTCGGACACAACCGCGACAAGCCCCTCGAAGTCATTGAATTCGACCGTGTTGTTCACGGACACAACTATCTTTCGGTGATTTTCTATCCGTTTGAGAGCAATCCCATTATCGATGAGGAAGCTTCCATCCGGCTCCAAGCGCCGTACAACGGCTATTGAGTTCTGCACCTTGAAGAAATTCGGTGGTGCAGCTCGCCAACTTGTGTCTCCCAGCAGAATTACCTGGCCTACCTCTGGCAACGGGCCATTGGTGACGTTGAATCTGTGTACATTTCCAATCTGACTTAGGGCATCTACGCCCCTATCATCATCATTGACTGCCAAAACCCTCAATGGGATTCCGGTAAATCTCTCTTCCGCAACCTCACTCAATCGTTGGCGCTCCTCGATAGCAGGCATTGCAACAGATAACATGCAAAGAGTGTCACGCCAGCCCCGACACCATCTGCTCCGCAACCATTTATTTCAGCTGAATTTCCTCGCGATAGCAGGAGGCATCTGGACCGATCTCGAATGGACAGTTGCAATCAAAGGGACAACGCTTATACCGAGGAGGACCAGAGAGATGATGAAGTTTGTGAAAGTCTGGATCGGGACAGTTATTCGGAGACGAAATGTGACGGAAGAACCGCAATTGGATAGCGAGACGATTGACGTTCTGGAGCAGGTCGCGAAGGCAGCGCGGACACGGCCTGGAAGGAAAATTGAGGACGCTTGGGCGGACTTCGAGTCGCGGAAGCAAGCATTGCGCGACGCAGCGGACAAGCCGACATCAGGTCTCCGATTTTAATGGCTACTCTTTTTCATACCACAGATGATGACTTCGATCGGATTTACACGTTTCTGTACAAGCGATCGGGGGCCGAAATAGCAGATCGGTTCACACGTTTAATTCGTGAAGACGCTGAAGCCGTTGGACAAGCCCCATTCGCGCGACGCGATGGGTTCAATTTTCATCGTGGACGCAACGGTTACTTCTTATTCTTCGAGTTTTTCGAAGGCGAGGCAAACATCTACGCTATCTTTCATGAACGAGAAAGATACGCTGATGTTGTAGCTGACCGCGCGGAAGAATTTTGGCAAGAATTTGAGTAACAAGTATGAGGCGCGATCATGGCATGCAAAACACCTGTTGATAGGCGTTTTGCATGCATATGCATCGTATTAGATTTCGGGAAGTTGGTCCAACCTCTCCCCAAGCAGGAGAAAGACCTCAAACTCCTCCCTGAGGTCTTCGAATGTCATCGGATCGCACCCGTAGGCACTGAGGTCGGCGAGATCGACGATGTAGTCGGACATGACACGGTTGGCATTGAACATGGCAATTGTCTCCTGTTCCGCGCGCCGATGGCGGCGGGTCTTGTTCTGAATCAATGGAAGGCGGCGATCCCTCTCGGGATCAGCGACCTATTCGAAGCGGGAGACGGGCTACGGACATGGTGGACACACCCTATGAAATGACGAAAACGGAAAACGCCGTGATGGCGTAAGCCGACACGGTCATATTCGCGCGCTGATCCTGCGAACCTGGGTCATCGATTTTGTCCTTTGAGCGGAATGGTCGTCGCTCAGGCCGCCGACAAATAATCCGGAATTTCATCATGTCAACCGGGCTCTCCCGAAAAAGTTGACGAAAATTTTTTTGCAGAGCCCGGTTGCTTTTCACTTTTTGTTCTCTATTTATTCCCGTTATGAACAAGACCCCACGCTACCTCATACGAATAGGTTGACCACTCGCTGCCGCGACGACCGCGGCGACGACCAACTGTTTTTGTCCGAGGATGCCATGGGAATTGCCAAGCAGGCCGCCACGTTGCGCGCCGCCAGAAACTCCGCGTCGATCAGAACCTATCATCCGGCTGGTACGGTGAAGTGCGACGGGGTGCGCCTGTTCCGCTCTCAGACGGCCCGCGACGTCGGCTGCCTGCTGGACGTCAACCCGTCGGTGGCATCGTGGCGTTGTATGCCGATGCCATTCGGCGCTGGCGGGATCGCCCATATTCCCGACTTCCAGGTTTTCGACAAGGACGGTGGCATCCTCTATCTCGATGCACCCGACCGGATCGTTTCGGCCGATGTCACCGTTATCGCGTCGGAAGCCCTGCGCCTGAACGCCCGCTACAGGTTACTCAGGAGGGGCGAAGTCTATGACGGCTTCAGGCTGCGGAACGCTAGGGACCTGTTGCGCTATGCCGGAACCGTCACACCCCTCGGGGATCGGCTCCGCCTGCTGGCCGCGCTCGATGAGTACGGCTCCCTCCCGCTGGCCGAATGCCTCAAGGCCTTCCAGGAAACCAGGCCCGTTCCCGGGATCGCATCCCTCATTCTCCATGGGTACGTCGAAGTCAATCTCGACGACGCGCCGCTTGGCCCCGAGACGGCGGTGAGGCGGATATCGCGGTGATCTGATCCCGCATGTCCGACCCTCAACCATGAAGGAGCTTCCGATGTCCTACAGATTAGCCGGTCGGCCGAAGTCGCCACCGCCGCTCGCCATTGCCGTTGCGCGATGCGGCGTCCGCCATGCCCTTCGGCCTTTCCTTCGCCGCGAGAACCTCGCCTTTATCGCCGTGCTCATCACCCCCGAGGACACGGCTGACTACTATCGGCGTGCGGTGTCCGGCCTCATCCAGGACCCCGCGCATGTCGATGAGTATGGTAACGATACCACCGCGGTATTCACCGTCGCCGAATCCACCATCGATCCAAGGACGGTCTACGACCGCATCAAGTTCGCCCGCCAAGTGGTGGTCGTCACCGAGAAACGCGAATACCTGCCCGCCGACTTTCTGGCGGGTGCCGATCTGGTCAAAGACGTGGGCAGACCTACGCCGGAGCATTTCATTGCGGCGGCCCGGGAGGCGAAGGTGCCTGGTATGACCAGCGGGCACGCCGAGTTCCTGTCAACTAGATCGCTCGACGCGATCCTGGTGTCGGTCAGGCAGACGCGGCCGCTGATGAGTTCGGTGCGCCAGATGAAGCGCATTGCGGCGCGATCCGTCGAGCCGAAGCCGACCCCGGTGCGAGAGAAATCGCCTTTTGTGCGTCTTGAAGACATGCATGGCTACGGAAAGGCCAAGGACTGGGGCCTCCAGCTGGCAGAGGACCTCCAAGCCTGGCGTGCGGGCGAAATCTCGTGGGACGATGTCGATCGTGGTGCGTTGCTTTACGGTCCGCCAGGTTGCGGGAAGACGTCATACGCGAAGGCTTTGGCGGCGACCTGTGATATCGACCTGATTGCCGCTTCGGCTGCTAAATGGCAGTCAAAAGGCCATTTGGGTGATTACCTCAAGGCTATGCGGAAGGCGTTCGAGGAAGCGAAGAAGAAAGCGCCCAGCCTGCTCTTCATCGACGAGTTCGACTCGTTCGGCGATCGAGAGTCTGCGGGAGATGACGATCACCGCGACTATCGTCGTCAGGTAATCAACGGCCTCCTCGAATGCCTCGACCCTTCCGAGGGGCGTGAGGGCGTCGTCGTGATCGGCGCGACCAACAACCCTACGGTCATCGATCCAGCCCTTTTGAGATCGGGGCGACTCGAAACGCTGGTCGAAATCCCGCTCCCCGATAGCGATGCCAGGATCGCCATCCTGCTTCATCATCTGCGTGGTCATCAAATCGAGGGCGAGCTGCATCGGTTCGTTTCGGCGACGCGTGGATGGTCGGGCGCGGACATCGAGAAACTCGCCCGCGACACCCGGCGCATCGCGAGACGCCGTAAGCTCGCCGTCACCGAAAGCCTGCTCCTGGAGGCTCTGCCGGAGTGCTATGTCATGACCCCGGAGGAGTTGCGTCATACGGCTGTCCATGAGGCCGGCCATGCGATCGTAGGCGTCCTGCTTTCATCCGATGTGCTGACCAGCGTCCACGTCGAGCGAGAGGTGCCTTTGCTAGGCATGCGGCAGGTCGCGGGGCGGGCCACCTTCGAACCCGCCAGAGGCATCATCAGGACGGCGGCGTATTACGACGGCAGGATCGCGATGCTGCTCGGCGGGATCGCGGCGGAGACGGTCGTGTTCGGTTTTCGCGCCGACGGTGCCGGCGGCGTACCTTCTTCCGACCTGGCTGTCGCCAGCGATTTGGCGACGCAGGCCGAGCGCCATTACGGTCTCGGAGATACGCTTTCGGTCGAACTCGGCAAGGGCAGCCGTCCCTTCGAGTATCTCCGTGATCGCGACCCCCAGCTTCGTCGTCTTGTCGATGCACGTCTCAAGGCGCAGTTCGATCGTGCTGTCGGTATCCTGACCGACAGGCGCGCCGAACTCGATGGCTTGGTGGACATCCTTGTGACCAGGGGGCGAGCCACGGGCGACGAGGTCCGGGCAATGCTACTCGTGGAACCCAGAGATACCGCATCCGTCAGGACGTGACGGCTAGCGGTCAGGCTCTGCCCTTCGCTCGAGAGAGGGGTGGAGCCGCTACTTACAAGACATCATGGACATCGTCTACGAAGGCTACGACATCGACGAACTGAACGTCAGGCTGTCCCCCACTGCAGAGCCCAATAAGGATCGGCCGGCACCCGGCTTCTAGTCTTTTGAAGAGCCGCAGCGTTTGCGATCCTGTCAAGGCCGATGACACGAGCCGGCGAACTCTTCAGGCAGTGTTCATAGTCGAGAAGCGCGCCTGAGCCTGTCATCTGTTCGAAGCGTCGCCATTGTGAAAGCAGTTGCTTTAAGGCGTCAAGTAGTTCCCATCCCGGGACGGAAGGGGTGACAGATAGAGCTTTCTCAAGCCTGTCGATCCATATCGCGAGTGCGGAGACATCTCCCAGAGTTACACAGCATAAGGCGATGTCGATCTCGAAGGGATCGGATGAAATCCGCTCCAGCGGAGGTCTAGCCTTCATCTCGACGTACGAGCCGATGGCATTGCGGATAGTGTTCATCTGACTGTCGAGCATAGTGATCCCTCATGCATCAATGATCAGGAAGGGTCTCTGTCGGCGCAATCAGGTCTTCCGTAAAAGGTCTCGATCCTTGCAGAGATCGGCACCGAAAAAGTTAATAAAGCACGCGTGCGCGGGGCCGGCATTAAGGACTTGTTAATTTCCGACGCGTAGAGAGCCGGTCCCCGCCGACGTGCACCAGAACAGTGCACCATGGCTCAGGATCAAAACGCCTCTAACCGGGCGGCAGGAAAACGGAGAAGCGAAATGCTCATACTACGAATAGGAGGTTTTGACTTCTCCGAACGAGGCTAGTCCTCTTTGTGAAAAGGCATCTCCTCCAGCCAATCCTGCATGTCGCGTAGTGACAAGGTGGAAGGAGCCGAGCATGAACATCGCCCATACGGTCGCCCGTAATATCGCGCTCAAGAAAGCCGGATTCGGTTTCGTTGTCGACCGCCGCCGTTCGCCTATGCCTACGGCAGCATCATCGCGCCAGTACGACGCCCCCGTTCTCCAGCTCAAGGTAAAGCACGGCCGTACCGAGGCAGGGGGCTGTAAAATACCGCGGCGGCGCTGACGCCAGCCAGCGCCGCGAACACGCTCTTTACTGGAAAGACCCGACCGAAGGACACGCCACGCGGCGTCCGGCGCTTCGTCAGGCCAAGACGGCGCGCGGCTTCACGGTCTTCAACGGCACCGTGGTGTTCCATGAAAGCGAGCTGGAACATCGTGTATCGACGATCATCCAGGCGCGAGCCGACGTGCGGGAACTGCACTCCCAGTTCCCCGTCCTGCCGTTCGCCGACGACGATGGCGTGGTCCACTACCACACCTTCGATTACTACGTGGTGTTCGATGATGGTTACCGCGTGGCCATCGCGGTGAAGCATGCCCGCAAACAGGGGCAAATCCTCGACATGTTCGACCGGATCGCAAAGCATGACTTCTCCCACGTCGCGGACGACCTGCGCCTCATGATGGAGGAGGATGCGACCTATGAGGTATTCTACAATGCCCACGACATCCTGCGCGCCCGCGAGCATTTCGACGAGGTCGAGTACGAAACCGCCCGGTCGATCGCGAAACGTCTCGCCGGACGCTTCCGGTTCGGAGAGCTGCTGCGCGATTGCCCGCACCTCGGTGCGCGTCGAGACGCCGTTTGGCAACTGATCGACGACGGGCTGCTGATCCCGCTCTCCCCTGGGCGCATTTCCGACATGACCTGGCTGACCGTGCCGTCCTGACCGTCTTGCCCGCGCCGCCCTATCGTTTCCAACGGAGTCCAGAGACCTCGATGCCGAACCACGCCCTGCCTGCGCTTGTCTACCACCATTCCATCGTCGAGATGGACGACACCGACCGGTTTACCAGCGGCGGCAACAACTACATTCCGTTGCGCGCCGACGGTGACGGCTACGTGATGCGTCACGAGGATGACGGTCGCGAGGTCTTCATGAGCCACGCGGAAATCCACCGCCGATTGACAGAGAAGCGTGCGACTATCCGATACGGATACAATAGCGTCCCCGAACAGAAGCTCCGTCTCATCTGGGGCGATGAACACTTCGAAGGCCTCGGTCCCGAGAAGCGCGTCCTGCCAAACTTCCGCGAAAAGCTCATCCTGCGCTACGAGGACGAGTGCCTCAGGATCGGGAAAGCGCTCCCTCGCTCGGAAAAGAAGCTCCAGCCTCTGCTCGACGCATGGGCCGAGGAGATCAACAGAGGCGCGCAGGGTGAGCGTCGCAAGCGCGGTGATCGAGGGGCCGTAGCGTTTGGCGCTCCGTCGGTGCGCCAGTTCAACCGCGACTATGCCGATTACATGGGGTGCGGGAGGAAGACGCTCGCACTGGCGCATCGTCATCACGGCCCCGGCAAGCGCCTCTTCATGAGCTGCCCCGAGAGCCTGGCGGTCGCTTACCGTGGAGCGCGTCGCTACCTGTCGCGCAAGAAACCCACCAAGGCTCACTGCTACCTGCTTTATCGGGCCGAGCTTTTCGAGATGAACCAGACGCGGACGACAAAACTGCACATGGTCTCGCGAACCAAGTTCGAGTCCATGATCAACCGGTTCGACGAGTTCGAGAAGGACGCGAGCCGCCACGGCGAGAAGTGGGCAATCGACAAGTACGCCAGAAACCTGCGGACCTACGACATTCTCGCTCCCGGACAGCGCGTCGAGATCGACGAAGTCAATGTCGACCTCATGACGCTTCTCGTCGAAACTGGCTTATACGAGGGCCTTCCCGCGCGGGTGCGCGCGAAAATTCCGAAGGTCCGCATCTGGTTCGTGGCAGCGATCGACGTGGCGACGCGGTATGTCCTCGCCTTCAGAGCTACGTTCAATCCGACTGCGAACGCCGCCATCTCGGCGCTTCGCATGATCATGACGGACAAGCGGTTGCTGTCGCAGTCGGTGGGGGCGAAAACGCCCTGGATCGGCATGGTGAGACCGAAGGAGGTCTATTCCGACAACGGATCGGCGTTCATCGCCGAACCCACGCGCTCGGTCTTCAAGGCGGCACTGGTCGGCACGACATGCCCGCCCGCGGGAGACCCTGCGCGCCGCCCGTTCATCGAGGCCATGTTCCATTCCATCGGCCCGATGATTGCCCAGTTCTTCGATGGCCGCACCTTTGGCTCCGTTGCCGAGAAGGGCGACTACGACCCGGAGGAGTTCGCCACCGTGACCACGGACGAGTTCGTCCGGATGTTCACCTACGCGATCTGCGACATCTATCACAACAAGCCGCACGCATCGCTCGGCGGGAACTCCCCGCACAATGCCTGGGTCCGCGCCACGCAGGAGTATCGCGTAAGGCAGGTGCCGTCAGACGAGGAGATGCTCCACATCTTCGGCGTGCCTTCGAAGCGTCCCATCTCGGACGATGGCATCACCTACCAGGGCATCACGTACGGGAGCGACGAACTCAACGTCCAGCGGATGCGTCACGGCAAGAAGGAGTTCGACATCAAGACCGACCCGGAGGATGTCCGCTGGATCGCCGTGAAAGGCGACGAGGGCTGGTTCACCGTGGAGAACACCGTCGGCATCGCCGACGACATCACACTCACCGAGTGGATCGCGGCCCGCAAGCAGGAACTCGCGCACAATGCCAGGGAGGCCGAAGACGGAATGGCTGCAATGTACGATGCCGTGAACAGGCTGCGCCGCGCCGGAGAATCCGCGACGGTCAGGGCGCACCTGAGTCCCGCCATTCCCGATGCCGAGGAGCATGAACGCATGGAGCGCGAAGTCATGCGTGGCTGGAAGCCCGGCACGCGCCGATCCGGTCCACTGCCGGAACTCGTGTCGGAAATGTCGCCACCCGCCGATCCTCTCCGCGGTCCCCCGAGGCGCGCCTTGCCGATCGACAATCTGAAATCCGCCCCTGTCGTGACCTCTGCGGAAGAAGTGGCTCCGTCGCGGCCGATCCCGATCGTTTCCACGCTCGACTACAACGAGGACGACTGACATGACCGATGCACGGTATATCGAAACTGCGCGCCTCGCCGCTGTCAAAACCAGAGTTCGCGCGAGCTATTTCACGACGGGCCGTGACGGGAAGCTCGCTTCCTATCTCCGTGAGATGGCCGTCAACGTGGCGGACTGGGAACAGGGGACCGGCTCGAAGCGGCGCGCACTCTTCCTCATCGGGGATTCGGGCAGCGGCAAGACGCGCTCGCTGCAGCATCACTTCTCCACGATGCCGGAATTTCGGCCGTACGAGAACGAGCATGGCGAGACCGTCTCGCCAGTGCTGAGCATCGACGCGCCGCGGCCTTGCAACACGAAGGCCCTGGCGATCACGATCCTGACGGCGATGGGACTGCCCACCAGGGAGCGCATGACGGAACACGCGCTCTTCGCGGTCCTCAAGGCCCAGCTTCGCGAACGGGGCGTGAAATACCTCCACGTAGACGAGATGCAGCACGTCATGCGGCACAACACGTCGGCAGCGATCCGCCATGTGCAGGACACGTTGAAAAGCCTGATCCAGATTGAGGACTGGCCTCTTCACACGATCTATTCCGGGGTTTCCGAGTTGGCGGAATTGCTCAGGGGCGATCCCCAGCTTGCCAACCGTTCCCGCGTCCTGCGGTACGACGCGCTCAGCTGTCCCGCGGACGCTCAGTGGATCACGAGCATCCTCGAGAAAGTAGCCACCGAGGGATGCGGGTTGGCCTCGTCTGCGGAGCTTCTTGAAGACGATTTCCCAGAGAAGCTTTGCCTTGCTGGCAATGGCGCGTTCGGTTCGATGATCGCGATGGTGCAGGAGGCATGCTTTCGCGCGCTCGAACGAGGGCGGAAGTCGGTCTCGATCAAGGAGTTCGCCCGGAACTACGAGCGCGATACCGGATGTATTCCCCGCGACAACGTCTTCACCGCCGCCCGCTGGCGCGACCTTGTGCCGGGTCACGCGCTAGCGGACCTCGCTTGAACAGAACCTCAGTAGGAAAGGAAGCCCCGATGAAGCTCCCGATCTCGATCACATTCCACGACAATGAAACGCCGCTTGGGTTTGTATCCCGCCTCGCCGCGGCCAACGGCTATCCTTCGCTGGAAACCTTCCTCGATTGCACGGAAACGAGCGCGCTTGCGATCTCGCGCGGCGACGCGGAGGCGATGGCACTTCTGGAAGAGTGGTCCGGAGAGGAAGGTGGAAGGTTTGCCCGGTTTGCCGCCCGAACCCTCCACGGAAAGCTGTGTTTCGACCTGGGAGATGCGGTTTTCAGCCGCGAGTATCGTCGCGGCAAAGCCCATCGTTTCTGCGTTCGATGCGTCCAGGACGATCTTCGAAACGGCGAAGGCCGCATCATCTCCCGTCCCTATGTACGTGCATGGTGGGAAACGAGAGCAATCCAGACATGCCCAATCCACGGTTCACGCATTACGGAAGTAGCCTGCGAAAGCGGACAGGACGACTTCGCTTCTTACGTCCGAACCAACCCGCACGTGTTCGCCGACAACACCGGAAGTAAGGACTTCCTTCGCACGAGAAAACTGGACTTATACCTGATGGGCCGTATCCAAGGAGTAAAGGCCTGCGACTTCCTCGATGGCCTCGAGGCGTATGTCGTCGCGGACCTCAGCAAGCATTTTGGACGCCTTCTCGCTCGCCACGGGAAAGGCAGCCTGAACCACGCTGGACAGGGTGAGTTCGAAGTTGCCGAGCATGGGTTCCTCGCCGTGAAACTCGGCGAGGAATTTATCACTGAGCGGGTCTCGGCCATCATCCAGGAAATGAACCCCGCGGCGTCCGAAGTGCGTGCTGTACTCGACCCGATCCCGCGCTGGCTTCGTCGCAACCGTGAGGTTCCGGCGTTCGCGTCTCTTGTACAGCTGTTCCAGGATGTGGCTGAGAGAAACATGCCGCTGGGCGAAGGCGATCTTTGCATCATCCCCACCCGTCGGCGATATCTCCACACCGTGCGCTCCGCTGGCTTGGAATACGGGCTGATGGAAGACAGGGTGATCGAAATTTTGAGAAATGCAGGAATCATGGTGCCCTCCGGCCTTCCCAACGGCAGAGCGTGCTTCGATGCGGAACTGGCCCGCCCTATCCTGTCGGCGGCCCGGGAAACGATCACCATTTCGGAGGCGGAAGCTGCTCTTGGGTTGAACCGCCAGAGATTGCACGAGATCATGGAGGCAGGACTTCTCCGCAGGGTAGAAGACGAACGAAACGGGCAACGGGTGTACACGCGCATCCGTAAGGAAGACCTGGGCGATTTTCAGAGCCGACTTTTCGAGAGGGCGCAGACCCGAACCGATCTCGAAGGCTTCATGCCAGTCGTCCAAGCCGCGCATCGATGCAACCGCCAGCTCTGGGAACTGGTGCAGATGATCCTGGACGGCCAGGTGAATGGCATTGCCAAGGCCGATGACGCCATGGTTTTCTCAAACCTTTTCGTGGACTGGAAAGAGTTGCAATCAGAGCGCAGACGCACGGCCAAGCAGGATATCGGCGTTGACCTCCTGAGCATCAAGGAGGCCGCAGCCATCTTGAAGACCACGCAGTGCAAAGTGTATCCGCTCGTGAGCGCCGAGCTTCTGCCGGCGATCGCCAAATACAACAAGTCGTCGCACCGGGAGCAGTTCTTCATCGAACCCGAGGCGCTTGAGGAATTCCAACGTCTTCATATCTCGATCGCCGGGATCGCTTCTATCTATGGCACTCGTGCCGATGTCGTCGCGCGCCGCATGGAATTGCTCGGCATCGAGCCGAGTTTCGAGCCGGGGAGCCGGACAGGACGATATTATCGACGGAGCGATCTCGAGAAATTCACCTTCGACCGATTGGCGGCATAAGTCCCGTCATCATATCCAAGGTTTCAAAGGCTCCGGTTTCGGGGCCTTTTTTGTTGTCCGGATTTCAAGGGCAGCACTCTGGGACAGAGCTATTAAAGCATCAGGGACATGGCAAATTGAACCAAGGGAAATAACGCAATAGAATCAATGGCCGTCTAGTCTCTCTGGGACAAACCTACCGAACCGCTCCAGTTGAGCTCCCGGATACCTTCGTCCAAAACTGCCGAGGACATATGTGGGATGATTGACCATCATCTTCTTCACGTCGCGCCGCCTATGCGCCTTACGATCCGGCTGCCTGCGAGATCCGGGGAGGAAATCCAATCCGGCGAGGGATGCCTGGGCGTGGCCGAGAAGCCGCGCCCAGGCAGGGCTTTTGTCATCAGATCAGATCAAAACGATCGGCGTTCATGACCTTGTTCCAGGCGGCAACGAAGTCCTTCACGAACTTTTCCTTGGCATCGGACTGCGCATAGACTTCAGCGATGGCCCGAAGCTGAGAATGCGAGCCAAAGATGAGGTCCACGCGCGTGCCGGTCCACTTCGGCGCCTTCGTCTTCCGATCGTGCCCCTCGTAGACGCCGTCCTTGCCGGGAACCGGCGCCCATTCCGTACTCATGTCCAGCAGGTTGACGAAGAAGTCGTTCGTCAGGGTTTCGGGTTTGTCAGTGAAGACACCATGCTCCGGCTGTCCGGCCTTCAGCACGCGCAGGCCGCCGACGAGCACCGTCATTTCCGGTGCAGTCAGCGTCAGCAGTTGGGCCCGGTCTACAAGAGCCTCTTCCTGCTGCATGAACTGTATCCTGCCGTTATTGACATAATTGCGGAAACCGTCGGCACGCGGTTCGAGCGGCGCGAAGGAAACGGCGTCGGTCTGTTCCTGCGATGCATCCATGCGGCCCGGCGTGAACGGCACGGTGATGTCGTGTCCGGCGGCCTTGGCCGCCTTCTCGACACCCGCAGCACCGGCAAGAACGATCAGGTCGGCGAGCGAGATCTTCTTAGCGCCGGTCTGGGCAGCGTTGAAGTCCCTCTGGATGCCTTCGAGGACGCCAAGAACCCTGGCGAGCTGTGCCGGCTGGTTCACGTCCCAGTCCTTCTGCGGGGCAAGGCGAATGCGTGCGCCATTTGCACCGCCACGCTTGTCGGAACCACGGAAGGTCGAGGCCGAAGCCCAGGCGGTCGAGACCAGTTCCTGCACCGAAAGGCCGGCGGCAAGGACCTTGGCCTTCAAGTCGACGATGTCCTTTTCGTCCACGAGTTGGTGGTCTGCGGCCGGGATCACGTCCTGCCAGATCAGGTCCTCGGCCGGCACTTCCGGGCCGAGGTAACGCACCTTCGGTCCCATGTCGCGATGGGTCAGCTTGAACCATGCGCGGGCGAAGGCGTCGGCGAACTGATCCGGGTGCTCGAGGAAACGACGCGAGATCTTTTCATAGGCGGGATCGAAGCGCAGCGACAGGTCGGTGGTCAACATGGTGGGGAGATGTTTCTTCGACGCGTCATAGGCATCCGGGATGGACGCCTCCGTGTTCTTCGCCTTCCACTGATACGCACCGGCGGGGCTTTTCGTCAGTTCCCATTCGCAGTTGAACAGGTTCTCGAAGAAGTAGTTGCTCCACTTCGTCGGGGTCTGCGTCCAAGTCACTTCAGGACCGCCGGTGATGGCATCCTTGCCGACACCGGTGCCGAACGTGCTCTTCCAGCCGAGCCCCTGGTCTTCGATAGCGCCGCCTTCCGGCTCGGCACCGATAAAGGACGGATCGCCGGCACCGTGTGTCTTGCCGAAGGTGTGGCCGCCGGCAATCAATGCCACGGTCTCTTCGTCGTTCATCGCCATGCGGGCGAAGGTCTCGCGGATGTCGCGCGCGGCGGCAACCGGATCGGGATTGCCATTCGGACCTTCCGGATTGACATAGATGAGGCCCATCTGGACGGCCCCGAGCGGCTCTGAGAGCTGTCGTTCACCGCTATAGCGTTCATCGCCCAGCCAGGTGCCTTCCGGACCCCAGAAGAGCTCTTCCGGCTCCCAGGCATCGGCGCGACCGCCAGCGAAGCCAAAAGTCTTGAAGCCCATCGATTCCAGGGCAACATTGCCCGTGAGTATCATCAGGTCCGCCCAGGAAATCTTGTTGCCGTATTTCTGCTTGATCGGCAACAGCAGGCGGCGGGCTTTGTCGAGGTTGGCGTTGTCCGGCCAGCTGTTGAGCGGAGCGAAACGCTGCTGGCCGGCGCCGGCGCCGCCGCGGCCATCGGTGATGCGATAGGTGCCGGCACTGTGCCAGGCCATGCGGATGAACAGGCCGCCGTAGTGGCCGAAATCTGCCGGCCACCAGTCCTGTGAATCCGTCATCAGCGCATGAAGGTCTTTCTTCACAGCGTCGAGATCGAGCGTCTTGAATTCTTCGGCATAGTCGAACGCCTTGCCCAGGGGATCGGACAGGCCAGAATTCTGATGAAGAATCTGGACGTTGAGCTGGCTAGGCCACCAATCGCGGTTGGATCTGCCGCGAGGTGTATGGCCATGTGCGACGGGACATTTGCCCGCGCTGTCGGTTTTGGTGTCCATCATTTCCTCCTTGATTTCTCAATATCTGCATCCAGGGGAGTAGCGTCCGCCGACCAATCGGCTAGCTTCAGCTCAATATCGACCTTTTGTATGAAGTTCACACGTGCAAGATTTTGGGCCTCCGCTCGGTTAAGCAAGAGACACCGGCGATCACCTTCCCTTGCCTTCCTTCATATCGGAAGCGACTGATAAATTTAAGTTGGATTTACTGATCGTTGCGATAAGAAGGCCTTATGAAAAATTATGCCTGCCGTCATGGTCGATCACCCGCCGGCAGCAAGAGAGCGATCGGATCTCGCTTCCGATTGAAAAGCAGGTCTTGGCGCAGCCTATACTCACATCCATAGGCATCATCGGCATTTCCTCACCATCGATGAAACATACGGCACACCACCGCCGGGCGGTGTTGTGCCAGCGATCGTCAGATTGGTGATGAAGACCCCACCGGAATGCACCATGTCGATATGCACTCCGTCATGATCGGCAGCAACATGGGTGTCAGGAGGATGGCGCCGCCGATCCTTCGATCGCCTTACCGATGATAATCAGCACCATACTGATGAGCACCGGCATCGTCAGCGGATCGAACGTGTCGCAGTCGTAGCTGATACGAGAACGCGGCTATGCGGCTTCTCATCTCCAAATGCCGGATCCAGCCGAAACAGCCGCATTCTCGCGTTCAACCGCCAATGGACACCAACTCGTCCTCGATGTGAACCCGGATGATTTCGTCGAAATTTTTCTCAGCCGTAAAGCCCAATGCCGTAGCCCGCTTCGCTTCGAACCCGGGCGCCCACCCCGCGACCATCTTCATGATCATCTCGTCCGGAACGCGCCGGATCAGTCGCACCGCCCTTTCGCCTGCCGCACGACGGAGCGCTTCGATCTGTTCGCCGACCGTGGCGCTGACACCGGGCATGGAAAGGTTGCGATGTGGTCCGACCTCATCAAGGTCCAGTTTTGCCGCGTGGATCAGATAACCGACAGCCGATCGGGGCGATGTATGCCAGTGGCGTACATCTTCCGATACCGGCAGGATTGCCTCCTGCCCGATCAGCGGCTCGCGCAGAATATTGGAGAAGAAACCCGATGCGGCCTTGTTCGGCTTGCCCGGTCGGATGCAGACGGTTGGCAGGCGAATGCCGATGCCGTCGAAGAAACCGCGGCGCGTGTAGTCGGACAGAAGCAGTTCCGATATGGCCTTCTGTGTGCCGTAGCTGGTGAGCGGCGTAAGGTGAAAATCATCGGGAATCGGGAAAGGTAGTGGCGCGCCCACAACCGCGATCGATGACGTGAAGATGACGCGCGGCCTGTACCCATCCTGGTTATGCGCGACGCGGACAGCATCAAAGAGATAGCGCGTGCCGTCCAGATTCACCCGGTATCCCTTATCGAAATCGAGCTCGGCTTCCGCGGAAACGATCGCTGCGAGATGGAAGATCATGTCCGGCCTGGATTCGATGAGCTGCTCAGCCTCTCCGGGGGCGGAGAGATCGGCTTTCCGCGTCACGACGCTTCCGCCAAAACCTTCCGGATGTTCCGGCTCCACGACATCCACCAGTGTCAGCTTCTCGATGGGTTTCTCGCCGATGCCGCCATCTGCAATGAGGCGCGCCGCAAGTTTGCGACCTACCATACCGGCCGCTCCGATAATCAAGATATGCATGAAACCTCCCGTTTCCGCTGGCGCCGCTCATCTTCGCAGCTTTGAGAAATTATCTTGTATGGTTGTCTGATAACCTTATATGCTTCATTTGGAAATAGGATAGTTGGACGTGCCGCGCATGACGCAGAACGAAATCGACCATCCTTGGGGCGAATGATCCGAAGGATTAAGAGCATGACAGTCGCGGAAACGGATGGGATTGGTGAGCACCGCCTCGCCCTGCAGTCGGCGCTTGGGGATGATATTGTCCTGACTGATGCCGACGCGATGGCGCACTATTGCCGCGATTGGCACGGCGATGTGACAAGCGGTGCGGTCGCTGTCCTCAGGCCGCGGTCCACGGAAGATGTCGCCGCGTCCGTGAGGATTTGCCGTGAGCTTGGGCTCGGGATCGTTCCGCAGGGGGGTAACACCGGCCTTGTTCTGGGTGCCATTCCCGATATGCCGGAACGGCATGTCGTCCTAAGCCTTGAACGCATGAATCGCATTCGGAAGATCGACGCGGACGACTTTTCAGCCGTGGTAGAGGCCGGCTGCATCCTTTGGGAAATGAAGGAGGCAATCGCCGAGAAAGGTATGTTCTTTCCTCTGGCGCTGGGCGCGCAGGGAAGTTGCCGGATCGGCGGCAATGTCTCCACCAATGCAGGCGGCATCAACGTGCTCAGGTACGGCATGACGCGCGAGCTCGTCCTCGGGCTGGAGGTCGTCCTGCCGGACGGTTCGATCTTCGATGGGCTTTCCACCCTTCGCAAGGATAACCGTGGTGTCGACCTCAAGCAGCTCTTCATCGGCGCAGAAGGCACGCTCGGCATTATCACGGCGGTTTCCATCAAGCTGATGCCTTATCCGGACAAGGTCGCAACCGCTCTCCTCGGCCTTGCTTCGCTGCAAGACGCGATCAGCCTGTATCGTCGCGCGCGGCGGGACTGCTGCGACCTGATGTCGGCCTTCGAATTCATGCCGCCGCTCGCCTTCACGCTGGCGCGCGAAGCGATGCCCGATCTGCCGATTCCCATCGCCCCCGATTACCCCGCTTATGTCCTGATGGAGATATCGGGTTCCGGCCTCGTCGACATTGACGATCTTATGCAGCGTTTCCTGGAGGGCGTCATGACGGATGGCCTGGTGGTCGACGGCACAATTGCCGCGTCGCAGGCCCAGGCCCGGAACCTCTGGCTGATCCGCGAGGGCATGAATGAAGGACAAGCCAGGCGAGGATCGCATATGCGCAGCGATATTTCTGTCTCGCTTTCGCAGCTCGCATCGTTCGTCGCCGATGCGGAAGCGGCTATCCTTCAGGCTCTTCCGGATTGCATCAGCGTATCCTACGGCCATGTGGGTGACGGCAATGTCCATCTGAATGTTCTGCCGCCCGCCGGACTGGCGCCGGATGAACGGGCCGAGCGCATCTACCGGGCAAAGACGGTGCTAAACGAGGTGGTCGACCGTTATCACGGCAGCATCAGCGCCGAGCATGGCATCGGACGCCTCAAACGGCCTGATTTCGACGCACGGCTGCCCGAGACCCACCGAAAGCTATTGACCGCGGTCAAGCGCGCCATCGATCCGGGCCTGATGATGAACCCTGGATGCCAGTTGAATTTCCAGCCGAAGTCGTAGAAGACCTTTCGGGAAAGGGAAGATGAAGGTGGCGGTGGCAGATTTCAGTCAGATCAGGCGAAGCGAACATCTCCCGGCGCGCATCGCCGCCGAGATAAGCCGCGAAATCAGCGAGGGCCGCATAGCACCGGGGCAGAAACTTCCGACGGAGCATTTGCTGGCAAAGACGTTCGGCGTCAGCCGCTCCGTCGTGCGTGAGGCGATCGCGCAACTCCGCAATGAAGGTCTGGTCGAGACCCGACAAGGCATCGGGGCCTTCGCCACGGAGATCGAGCGGCGCCAGTCGATCCGAATCGAACAGGGCAACCTCTCCGACCCCGATAGCTTCCGCAGCCTCTTCCAGTTGCGCATGGCCCTGGAGGTTGAAGCTGCGGGACTGGCGGCAATCCATCATACGCTTGATGATCTCGCCAAGCTCGATGAAGCACTGGCGCAGATGACGGGAGCCGAGAAATGGACCGAACAAGGCATCGTCGCCGATCTCGCCTTTCACCGTCTGGTCGCGTCCGCAACCCGGAATGAATATTTTCTCCAGTTCATCAGCTTCATTGCCGAGCGTATCCACGTCGCCATCAATGCCGCTCGGGCGACTGCCATATTGGAAGAGATTGTGGAAATCACCATCGCCGAGCATGTCGCAATCCGCGATGCGATCGCCACACGTGATCCTGCGAAGGCGAAAAAAGTCATGCGCTATCATCTCGAGGGCGCTGCCAGCCGACTCAATCTGCAGCTGGAAATGCAATAGCATCCGGCCTTCGTTCGGGCCTCGTCATCTCTTAGATCGATCTATAATTTCGGGGATGGTTTGGTACACGCGCTGGACACGGTGAAAAAGTCACACTAAAACCTAGCAGAGAATGTTGTCAGACATCCTGACAATAGATCGATGGAGTGGAGGCTCGGCATCGATCAAGTGAAGGAGGATCATCGCGTGAATATCGAACGGGCGCTGGCTCCTGAATCCATACTGCCCCTGGATGCGGCGGATGCGCTGCTTGTCGGCCGCGCCTGGTCCAAGGCCCTAGGCGGTCCCTGCCCTGTCCTTCTCTCCTCAGGTCATCTGTTCGACCTTTCTCCGGTCGCGCTGACAATGTCGGGGCTTCTGGAAATCGAGGACCTCGCAAGCAAGCTGAAAGATACCTCGCGCTTCGCCGAGCTTGGCAGCCTCGCATCGTTTCTCGACGGCACTGCGGGCGAACTCCTTGCGCCCGCTGATCTGCAAGCGGTCAAGGCGGCCGGCGTCACCTTTGCCGATAGCATGCTGGAACGCGTCATCGAGGAGCAGGCGAAGGGTGATCCGCTGCGCGCCCAGGATATCCGCAGCCGGCTGGCGCCAGTCCTTGGCGATAATCTGAAAGGTCTCGTTGCGGGTTCGGAAAAAGCTGCGAGCGTCAAGGCCCTGCTGCAGGAAATGGGACTCTGGTCTCAGTACCTCGAAGTGGGCATCGGCCCTGACGCGGAAATCTTCACGAAAGCACAGCCGATGTCGTCGGTGGGTTGCGGGGCGCTCATCGGCATCCATCCGAAGTCCGATTGGAACAATCCCGAACCGGAAGTGGTGCTCGCGGTTACTTCGAAAGGCAAGATCGTTGGCGCGACACTTGGCAACGACGTCAACCTGCGCGATTTCGAAGGCCGTTCTGCTCTGCTTCTCAGCAAGGCCAAGGATAACAATGCCTCTTGCGCCGTCGGCCCCTTCGTTCGCCTCTTCGATGGCAACTTCACCATCGATGACATCAAATCAGCGGAAATCTCGCTGGCGGTCGAGGGTACGGACGGTTTCATCATGACCGGCATCAGCCCCATGCAGGCGATCAGCCGCTCGCCGGAAAATCTTGTCTCCCAGCTTCTTAACCGCAACCATCAATATCCCGACGGCGTCCTGTTCTTCCTTGGCACCATGTTTGCACCGGTCAAAGACCGTCGCGGCAAAGGCCTTGGCTTCACCCATGAGATCGGTGATCGCGTGGAAATCTCGACGCCGAAGCTGGGGCGCCTAGTTAACTGGGTCGAACATAGCGACAACTGCCCCGAGTGGAATTTCGGCTTGACGGCGTTGATGAAGAATCTTGCCGGACGCGGCCTCTTGTGAGGAAAAGGGAGGAGCGAATGCAAAAGACGATCGATCTTTTTTATAAGTTTCTGGAACTGCTGCTGATCTTCCTGTTGTCGGGCATGGCACTCATGGTTTTCGTGAACGTCGTGCTCCGCTACGCATTCAATTCCGGCCTGACGGTGTCGGACGAAATGTCCCGTTACTTCTTCGTCTGGCTGACATTCATCGGCGCGGTGGTGACCTTCCGGGAATACGGTCATCTGGGTGTGGAAACTCTGGTAGCGCTTCTCGGTCGCTCCGGACGCATCGTCTGCATGATTCTGACGAACTTGGTCATCGTCCTGTGTTCGGCGATCTTCTTCTGGGGTACCTGGAACCAGCTCCCCATCAACGCCAGCATGGCCGCCCCGGTGACCGGGCTCTCGATGGCCTGGGTCTATGGCATCGGCTTCTTCACCGGTGCCGGCTGCACGCTCATTGCTCTTGGACGCCTGGTCCGCTTGCTGACGGGCCGCGTGAGCGAGGACGAGATTGCCGCCTTTGCCGGCGAAAACCTGACGATCGAGCAATTGGCGGAGCGTACCTGATGACCCTCTTCGTCTTTGTGGGTTCCTTGCTTGCCGCAATGGCGATCGGCGTGCCGGTCGCCTTCTCCCTGATGTTCTGCGGCGTCGTTCTCATGTGGTACATGGGGATGTTCAATACGCAGATCATCGCCCAGAACATGATCGCAGGCGCAGACACCTTCACGCTGCTTGCCATTCCCTTCTTCATTCTCGCCGGTGAGCTGATGAACTCAGGCGGGCTCTCGCGTCGTATCATCGATTTCGCAATTGCCTGTGTCGGCCATATCCGCGGCGGCCTCGGCATCGTCGCCATTGTCGCAGCCCTTATCATGGCCAGCATATCGGGTTCGGCTGCTGCAGATACTGCAGCACTTGCCGCCATCCTGATCCCGATGATGGCCAAGGCCGGTTATAACGTCCCCCGCTCCGGCGGCCTGATCGCTGCCGGCGGAATTATTGCACCCGTCATCCCGCCCTCCATGGCCTTTATCGTTTTCGGTGTCGCCGCCAACGTTTCGATTACGCAGCTCTTCATGGCCGGCATCGTTCCGGGCATTCTGATGGGCCTGTCATTGATCGTCACCTGGCTGTGGGTGGTTCGCAAGGACAATATCGAAGCGCTTCCCAAGGCATCGATGAGCGAACGTCTGCGGGCGACAGGCCGGGCCGCCTGGGCCTTGGGCATGCCGGTTATCATCCTGGGAGGCATCAAGGCAGGCGTCGTGACCCCCACTGAAGCGGCGGTCATCGCAGCAGCCTATGCAATGTTCGTCGGGATGGTGATTTATCGGGAACTGAAGCCGCGAGACCTGCCGCACGTCATTCTCCAGGCGGCAAAGACTACTGCGGTCATAATGTTCCTTGTGTGTGCCGCTCTCGTCTCGGCCTGGCTCATTACGGCGGCAAACATACCCGCCGAAATCACCGGCTATATCGAACCGCTGATCGATCGGCCGAGACTGCTGATGTTCGCGATCATGGTTCTGGTGCTGATCGTGGGCACAGCCCTCGATCTGACTCCGACGATCCTGATCCTGACACCGGTCCTGATGCCGATCATCAAGCAGGCGGGCATTGATCCGGTCTATTTCGGGGTTCTGTTCATCATGAACAATTGTATCGGGCTCATCACGCCGCCAGTTGGCGTCGTGCTCAACGTCGTCAGCGGCGTCGCCCGTATTCCACTTGGAAAAGTCACTGCAGGCGTAGGGCCGTTCCTGATCGCACAGACGATCGTGCTCTTACTCCTGGTGCTTTTCCCGGACATTGTCATCGTGCCGGCTCAATGGCTGCGCTGACCGTCATAAGTTCAACCTGTTAAAGCAACCGTCCAATGGGAGGACAATATGAGAAAACTGCTTCTAGCAACAACCGCAATCGCTTTTGCCGTTTCGGCCGCAGCGCCTGCTTTCGCCGAATTCAACGAGCGCAATATCCGCGTCTCGAACGGCATCAATGCCGACCACCCGGTCGGCAACGGCATCAACGCGATGCAGACATGCCTTGATGAGAAATCCGGCGGGAAGCTGAAGCTCACCGCCTTCTGGGGCGGCGCGCTGGGCGGCGACCTTCAGGCCACCCAGGCTCTCCGTTCCGGCGTGCAGGAGGCTGTCGTAACCTCGTCTTCGCCGCTGGTGGGGATCGTCCCGGCGCTCGGCGTCTTTGACCTGCCATTCCTCTTTGCCAATTCCGAGGAAGCCTACAAGGTGCTCGACGGCAAGTTCGGCGACATGATGAACGAGAAGCTCGATGCCGCCGGCCTCGTCAATCTGGCTTATTGGGAGAACGGCTTCCGGAACCTCTCCAACTCGGTCCGCCCGGTCAACAAATGGGAAGATCTGCAAGGCATGAAGGTTCGCGTCATGCAGAACAATATCTTCCTCGACACCTTCCAGAATCTCGGCGCCAATGCGACGCCGATGGCTTTTGGCGAGGTCTTCTCCGCACTTGAAACCAAGGCAATCGACGCACAGGAAAACCCCTACGTGACGATCGATACGTCGAAATTCTTCGAAGTGCAGAAATATGTGACCGAGACGAACCACGCCTATACGCCGTTCCTGTTCCTCTTCTCCAAAGCCATCTTCAACACCTATACGCCGGAAGAACAGACTGCCCTGCGTGAATGCGCGGTTGTCGGCCGCGATGAGGAGCGCAAGGTCATCCAGGAACTCAACAAGAAGTCGCTGGAGAAGATCAAGGCGGAAGGCCTCGAGGTAAATGCGCTCTCCCCCGAGGAGCAGGAGCGCATCCGTGAAAAGTCCATGGTCGTCTACGAAAAGCACAAGGCGGAGATTGGGGCGGATGTCGTCGACGGCATTCTCGCCGAATTGAAGCAGATCCGCGGCAAGTAAGCGACAAGCCACTCGACAATCGGAAGCCTGCGGTTTCACCACCGCAGGCTTCCTGCTTTTATTCGGGGATGGACGGCAGGACTGTCTCGCGTTTCTTGAGCATCTGCTCGCGAATGAAGATGAACAGACCGGAAGCGATGATCAGCGCGGCCCCGATCAGCATGCCGAAACGGGGCACATCGCCGAAGAAAATCCAGCCGAAAACCACTGCCCAGAGCAGCAATGTATATTGAAGCGGCGCGACAGTTGCTGCGTCGGATATCTTGAGCGCCCGGTTCACCAGCATATGTGCGGCCATGGCGACGATGCCGAGCAGTCCGAGAAGGACGAGATCACGGCTGGATGCGATCGGTGACCAGTCCACCGGCGCGAACACAAGGCCAGCCAGGCCTGCACCCGCGACCTGAAAGAAGACGAGGGTGCTGTCCGGCGTGCCCCGCAGGAAGCGGCCGGAAATCAGCATGAACGCAAAAGCCGCACTGCCGACAATCGAGATGATCGCCGGCATCGTGAACATGGCGCTGGAAGGCTCGAGCGTGATGATGACGCCGATGAAGCCGACGGCGATTGCCGTCCAGCGCCGCCAGCCGACCTTCTCTCCAAGCAGGAAGGGCGAGGCGGCCGCCACATAGATGGGCGCAGCCAGCCAATAGGTCATGACGTCTGCGAGCGGCAAATACATAACGGCGTAATAGAAGCAGAAGACCTCGGCTGTTGAGAACGCCACCCTGGCAAACTGCATAACCGGTCGGTCGACACTGAGAAGATTGCTCAGACCGGCCATCCAGACCATGGGAACAAGGATAACAAGCGCAGCAAGACTGCGGATCAGGATGACCTGGCCGAGCCCGTAGCTCGCGACAAGCCACTTCCCCATCGCATCGTTCAGGGCGAACATGAGCATGCCGAGAAGCATGAGAAACGGGCCGGTCATGCTCGTGATCCTGAGCGCCGTCGCGGTCGAAGTATTCATTCGGATTCACCTTAGAGATCGGATGCTTCAGAGGTCCGGCGGCTGACGGTGAAGGCACGGTCGAGCTCTGGATTGAGCGCCATGCCGAGACCAGGTCCCGGCGGCACGGTGATCATGCCGTTTTTCACCTCCGGCAGCGCCGTCACGAGATCGCGATACCAGGTGCGATAAAAGGCACGGACGCTCTCCTGCACCAGCGCATTCGGCGCATTGAGCGAAAGATGGGTGGAGGCGCAGAGAACGACCGGACCGGTGCAATCATGCGGAGCGACCGGCAGATGCCAGGCCTCAGCCATGGACGCTATTTTGCGCGCCTCGGAGAGCCCGCCGCACCAGGAAATGTCGAGCATGACGATGCCCGCCGCGCCAGTTTCAAGATAATCGCGAAAACCCCAGCGCGTTGCGAGCGTTTCGGAAGCCGAGATCGGCGCCGGCGACACTTCGGCGTAACGCTTCAGGCTGGAAAGGCTATCCATCTTGATCGGATCTTCGTGCCAGAAGGTCTTATAAGGCGCCAGCTCCTTCGCAATCTGCATGGCCGGCAGCAGCTGCCACATCGAGTGGAATTCCACCATGATATCGATCCGGTCGCCGACTGCATTGCGGATCTTCTCGAACGGCTGAAGCGCAAGCTTCAGATCGGAAGCGGAGATATACTGGCCTTTGGTCTTCTCGGCAGCCGCATCGAAGGGCCAGATCTTCATTGCTGTGATGCCCTCTTCGAGCAGCGACTCCGCCAATTCGTCGGCGCGATGCAGGAAGCCGTTCAAATCGTCATAGGCCGTGCCGCCCGTCAGTCCGTAATTGGCTGTCGCCTGGCCAGTGTTTTTCTTGATATATTCGGTGCCTGCACAGGTATTGTAGGTGCGGATTTCACTCCGGGTGAAACCACCGAGAAGCTGCGCGATCGGCTGGCCTGTCGCCTTGCCAAAGATGTCCCAGAGCGCGATGTCGAAGGCGGAATTGCCGCGTACCTCGGCTCCGGATGACCGGAAGCCGACATAACCGACAAGGTCCTGCGCGAGGAGATCGATCTGCAGCGGATCGCGGCCAATCACGCGCGGCGCGACATATTCGTGGATATAGCTTTCAACCGTTTCCGCACCAAAGAAGGTTTCACCGAGACCTGTGATTCCCTCGTCAGTATGGACGAGAACCCAGAGCAGGTTCGAGCGCTCCGCCACCCGCACAGTCTCCAGTCTGGTGATCTTCATGGCTCTCCTCCTTGATGAAATTCACGCGCGACCTTGCTAGGGGAAGATCGCCGATACTGGAAGGCGATTTCCTTCGAAAATCCGTCACAAAACTTAGTCGCTGCAAAATAGTGACGGCAGAACAACATCAATGTCGGTCGGCCGCAAACCAATCGACAGCCAAGGGAGAAACGAGGTCACTGGATGCGAAATCTGCGCCGGCGCCTATCCAATCAGGACTGTACAAAATCTCGTAACTCGCGTTCCGCCCTTTCCAGTGCGCTTGTATTCAAGATCTTTCGAAGAAGCGCCACGGCGACGGCTCGCAT
The DNA here is from genome assembly GCF_000757525.1 of Rhizobium sp. YS-1r. NCBI lineage: Bacteria > Pseudomonadati > Pseudomonadota > Alphaproteobacteria > Hyphomicrobiales > Rhizobiaceae > Rhizobium > Rhizobium sp. YS-1r. The sequence continues at coordinate 421,779 of NZ_JPYQ01000055.1, read as the reverse complement.
TCTGAGATTGTACCAGCCTTCATTCTGCGCGTTCGGTATCTGATAGATATCAAGCTTTTCATAAAGCTGCTGCAGGCGGTTCTGAACGCTTCGCAGTGAAAGCTTCTTTCGTTGGGCGATTGCCTTGTCTGTCAAGCCAAGTGCTACATCCACCAGAATCTCATATTCCGCGTCGCTCAATCCGTGGGCGTTTCCGAGGCTTTTCTGCTGAATTCCCCTCACTTCGCGATCGATCACACATTGGGATTCCATGAAGACGCTTCTAAGAGCCAACTTCAGCCGCTCATCCGATGCGGATTTCAGGACATAGCCATAGGTCGCCCCTTCCGGAACGATCCTTGAAACACCCCGGACATAGGCCTCATCGGAATAGTTGGACCAGAACAGGATTTTGGTATCTGGCCTCTCCCGCCAGATCGTTCTGGCCGCTTCGATGCCATTGCGTTCGCTCATCTGCAGGTCCATGATCACATGTTCCATGCGCGACTTTCGGGCCTCGATCTCACCGCTTAGACCGTTTTCCGCCTCCAGCACCATGTCGCATTCCGGCAGTGCGGCACGCACTGCCTCATGCAGGTAGGACCGATGCAGCGGATCATCCTCGACGATCAGCACTTTCATGGTAAGTTCTCCGAAGTGTCGCTCTGATCGATCGGCAGCGTTACTCTAACCACTGTCCCCCGACCGCCGGTGTTCCGCCCGATTTCAAACCGCGCGGAAATCAAGCGTGCGCGCGTTTTCATGTTATCAATTCCATGGCCTGCCCTGTCACGCAGCTTTTTTATCCCTCCGCCATCGTCGATTACCTCGATCGATAACATCCGTTCGAATGTGCGCAGATGCACGAGGATTGATGTGGGTTGCCCGTGGCGAATCGCGTTGTTGACGGCTTCCTGGACGATCCGGAAAAGCGCCGTCGCCACCGTCTGCCCGATATTGAGAAGCGCCCCGTCGCTCTCATCGAGTATCCTCCACTCGACTGGCAGACCGCTCTCGCGCACGGAACGATCGAGATGGTTTTCGATCGCCTCCGTCACTCCGAACAGTTGCAGAACCGACGGTTTCGCCTCTTCGATGATCTGGCGAAGGTCGTGAAGGCATTGCTGCAACATGCGACAGAGCGGTTCCAGCGTTTCACCCGATATTTCCGAAAGGCTCGTCAGCCGTTCCATTCGCCGCGTCAGGCGCGTCAGGTCGGCAAGGGTCTGGTCATGCAGGTCCATGCCGATCCTCTGCCGTTCGATCTCCAGCGCCTCGGTCAGTTTCAAGGCGCCGAGTCTGAGCCCCTCTTCGCGGGCACGCGCTTCGGCCTCAACGATCGCCGAATGCTTGGCCTGCTCGGCGGCACGTAAGGCGAAGAAATAGGGAGCGAGCAGGTCAGCGATCGAACGAGCATTCTCGACATCCTGCATCGTATAGCTGTCAGCCTCGTGGATGGAGCAGCTCAACGCACCGATAATATCGCCCTGCACCCTCAGCGGCACATGCAGACGGCTGCGCAACGACAGTTCTATGATCGGGCTCGAAAAGGCTCCTTCGAAGTGAAACCGGGGGTCGGAGCAGGCGTCTGGTGACAGCAGGAAATCGACTTCACCCGACAACAGGGTCCGGATCGGGCTACCGGTCAGCAGCGCCGGCGGCTGTCTGCTCCAGGCGGTTTCAAGGCCGCTTTCGTAGGCGATGTGATATTTGCCGTCCAGCATCTTGATACAGACATCGAGATGGTCGTGCGGAATGATGTGACTGATCTCGGCGGCGACCGCCTGTATGATCGAATGGAAATCGAGCTGGCCCGCCAGCAGCCGCGAGATACCAAGATAGCGGTCGAAAAGCGTGCTTCGGGCCGAATCGAGCATGTCGGACCTCCTCCCAGTCCTCAACCTCATTAAGCGCCTTGCTGTCGGACTTGTCTTGCGGGAACCCGCAGATTCTGCGCGAATACCCGCAAAAAGGTTGCTTGAATGCGCCTATACAACACCTGATTTCTCCTCCATGCTCGCTCTACTGGGCAAATGAAGCTCAGTGCAATCACTATCTCCGAAATACCGTTGAGGAGCGGAACGGAGAAGATCTCGTGGGTGCTAGGGAGGAAATCATGATCATCAGAAAGATGCTTTTTGCATCTGTCGCCGTCGCTTGCGTCGCTGGGCCGATTTCCGCCCTGGCCGACACCGCCGACAAGAAAATCGCCCTGTCAAACAATTATGCCGGCAATTCCTGGCGACAGGCCATGCTGACAAGCTGGGACAAGATCACCAAGGATGCCGTCGCCAAGGGCGTCGTTGCAGCAGCTGATCCGTTCACCACTGCAGAAAACCAGGCGACCGAACAGGCCGCGCAAATCCAGAACCTCATTCTGCAGGGATATGATGCGATCGTCGTCAATGCGGCGTCTCCGACCGCTCTCAATGGCGCGATCAAGGAAGCCTGTGACGCCGGCATCATCGTCGTCTCCTTCGACGGCATCGTGACCGAGCCCTGCGCCTGGCGGATCGCCGTCGATTTCAAGGCAATGGGTGAGAGCCAGCTGGACTATCTTGCAAAGAAACTCCCGAAGGGCGGCAACCTTCTCGAAATCCGCGGTCTGGCCGGCGTTTCGGTCGATGACGAAATCCATGCGGGCATCGAAGCGGGCGTCAAGAAGAACCCGCAGTTCAAGGTCGTGGGGTCAGTCAACGGAGACTGGGCGCAGGACGTTGCGCAGCGCGCGGTCGCGGGCATCCTGCCGAGCCTTCCCGAAATCGCAGCCGTGGTGACTCAGGGCGGGGACGGTTATGGCGCCGCTCAGGCCTTTGCCGCGGCCAATCGCCCGACTCCGACCATCGTGATGGGCAATCGCGAAGACGAACTCGTCTGGTGGAAACAGCAGAAGGACAAGAACGGCTACGAGACGATGTCCGTCTCGATCGCGCCGGGCGTCTCGACGCTCGCATTCTGGGTCGCTCAGCAGATCCTCGACGGGAAAGAAGTCAAGAAAGATCTCGTCGTTCCCTTCCTGCGCATCGACCAGGATAACCTCGAAACCAACCTCGCCGGCACCCAGAAGGGCGGCGTAGCGAATGTCGAATACACGCTGGGAGACGCCCAGAAGGTGATCGCAAGCGCTAAATAGCGCCAGCGGCCCTATAGATCGGACGCGGCGCAGCTCAAAGCCGCGTCCGGATATTCACCGGCCTGCCGACCAACTCTCCATGACGAACGCCATATGACTGACGTAATGCCGAAAACAGAGGTGGTTGCAGCTGGAGGCATCAAGGTGACGTTCGGCGCCGTCAAGGCATTGGACGGCGTGGATCTCACCATACACGCCGGCGAGTGTGTGGGTCTGGTCGGGCATAACGGCGCAGGCAAGTCGACCATAGTCAATGTGATTAACGGAAGCCTCACCCCACATGCCGGCACCGTCAGCTATGGCGGCGATGCCGAGCAGCACGGGATTTCGGCGGCGCGTGCCAATGGGATACGGTGCGTATTCCAGGAGTTGTCGCTTTGCCCCAACCTGACGGTCAGCGAGAACGTCAGGATCATGCATGGAGACCTTAAAGGCTGGAACTGGCGCAGTCGGGCGCTCTCCCTCATCAAGGCGCAGCTCAAGGAGATATTCCCCCGTCACAACATCGATTGTGACAGTACGATCGATGATCTCTCGATCGCCGAGCGGCAAATGGTCGAGATCGCCATCAGCTTCGCCGGCGTCGGCCCAAGACCGAAGCTCGTTATCCTCGACGAACCGACGTCGTCGCTGGATGCCGGGCTTGCGGCTCAGCTCATGGCCTATGTCCGCCGTTTCGTCGCCGAGGGCGGCTCAGTCCTGCTGATCTCCCATATCCTGGGCGAAATCCTTTCGACTTCCGACCGTATCGTGGTGATGAAGGATGGACGCGTTGTCGCTGATCGCGTGGCCTTCGAATTCAATAGCCGCAGCCTCGTTGAAGCCATGGGCAGCGTGGTGCGCGAGCGGGAGTGGCAACGTTCAACCGCCATGAAAGCAGGCTCGCCGGTTCTTTCGATGTCGCCCCGGCGCGGCCATGGCCTGGCCTTCGAAGCCTATCGTGGCGAGATCGTCGGTCTCGCGGGCCTCGGCGGCCACGGACAGACGGAGGCGCTTCTCGAGCTCTATCTCTCTCGTAACAGCAACTGGTGGGCGGCCCGTCGACGGGAAACTGCGTTTGTGGCGGGCGACCGCAGTCTCAACGGTACGTTTGCGCTGTGGAGCATCCTGAAAAACCTCAGCATTACCTCGCTTGGAGAGCTCTCCTCCCGCGGCATGATCGACCGCAGTCGTGAGGACAGGCTCGGGGAAGACTGGAAGAAACGTATCGAGATCCGTACCCCCGACATGCAAAACCGCATCTTGTCGCTTTCAGGCGGCAACCAGCAGAAGGTCCTGTTCGCCCGGGCACTGGCAACGACGGCAGGGATCGTGCTGATGGACGACCCTATGCGGGGAGTCGATGTCGGCACCAAACAGGAAGTCTACGAAATCCTGCGCACCGAGGCGATGTCAGGCCGAACCTTCGTCTGGTACTCGACCGAAATGGACGAAATACGCCTCTGCGATAGGGTCTATGTTTTCCGCGAAGGCGCAATCGTCGCCGAGCTTGTTCGTGATGACATCACCGAAAAGAACATCTTGGCCGCGTCATTCAGCGAGGAGAAGGCTGCATGAAGCTTTCCTCCGGCACCCTCCGCCTGATCATCCCCGCAGTGTCGCTCGCACTGCTGCTCGCGGCCGTCTTCTACATGCAGCCGCGCGCCATGAGCTATACGGGTCTCAATCTGCTCTTCAATCTCGCCGTGCCGATCGCGCTCGCGACCGTGGCGCAGATGCTGATCATGGCGGTCAACGACCTCGACCTGTCGATGGGTACATTCGTCAGCTTCTGTGCCTGCGTCACGGCGACCTTCCTGCAAGCTTCGCCCCTAATCGGCGTCCTGATCTTCCTGGGTGCGATCGCCGCCTATGCGGCCATGGGTGTGATCATCCATGTCCGGGAACTCCCCTCGATTGTTGTGACTCTCGGGATGAGCTTCTTCTGGGGCGGCCTTGCCGTGCTGATGCTACCGTCTCCGGGCGGTGAAGCGCCGGGCTGGGTGCGTTGGCTGATGACCTCGAAGCCGCCCTTCGTGCCGATGGCAATCGTTGCGAGCGTCGTGATCGCGGCCGTCACCCATTTCCTCATCATGCGCTCTTCCTTCGGCGTGCTGATCCGTGGCGTGGGCGGCAATTTCCGCTCTGTCGAGCGTGCGGGCTGGTCGGTGATCCGCATCCGGGCCGCGACCTATGCCCTGGCTGCTGTCTTCGCCGTACTCTCGGGCATCGCGCTCGTCGGCCTGACAACCTCGGCCGACGCCAACATCGCTCTCCGCTACACATTGCTGTCGATCGCCGGAGTGATCCTTGGCGGCGGAGAGTTCGTCGGTGGCAGGGTTTCGCCGATCGGGGCCGTCATCGGTGCGCTGACTCTGGCGCTGGCCGGCTCCTTCCTGTCCTTCATGCGCATTTCGCCGGACTGGCAGATCGGTGCGCAAGGCGCGATCCTGATCGTCGTGCTGGCGCTGCGCCTCTTCCTGAACCGTTTGGAGCGGCGGGAGAAAATTCAATGAACGCGCCCCGCCTCATTCTCTCCAAGCCCTGGATCTGGTCCTTCGTCGCCACAATCACGGTCTGGATCATTACGGTGCTCTTCACCGGCGGTGCAAGCTCGCTCGGCCTGTCTCAAGCGGCCCTCACCTTCGCCGCCTTCTCGGTCATCGTCGGCATCGGTCAGATGTTCGTCATCACGCTTGGTCCCGGCAATATCGACCTTTCGGTGCCCGCCACCATGACACTCTCCGGTACGCTGGCACTGAAGCTGATGGATGTTCAGGACAGCATGATCGTCGTCGGCCTGTTGCTCTCCGTTCTGCTCGGCACCATGATCGGCATCGGCAACTACGCACTTATAAAACTGCTTCGCATCCCGCCGATCATCGCGACGCTCTCCATGAGCTTCATCGTTCAGTCGACGGCGATCTGGGCGAACCGGGGCCTGCGCATCAAGCCCCCGGAAATTCTTGCAAGCTTCACTACATCCAGCCTCTTCGGCATCCCGAACGTGGCAATCGTCGCCCTCGCCCTTTCCGCTATCGCATGGTTGCTGCTGGAAAAAAGCATCTACGGCCGCTGGATATCGGCGATCGGACAGAGCACGTTCGCGGCCCGGATGACCGGTATTCCCGTCGATGGCACACGGCTTGTGACCTATATGCTCTGCGCCGTGCTCGCCTCGATCTGCGGTTATCTGCTCGCCAGCTTCTCGGGCGGTGCCGCGCTTAACATGGGAGCGGAATACCTGTTGATGTCGATTGCGGTCGTCGTTATTGGCGGCACTGCGGTCGCTGGCGGCAATTCCAATATTCCGGGCATCTGGGGCGCCTCGCTTTTCATGTTCCTGGTGGTATCGATGCTGAACACCTATGGTTTCGGCGCGGGGTTCCGCCTTATCCTCACCGGCCTCATCATCATTGCCGTCATCCTCATGGCCGGCGGCCGCCAATCCACCCGATGAAACACCCTCCCAATCGGACGACAACCATGCCGCAAACGCCTTCCATTTACGAAATCCACGACGAACGTTTTCGACAGCTGATCGTCTCCAGCGCGCGCCTCGAAGAGCTTTATTCAGAGTGCCGCTGGGCCGAGGGACCGGTCTGGTTTTCCGATCTCAACTGCCTGATCTGGAGCGACATCCCCAACCAGCGAATGCTACGCTGGACACCGGACGGCGGGGTTTCGATCTTCCGCTCGCCCTCCAATTTCGTGAACGGCAACACGCGCGACCGACAGGGTCGGCTCATTTCCTGCGAGCATGGGGGCCGCCGCGTCATCCGCACAGAGATCGATGGCACACTGACGGTGCTGGCAGACCGCTATCAGGGCAAGAAGCTCAATTCACCAAACGACGTGGTCGTGCGCTCGGATGGCAGCATCTGGTTCACCGACCCGACCTACGGCATCAAGTCGGACTACGAGGGCTATCGGTCGGAGCCCGAACAGGAGACGCGCAACGTCTACCGGCTCGATCCCGAGACAGGAGAACTCGAAGCTGTGGTGACCGATTTCGGCCAGCCGAACGGCCTCGCTTTTTCGCCCGACGAAAGAAAGCTCTATGTGGCGGACTCGGCGTCAAGCCATGACGTCAAGGCACCCCGCCATATCCGTGTCTTTGATGTCATCGAGGGCAAGCGGCTCAACAATGGCAGAGTCTTCTGCAGTCTCGACAATGGTCTGCCGGATGGTTTCCGGGTGGACGTCGAAGGCAATGTCTGGACGAGCGCTGGAGATGGCGTGCACTGCTTCTCACCGGAAGGCAGGCTTCTCGGCAAGGTTCTCGTGCCGCAGTCGGTGGCGAACCTCACTTTTGGCGGACAGCGGAGAAACCGCCTGTTCATAACCGCCACCACCTCCCTTTACTCCGTCTACGTGGCGACCAATGGCGTAGCTCTCGGCTAACGACTGCACATCATCTCAACTCTTCGGCCGGTAGCCCAGGGCGCTGGAAGCTGTCATGCCCGCGGTTGTGAGCAGGTTCACATATTCCGACTTCCTTCCTTCATCGAAGCGAAAGAGGGGAAAGGAAATCGACATGGCAGCGATCGGCTTGCCCATATAATTGAAGATTGGCGCCGCCATGCAGCGCACGCCCGTCTCGCTCTCTTCCACTTCTTCGGCAAAGCCTCGGTCGCGGGTGAGTCGCAATTGGGCGAACAGTTCTTCCCGATCCGTGATGGTCCGAGGCGCCAGTTTGATCAGTTCCATCTTGCCCAGCCGCTCGCGGAGCTCATCGTCGTCTCGCCAGGCAAGCAACGCCTTTCCGAGCGAGGTACTGTGCAGTGGATTGCGAAGTCCAAGCGTCGACTTCATCGAAAGACTGTAGGCGGAATCATATTTATGGATGTAGACGACCTTCTGGTCCCGATCATCCAGAATGCCGAGGTTGATGGATTCGCCCGTGGCTCGGGAAAGCTTACCCATCGCCTTGTCGGCTGCCCGCAACAGGTCTGCCTGTTCATTCAAGGATCTGGCTCCGAGACTGAACAGTTTCAGTGTCAGACCATATTTCTCCGTCTCCGGATCCTGCTCCACATAACCGAGGTCTACCATCGTCTGCAGCAAGCGATGCGCGGTCGTCTTGGATGTCATCGCCCGCTGAGCGAGGTCAGCAAGACTTACCCTCTTTTCCTCGACAAGAGCCTCCACAACGGCGAAGACCTTGAGGACAGCGGCAACATTTTCCGTTTTGGAGCTGGGGTCTGACATTTTAAGTGTTCTGGATTTTTCGAAATCATATTCTGAAATTTGACCTCGCCTATGTCAAGACGTGGTCGGGCAGGTCCATGAGCTTTTGCAGCATCGCACAAAGCAGCAAAAAACAAGGTTGAAAAGCCTTTAGGAGTATGGTTTCCTAATTTCCGGAATAGCGTTCCGAAATATTGGGGAGAACATCAGACATGCATCCGCTGCTGAGGCAGAAGCAACCCCTTATCCAGCGCAATGATGTGTGCGATCTCATCGATCGGCTGACCGACAACCTCATCCATATCGAGGATCGTACCGGCGAATTCCTCCTGCGCCTCGATGACGGACGTGTCATCGATACGAAGGGCTGGGCCGGATGGGAATGGACCCACGGCATCGGCCTTTATGGCCTGTTCAAGTATTGGCAATTGACCGGTAACCAGGACACGATGGGCATCATCACGGACTGGTTCGACGCCCGGCTGAAAGGGGGCACGCCCACCAAGAATGTCAACACCATGGCCCCCTTCCTGACACTGGCTTATCTTTACGAACTCAAACAGAACCCGCACTGGCGGCCTTATCTGGAGACCTGGGCCGAGTGGGTGATGCATGACATGCCGCGGACCCGCGAAGGCGGCCTTCAGCACATTGTCTACAACAACGTCAACGACCAGCAGATGTGGGACGACACGCTGATGATGAGCGTGCTGCCGCTCGCCAAGATCGGCCTTGTCCTTGATCGCCCGGAATTCGTCGAGGAGGCGAAATACCAGTTCTTGGTCCATGCCCAATATCTCTGCGACACGGAGACCGGCCTCTGGTTTCACGGTTGGACCTTCGCCGGCAATCACAATTTCGCCCGCGCCCGCTGGGCCCGCGGCAATAGCTGGATCACAATCGCCATTCCCGAGTTCATCGAGTTGTTGGACCTGAAGGAGAGCGATCCTCTGTGTCGTCATCTCGTGTCGCTGCTTCGGCGCCAGGCAACGTCCCTGCAGCAATACCAGCACGCGTCAGGCCTCTGGCATACGCTGATCGACGACCCATCGAGCTATCTGGAGGCATCGGCGACGGCCGGATTCGCCTACGGCCTCATGAAAGGTGTGCGTAAGCGATATCTTACCAAGGATTATCTGGAAACCGCCGAACGCGCCATGAAAGGGGTCATCGACAACATCGGTCCCGACGGCGAATTGCAGCAGGTGTCCTTCGGCACTGCCATGGGCCACGACCTCGATTTCTACCGGCAGATCAAGCTGACTTCCATGCCTTATGGACAGGCGATGGCCATGCTCTGCCTGACCGAACTTCTGCGCAGTTACATCTAGGCGAACTGCCCGAAGGAAGATTGGAGCGTTTCCGGCAGGAGGGGCCGGAGCGCAAGAAGTCTCGAATGATATCGAACACCCGGTGCGAATGAGGCACGTCGGATTAGAGGAGGAGGATGACATGACCAAACTGACAAGAAGAGCCCTCTTGGGCACGATAGGCGCGGCGACCGCCGCTGCTGCATTTCCGATGCCAGTGATCGCCGCGGATCGGTCGATCCGACACTACTGGTGGGGGAATCCCGAACGTGACAAACGCACCTTTGCCGTAATCGACACCTTCCAAAAGAAGAACCCCGGCATCGAAGTTTCCGGCGAGACGATCGGCTGGGGCGATTACTGGACCAAGATGGCGACCCAGACAGCCGGCCGGAACATGGCCGATCTGGTGCAGATGGATTACCGGTTCCTGTTCGAATACGTCCATCGCGGCGCGCTCAAGCCGCTTGACGAATTCGCCGGCAAGAGCCTCATGATCGCAGACTTCGATCAGGGGCCGCTCGACGGCGGCAAGGTCGACGGCAAGCTCTATGCACTCAACATCGGCTCCAACAGCCAGGTGATGGTCCACAATACCCGTGCCTTCCAGGAGGCCGGCATCGATGTGGATCTGATCAACTGGACCTGGGATGACTTTTCCAAGACCTGCGAAGCGATCACCTCCAAGTCCGGCGGCAAGATGAAGGGCTCGGACGATCTTTCCCTGATGATCGAAGCCTTCGAAGCCTGGGTGCGCCAGAACGGCCGGGAATTCTATGGGCCGGAGGGGAAGGTCACCGCGACGGCCGAGGACGTGTCCGGATGGTGGCAGTTCTGGGCCGACCTGCGCAAGGCCGACGTCGTGCGCGACAAGAACAAGACCGTCATTCTCGATCCGCCGATTGCCGAGTCGGGCGTCCCCGTCGGCGACACCGCCATGTCGCATTTCTGGTCCAACCAGCTTGTCGGAATTCAGGCAGTATCGAAGGACAAGATCGGCGCCGCGATGATACCCCACAAGGCTGGCGGCAAGCAGGGCCAGTTCATCAAGCCGTCCATGTTCCTGTCGCTCACTCGTGACGCAAAGGACACCGAGGCTGCGATCGCCTATATGAACGCCTGGGTCAACGATCCGGAAATCACCGGCATTCTGGGCCTGGAGCGCGGCATCCCCTGCTCGCCGAAGGTCCGTGCCGCGCTGGCGCCGAAACTCACCGAAGTCGAGAAGCTCTCGGTCGATTATTTCGATGCGATCCAGAGCAAGGTCGGGCCGCTCCCCCTCCCCGCGCCCAAGGGTGCCGGCGAGGTTCGAGACGCCTTCATGCGCACCGGCACCGACGTAGTGCTCGGTAAGATGGAGGTCGCGGAAGCCGCTGGCATGTTCATCCAGGATGCACAGGATATCGTCGACCGCGCCCAGTAGTGACCGCCTGAACCGAGGCCCCGGCTGTTCCATCCGGGACCTCCCTTCCGACAACAAGGTTGTCTCGATGAAGCGTTTCTTTGCCCGCAATGCGCCGGCTTATGTTTTTCTTCTGCCCTGGCTGGTCGGGTTTTTCCTGCTTGCCCTGGGGCCTATCCTGGCGTCGCTTTATTTCTCGTTCACCCGCTATGACATGGTGAGCGACCCGCGCTGGATAGGCTTGGGTAATTACGAATATATGTTCACGCGGGACCGGCGCTTCTGGAAGGCGCTGGATGTGACCTTCACCTATGTGGTGCTGGCAGTGCCGGCGCGCCTGATCGTGGCGCTCGGCGTCGCCATGCTGCTCGACCGCGGCCTGCGCACCATCGGCCTCTATCGGGCGATCTTCTACCTGCCGTCCCTGCTCGGCGCCTCGATCGCGATCGCCATATTGTGGCGCCAGCTCTTTGCCGAGGACGGCGTCGTCAACCAGGTTCTGGCTCTCGTCGGAATTCAAGGCGCCGCCTGGATCACCGATCCCGATACCTCGCTTTACACTCTGGTCGTCCTCGCCATGTGGCAGTTCGGCTCGCCGATGCTGATCTTTCTCGCCGGCCTCAGGGGCATACCGCGCGACCTCTATGAGGCAGCGGAGATAGACGGAACGCCGCGCTGGCGCCAGTTCACACGGATCACCCTGCCCCTTCTCGCGCCGGTCATCTTCTTCAACCTGGTGCTGCAGACGATCGAAGCCTTCAAGACCTTTTCGAGTGCCTTCATCATCTCCAACGGCACCGGAGCGCCGGCCGACAGCCTGCTGTTCTATACGGTGTACCTCTTCAACGAGGCCTTCAAATTCTTCCGCATGGGCTATGCCTCTGCGCTTGCCTGGGTGCTTCTCGTCATCATCGCGGTCTTTACGGCGATCGCCTTCTTCACCTCGAAATACTGGGTGCATTATGAGAACGAGCGCGATTGATATGGACCTGTCCGTCGAGATCGAGGAAGCCGCCAGGATTGCGCATGAAATGCGCTTGCGCAGCGACAAGCGGGCACGCAACGGACGCATCCTGAAGCACATCTTTCTGATCGGCGTCTCCTGTGTGATGCTCTACCCGCTGTTCTGGCTGCTCGCTTCTTCCTTCAAGCCGGAAAACGAGATTTTCGGAAGCCTGACGCTCTGGCCGTCGGAGTTCCGCTTCGACAACTACACGGAGGGTTGGAACGCGCTGCCGCAGTCCTTCACACTCTTCTACGTCAATTCGGCGATCGTCACTGTGCTCTCGGTGATCGGCAACCTGATCTCCTGCTCCTTCGCGGCCTATGCCTTCGCCAGGTTGAGCTTCACGGGCCGCCGTTTCCTCTTCGCGCTGATGATGATGACCTTGATGATCCCCTATCATGTGGTCCTCATTCCCCAATATGTGCAGTTCCTTCGGCTCGGCTGGGTGGATACCTATCTGCCGCTGGTCGTGCCTCGCTTCCTGGCCTCCGACGCCTTCTTCATCTTCCTGATGGTGCAGTTTTTTCGTCAGCTGCCCCGGGAGCTGGACGAGGCTGCGATGATCGACGGCTGTTCGCCCTTCAAGATCTACTGGGCGATTATCCTGCCGCTTTCCCTGCCCGCGATGGGCACGGCCGCTATCTTTTCGCTGATCTGGGTTTGGGAGGACTTCCTCGCGCCGCTGATCTACCTCAACGACATCAAGAGCTATACCGTGCCGCTGGCGCTGCGCCTCTTCCTCGATCAGGAAGGCAAGTCGGCCTACGGCCAGATGTTCGCGATGTCCGTGCTTTCGCTGGTGCCGGTCGTGATCTTCTTCGTCCTGTTCCAGAAACTCATCGTTCGTGGCATCGCCACCTCCGGCATGAAATAGGAAACAAGACGCATGGCAGGATTGACGCTTCGAAACGTCGGCAAGCGCTACGGGGCGCTGTCCATCATCCAGGGTTTGAACCTCGATATTCGCGACGGCGAATTTCTTGTCCTTGTCGGCCCTTCGGGCTGCGGGAAATCCACCCTTCTTCGCATGATCGCCGGCCTGGAGGACATCAGCGAAGGAACAATCGCCATCGGCGGACGGATCGTCAACGACCTGCCCGCGTCCAAACGCGAGCTGTCGATGGTGTTTCAGAGCTATGCTCTCTACCCCCACATGAACGTCAGGAAAAACCTCGCCTTCGGCCTGCAGAATTTCAACGTTCCACGCCAGCAAGTGGAACACCGGGTGGCCGAGGCAGCTCGCATCCTGCAGATCGAGCAGTTGATGGACCGCAAGCCGCGCCAGCTTTCAGGCGGGCAGAAGCAGCGCGTGGCGATCGGTCGCGCTATCGTGCGCGAGCCGCAGCTCTTCCTCTTCGACGAACCGCTTTCCAACCTCGATGCCGAGCTGCGTGTGCAGATGCGGGCCGAACTGGCTTCACTCTATACGCGTCTCGGAACGACAATGATTTATGTGACGCATGACCAGGTGGAAGCCATGACCATGGCAAGCCGCATCGTGGTGCTGAGAGGCGGCAAGATCGAGCAGGTTGGAACGCCGCAGGAGCTCTACACCCGGCCCCAGAACCTTTTCGTTGCCGGCTTCATCGGCTCGCCCAAGATCAACATGCTGCAGGCAAAGGTGTTGCGTGAGGCAGGTGAAACCCTCGTCGACATTGCCGACCTGCCCCGGTTCGCCATTCCTGCTCTTACAGCCACGAGCGAAGTCATGACCCTGTGCGTACGCCCTTCGTCATTGCGGGTGGGCGGCGGCGATGTCACGACCGAGGGAACGATCCGGCTTGTGGAATATCTTGGTAGCGAGACACTGCTGCATGTGGCCCTGCCTTCGGGCCAGGTTCTGCTTGCCAGCGATAGTGGCCGCAATCCCTGTCGCATGGGCGATCCGGTGACGATCGGCTTCGACCTCTTCGACCTCCATTATTTCGATAGCGCCGGTCAGCGCGTCGAGCCCACTCAGAACGAAAGCCTGGTCCAGTGAAGATTGCCATTGTCGGATGTGGCTCGCGGCATCAGATGTTCCGCGATTCCGTGATCGAAGATTACGCAGACAAGCACAAGATCGTCGCGCTCTGCGACAGCAATGCCCGTCGATTGGGAGAAGCAGCGAAGGCAGTCCCCAAACCGGGAACGAACGGCGTCGCGACCTATCTTGCTTCCGATTTCGACCGCCTGATTGCGGAACAGAAGCCGGATACGGTGGTCGTGGCAACGCCCGACTTCCTGCATGCCGACTATATCGTCCGTGCTTTCGAGGCCGGCTGCGATGTCATCTGTGAAAAACCGCTGACGATCGACCTTTCCCGCCTCAAGCAGATTGTCGATGCCCAGAGGCGGACCGGCCGGAAGGTCACGGTCACCTTCAACTACCGGTATTCTCCTGCCCGCACCCAGATCAAGGAGCTCATTGCGTCCGGCACGATCGGAACGGTGACGGCCGTCGATTTCCGCTGGCATCTCGACCGCGTTCATGGCGCCGACTATTTCCGACGCTGGCACCGGCAGAAGGAGAACTCCGGTGGGCTGCTGGTCCATAAATCCACGCATCATTTCGATCTGCTCAACTGGTGGCTCGGCTCGGTGCCGACCGAGGTTCTGGCATCCGGCAAGCGGGTTTTCTATCGCCCGGAAACGGCGGTCGAACTGGGGCTTGCAGGCCGCGGCCCACGCTGCACGGGCTGTCCCGTGGCCGCCAGATGCGATTTCGAGCTCGATCTGTCGGCCGACGAGAACCTTCGCGCGCTCTACCTCGAGGCCGAAGGCGAAGACGGCTACTTCCGCGATCGCTGCGTCTTCGACGAGGAGATCGGCATCGAGGATACGATGCAGGCGCATATTCGCTATGCGTCCGGCGTCACGGCCAATTACACCCTGACCGCCTATTCGCCATGGGAAGGGCTGGAGATCAAATTCCAGGGAACCAAGGGCGACATCACCCATCGCCATGTGGAAGTCCACGGCGTGTTCGGCGGCAAGCGCGCGCATGCGGACGAAGATGCCATCACCACCGAACTGCACCTGGCTGGAGAGCCGCCACGCCTGGTCCAGGTTCCAAAGGCGAAGGGCGACCACGGCGGTGCCGATCCGGTCATGCTCGGATATATCTTTGATCCGGAAGGCATGGAGCCGGACCGCTATGGCCGCGCTTCCGACCATGTCGCCGGCGCATGGTCCATTCTCACCGGCATCGCCGCCAACGCCTCCATCGAAACTGGCTCGCTCGTCAATATCCAGTCGATGCTGCGGGCTCGCGGCATCCACCTCAAAGGATAGTCCTCATGGCCTTCGACCTTCGCATCGGCGTCATCGGCATAGACCACGGGCATATCTACGGCATGATGGATGGCATGCGGGAGGCCGGCGCCACGCTCGTCGCGTGGACAACGGGCGATGAGACCCCTGATGAGGCACGCAAGACCTTCCAGGACACCTATCCGGATATGCCGCTTCGACCGAGGCAGGCCATTCTGGAAGACGCGAGTATCGATCTCATTCTTTCTGCAGGCATCAACAGCGAGCGTGGAGGAATTGCCGTCTCGGCTATGATGCATGGAAAGGATGTATTGGTCGATAAACCCGGCTGCACGAGCCTGAAGCAGCTTGCGGATATCCGTACAACTGTGGTGGAGACCGGACGCCGTTGGCTTGTCTCTTTCTCCGAGCGTGTGTCCGTTGAAAGCGCCACCTTGGCGGACCGCCTGATTGCCGAAGGCCGAATCGGAAGAGTGGTCCAGACGGTGGGGCTCGGGCCGCACCGTCTCAATGCACATCTCCGGCCGGGCTGGTTCTGGGACCGGGCGCGATGCGGTGGCATCCTGACCGATATCTGCGCCCACCAATTCGACCAGTTCCTGCATTTCACCGGGTCCACCGAAGCTCGGGTGATCTCCGCTCATGTGGCCAATGTTGCGAATCCGGATCGGATGGATTTCCAGGACTTTGGCGAAGCGCTGCTGGAAGGCAATGGGGGCCGTGGTTATGCACGGGTGGATTGGCTGACGCCACATGGCCTTCCCGTCTGGGGAGATGGGCGAATGACCCTTCTCGGGACCGACGGCTATATCGAACTGCGCAAATATATCGATATCGCGGGCCAACCCGGTGGGGATCACGTCTTTCTCGCCGACAAATCCGGCGTCCAGCGGTTCGATGCCAAAGGCGCGGGCAAGCCTTTCTTCGGAAGACTCGCCGCCGATGTGAAAAACCGAACCGAGACCGCCATGTCTCAATCCCATGCGTTCCTTGCGACCGAACTGGCGCTACAGGCACAGCTTTTGGCGGAAGGCGGCGCAATTCGATGAGCGATCACATCCGGGTGGCAGTCGTCGGGGCGGGCATCGGCAAAGCCCACGTGGCCGCTTATGCAACGCTGCCAGAACTATTCGAGGTGCGTTATGTCTGCGATCTCAACTTCGCCCGCGCGGAAGAAGCGGCCGAACAGGCGCCTAGCAGCCGCGCCATTCGGGACATAAACCAGGTCTTCTCAGACCCCGAAGTGGATCTCGTCGACATCTGTCTGCCGCCCCAACTGCATGCCTCGATGACCCTGGCCGCGCTGAAGGCCGGGAAGCACGTGGTCTGCGAAAAGCCGTTGGCGGGTTCAATCGCCGACGTTCGGCGCATTGCGGACCTCGCGGCGGAAATGCGCAGACAGGTCTTCCCGGTATTTCAGTATCGCTATGGAGCCGGCTATCGTGCAGCGCACGAGTTGAAGATACGCGGCTTGTTGGGAAAGCCCTATTTGGTGGCCTTGGAGACCCATTGGCAGCGTGGCCCCACCTATTATGAGGAGCGGTGGCGAGGCACCTGGAAGGGAGAGCTCGGTGGCGTCCTCGTCAGCCATGCTTGCCATATCCATAATCTGATGACCCACCTTGTCGGCGATGTCACCGAAATAGCAGCCTTTCTGGACACGCGCGTCAATCCCGTGGAGACCGAAGATTGCGCCGCCCTTTCCATGCGCACCAGCGAGGGGGCTCTGGTCACCTCCTCGGTCACTTTGGGTGCCGCGGGGAACAGCTCACGACTTCGTATGTGCTTCGAGCACGTTACCGTAACCTCGGGCACGGAACCTTACCAGATCGGCGCGGGTCCCTGGAGTTTCACGGCCACCGATCCGCCACGACAGGCAGAGATCGATGCGGCCCTCTCCGATATTCCCGAGACCCTTTCGAGATTCCCCGGCCTGTTTGCCGACATCCATGCCTGCCTCACGGGCCAGCCCGACCTCTATCTGCCGACGCTTCAGGAGAGCTATCACTCAATCGAGCTCATTACCGCGATCTACGCATCGGCTCGCCATAGTCAAATCGTGCGGCTGCCCCTTGGCTCGGATCATCCCTTGGCGGCGGGATGGATGCCGCAATAAAAGCTGGCACTCAAGCTTCAAATACAGGCCGACTTGCGGCTCATAGGTATCCGCGGCGGTGCCGCTGGATCACGCGTGCCAAAAACCGCGGAAAGCACTCTTTACAACTAGAAAACATAGTTGCTAAGTTATCTCCCAGATTGAACGACATCAACCCTGGATCGGTGCTGTTCATCCATCTCTGTCTTTCCCAGCCGCGCTCCAATCAAGGACATTTAACGATGACCCAAGCCTATACGCCCTTTGCCGATGACAGTTACGCCGGACGAACCGTTCTGATCACCGGAGCCGCGAGCGGCATGGGGCTGGAAACCGCCCGCGCTTTTGCCGCCAAAGGAGCAGAA
Organism: Rhizobium sp. YS-1r; assembly: GCF_000757525.1. Taxonomy (NCBI): domain Bacteria; kingdom Pseudomonadati; phylum Pseudomonadota; class Alphaproteobacteria; order Hyphomicrobiales; family Rhizobiaceae; genus Rhizobium; species Rhizobium sp. YS-1r. The sequence goes on along the minus strand of NZ_JPYQ01000055.1, from coordinate 404,068 downwards.
GTGGTGATGGCCGATCGCGACGAGGCGGGGCTCGAACGCCATGGTTCAGAGCTGCGGAAAGGCGGAGCGAAGATCCACACCATCAAGTTGGACGTCAGCAATCCCGAGAGCATCGCAGAGGCTTTCGCCTATTGCGATGCGCATCTCGCGCGGCTGGACAATATCGTCACCTGCGCCGCAATCATCACCGCCAAGCGCCTCTTCGAACAGGATTGGGGCCATTGGCAGCGCGTGCTGAACGTCAATCTGCTCGGGACCTTCTTTACGGTGCAGGCCGGCGTGAAGCGCATGCTCGAAAATCCGGCAGGCGGCAACATCGTCTGCGTGGCCTCGGATGCCGGCGTTCATGGGGGCGGCGGGCTGATCGCGGACACCGCCTATGCAGCATCGAAGGCTGCGACACTGTCGCTGGTCAAGTCCGTAGCGCGTGAACTTGCCGGCAAGAAGGTCAGGATCAATGCCCTCAACCCCGGACCGACCGATTCCCCCATGCATGCTCATATCGATCCTTCGCTGAAGGAGCGCATCGCTGCAAATCTGCCCATGCGGCGGATGGGCAGGCCGGAAGATATGGCCGCCGCCATCCTGTTCCTCTGCTCGGACGCGGCCAGCTTCGTCTACGGCGCAGCGCTCGACGTCGACGGCGGCTCGATGTTTCGCTGATACCGAAGGGGAATGGGATGGAGGAGACTGAGCAGCGCTACGCCTATTCGGCCGATATTCCCGAACTCGATGACGTCGACGTGCTCGTCATCGGAGGCGGACCTTCGGGAATATCGGCCGCCGTGGCGGCGGCGCGCCTGAATGTGCGAGTTCGCCTGATCGAACGCTACGGCTTTCTCGGAGGAAACCTGACAGCGGGCCTCGTCGGCCCGTGCATGACATCCTATTCGCTCGACGGGAGCCAGCAACTCATCCGCGGCGTATACGAGGAATTCGTGCAGCGCATGATGGCGATTGGGGGTGCCCTGCATCCGAGCACCATTCCGGCCGGATCGGCCTACTGCGGCTTCATCGTCTATGGTCATGACAAGGTCACGCCCTTCGAGCCGGAGGCGGCAAAGGTGGTGGCGCAGCGTATGTGCTTGGAAGCCGGTGTCCACCTGCTGCTGCATACGATGGTCGTTGATGCCATTGTCGACGACTGCGAGGCGGTCAATCCGCGGATATTGGGTGTCGTCTGCGCGGGCAAAGGCGGCCTGAAGGCCGCCCGAGCGAAGGTCGTGGTGGATTGCTCCGCCGATGGCGACGTCGCCCACTTCGCAGGCGTGCACACGCGACAGGGGCGAGACAGCGACGGCCTTGCCCAGCCGCAGACCCTGTTCTTCCGCGTCCAGAACGTCAACGATCAGGTGGTTGAGGAATACGTCCGGTCTCACCCGGAGGACTACCGGCCTTACGCCTCGATTGTCGCGAAGGCGACCGCGGAAGGCCGCTTCCCGGCGCCACGGCGTGGCATCGGGCTCTACAAGACCATGGAGCCCGGCGTCTGGCGCATCAATACCGGCCGTGTGCTCCGCCGTAACGGTGCTGATGCAAAGGAGTTGACCCTGGCGGAGATCGAAGGCCGCGAGCAGACCTTGGCATTGCTCGATTTCTTCCGCAACAATCTCCCCGGCTTCGAAAAGGTCGAACTCAGAGATACCGCAACGCAGATCGGCGTTCGGGAGACGCGCCGCATCGATGGCGACTATGAACTGACCCTGGACGACCTCCGTTCGGGCCGCTCGTTCGAAGATGTGATTGCCCTTTGCGGCTATCCCCTCGACATTCACGATCCGACAGGATCGGGCGGCGGGACGGGTGGCGATGCACCGGCCACAGCCAATATCTACCAGATACCCTACCGTGTAATGCTGCCGCGCTATCACGATGGCCTTCTCGTATCAGGCCGGGCAGTTTCAGCCACCCATGAGGCACTGAGCGCCATCCGCGTCATGCCGCCCTGTTTCGCACTCGGACAGGCCGCCGGGATTGCTGCCGCGCTCTCGGTGGGCAACCGGGCGAGCCCTCGACATGTCGATTATGAAGACCTGCGACGCGAGCTTCTGGCGCAGGGCGCCTATCTCGGCTGAATGAAACGATAAAGGGGGGAGAGATCTCTGCCCTTTATCATTCAGGCTTTTAGATGCAGCGTAACCAGCACGGTGCATTCTGCGCCATCCTCGAAACGCGTCGCAACGCGCAACCAGTTTCCGAAGCCTTTGAGACGGGCGACAGCGATGCCGTCGCGCTGCAAAGGCATGGCGAATTCCGTTCCCTCCGGCACCCAATGCATGCCATCGGGGGAGATCTCGACCCAGCCCTTGGGCATCTTGCCGACCGGATCTTTAAGGGCGCGGACAAAGAAGACGGCTTCATGCGCCCAGCCGGCTTCATAGGGCTCGCTCGCGGCATCGCCGCTCCAGCGCTCGTTGCGGGAGACGACGGCGGTGATATTTTCGGGCAGCATCAGAAATCCCCGGAAATGCAAATGGAATCCACATACAGGAAGGCGCGCTTGGCGACGTCCGTCTCCGCGAACAGGCAGAAATTCAGCATGCACCACAGGTTCTTCATTGCCGGAATGCGGATCGAATCGAAGCCCGAGAGATCGAAGCTGCGGTCGTTGCACTGAAGACCGAGCGCCTTCATCGAGACGAGGTCGAAGTCAAAGCGCAGGTAGCTCCAGTTCACTTTGGTCGGAATTTCGTTGTAACAGAGTCGTTGCTCGCCATCCGGCAGATCGAGCCATCCCTCGGGGGCAAGGTGATAGTGGCTGACGGTCTTGTCTTCGCTGCCGATCGGCATGAGGCGCGTGGTCTCGCGCTTGTACTGCCATTTCTGCAAATGCTTGCCGTCGAGCGCGTTCAGAAAACGCAGATGAGGCATGACACGTTCGCCGTCGCCGTCACGGTCGCCGCATTGAAGGTCGAACAGCAAACCGATCGAGCGCACATCGGTCTCAGAGAGTTTCAGCTCCGTCGCTTCAGGCTTGAAGGTGAAGAAGAGCTCGAAGCGGATCGGTCCGCGCCTCCGAAACGTGTGGCGTTTGATCGCAACGTTCTGCGCGCCGGACCGCGCCCTCGTGGCAATTTTCAACGCATAGGAGGAATCCATGCCGCCATGGGAGCCGGCATCCCAATGCCCCAGAGTAGAGAGCATGGCGCTGGAATGCTGCGCATAACCCGGCAGCATGGAATCGAGACTGTCCTCATAATTGCCGACCAGCTGCGACCAGCCGCAATGGCCGCGCGAAAAGTCGTCGAAGGAGAGTATGCGCGGCAGTGGGTCGAAGCGGCTCAGCGCGGGGTCGGCCCGGAGCATGGCCAGGCGCATTGCTTCGGTCATTTCGGCCATGGGGGAGTGAAAGGGTGTCGTCATCGTGTCATGGCCTCACTGCACGCGGAGCCGCTTTACGGCGTCCCAATTGATTTCGATGCCGAGGCCGGGGCCGGTCGGAACATCAAGCGTGCCATTTCTCTGCCGCAGGCAGCCCGGATCGAGATCGGCGAGCTCGCGCTTGAAGGGGCTCAGGTCGCATTCGCATTCCATGACCCGAAAATTCGGAAGTGCGGCCGCCAGATGAACGCTTGCCGTTTCGCAGATAATGCCGGACATGCCGATATGGGGAGCATAAGCGACATCATGCAAGCCGGCATAATCGGCCATGCGCCGCGTCTCGGATATGCCGCCGGCGCGGGCGACATCCGGCTGGAGGACGGAAAGGGTGCGGTTGGCGACGAGCCGCTGTGCCTGATCGGCAGTGAAGTTGCTCTCGCCAGCAGCGATCGGCACGTCGCAACGCTTGCGCAGTTCTTCGTAGCCCTGCTCGTTTTCCGGCGGCAGCGGCTCCTCGAACCAGAAATAGCCATTGGCGCCCAGTGCCCGTCCGACCTCGATCGCCTCATCGAGATTGTAGGCCCAATTCGCATCGACGCAGAGGCCGATGTCGTCGCCAGCGCGCTTGCGCAAACGCTCGATACGCCGGCAGGCTTCCTTCACCGGGTTCGCTACCTTCACCTTGATACGCGGAAACCCTTCGTTGATATAGCGCTCCAGTTCCCTGTCGGCCTCGGCGTCGTCTACCCAGTTCACGGCGGCGGCATAGACATCGATTCGCTCGCGCCCCATGCCGCCGAGCAGTTTGGCGACCGGAAGGCCCGCCGCCTTTCCGAGAATGTCCCAAAGCGCGATATCGACTCCCGCGATCGCTTCGATCAGCATGCCGCCGGCGCGACCGGAGAGCGAGCGGCGCATGGATTGCCACAATGCACCGATGTTGCGTGCATCCTGCCCGACAAGGCGAGGGTTGAGCGAGGTTTCTATCAGTTCCGTATAAGCCTTGGGTGAGAACCGCGCGAGCGTCTCGCCGACGCCGATGATACCGGCATCGGTTCGCACCTCGACCAGCACGATCGAAACCTGACTGTAGGTGCCCCAGGACGTTACCGTCGGTTTCGGCAGCGTCTGACTCAGGGGATGGGCGATCACATCCGTTATGCGGATCGCCTTCTTGGTTGCAGGATGCGGGGGCTCCATCGGCGTTGTCGTCCTCCAAAATTCAGTCGCCGCTTTCGGGCGATTTTGTTAGTTTTAGCGATCAGCTATCATCTTGGCAACTGATAAACCTAGTTGCTAAGTTATAAACCGTTGTGCTAGTGTTAAAAATATGAGGACACAGATGACCGACAACCCGGAACGGAAACCCGTATTCACATCCAAGCCAGCCAGCCCGTCGCGACTGGCGGACGGGGTGTCCGACGCGATCGCAGCCGCCCTGTTCGATGGTCGCATTTCGCCCGGCGAACCTCTGCCGCCGGAAGGTGAAATCGCCAGGGAATTCGGCGTCTCCAAGCCGATTGCGCGCGAGGCGCTGCGCCAGTTGACGGCAGCCGGGTTGATTTTCACCCAGCAGGGCAAGGTCGCGCGCGCCAAGGCGCTCAGCGGCGAGCCGATGGATCGCATCTATGGCTACGCGGTACGTTCCAGCCTGAAGCGTCTGCAGGAAGCCAACGAAATGCGCCGGGTAATCGAGACGGGCATCGCCCGGCTCGCCGCCGAGCGTCGCGATCCGGAAGGTCTTGAAGCCATGCGGCAGGGCCTGGTCGACATGCAGGCATCGCTGCATGAACCTGCCGGCTTCACTGCGGCCGATATTCTTTTCCACCTCGGCCTTGCCATGGCCACAGGCAACGCCATGATCCGCGTGCAGATGGAGGGCATGCGCTCCGTGCAGCGCGAGGTTTCCGAACTGTTTTCGCGCCGGGCCAACCGCAGCGATGCCGATTGGCGCGCCACGATCGCCCGCCACCAGGCGATCTATGACGCGATTGCCGCCGGCGATGCCGATCTGGCCGAGCAGAGCATACGGGTTCATTTCGACGCTGCCGACATCGCATCGCTGGAAGTTGCCGACAAGTTGGGTGGCGGTGCGTCATGACATCGCCGTGTTTCTCGCTGAAAGGCAGGCGTGCGCTGGTGACCGGCGCAAGTTCCGGCATTGGCCGGGCTGTGGCGCTCGGACTCGCCGAGCAGGGCGCCGACGTCATCCTCCACCATTTCGGCAACGAAACGGGTGCAAGAGAAGTAGCGCGCGCGATCGGCGATGACACCCCGGTGCTTGAGGCGGACTTCACCGATCAGCGGGCCATAGCGGCATTTGCAGATAATGTGGTCAACCGGTACGGCCCGATCGGCATTCTGATCGCCAATGCCGCCATCGAACGCCGCCTGCCCTGGCAGGAGGTGGATGAAGCCCATGTCAATGCCCATGTCGCAGCCAACTTTTCGGCGTTGCTGGCCCTCACGGGCAAGCTTGTTCCGCCAATGGCTGAACGCGGCTGGGGCCGGGTGATTGCGACCGGCAGCATCATGGCGACACGGCCCCGGGCCGAAACCGTGGTCTACGCATCGCTCAAGGCGGCACAATTGACGGCGGTGCGCGCCATTGCCCGTGACGTCGGGCATCGCGGCGTTACGCTCAATGTCGTTTCGCCGGGCGCCATCCAAATCGAGGCCAACGCCGAACGCTACAGTGATCCGGAATTCCTCAAGGCGGTTACGGCCAAAATCCCCGTGGGCCGACAGGGCCAGCCGGAGGATCTGGTCGGAGCTTTCGTTTTTCTCTGCAGTGATGCTGCAAGCTACATCACGGGCGCGAACATTCCAGTCGACGGAGGATGGTCGATCGGTGATACGCCCGGCACTCTTCCCGGAGCGTCCGGATGATCGGCGCGCGCGGGATTTGAAGACAACTGTGGCGGATCTATTCGCCGCAAGGGTGGCCTGTTCAAACAGGCCGCAGCTAACTGCCCACAATCGGAGGGAATGCCAAGGCATTCACTCGATGAGGGCCGATGACCAGCGACCAAAGGGGAGGAAACCATGAGGGCCACACTAGCAGGTATAGCAGCATCCGCTCTGACATTATACGCAATGACGTCCACCGCCTTCGCGACGGATCTTCGCATGACGGTATGGACAGGCAGCGAGGTGCATCTCAAGATGCTCAACGGCATCGCCGAAGGCTTCAAGGCCAAGCATCCTGACGTCAACGTGAAGTTCGAGACGGTGCCGGTCAACGACTACACCCAGAAGCTGACCTTCCAGGTTGCCGGCGGAAATCCGCCCGACATCGCCTGGATGATGGAGGATGCCGCGCCGGCCTTCGAGAACGCCAATCTGCTGATGGATCTCGGTCCGACGCTCAAAGCCACCGAAGGCTATGACTTCGCCGACTTTTCTCAACCGGCAATGGGGCTCTGGCAGAAGGGCGATACGGTATACGGCATTCCCTTCTCCACCTCGCCGTTCATGATCTATTACAACAAGGACATGTTCGACAAAGCCGGCCTCGATGACCCATTGGCGCTCGCGGCAAAGGGCGATTGGAACATGGACAGGTTCCAGGAGGTCGCCAAAAAGCTGACCGCAGCCAATCCCGGCAAATGGGGTTTCGAGTTCAAGGACGGCGAAGGTTATGCGTCGCGCATGACCCACGCCTTGTTGCCGCCGATCCGGGCCTATGGTGGCGACATCTGGTCGAACCATGAATGCGGCTTCGACAAGCCCGAGGCGGTCAAAGCGGTCAAGCAACTGCACGATATGGTGTTCAAGGACAAGTCGATCGTGCCGCCCGGCGAACAGGGTGATTATTTCTCCGGCAATTCGGCCATGACGGTGAACCAGATCTCGCGCGCATCGAAGATGGCGGAAGCCGGCTTCAAGTGGGGCATCGCACCGCTGCCGTCCGGACCCGGTGGTGAATCGCCCGTGATCGGCCAGGCCGGTCTCGTCGTCTTCGCACAGGGCAAGAACAAGGACATTGCTGCCGAATTCATAGCCCATATGACTAGCAAGGAGAATGTCGCCATCATGGCGCAGTTCTTCCCGCCGGCGCGCAAGAGCGTGCTTGAAAGCGACGCCTTCATTAACGGCAACAAGCTCATTCCGCCGGAAATGATGAAGAACGTCGCAGCGGCAATCGCCAACGGTCGGGTTCATCCGGCTCACGAAAAATCGCCGCAGATTCTCGCCGCCATGGCGCCCCGCGTCGATGCCCTGTGGAAGGCCAATGCCGATGTCGACGCAGCCATCAAGGGAATCTGCTCGGCGATCCAGCCGCTGCTCTGACACGACCGAAGATGACCGATATCATTCACAACCTCAAGACGACGCGCAGTAGCCAGAAGCCCTGGCTCACGCTGAAAGCAAGGGAGATGATGGAGGCGTGGCTGTTTGTCAGCCCGTCCTTCATCGGCTTTCTTATCTTCTTCCTCGGCCCGTTGTGCGCTGTTGTCTATTACTCGCTGACCGAATGGAACCTACTGACCCAGCAGGCGACTTTCGTCGGCCTGCGCAACTTCGAGAATGCGTTGCTGGAGAACCCCGATTTCTGGCATGTCGTACGCAATTCGGTCATCTTCGCACTCGGCCTCGTGCCGCTCAACATGGCGCTGGCCCTGACGCTTGCGCTTGCGCTCTCGCGACCCTTCTTTGGGGTCGTATTCTTCCGCACGGTGTTTTTCGCACCGGTGATTACTTCGGCGATCGCCTGGGCGATCGTGTGGAAATTCCTGCTGCAAGGTGAAGGCGGCTTCATCAATCAGGTGCTGGCTCTGGTGGGCATCACCGGACCCAACTGGCTGCGCGAGCCCGGTTGGGCGATGGCAGCGGTGATCATCACCCGCGTCATCAAGATGGTCGGCCTCAACATGATCCTCTACATTGCGGCGCTGCAGGCCATTCCGCGGGATTACGAGGAGGCCGCGCGTCTTGAAGGTGCCTCACGCCGGCAGATCTTCAGCATGATCACCTGGCCGCTTCTCGCGCCGACGACGCTGGTGATCATGGTCATCACCACCATCGGCTCGTTCAAGGTGTTCGACCACATCTACCAGATGACGGGTGGTGGTCCGGAAAACGGCACACTGGTGCTCGCCTTCTACATCTACCAGCAGGGTTTCAAGTTCTTCAACGTCGGTTACGCCTCGACGCTCGCCATGATCATGTTCGTCATCGTCATGGCGCTGACCATCGTGCAGGTGATGCTGAGACGAAAGGGCATGGAATGACACAGCGCCAGATCCAGATCCTTTATCGCGCCTGCTGGACGATAGCCTTGCTGATTGCCGCAATTCCCTTCGTCTTTCCGTTTATCTGGATGGTCTCCGCGGGCTTCAAAAGCGTGACCGAGATTTTCGGCGCGCCCACGCTCATCCCGCGTGTCTGGCGCTGGCAGAATTTCATCGAGGTCTTCACCTATCAGCCCTTTGCGCGGCAGTATTTCAATTCGCTCTATATCGCGATCCTGGTGACGGTGCTCACCCTCCTCATCGCCTCGCTCGCAGGCTACGCGCTGGCGCGCATGCGCTTTGCGGGTGCCGGGTTGCTGATGCTGTTCCTCATCTCCGCGCTGATGGTGCCGGAAGAGGTGACGATCATCCCGAACTTCTTCCTGATGCGCTGGGCGGGTCTGGTGGACACGCACTGGCCGCTGATCCTGTTGCCGACCTTCGGCCCCCATGGCGTGATGGCGACGTTCCTCATGCGACAGTATTTCCTCGCGCTGCCGAAGGAACTGGAGGAAGCCGGCAAGATGGACGGCCTTTCCCGCTTCGGCGTCTGGTGGCAGATCGCACTGCCGATGTCGCGCCCGGCGCTGGCGGCCGTTGCCATCATCACCTTCCTCTTCTCCTGGAACCTGTTCCTGGAGCCGCTGATTTTCGTGAGCTCGCTGGAGATGTTCACACTGCCGCTCGCGCTCTCCAATTTCAACGACAGCTACGGTTTACCCCTTTGGAACCTGCAGCTCGCCGCAACCAGTCTCGCCGTGGTGCCGATCCTGATCGTCTATCTGATCGCGCAACGACAAATCATCGAGAGTTTCGCGCTTTCCGGCGTGAAGGGATGAGAAAGCTATTCCCATGACCAGTCTATTGCTCAAAGGCATCGAAAAACACTTTGGCAGCGTCAACGTCATCCGCGGCGTCGATCTAAGGATTGATGACGGCGAGTTCGTCGTGTTCGTCGGCCCTTCCGGCTGCGGAAAATCCACGCTCCTGCGGCTTATTTCCGGGCTCGAACATATCAGCGACGGGGAGCTGATGATCGGAGACCGGCTGGTGAACGAGGTCCAACCCTCCGAGCGCGGTGTTGCCATGGTCTTTCAGTCCTATGCCCTTTATCCCCATCTGACAGTCAGGGACAACATGGGCTTCGGACTGAAGGTGCGCAAAGTACCGGCAGGGGAGCGCCAGCGGCGCATCAACGAGGCGGCCGCTACGCTCAAGCTCGACGCCCTGCTCGATCGCTACCCGCGCGAACTCTCCGGCGGTCAACGCCAGCGCGTGGCGATCGGGCGCGCTATCGTCGGCCATCCGGACGTGTTTCTTTTCGACGAGCCGCTTTCCAATCTCGATGCCGAGTTGCGCGTGCACATGCGCTCGGAAATCGCAGCCCTGCACAAACGGCTGTCGACCACGATGATCTATGTCACTCATGACCAGATCGAAGCGATGACACTGGCCGACAAGATCGTGGTGCTCCGCGACGGGCGGATCGAGCAGGTAGGCTCACCACGCGAGCTTTACGAAAGGCCCGCCAATATGTTCGTCGCCCAGTTCATCGGCAGTCCCAAGATGAACGTGCTGCCGGCAGCCAATGCGCAGTTGCTCACTCCCGCGGCCATTGTTCCGGCTTCGGCTGAGAGCGTGGGTGTGCGCCCCGAGCATCTGAAGGTGAGCGAAGCTCGAGACGGCATCTTGCGCGGCAAAGTCAGTCTCTGCGAATATACCGGTGCCATCACGCTTCTCCATGTCACGTTGCCGGATGGACAGCTGTGCCTGGTAACCAGCGATGACCATATGGCGCCACCCCTCGGCAGCGAGATCGGACTCACGGCGCAAGCGGAAAAACTGCATTTCTTCGATCATCAGGGCCGCAGGGAAAAGCCGGCGCCCGACGCTGGAGTTCAATAACCGACGCAGGAAAACGCCTGCCCGGCAAGCGCCACGATCCACGGCATACATTAATCGCCTCGACGATCCCGTCGGGTCATTCCGCTGCCGCCGCAAGGCAGCCATTGATGATCCCTCTGATCTCGGCGCGGCATGAGCCGCAATTCGTCCCGGCTTTAGTTTCTCTCCCCACCGCCTCAACGCTGTAGCAACCGCCGCGAATGGCGGAGATGATGCCGTTCACGCCGACCGAGAAGCAGGAACAGACAGTCGCACCGGGATCCGGCTGATCGGCGCCCGGGCGCCCGGCAACGACGGCAAAGCGCCTGCGAAGATCGACATGCTTGGCGGCAAGCTGACCAACCGCCCAATTGCGCGCGACTGCAACCGGCTCGCGTGCGAGAAAAAGCGCGGCAATCAGTCGTTCGCCCTCGAAGAAGACAAGCCGTAGATCCCCGGACTGAGCATCGGCATAACCCAGCGGTTCGATCTCTTCAGGGATGCCGAACGCGGTACGGCACCAGCCCACCCAGTCCTCCATCGCATCCATGAAAGCGAGCTCTATTCGCCAGCCGCCGGCCGCCTTGGCGAGCGCCCAGTATTCTGCCTGCGAAACAGCTGGCCTATCGACGGAAATCGCGAAACCATAGAATGCAGCCTTGAAGGGGCGGACAGCAATTGCGACATTCTTGGAAGCCGGCTGACCGGAGAAGGGGTCGGTAACGGGTGCGACCAGCGCATCGATACGGGCCTTGGCGGCGAACTGGTCGTTCCAGTGCATCGGCACGAAGATATTTCCGCGCGCCTGCCGTTCGGTCACCAGTGTCCGGACCACCGCCTTGCCATACGGACTTTCGAGTTCGACCAGATCGGCATCCCGAATGCCAAGTTCCATCGCATCTGCTGGATGCATCTCCGCGAAGGGCTCGGCGATGTGGCTGCTAAGCCGGGCGCTTTTGCCGGTCCGCGTCATCGTGTGCCAATGGTCGCGGATGCGGCCGGTGTTCAATGTCAGCGGGTATTGTTCATTGGTGCGGCTGGTGGCAGGGGCCTGCACGGCTATGAACCGCGCGATGCGATCGGAGTGATAGAATCCGCCGTCTGCAAAGAAACGGGTCACGCCGGGTTTCATGCCGGCAGACCGCGGCCACTGAAAAGGGGCGATGGCGTCATAGGCGGGACGGTCGATTCCGACATAGGCACCGATATCGAAATCACGGCCGCCATCGTTCTCGAACGCCGAGAGCGCCGCGTGCTCGGCAAAGATGTCGGCCGGCGAATGGAAATCGAAGCCGGCAAAGCCCATTCGACGTCCGACTTCTGCTACCTGCCACCAATCAGCCTTCGCTTCGCCAGGCGTGGGAAGGAACGGCCGCTGACGGGAGATGCGTCGTTCGGAATTGGTGACCGTGCCGTCCTTCTCGCCCCAGCCGAGCGAAGGCAGCAGCACATGCGCATGGCGGGCAGTATCGGTTTCCCTCAGAATGTCCGAGACCACGACGAACGGACAGGCCTTGATTGCCGCCTCGACCGCATCGGCATCCGGCATAGAAACGGCCGGATTGGTCGCCATGATCCAGAGCGCCTTGATGCGTCCATCGGCGACAGCACGGAACATGTCGATAGCCTTGAGCCCGGGCTTAGACGCAATGGTTGGAGAGACCCAGAAGCGCTGCACGCGATCGCGATCCTCGGCGCTCTCGATTGCCATATGGGCTGCCAGCATGTTGGCGAGCCCCCCCACTTCGCGCCCACCCATCGCATTCGGCTGGCCGGTCAGCGAGAAAGGCCCCATGCCGGGCCGGCCGATGCGGCCTGTCGCCAGATGACAATTGATGATGGCATTGACCTTGTCCGTGCCGGAAGAGGACTGGTTGACGCCCTGGCTATAGCAGGTGACCACCTTTTTCGTCGTCTCGAACAGGCGGAAAAATTCGCGGATCTGCATGGATGGCAGACCGGTGCGCTCCATAAGGTCGATGAAAGAGAGCGCCGAAGCAGTAGCAAAGGCTTCGGCAAAACCCTGTGTATGAGCGGCGATGTAGTTCTGATCGATCGCGGAACTGGCCACCAGATGGGCAAGCAGCCCCATGAACAGCGCAACATCGCCATCGGGCCGGATCGCAAGATGGAGGTCGGCAATATCGCAGGTCATAGTGCGGCGCGGATCAATGACCACGATCTTCATGCTTGGCCGTGCAGCTTTCGCTGCGCCCAATCGCTGATAGATCACCGGATGGCACCAGGCGAGATTGGAGCCGGTGAGGATTACAAGATCTGCAAGCTCCAGGTCCTCGTAAGCACCTGGCACTGTGTCGGACCCGAAGGCGCGGCGATGGCCGGCGACGGAAGACGACATGCAAAGCCTTGAATTGGTATCGATATTGGCCGAACCGATGAACCCCTTCATCAGCTTGTTGGCAATGTAATAATCCTCGGTCAGCAATTGGCCGGAGACGTAGAACGCAACTGAATCCGGTCCGTATTCGGCTATCGCCTTCGAGAATTTTTGCGCGACGAGATCAAGTGCCGCGTCCCAACTGGCGCGCTGGCCCCCGATCTCGGGAAAAAGCACGCGCCCGTCCAGATCGATGGTTTCCGCGAGCGCGGAGCCCTTGGAGCAGAGCCTGCCGAAATTGGCCGGATGCTCCGGATCGCCTCTTACCGTCACGACGCCGTCATCCGCCACGGAAGCGATGACACCGCAGCCGACACCGCAATAAGGACAGGTAGTCTTCACATCGGTTGCCATTTATTCCGCCGCCACCGTCATCAGAGTCTCAAGCGCGGTGAAGAGCCTGCCGTTGTCGTTTCTGAGGGGGATGGTGCGAACCTCCCCCTCGTCAGCACCGAGCGCCTTTCCGGTTTCGAGCGAGATCACCCAGTTATGCAGCGGGCAGGTGACGGCTTTGCCATGCACAATGCCCTGGCTGAGCGGCCCGCCCTTGTGGGGACAACGATCGTCTGTCGCAAACACCTCGTCTTCCGCCGTCCGAAACACCGCGATCCTGCCCTGCGGTGTCTTCACGCACCGCGCACCGCGCAGCGGAATGTCGGAAATATCGCCGATCAGATGCCAGTCCATAGGTCTACCTTCCTCCGTAATCGGTACGGGCCTTCGCTGGGGCTGTTAATCTCAGGACCTCAGGTGGCGGCCACCGGCTGAGCGGAGAGCCCCTGACGGTCGAGTTGCTTTACCGACAAGTGCATCCAGACGAGCGAGATTGCGACGATCAGAAAGAGCAGCACGAAGCAGCTGGACCAAAGGCCGGTCATGTCCTTAAGCACGCCGAAGGCGATCGGAAGAATGAAGCCGCCGAGACCGCCCATCATGCCGACGATACCGCCGACGGCGCCGACACTTTCCGGGTAATATGCCGGAATATGCTTGTAGACGGCGGCCTTGCCGAGGCTCATCATGAAGCCCAAAACGAAAATGACGACGATGAAGACGCCCGGCGTGATCCCGAGTGCGGAGCCGGTTCCGGCTGCCGGTAGCGAAAGGATGAGCGTAGCAACGGCCGATACCGCGAACATCGCATACATGACGCTGCGCGCACCCTTCCTGTCCGACAACACGCCGCCGAAGGCACGGAAGATGCTGCCCGGAATGGAATAGGCAGCCGCGATTATGCCGGCGACTCCAAGGTTGAAGCCATAGACGCCGACGAGATAGCGAGGCAGCCATAACGACAGGGCAACGAAGCCGCCAAAGGCGAAGAAATAGTAGAGCGAGAAGCGCCAGACCTGAGCGTTCTTCAGCGGTGCGAACTCCTGAAGCAGGCTCTTGGAAACAACACCATGCTCGCGGCGAAGGCGGAAGGCCGGATCATCCGTCGTGGTGAACCAGAAGACGATTGCCATCAACGCCAGCCCTACGGCCCAGATCTGCGCGACAGCCTGCCATCCCCATGCGATGAGCACGAACGGTGCAGCGAATTTGGTCACGGCCGCGCCGACATTGCCGGCGCCGAAGATGCCAAGTGCCGTCCCCTGCTTTTCGGCCGGGAAGAAGGGCGAGACATAGGCGACGCCGACTGCGAAGGAACCACCGGCAAGGCCGACACCGAGACCGGCAATCAGCATCTGTGTGTAGGTTTGAGCATAGGACAGCAGGAAAGTCGCCAATGCAGCGGCCAGCATGGTGAGCGTGTAAACGAGGCGGCCGCCATAACGGCTGGTCCAGACGCCAAGGAGGATGCGGATGAGCGAACCGGTCAGGACCGGCGTGCCGACCAGCAATCCGAACTCGGCTTCGTTCAGTCCGAGATCCTGCTTGATGCGGATCCCGATGATCGCAAAGATCGTCCATACGGCAAAACAGACGGTGAAGGCGATCGTGGACATCCACAATGCTTTGGCTGGTTCGCCGGCGGACATGGGCTGTGTTTTCTCAAGTACAGACATGGCTTCTCCAGGGCCCGACAAGGTCGTGCCGATCCATCGCTAGGGGTTAAAAACAAAAAGCCGCTGGCCAGGTACGCGGACACCAAAGGTGTGCGAGATATCCTGATCAGCGGCTTTGCCTGGGGCGCCCGTCGTTGGACGCTAAAAAATGCGGCCCTTTGGCCTCACCAGTTTAGAAGCAAGAGCTGTGCCAAATGCGAAAAGGTAATTAAATCCGTTATTTCGCTCTCAAGTCGTGCTCGCATCTGCCAAACATCAATCACATAGGCGCCAAAAATTGTGCAGTGCGCCCAAAATAGGCACGGGCTCAACCCCATATTCGGCACCGCGGGGACGACCCTGTGCCTTCAATCCCTCCTATTAGAGTTCAACGCCGGCAGGAGAGAATGAAGCGCCGGTAAAGCAGCGTTCTCAATCGGTTTCTCAGATTGGCGGTCTTGCGCTGTGCCGCGGCGATCGGCCGGTGGGAGGAAATCTCTATGTCCTCAAAGCCCGCCGCTTCGACCAACGGCTTAAGCCTCTCCACGGTAAGGCCCTCACCAAACGGCAGCCAGGCCATGATGTTCTGGTGCCGGTCACTCATGGCGCCATCATAGTGCGGATCGATTCCGCTCAGCCGGTCGATGAGACGGATGGCGTAAGACGCGAATTTCCCAACCGGCGTCGGCCTTGCCCAATCGCCGTCGAAGATCAGGAGTTTCCCTCCCGGCTTCAGGACCCGACACCAATCGGCAAGGGCCTGTTCAGGTTCAGTCAGCGTCCAGACGAGATGACGGCAGACGACGGCGTCATAGCTTGCGTCCGGCTCCATCGTCTGCTCCGCATCGGCAAGGATGAACCGTACCCGTTTCCGCCCCGCATGCTTGCGCCGCGCGACATTCAGCATTGCTTCGGAAAAATCGAGCGCCGTGACCTCGTGCCCCAGGGAGAGGAGCACATTGGTCACCTCGCCGGTGCCACAGGCAAGTTCGAGCACCTTGAGCGGTTCGTTGCCGAGGCTCCGACGGACTGCGGCGGCCCAGGCCTCAAGTTCCGGCCCAGGCGGTATGCGATGACCAAAGGCGAGATCGAAGGTTTCCGACCGCTTGGACCAATATTCGCGGATATCCTCCTTGAGGTGGTGGTTGCGTCCGTCCATGCTCACGATCCCCTATTTGCAATCGACTTCAGCCGTGCATCTTTCCCGAACGATGATGCCGTATGGGGCGAACCCATGGCTATGTATGTAGCGGATGAAGCAACTGCCATCGCTGCCCTGATCGATCTCCGCCTCCACGCCGAAGACCTCCCGAATGCATTCGACCGTCAGCACATCGCTCGGTGCGCCGAGCGCCACCAGTTGCCCGCCCTGCATGACGGCAAGGCGGTCGCAGAACATGGCCGCATGATTGAGATCGTGCAGAGCCGCCGCCACAGTCAAACCTTGCCGGCGCACCAGATCGAGCAAGCCGATCTGGTGGCCGATGTCGAGATGGTTGGTGGGCTCATCGAGAAGTAGGATTCGCGGATGTTGTGCGAGCGCGCGGCCGATATGCAGGCGCTGGCGTTCGCCGCCGGAAAGCGTGTGCCACAACCGGCTGGACAGGTGGAGCATATCGACGTTTTGAAGCGCCGCCTCTACGATCGTGTCGTCCTCCGGCGACCAGGGCGACAGCGGCTCTAGATAGGGCGTGCGTCCAAGTTCGACCGCCTGCCGGGCGGTAATCCGCTCGCCGGTCTCCGCCTGCTGCTCCACCAGCGCCAACCGCCGGGCAACCTCACGCCGCCCGAGCGTGCCGATCGGCACACCGTCCAGCAGGACTTCGCCCGACTTCGGCTTGCGGATGCCGGCAAGCAGCGCCATCAGGCTCGTCTTTCCCGAACCGTTCGGGCCGATGATGCCGAGAAATTCGCCTGACCGCACGTCAAGCGAGACATCGCGCAGGATTTCGGCGCCTCCGGCTGCCCATGAAACATTCCTGGCTGAAAGCATCATGCGCGGCCTCTCCTCTGTCCGAGAATCAAGGCGAAGGCCGGCGCTCCGATGAGCGCGGTGATCACGCCGATTGGCAGAACCTGGCCCGGAATCAAAATGCGCGACAGGATATCCGCCACAATCATGAAGGCGGCGCCGATCAGCGCCGCCGCCGGCAGGAGCACGCCATGGCGGACCCCAACCAGCATGCGCGCCGCATGCGGGATGACCAGCCCGACGAAGCCGATCGACCCGACGATGGAAACCATGATCGCGGTCATCATCGCGGATATGCCGACCAGCGTGAGATAGGTCCGGCGAACCGAAATGCCGAGCGAAGCGGCCGATTCCGCGCCGAAGGTGAAAGCATCAAGCGACCGGGCATGCCAGAGGCAGACCGCGAGGCCGAATAGAGCCGCAGGAATGGCGAGCCAGGCATCCGGCCAACGGACGCCGGAAAGATTGCCGAGCAGCCAGAACATGATGCCGCGCGCCTGCTCGGCGGTCGCCGCCTTGGTGACGATAAAGGAGGTGAGCGCGTTGAAGAGCTGCGAACCCGCGACGCCGGCAAGGATGATGGCGGCCGTACCCCTGCCCGCCTTGGCGGCCAAAAGGCCGACAAGCGCGAAAGCGACGAGGGCACCAATGAAGGCTCCCATCGGCAGTGTCAGGAGGCCCGCACCAACTCCCAGGATCGCCACGCCGACAGCACCGGTGGAAGCCCCGGCCGATATGCCAAGGATATAGGGATCGGCCAGCGGATTGCGCAGCAGCGATTGCAGCACGACGCCGGATAAAGCGAGTGAGGCGCCGCAGCAGGCTGCGACTACGGCGCGGCTTAACCGATAGCTCCAGACAATGCCTTCGTCGATCGGTTCCAGCGGATAACCCGCATCCCATAGCCGGTTAGCGACCGTCTTGGCGACCACCTCGAGCGGGATCGCTGTCTCACCGATCGCCGCACCCAGCCAAAGCGCGGCGACAAGGACGACGAGCGCAAGGAAAACCGCGCCCATTCGTCCGATTGAGGATATCGCCCGGCCCACTTGGAGGGTCACTTCGCAAGGCCGGCAGCGGCGATGGCATCGGCCAACGCCTCGATGCCTTCGATGGTGCGGATCGTCGGGTTCATCGCCTGTGCATCCATGTCGAAGACATGACCGTTCTTCACGGCCGGCATCAGGCTTGCGACGGGATCCATCTCAAGGAACTTGTGCTTGGCTTCGATACTGTCCAGCGGATAACGCCGCCGCTCCATGGCGCCCGCCACGATCATGGTCGGATTGGCCTTGGCGATGGTTTCCCAGCCGATCGTCGGCCACTCGTCATCGGTCTTTATGATGTTCTCGATGCCGAGAGCCGACATGATATAGCCGGGCGCGCCATTCTCACCTGCCATATAGGGATCAGAATCCTGCTGGGCGCTGGAGAACCAGAAGACGGCGGAAAGCTTGCCTTCCGCCGGGGCGACCTTGGCGCGGGCAGCCTCCTCGCGCCGCTTCAGGTCGGCCACGACCTCCTCGCCCTTGTCCTGGACGTTGTAGATCTTCGCGAGATCGCGGACTTCTCGATAGACGAGTTCCATGGTGAAGACCTGATGGCGGATGCCGTCGCTGGCGGCGGAATTTTCCTTGCCGATGCAATCGGATGGCGACGTGTAGACCGGAATACCAAGTTCCTCGAACTGCTCGGGCTTGGCGACCACGCCCTCGGGCCCGACCTGCCACTGGAACTGAACGGCAACGATGTCCGGTTTCTTGCCGAGCACGCTTTCGAAGCTAGGCTCGTTGTCTGCAAGCCGTTCGATCTTCGTATTCACATCCTCATAGCCTTTGAGGACCGGTCCGACCCAAAGCGCCGTACCGACCACCTTGTTCGCCAGCCCCAGGAGATAAAGGATTTCGGTGCTGCTCTGACCGATCGAGACCGTACGCGACGGTGCCTTCTCGAAGGTGACCTGCCGGCCGCAATTTTCGAGCGTGAGAGGATAGCTGGTTTCCGCCGCAGCGGCGCTGTGGAACAGGCCGGAGGCGATCAAGGAGAAGGCGCCGAGGCCAACATGCAACGGCCGTTTCAGAAAGATATGCATCGTGTTTCCCCGAAATGTGACGTGAACGCCGGCGGCAAGCCCGCGTGCCGGACGGTGGTGAGGCTCAGAATGCCCGTGAGGCAGCCCGATCAACGGAATAATCGTCGAGATTTGGGGGATACGAAGTGCCAGGGCGCCAAAAGGCGCGGATGATAGTCATGTCCTGCTCCTGTTCCGGGCATCCCCGCCCGTGACGATGGATCGATATTCGACGGCAGGTCTCCTGGCTTGCGGATATCTGTCGTCCATCTGCCTTCCCGCGCCGGGCTGCGCAGTGGCATGGCACCTTTCGGCGCCACGAGGATGGACGGCAATCCGCTTACAGTTGCGGGGGCAGCCACGGTCTTGGATCCCCTTCGGGTCTCCGCACCGTGTTCCCATTTCATCCCTTCGCATTGAACTCGGGGAACCGTCACTCGCCAGATAAAGACCACTCGAGATCGCAGTCAAGTGGCGAATGATTGTGAGCGAGCCATTGGCTTCTCCCGATGTCGGCATTTATGTAATGTAATATCATTACATATGCAAAGGATGCTCACCTGTCCAGCGGCTTTCAATCTCAGCCGTCTTTTTTTGTTTCAGAGCCGGAGCGCAGCAAAATGCCGATGAAATATCAGGAGGGAAGGCTACTTTGGCTTGGTCGCGCAAATCGCATACCGATCCTGCACCATGCGCTCGAGCCCGCGCAGGAAGGGCATCTTGCGGGCTTGCGCCCAGTGGATGTCGAACAGCTTGCGATCGACGACAATGTCCTCGAAACCGGCTTGACGCAGCAAATCCACAATCGCTTCCGCCGGCATTCGTTCGGAGAAGTAGACCCGTGATCGGATGCTTTGATGCCGTGCCATCATCTCTGGCGCCATGTGGCTCACAAGCTGCTTGCCTGTCATTTTCGCCCAGAACTTCTGAAGGCTCTTGACCCAGGTTTCCTTGCCCATGTTTCCGTCGACGATCAGGACCTTCCCCCCTGGCTTCAGGACGGAGAGCCATTCGCGGAAAGCCGCCGGCGGATCGACCAGCGTCCAGACCAGGTGGCGGTTGGTGATGGCGTCGTAGCTCTCCTTCGGCTCCATCGTGTTTTCCGCGTCGCCCGAGACGAAACGGATATCCGCGCCTCGCGTCTTCGCCTTGGCGCGCGCCTGCGCCAGCATCGCATCCGACCAGTCGAGGCCCGTCACCCTGAAGCCAACGTTGTTCATCAGGTGCGAGATGACCGCCGTGCCGCAGGCGAGATCGAGTGCCGCCCGGCCTTCTCCTTCGCCCAGATGCTTCCTGATCAACCGTAGCCATCCTCTCCGCTCCTCTTCGGAGAAGATTTCATGGCCGACGCTCTCGTCGAACGTTGCAGCCCTTTCCGACCAGAAATCACGAATTTCATCGCGGATAGAGTAATTGGTGTTCATCAGGTTCATCACAGCCACCCCTGCACATCAGCACTTTGGAAAAGCTCTAAAACATAAAACTTGATTCCAAAAGTCATAATTCTTATGCCTGTTGACATTATCAGTCATCGGGGGAGTTTCCAGATGAATTTCATGAAGTTGTCTGCAGCAACTGCGGTTGTGCTTGGAGGCCTTCTGGCCTCGCCTGCAATGGCACAATCCTTCACGGTGAAGGACGTGGCTGGCCGCGAAGTAGCCTTCGACAAGCCGGTCGAGCGCGTCATCCTGGGTGAAGGCCGCATGCTCTACGCCGTGGCGCCGATCGAAAAGGAGGATCCCTTCGCAAAGGTCGTCGGCTGGCGTAACGACCTGTGGACGACCGACAAGGACGGCTTCAACACCTATGTCACGAAGTTCCCGAAGGGCAAGGAACTTCCCTTCCTCGGCAACCTGACGGATGGCACGCTACAGACCGAGACGGTCGTCAAGCTCAATCCCGATGTCGTGCTGCTCCCGATTGGCAACAAGCAGGCCGCCGACGAAGTCAAACTCGAGGATATGCTGAACGGCATAGGCGTGAAGATCGTCTATATCGACTTCCGCGAACACATTCTCGACAATACGGAACCGAGTCTGAAGATTCTCGGCAAGATCCTTGGCCACGAGGACCGTGCCGAAGCCATCGCCGCCTACTGGAAGGAGCAGATGGCGCGCGTCACTGAAAAGCTCAAGGCGGCCAATCCGCCGAAACCCAACGTCTTCATGTACCGCGCTGCCGGACTCGTGGAGTGCTGCGGCACGTTCGGCCCGGACAATTTCGGCCTGATGGTGGATTGGGCCGGCGGCCACAATCTCGGCTCCGATTTCCTGCCTGGCTACACGGGCTCCATCAATGCCGAACAGGTTGTTGCTTCCAATCCGGATATCGTTGTCGTCACGGGATCCAATTGGAGCCAGACGAAAAATGCCAAGGACTATGTGAACGTTGGCCCGAGCGCCGCGTCCACCTTCAACGATAGCCGCAAGGCACTGAATGCGCTGATGGAAAATCCTGCTTTCACCGGTTCGAAAGCTGTCGCCAGTGGCAATGTTCATGCGATCTGGCATCAATTTTATACGAGCCCCTATCAGTTCGTCGCCGTGCAGCAGATGGCCAAGTGGTTCCACCCGGACCTTTTCGCCGATCTCGATCCGGACGCCACCTTCAAGGAATTCCACGAGAAGTTCCTGCCGGTCGCCTATCAGCCGGGTTATTGGATCAACGCGAAAGAGGATCGGTAAGCGCCGATGGCCGAGGTCGCAGCTCCGTCGATCGAAATCGAAGCCGGGCGGGAGCGCTATCGCGCCCTCGCCCGGCGCAAGCTGACAATTCTTGCGGTGATGACGGGCGCGCTTTGCCTGTCATTTGCCGTCGATCTCGCCTGGGGGCCGGCCCGCTACGACCTCGGTGAAGTCGTCGCTGCCCTTCTCGATCCGTCCTCCGTCTCGCCGCAGGTCCGGGCCGTCGTCTGGGATATCCGCATGCCGGTCGCCATCATGGCAATCGTGGTCGGCGCCGCTCTTTCCGTTGCAGGGGCTCAAATGCAGACGATCCTGGCCAACCCGCTTGCGAGCCCCTTCACGCTCGGCATTTCGGCCGCGGCGAGCTTCGGTGCCGCGCTTGCGATCGTCACCAGCGTCTCGCTCCTGCCGGTTGCGGCCGGTATGCTCGTGCCTGTCAACGCCTTCATCATGGCATTGATCGCCACGCTTTTCATCCATTTCATCTCGCAAGCCCGCGGCGTTTCGGTTCAGACGGTCGTCCTGCTCGGCATTGCTCTGGTTTTCACCTTCAACGCCCTGCTCGCCTTCCTGCAGTATCTCGCCACCGAGCAGGCTTTGTCGGCGGTCGTCTTCTGGACGATGGGAAGTCTCACCAAGGCGACCTGGCCGAAGATCTGGGTCACGCTTGCCGTCCTTCTGATCGCCCTGCCGCTGTTTGCGCGCAATGCCTGGGCTCTGAGCGCCATCCGTCTCGGCGAAGACAAAGCCGCCAGCTTCGGCGTGAACGTCCGCCGCATCCGGCTGGAGACCATGCTGATCATCTCGCTGCTGGCCGCTGTGCCGGTGAGTTTCGTCGGCACGATCGGCTTCGTGGGCCTCGTCGGACCGCATATCGCCCGTATGATCCTAGGCGAGGATCAGCGCTTCTTCCTGCCGGGCTCGATCCTCTCCGGCGCACTCCTGCTCTCGCTGACATCGATCGTGTCGAAATCGATCATTCCAGGCGTGGTTTTTCCGATCGGCATCATCACCGCGCTGGTTGGGGTACCTTTCTTCTTCTCGCTTATCCTCTCCAACAGGAGCCGCTCATGGTAGCGTTGCAGTTGCAATCGGTCGGCGCCTACCACGGTCGCAAGCTCTTCGTCGAAGGCGTGACGACACCGATGATGAAATCCGGTGAAATGATCGCGGTGATCGGTCCGAACGCAGCCGGCAAGTCAACGCTCTTTAAGCGGATCACCGGCATACTGAAGGGGCCTGGCAGTGTTGTGATCGACGGAGCCAGGAGAGGGAATGCCATCGGCTACATGCCTCAGGACACTTCCGCCAACGCCGTTCTGACCGTGTATGAGTCTATCCTGCTGGCCCGCAAGCAGGGCCAGTCCTGGGCCGTCAGTGACGGCGATCTGCGTTTCATCGACGAGATCATGAAGGCGCTGAATATCACTTCGATCGCCTTCCGAGACCTTGGCGCACTTTCCGGTGGCCAAAGGCAACTCGTCTCCATAGCCCAGGCGTTGATCCGGGAACCGGAAATCATGCTGATGGACGAACCGACCAGCGCGCTCGACCTTCATCGCCAGGTCGAGGTGCTCGACTTCATGCAGCGCCAGGCGCGCACCAAGGGCATGATCGTGCTGATTGCAATCCATGACCTCAATCAGGCGCTGCGCTTTGCCGACAAGGTGTTGGTCATCGCCAATGGCCGCATGCGCGCCTGCGGCAAGCCTCGCGACGTGGTCACCGCCGAAATGTTGCGCGAGGTCTACAAGATTCATGCGCGCATTGAAAAATGCTCACTGGATCATGATCACGTCATCGTGGATGGAACCGCACACTGACGACCGAAGGCTTGACTTAGCCCTCGCGGCTGCCGACGCCAATGGTAGGCGTCTGAGTTGCCTTGTCGTGACGAAGGCCGCACGATGATGAGCAGGCCGCAAAGATCATCATACTAATCGCGCTGGGATCAGGTCACTTGAAGAGACCGGTCGCTTGAGCCTGATCGACCTCGAGCATCAACTTATCTTTTGAGCAGTGAACCGCTCTGGACACGAGCAGCGGCATAAGATTCTTGCGTCCGATAACGATAATTGGTCGGGGAGAGATATCCGCCGTCGACTCGTCCATTGAAACGAAGCCCTATTTGTCATACATGTCTGATGAATCGAAATTTCAGGATTGCACATTGAGGTGGTGCTCCGAAAGGCCAATGCAAAGGGATCAAGGCGTGGCAGTACAAATGAAGGATCGCAGCAGGGGTCCCGGATCGCTGGTCTCACAAGTTGGAGAAAGCCTTCGGCAGGCTATCTTGAGCGGTCAATACTCTCCCGGCGACAAGCTTCCGAGCGAAATCGAACTGACCGAGACGCACGGCGTCAGCCGCACCGTGATCCGGGAAGCGGTCGCGGCACTTCGCTCCGATGGGCTTGTCGAAGTGCGCCAGGGAGCCGGGATATTTGTTCTCGGCACCGAGGCGTATCCATCGCTTTCCGGACGACGGGTCGACAAGGCGCGCGTATCCTCCGATCTGGAAGTCCTCGAAGTCCGCGCGCCGCTCGAGATCGAAGCGGCAGGCCTTGCGGCGCTGCGCCGGTCGCCGGCGCAGGAGGAGGCGATTTTCGAGTGTCATCGGAAAATTCTCAGATGCATCGAGAATGATGAATCGATCCGCGAAGCGGATCTCGCCCTCCACTTCGCCATTGCCGAGGCCACCAATAACCCGCTTTTCAAGCAGCATCTGGAGTTCCACGGTTCCGCGGTCATTCCCCAATCAAAGATTGTCAACGAGTCGCGGGCGGCCGAACAAACCGCTTATCGAAAAATGATCCACAAGGAGCATGAGGCAATCGTCGTGGCGATCTCCGATCGGGACGAGGAAGCCGCACGCAACGCCATGCGCGACCATTTGAGAGGCAGTCAGATCCGATATCGAGACCTGCTCAAGGACTTCCGAACATTTCCGGGCTAGGTCAGCCAGCACCTTACATGGGTGATCCTCGCCACCCATACCCGGCCCTAGTCAACGTCTCTTCCCCACACTTCGATCTGTGTCAACGCCGGAAAGAATGAAGGGTCTTCGGCCTTGACGAGGCTGTGCAAGCGGATCCATTCGACAGTCCTGGGCCTTATCGAAAAGGATTGCCCTGCCCCTGACTTAGCCAATGGAAAGCAAGCGGTTTCGCCGTCCGAAAAGGTGATGCTTGCCTTTTTCCACCATGAGTCATGCGGGAAATCCGCTCGCAGATAGAAGACGACTTCGTCGATCCGAACCTGACGACCGAACCCCACCGTGAGTGCCGCTTCCGGATTTCTATTGATACCCCAGCTCGTGTAGGGCCAGAAACCGTGATTGTCGTTGGCCTTCTCGCCGTCGATCGCATTGCGCGCGGCAAACACCGCTTCGCCGCGCGTCTCCGCATTGGCTTTCACATGCGGGAACAGCGTCGTATTGGCATGATCATCCCATGGATTGAGAGCCAGGTTCCTCCGTGAGGCGATCTCGTCCGGCCGGGCCTTGCGCACATGGAGCCGGTGGATATCACCCTGAAATGCACGGGGGGAATAGCAGGCGCGCTTGTCGCCGAAAGGGACTTTGAGAGAATAGCAGGGACTCTTGAGGTAGGCTGCCGCAGAGCCGATCGTGTCGTCAAGCGCGAGAACGACATGTCCCGGTTCCGATGCCAATACAACGATCCGATCACCTTCCCGGTAGTCCTGGCGGTAAACGAGAAAGACCTCGTCCTTTCCTGTCGCACTTGCCAGGACGGTCCCATTGACGCCAAGGACCTTCAACGTCAACTCCATCCCGTCCTCCTCAGGCGATCCGTAGTGTCAGTTTTTTTCCGGCAAGAGGGATAAGCAGCCGGTAGATCCTGGCGGGCCAGGATTCCCTCAACCGTGCATCCTCTATCTCGATGGGCTCCACTTCCACTCTGCCGGCGCCTTGCAACTCGATCCGGCCGAGGGGCGGCACTTCGATCACCCCCGTCGCGACTGATGGTTCGAAGCAGGTCATGAGCGACAGAACAGCCGGCAAATCCCCTTCACAAATATCCGAAATCTCCACGTGGCGCCCCCGAAGGAGTGAGACAACGCGCCGGTAGCTATGGACCTGCGCCTCCGGCGGATAGGCGCCGGCGATATCGAGGGAAATGCGCGCTTCCGCCTCATCGAAACTGGTCTCCACATCCCGCGCAGCAAAGCCTTCGCCATCCGACTGCATGACGCCGCCGAAGGTCGGCAGGTTGTGAAATGCCGACTGCATCGTCCATATCTCGTATCGTCTCGGAGAAAAGGTCTTGGCAGTGTAGGTTTCGACGCCGACATCGATGAGGAATGGCTGGCCATCCTTATAGAGCGTCACGCTTCCGACGTCGTTGTGGTTGTGGCTTTCGCCGTTATGGCCACCCTTCACTGCGAGCGCGAAGTGTTCGTCGCGTGCAATGAGCAACTCGATGCCGGGATAGAAGATATCGCGTGCCGGAATCTGATCAGGTTTATCGGAGATCTTCGGTCCCGCCAGCAACTCCTGCACCCGGTACCAAAGATTCCATTCCTGCGGCAGGTGCGGGTTTTCCGCACGCACTCTGTCGGCTGCGGCAAACGATGCCAAAGCCTCTGATCCGACCGCCTTGCCGAAGAGATACTCGCGCATGCTGCAGGGCTCGACGATCGCAGAGGAATCCGCGAAATTGAAATAGTGACGGCCGCAAACATGCATGTTGAGAATATATTCGGCCATGTTGCGGATTTTCGGCTCGCTCCGGAGGGACGTGAAAACGCCCGGTGCTGCAGCATCCAGGATGGTCATCGCGCCATGCACGCAGAGCGCGGCATGCCGGTAATAGACAACGCCTTCCTCGCAAGCACCATCCTCGGCATAATCTTTCAGAAAAGCATCGAGGCTGCGGAGGGCCTTTTCGACGACTTTCCGGCGCAGTTGCTGCTCAGTGCGAAGGGAGAAAACGGACAGAAGGACATTCTGGGTTATCCAGGCCGTCCAGTTGTTCATCCGCTCGCTGCCGCGGCCCATCCACCAGAAATGCCTGGCCAAGTAAGGTTCAAAGATGCGAACCCCGATCTCCCGTTCGATACGGGCGACGATCTCGGGGCTCATCGCATCCAGTTCGTTCCGCATCAATGCCACGACAGTGGCAAGCAGCGCTGCGGTTTCGGCTGCAAAAAGATCGATCACGGGCCGGGCGGTATCGGGAAGAGCAGAACGCGGGCCACCCCTCTCATAGGAATTGTGTGCCGGCAACTGCCAGCCGCTTTCCTCGGCAATCAGGAAAATGCCGTCGACGATGGCCGGTAGGAAGCGTTTCCTCCCCTCGATCAACTCCCCGAGCACAAGGTTGTTCAACATGCGTCGCCGGCTGAAGTAAAGCTCCTCGAAACGGGACCGATTGCCCGTTTCACCGTATTCCCGGTAGTCGGATGCCAGGATAAGCGACCATGGCCGCTTGAGCGTTTCTTCGGCATCCTGAAGAACCACGGCGCGAAGGGGAGCGGGCACAGCAGTCCAGGCAGCGCGGTCCGAGAAAGGAGCACCGGGGCAGAAATCGACCAAATTGCCTGGCAGCTTCCCCGTCATCTCACCGAACATGTTCCTCCTCCCAAAGCGCAGCCAGTTTCAGATCGCAACCCTCACCTATCATACGTATTCTGCCGTCGCCACAAAATTCATATGATTTATTCATAACTTGTTTGACCAATGTGGAAGATATGCTATGTGGTGCAGCAGCAGGAGGCAGGGAGGAGCGCAAGGATGCGCCCGTAGGCAAGAACGGAATTGCGTGCCTGGCGGCTTTCATGTCGCAGGCGGTCAGCCGGGAGGAGAGGATCGGTGTCCATTTCGAATACGGCCACGGCGATAGACCATGCACCGGCAGATCCCCGGCGCAAGGTGAAGGCCTTGTCAAAGCGCCGCCGCAAGATACAGAATGCGCTGGTCGCCTATTCCTTCATCGCACCGAATTTCATCGGCTTCGCCGTCTTCACTCTCGGACCGATCGCCTTTGCGTTCGCGCTGGCCTTCATGCATTGGGATGGCTCCAACGCGATCACCTTCGCAGGGCTGGATAATTTCTGGCGGCTTTTCGAGGACAAGGCCTTCATCGCCGCTTTCTGGAACACCATCGTCTACACGGTCGTTTCCGTGCCGGCGACGCTTCTCTGCGCGCTCGGACTCGCAATCCTTTTGAACCAGAAGATCTTCGGCCGCGATTTCTTCCGAACCGCGATGTTCTTCCCATATGTCGCGTCGCTGGTCGCCGTGGCCGTCGTCTGGAACATGATCTTCAATCCCGAAATGGGACCGGTGAACATGATCCTCTACACGCTCGGCCTCGATCCAAAGGACATGCCGGGCTGGGCGGCCGACCGGCATTGGGCCATGGTCACGGTCGTCCTCTTCGGCATCTGGAAGAGCATGGGCTATTACATGGTCATCTATCTGGCCGGCCTGCAGGGCATCAATTCCGAACTCTACGAGGCGGCCGACCTCGACGGCGCCAATTCCTGGCAGAAATTCATTTATGTTACCGTGCCGCAGCTCGCGCCGACCACATTCTTCGTGACGGTCATGCTGACGATCCAATCCTTCAAGGTATTCGATCAGGTCTACATGATCACCCAAGGCGGTCCGGGCACATCCACGCTCGTCCTCGTTTACCACATCTACAACGAAGCCTTCATCTCCTGGGATCTAGGCTATTCCAGCATGATCGCGCTGGTTCTTTTCTTCCTCGTGCTCGCCGTCACGGTCATCCAGTTCCGCCGTCAGAGGGAGGACTGAGGTCATGAGGATCGCCGGACGCAAAATCACGGCCAAGACCGTAGCCATCTATACGATCGCCATCGTCATCACCGCAGTGATGCTGATGCCCTTCGCCTGGATGCTGTCGGCTTCGCTGAAGCTCAGCCGCGACGTCTTCGCCTTCCCGATCGAATGGATCCCGTCCGAGCCGCAATGGCAGAACTACGTGGACATCTGGACGAAGATTCCGCTGGCGCTCTTTATCTATAACACGTCCAAGCTGACCATCATCGTCACGCTCCTCCAGCTCCTGACGTCGAGCTTCGCGGCCTATGCCTTCGCCAAGCTCAACTTTCCCTACAAGAACACGCTCTTCCTCGGCTATATCGCAACGATCGCCATGCCCTGGCAGGTCTATATGGTGCCGCAATTCCTGCTGATGCGGGAGTTCGGGCTCAACAACACACATCTCGCGCTGATCTGCCTGCAAGCCTTTACCGCCTTCGGCGTCTTCCTGATGCGGCAGTTCTATATGTCTATCCCGACGGAACTCTGCGAAGCGGCGCGCATCGATGGCATGAACGAGTACCAGATCTGGGCGAAGATCATGCTGCCGCTCTCGAAGCCGGCGCTTTCGACGCTGACCATCTTCACCTTCGTCACCACCTGGAACGACTTCCTCGGGCCGATGATCTATCTCACCAAGACCGAGCTGAAGACCATCCAGATCGGCCTGCGCATGTTCATTTCCCAATATTCGGCTGAATACGGACTGATCATGGCCGCCTCGGTCGTAGCACTCATCCCGGTTCTCGTCGTCTTCCTGTCTCTGCAGCGCTTCTTCGTCGAGGGTGTCGCCTCGTCGGGTCTCAAGGGTTAAGTCCATGAATGCCGCCTCGTCCGTCGCCCCGCAGCCGATCACCGATACCGAGGTTAAGACCGCGCTCGATATCGCCGTCGAGCAGGTCAGGCGGAATCTGCCGGAATTCACCTATGTCTCGCAGAATCATTCGAGCGTCGGCAATGTCTATCCTGCAGTCGAAAACAACCAGTGGACCGCCGGCTTCTGGCCCGGAGAGATCTGGCTCGCTTTCGAGCATACCGGCGACAAGATCTTCCAATATGCTGCGCAGATCCAGGTCCAGAGCTTCCTCCACCGGATAGAGAACCGCATCGAGACGGATCATCACGACATGGGGTTCCTCTATTCGCCGTCCTGCATCGCCGCATGGAAACTGGTCGGCGATGAGGATGGCCGCAAGGCTGCGCTACTCGCGGCAGACCAGCTGATCGAGCGCTTTCAGCCGATCGGCCGGTTCATCCAGGCCTGGGGCCGCAAGGGCGTCGCGGAAGAATACCGCTACATCATCGACTGCCTGCTCAACCTGCCGCTCCTCTATTGGGCGAGCCGTGAAACGAACGATCCGAAGTATCGCGATATAGCGCTGATGCATGCCCGAACGACGCTAGCAAATTCCATCCGGCCCGATGACTCTACTTATCATACCTTCTACCTGGACCCGGTGACGGGAGCACCTGTCCGTGGCGTGACAAAACAGGGATACAGCGACGAAAGCGCCTGGGCGCGTGGCCAGGCCTGGGGCATCGCCGGGATGGCGGTTTCCTACCGATATGAACGGATCGAAGAATATCGCCAGACCTTCGATCGCTTGTTCGCCTTCTATCTCAGGCGCCTGCCGGTCGATATGGTGCCCTATTGGGACCTCATCTTCTCGGACGAGGACGGCGAGCCCCGTGACAGCTCCTCCGCTTCGATCGTCGCCTGCGGCCTGCTCGAAATGGCTGATCTGGTCGAGCCTGAGACCGCATCGCAATACCGCGAAGTGGCACGCCGCATGATGAAGAGCCTCGTGGATCGCTACGCCGTCAAGGATCCCGCCGTATCGAACGGCCTCGTCCTGCACGGGACTTATTCGAAGAAATCCCCCTACAACACCTGCCGCGGCGAAGGCGTCGACGAGTGCGTCTCCTGGGGAGATTACTATTACATGGAAGCTTTGACGCGCCTTTCGCGCAACTGGTCTTCCTATTGGTGAGAGGACCTGATGGCCAGCATTTCACTCAGGAAACTGAACAAGACCTACGGCGCGCTGACCGTCGTGCACGACATCGATCTCGAAATCGCCGACAAGGAGTTCATCATCCTGGTCGGCCCCTCTGGCTGCGGCAAATCGACGACACTGCGCATGATTGCCGGGTTGGAGGAGATTTCCGGCGGTGAGCTCAAGATCGGCGGCGACGTGATGAACGATGTTCCCTCCAAGGACCGCGACATCGCCATGGTCTTCCAGAACTATGCGCTTTATCCGCATATGACCGTTTACAAGAACATGGCCTTCGGCCTGCAGCTCCGGAAGGCGAAGCGGGACTTCGTCGACAGCCAGGTGCAGGAAGCGGCAAAGATCCTCGATATCACGCATCTGCTGAACCGAAAGCCGAAGGCTCTCTCCGGCGGCCAGCGCCAGCGCGTCGCGCTCGGCCGCGCCATGGTGCGCAATCCGGCCGTCTTCCTGCTGGATGAGCCGCTTTCCAACCTCGACGCGAAGCTGCGCGGCACGATGCGCGCCGAAATCACCAAGCTCCACAAGCGGCTCGACGCGACCTTCATCTATGTGACCCACGACCAGATAGAGGCCATGACCATGGCGGACCGGATCGTGGTGATGAAGGACGGCCATATCCAACAGGTCGATACGCCGCAGAACCTTTATGACCGGCCGATCAACATGTTCGTGGCCGGCTTCATAGGCGCACCGCAGATGAACATGCTGCGCTCATTGATCCAACGTCGCGGCGATGGTTATGTCGCACTCTTCGACGGCCGGGAACTGCCGCTGCCGGCCCATTTCGACAAGAGCCGCATTGCACCTTACGAAAATCGGGAACTGGTGCTCGGCATCCGCCCGGAAAACTTTCACGAGCTGCCGCCGGCCGACATCCCTGCGGAGAATCTGGCCCCGTTCAAGGCGATCGTGGAGCTGGCTGAGCCAATGGGCTCGGAAGTGCATCTGAACATGGTGGCGGGCGGGCGCGGTCTGATCGCTCGCGTCTCACCGCGGTTCAAGGCAGGAATCGGAGACGAAGTCATGCTCGTCGCCGACATGAGCAATATGCAGCTGTTCGACAAGGAGACGGAGCGCTCGATCCTGTATTGAAGCTCCGCGGGGAGAGGCCATGCAATGGCTGCGCGACATGTGGACAAAGGAAGGACGGGGCATTCCCAAGGATGCCCCAAAGAAGACCGGGCTTGCCCTGTTCGCAGAAATTTTCGCGCGTGAATGGTGGGAAATGGTCAAACTCAACATCCTGTTCATTCTCGCGGCGATGTTCGTCGTGACCCTGCCGGCGGCAATCGCCGCAACTGCGCGTATTTGCGTCGCTTTCGTCGAGGACCGCAATATCTACCTGCTGCGTGATTTCAGCGAAGCATTCATCCGCTATTTCTGGCGCGCCACGGGGTGGGGGCTTGCTTTCACCGTCGCCCTTGGCGTGGGGGCCTACGCGACTGCGAGCTACGCTTCCGCGGCCAGAGATAATCTGGCTTTGGTGGCGCCCTTGACCGTCAGCTTCGTCGTGACTGCCGTCATTGCGGTCATGGCATGTCACGTCATCGTCCTGATGGTGATGCGCGATCTTCCGGCGTTGAGGCTGCTGCGCCTCGCGGCGATTGCCTCAATTATCCGCCCGCTTCCGGCGCTTGCGGCAATCGCCTTTGTATCGGCCCTCTGGCTCGCCCACATCGCCTTCTATCCGGTTTCCGTCTTCATGCCGGCAACGCTGAATTTTTCACTTGGAATGTTTGCCGTCGCATTCGGCGTTCATCGGGCGACGACGATGGTTCTAGCCCTGCCAATCGCAATGCAAGAGCAACGCGAGCCGCACGCCCGCAACACGACACAAAACATCTAATCCAGAAACACTCAGGGAAGGAGAATCGGAATGTCTTTGGATCATTTTGGGAGAACAATGAAACTTGCCTTGGCCGGACTGGCCTTGGCCACGACGGCCGCGGGTTCTGCGCTAGCCCAATCAGCCGACGCGGTTACACTCAAATGGGCGCTCTGGGATTGGGACAAGGTCGCCTATTACAAGCCGTTGATCGAGGCTTACGAGAAAAAACATCCGAACGTCAAATTCGAGCCTGTCGATCTCGGCTCGCAGGACTACCAGCAGATGATTTCAACGCAGTTGACCGGTGGATCGAAGGATATCGACATCGTCACGGTCAAGGACGTTCCCGGTTATGCCAACCTGGTGCGCGCCGGTTCGATCAGCGATCTCAGCGGCTTCATGAAGGAGCAGAAGATCGATGCGGCGCCCTTCGGCGGCCTGATCGAGGAACTGACGGTAGATGGCAAGATCTATGCCCTCCCCTTCCGGTCCGACTTCTGGGTCGTCTATTACAACAAGGACATTTTCGACAAAGCCGGCGTGCCCTATCCGACGAATGACATGACCTGGGCGCAGTTTGACCAGATCGCCACCAAACTCACCGGCGGCATGGGCACGAACAAGACCTATGGCGCCCTTTTCCATACCTGGCGCTCGACGGTGCAGCTGCCCGGCATCCTGGACGGCAAGCATACGCTGGTCGATGGCGATTATGCCTTCCTCAAACCCTGGTACGAGCGGGCGCTTGCCCTGCAGAAGGACGGTGTGGTCCCGTCCTATGCGTCGTTGAAAACCTCCAATACCCATTATTCGGCTCTGTTCTTCAACGGAACGATCGGCATGTTGCCGATGGGCACCTGGTTCATCGGCACGCAGATCGCCAAGGTCAATTCAGGCGAGTCCAAGAGCAAGAATTGGGGCATCGTGAAGTATCCGCATCCGGAAGGCGTGCCGGCCGGGACCACCGCAGCGCAGATCTCCGGCCTGGCCGTCAACGCGAATTCCGATCACAAGGAGGTGACGCTTGATTTCATAAAGTTCGTCACCGGGCCGGAGGGGGCGGCAATCATCGCGTCCACCGGTACCATTCCGGCCCAGCGCACAGACGATGTCGGCGAAAAGATCGCGTCCGTTCCCGGCTTCCCGCAGGATGCGAACAGCAGGGCGGCACTTGAGGCTGGCAAGTCCTTCCTGGAAATGGCGGTGAACCCGAACGCGGCAAAGATCGAGGTCGTGCTGAACCGTACGCATGACGCGATCATGACGGACAATATCTCTATCGATGAGGGCCTGACGGAAATGACGGAAGGCGTGAAAGCGATCAAATAACTCCTGCCATGATTGACCGCGGGACTGCTCCTCTCGCGGTCAACTCTCTTTGGACATATTCCTGGATATCGCTCGTGATTTACGATCCCGCTCAGGCCAATCCTCTTTTCGGCAACCCCCTGAAGACCCGTGACGACCTTTCGAGGGCGATCATCGATCTTTTCAAGCCGATCTTGCCTTATTTTTCCGAAGGCGGTGCTCGCGTACGCCTGAGCGCAACCGGCGCTCTCTTCGATAGGGCCGCGGCCGATCTGGAGGGTTTTGCACGACCGCTCTGGGGTATTGTGCCCCTGGTTGCCGGCGGTGGCACTTTTCCGTTCTGGGATCTGTATCGACGCGGCCTCGCAAATGGCACCGACCCCTCCCATCCTGAATACTGGGGCGACGTTGCCGATCGAAATCAGCGGCTGGTGGAACTGGCTGCCATCGGTTTTGCTCTCGCAATGGTTCCGGAGCATATCTGGGAACCGCTGGCCCCAAAAGACAAGGGCACAATCGCAGCCTATCTCGTCAACGCCCGCGAGCGCGAGTTCGTCGACAACAACTGGAAATTTTTCCGCGTGCTGGTCGACCTTGGGCTTGAGCGCGTCGGGGTGGACTTCGACCGGTCGAAAACCACGGCCTACCTCGACGAACTGGAGGCATTCGACATCGGCGACGGCTGGTATCGCGACGGACCGGTGCGCCGGGTCGATCATTACATTCCCTTTGCCATGCATTTCTACGGCCTGATCTATTCCGCCCTGGCGAAAGGCGACGAGGCCCGCAAAACCCGCTTCCGGGAGCGCGCACGAACCTTTTCCAGAGATATTCGCCACTGGTTTGGCCCGGATGGAGCAGCGCTCGCCTTCGGACGCAGTCAGACCTATCGATTTGCCGCCGGCGGCTTTTGGGGAGCACTCGCCTTCTCCGAAGTCGAGGCACTGCCCTGGAGCGAGATCAAGGGCTACTATATGCGGCATATCCGCTGGTGGTCGGACAAACCGATCGCCGATCGTGATGGTGTCCTCTCGATCGGCTACGGCTATCCGAACCTCTTGATGAGCGAGAGCTACAATTCGGCGGGATCGCCTTACTGGGCGCTCAAATTCTTTCTGCCTCTGGCGCTGCCGGCCGATCATCCGTTCTGGACCGCGGAAGAAGCGCCGGCGCCAGAATTTCCACAACCGGTTCCGCTGAAGGGGCCGGGCATGGTCGCCATGCACACGCCTGGAAATGTGGTAATCCTATCGTCCGGACAGCAGCACGACAAGATGCGCGGGGCGAACGAGAAATACTCGAAATTCGTCTATTCGACGCGCTACGCCTTCAATATCGAAGCCGATGACCGGCATTTTGCTGCCGCCAGCTTCGACGGCATGCTTGGATTGTCCGACGACGACGTGCACTTTCGCATGCGGGAGACCTTGGACGAGGCATTGATCGCCGGTGACCGGCTTTATTCGCGCTGGTGTCCCTGGAGCGACGTGGTTGTCGAGACCTGGCTTCTGCCTGCGAATCCATGGCATATACGCGTCCATCGGATCACCACGCCGCGAGGGCTGAAAACCGCCGAGGGTGGCTTTGCCATTGAGCGTGCCGATTTCAATGTGGATCGGGCTGAGCAGTCGGAAGGCCGGGCGATATGGCACGGCCAAAGCGATATCAGCGCCATCATTGACCTTTCACCGAATGTGCGGCGGGCGGGTTTTGCGATGAGCCCTATTGCCAACACGAACCTGATTCATGCGAAAACGCTGCTGCCGCAATTGCGCGGCGACATCCCCGCAGGTACGACGGTATTGGCGACCGCCGCTATGGCACTTCCCGTCGGCGATGATGCGACGAGATCGCTCCACGCTTCACTCATATGTCCTGACATCGGCGAGCTTGAGCAGCTCTTTCTCCGGAGAGGTTCACCCGTTTCTGCGTTCAAACTCGAGTTATAGGCTCTTGGTAGAAACGCAGAAGACCCGGCCAAATGCAAAGCGCGGACGTCAGGACCGACGCTTTGCGACGCGAAAGGAAAAGACATGACCGCCACCGTTCAAACGCGCCATGCAATCCACTACAGCCAGTCCGAACGTATGACAGGCGCAGAGATCAGGGAAAACTTCCTGATCGAGACGCTTTTCGTCCCAGGAAGCCTCCAGGCGGTCTATACCCATTATGATCGGATGCTCGTTGCCGGTGCCATGCCCACGAACGGTCGGCTGATCGTCGGCGAAGAACTGGCAAAGCTCGTCGGGACCGATTATCTACTGGAGCGCCGTGAGCTCGGTCTTATCAATATCGGTGGCCCGGGCCGCGTCATGGCCGATGGCACGACTTGTGATCTCGAACCCATGGACGGGCTTTATCTCAGCCAGGGAACGCAGGAAATCGCCTTCGAAAGCGTTGACCCGTCGACACCTGCAAAATTCTATATCAACAGCGCGCCAGCTCACACGAGCTTTCCATCGCGGATCGTCAGCAGAATGGACGCGATCGAGAACGATCTCGGGGACGGCGCCACCTCGAACAAGCGCAAACTTTACCAGTATCTCCATCCGAAGGTTCTGCCGACCTGCCAGCTCCTGATGGGACTGACACGGCTCGAAACCGGCAGCGTCTGGAATACCATGCCGGCCCATCTGCATGATCGCCGCATGGAAGCCTATCTCTATTTTGACCTGCCGGAAAACGCGTTCGTCGTGCATCTGATGGGACGCCCCGAGGCCACGGAGCATCTGATCGTCAGAAGCGAGCAGGCTGTCCTTTCTCCGCCGTGGTCAATCCATTGCGGCGCAGGCACCTCTGCCTATGCTTTCATCTGGAGCATGGCAGGAGACAATCAATCCTTCACCGACATGGACATGGTCGACATGAAGAGCCTTCGGTAGGAAATAGCGTGGGCTGTTGAAAGAGCGAACCTTCGCCTTCGTCGGATAAGACGCACGGACAGGGACAGGGAACTGATCCTTCCACGGCTTGATTCGGCTGGGGCGCTGCCGCTTGCCAACTTCTCCAGTATCAGAATGATTTTCTTAACCTTTGCGACCTTTATAGATTTTGTTTGATCCGAAGCGGCGCTTGAGGTACCTCTTTTCGCGCCGAGGTGATTTTTGAAATTTTATCGCGGGGACATCATGACGGCGATCACTTACGCCCCTTTTCGGAGGGCAGCCTGCCTGGTTGGATTCGCCCTTCTGGCTGGCTGCACGTCGTCTCAGACGACATCGTCAATCACCAAGGATTCCGTGAAGACGAATACCGCGTCGATTGAAAGCGCGAAGCAGGTGTACACCTATACCGCAACTGACCGCGAATGCTTGAAACGGGCGATGTATTTCGAATCCAAGCGGTCAAGCAAAGACGGCTTCATGGCCGTCGGCAGTGTGGTGATGAACCGCCTGACTTCCGGTGCTTATCCGGAGACGATTTGCGGCGTTGTTTCGCAAGAGAAGCAATTCGCGCCGGGCGTGATGACACGCGTGATGAAAGAAGAAACGGCGCCTGAACTGAATGCTGCTGCAGACGCCATCCTTCGAGGCGAACGAAATCCCGAAGTGAAGGAAGCCATGTTCTTCCATCAGGATGGGCTGAAATTCCCTTACGACAACATGCACTATGTGACCGTGGCCGGTGGCAATGCGTTTTACGAGAAACGCGACGACGAAGGTGATCTGCAGACCCCTGCCCCAAAGCCGGCGGATGAATATATCCTCGCCTTCGCGCCGCATCTTGCCGCTTCGCCAAGCATGGTGGCCGTGAACGATGTCGGAGCAAGTGCCACGCAGGCAGAAGGGGATGATCTCGTGCTTCCGCTTGATGCCCCGGTTCCCATTCAACGACCCCAGCCTGCAAGCATGTCCGCCACAGGGCAGATGGCTCTGGCTCAGCCGGAAGTGTGGTCCTTGCGCCCCGCCGGGAAGTGATCTGCGTCGGGCCAAGTCAAGGCTCGCTTCCGTGGCTGTGGACATCTTCCCGGGCAGGTAACGTCCCGATTGCCTCGCCGATTTGCTGGCCATAGAAAGTCATGCGCCACTTTAAGGGGAAGCTGGCGGAATATTTCGGGGGCTAGTCAATGAATTCGCGTTTTTCTTGCGTGGCCGCACTCGGTGTGCTGGCCATGATCATGGTCGGCTGTACGACGACGGAAGAAGCCAACCAGGCGATCCAGTCCAAGTGGATCGGCCAGCCGGTCGATTCCTTCTTCACCTATTACGGGCCGCCCGTTTCGTCTTTCCCGCTGAACGACGGCGGAACGATCTATACCTGGGTCGGCGGCGAGACGACGCGTTATATTCCAGCCCAGTATCAGACACCGCAACCCGCCAAACAGGATGCGAACCGGGTTATGCGCACGACGACGGAAACGCAGAAAAAGGCGGATGGCAGCACCGTCACGACCACCAAAACCTCGTCTTTCGGCATTTCGGCTCAACCGGCCGCGCCACAGATGATTTCGCCGGCCCGCACCGAGGATCTCTTCTGCGAACTGCAGATTACAACCGGCGCCGACAAGATCATCCGCATGCTGCGCGCGACGAAAGACACCGATGGCGAAGGTTTCAGCTTCTCGCGCTGCGCCGAAGTGATGGGTGTCAAGAAGTAGGCCGCGTCAACGCAGCCTTACATGTTCCATCCGAAAGCCAAGGCCGATGAGGCGTCCTGCCAGATGGGCAAGCACTGGCCATCGGGCAATGCCGCGGATAAAGGCGGGCGGGCCTTTTCGTCTCTGCTCGTCCGCCTGATCGGCGCGGCGGCGGCTGCGCATCATCAGCTGCAACTTCTGTGTCGCTTTGGTCGGAAAGCCGCGGCGTTTTTCCACGGCCGCCAGATCGGCATCGGAAAGGCGGTTTTCCCCTAATGGAGCCGCCAGGATGTTGGCTGCCGCCACGGCATCCTGGATTGCCAGGTTAACGCCGACACCGCCGATCGGCGACATCGCATGTGCCGCATCGCCGATGCAGATGAGTCCCGGTCGCCACCACTGTTTCAGTCTGTCGATGCGGACGGTGAGCAAGCTCGTATCGTCGAATGTCCGGATTTCCTGCATGCGGTCCGCCGGCAGCGGCGAAACATCGATCACCATCTGGCGGAAGACCTGGATGCCTTTCTCGCGGATTTCGGCAAGCGTTCCCTTGCGGATGACATAGCCGCATTGCCAATAGTCACCGCGATCGATCAGCACGAAGCCCTGTCGCGGACCGGCATGCCCCATCACTTCGTTTGGATCGCCTGGCTGTTTCGAAAGCTTCATCCAGACCACCTCGCTCGGAATGCCGAAACTTTCGACGATGAGCCCCGCCTTCTCCCGCACTACCGAGTTCCGGCCGTCTGCACCTATAACGAGCCTGGAATGGACGGTGAGACTGCCTTCGGTCGTTTCTGCCACGAGGCCTGAAATCCGATTACCCTCTTCCAACAGTTCCGTGACCTTTGCATTCATGATCAGCCGGAAATTCGGATATCCCTGCGCTTGAGCTGCAAGGAAGCTCAGGAAATCCCATTGCGGCATGAAGGCGATGAAGCGGTTCTTCACCGGCAGGCGGGAAAAATCGGCGATGGTAATCGTTCGGCCCGCCATTTCAGCGGACAATTTCGGCGCCCGCGTATGCGGCAGTTTCAGGAACTCGTCGATGAGGCCGAGTTCCTGCATCACTTCCATGGTCGACGGGTGAATCGTGTCGCCGCGAAAATCCCGCAGGAAATCGCCATGCTTCTCTATCACCACGACATCGACCCCCGACCGCGCCAGCAGATAACCGAGCATCAGGCCCGCCGGCCCGGCTCCTGCGATCACGCATGTGGTCTTTATTTCCTGTCTCGCACTCATGACCTATTTCGCTTGAAGTCACTTCCCGGATCAAGCAGCACTTGGTCGCGGCCTGATGAAATTCAAGCCTTGTGAGCTGCGACTTTCGCTTGTAGACCTGCGGCAGCTTTATGAAACGGAAGATATCATGGCCGGTACCGGCAAACGCCGCATCAGCATTCTTGGCTCCACAGGCTCGATCGGCGTCAACACGCTCGATGTCGTGGATCAGCTCGGCGGTCGTGAGGCTTTTGACGTCGTTGCGATCACCGGCAATGCCAATATCGCCCTCCTGGCCGAACAGGCTAAGGCCTGCGGCGCGAGACTGGCCGTCACTGCCGATGACGCTCAATATTCTGCCCTGAAGGACGCGCTTGCGGGCAGCGACATTGAAGTGGCCGCCGGGCGCGACGCACTGATCGAAGCGGGCGCGCGGGATTCCGACTGGGTCATGGCGGCAATCGTGGGCACTGCGGGGCTCGCACCGACGCTGGCCGCCGCACAACGAGGCGCCGACATCGCCCTTGCCAACAAGGAGTGCCTGGTCTCTGCCGGTGAGCTTTTTATCAACGCGGTTGCCGAAGGCGGCGGGCGGTTGATTCCGGTCGACAGCGAGCACAGCGCAATCTTTCAGTCGCTGGAAGACGACCAGCATCATGCCGTGGAACGCATCGTTCTGACTGCATCAGGCGGCCCCTTCCGCACCTGGACACGCGAGGCGATGGCGGGCGTTACGGTAGAGACCGCCCGTGCCCATCCTAACTGGTCGATGGGATTGAAGATCTCGATCGGCAGTGCCTCCATGTTCAACAAGGCGCTGGAGATGATCGAGGCGAAACACCTCTTCGATCTGAAGCCGGACCAGATCGAGGTGATCGTCCATCCGCAATCGGTCATCCATTCCATGGTCGGGTACACGGACGGCTCGGTGCTTGCCCAGCTCGGCTGCCCGGACATGCGCACCGCGATCGGTTATGCGCTCACTTATCCGAACCGGCCAAAGCTCAATGTCGAACGGCTGGATTTCGCGAAACTCGCACGTCTCGATTTCGAAGCCCCGGACGAAGTGCGCTTCCCTGCACTGCGGCTCGCGCGAACGGCGCTTGAACGCGGCGGCATACAGGGCGCAGCCATGAATGCAGCAGAAGAGACCTCCTTCCACGCCTTCTGTGCCGGCCGCATCGGCTTCCTGAATATGGCCGACATTACCGAACAGGTGATGGACAGCATGGCAAATTACGGCGCAGCCACGACCATGGACGAGGTTTTCGCGGCGGATGCAGAAGCCCGCAGGCGGGCCGGTGAAATCATCGCGAAAAATGAAATGGCCGCATAAGCGGCCATTTGGCTTATCCGATTTTCAGACCGGTTACGCAACGTGCCTTGCCAGCGCACAACGCGACCAGAGCTGGTGCAGCGAGCCGACCAGATGCTCGATATCGGCATCCGAATGCAGCGGAGTCGGAGTGATGCGCAAGCGTTCGGTCTTCTTCGCCACGGTCGGGTAGTTGATCGGCTGGACATAGATGTCGCAGGTATCGAGCAGGATATCCGAAATCCATTTGCACTTTGCAGCATCGCCGACCATGACCGGCACGATATGGCTGGGATTGTGCATGTGCGGAATGCCGCGCTGGTCGAGCATGGTGCGCAACTTGCGAACGCGATCCTGATGACGGACGCGCTCGAAGGGGCTTGCCTTCAGATGCCGGATCGAAGCAAGCGCACCGGCAGCCAATGTCGGCGGCAGTGCCGTCGTAAAGATGAAGCCGGAGGCGAAAGAGCGAATGAAATCGCAAAGTGCTGTGGAGGCAGCGATATAGCCACCCATCACACCGAACGCCTTGCCAAGCGTCCCCTCGATGACCGTCAGCCGATCCATCAGGCCTTCGCGCTCGGCAATGCCGCCGCCACGCGGACCATACATGCCGACTGCATGCACTTCATCGAGATAGGTCATCGCTCCGTATTTGTCGGCCAGATCGCAGATTTCCTTGATCGGGGCAATATCACCGTCCATCGAGTAGACGGATTCGAAGGCGATCAGTTTCGGCGCGCTCGGATCGGCGGCCGCGAGCTTCGCCTCCAAGTCATCGAGATCGTTGTGCTTCCAGATCACCCGTTCGCATTTGGCGTAGCGGATGCCCTCGATCATCGACGCATGGTTCAGCGCATCGGAGAAAATGATCAGTCCCGGGATCTTCTGGCCGAGCGTTCCAAGCGTTGCCCAGTTCGACATATAGCCCGAGTTGAAGATCAGGCCCGCTTCCTTGCCATGCAGATCGGCAAGCTCGCGCTCGAGGAGAACGTGGTAGTGCGTCGTTCCAGAAATATTCCGGGTGCCTCCCGCACCCGCGCCACAGTGATCGATGGCTTCCTTCATCGCCTCGATCACGGCGGGATGCTGGCCCATGCCGAGATAGTCGTTGGAACACCAGACGGTTACTTCCTTCGGACCGTCGGGAGTGTGGCGTGTGGCGCGCGGGAAATTGCCACGATGCCGTTCGAGATCGGCGAACACCCGATAACGACCCTCCGTGTGAAGCCCGTCCAGTTCGCTCTTGAAAAATGCCTCGAAATCCATGTCACACTCCAGAACCTGCTTTGGTTTTGGTTTCAGTCGCGCTTTTCGTCAACCCCGCGATGCGTGATAAAACCCACCTGCGGCAAAAGGCCCGTATTTTTGAATTATTCCAATAAAAGACTTAGCCAGTATCGGCAATGTCATAATTGATCCACGTCAATGAGGAAGGAAAGAGCAGCGCCTGCGCTCCTTCCTTTCCGGTTCGGATCGCGACTGGTTATCAACCCGCAGCAACGACGGCTCGTTTCGCCATGACCTTCACGAGGTTGGCGCGATACTCCGCATTGGCATGCAGGTCCGAGAGAAGATTGGACGAATCCACCGGGATGTTCGACAGAGCATCGGCTGACCAGCTGGAAGCGAGCGCCTGTTCGAAGCCCGAATGGCGAAAGACACCGTTCGAGCCGGCGCCGGTCACGGCAACACGCACGCCGCTGGACGTCTTTGCCACGAAGACGCCGGCCATCGCGAAGCGCGAGGCCGGATTGTTGAACTTCGCATAACCCGCCTTTTCCGGCGCATCGAAGGAGACCGCGGTCACAATCTCGCCTTCCTCAAGGGCGGTCTCGAATAGGTCCGTGAAGAACTCATCCGCCGCGATCGAACGTCGGTCGGTAATCACCGTCGCAGCAAGGCCAAGTACGCCAGCCGGATAATCCGCCGCCGGATCGTTATTGGCAATCGAGCCCCCGATCGTGCCCATATGGCGCACATGCGGGTCTCCGATATGGCTTGCGAGTTCGCAGATCGCAGGGCAAATAGAATGAAGTTCACGGGAACCGGCGACATCGGCATGCGGCGTGGCGGCGCCGATCGTCACCTTGCGGCCGTCGATCGAAATCCCGCGCAGAGCCGCGATATGCCGGAGATCGATGAGATCGGTCGGCGCGGCGAGCCGCTGCTTCATGGTCGAGATCAGCGTCATGCCGCCGGAGAGATATTTACCCTCCTCATGCGCGGCGCGGAGTTTGACGGCATCTTCCACGGAGGAAGCCCGGTGATAGCTGGTTGCATACATTGTCCATTCCTCCTCAATGAGCCGCGTGCATCGCCTGCCAGACCTTCATCGGGGTCGCTGGCATGGTAAGCCCGTTATTGCCGATCGCATCGGTGATGGCGTTGATCAGCGCCGGCGGCGAGCCGATCGCACCTGCCTCACCACATCCTTTGATACCGAGCGGATTATTTGGGCAAGGCGTGTTCTGGTGCGACAGCTTGAAGGACGGCAGGTCGTCGGCGCGCGGCATGGCGTAATCCATGAAGCTCGCCGTCAGGAGCTGACCGTTCGAATCATAGTGCACAGCCTCGAGCAGCGCCTGGCCGATGCCTTGGGCCAAACCGCCATGCACCTGGCCCTCTACAATCAGCGGATTGATGATATTGCCGAAGTCATCGGCGGCGACGAACTGGATGATGTCCGTCTCGCCGGTTTCCGGATCGATCTCGACCTCCGCGATATAGCAGCCGGCCGGGAAGGTGAAGTTGGCCGGATCGTAGAAAGCCGTTTCTTTAAGCCCGGGCTCCATACCGGCCGGCAGGTTATGGGCCGTATAGGCGGCGAGCGCCACCTGGAACCAGGGCAAGGCTTTATCCGTACCGGCGATCTTCAACTCGCCGTTTTCGATCACGACATCCTGCTCGTCCGCCTCCATCAGATGCGCCGCGATCTTCTTTGCCTTGGCCTCGACCTTGTCGAGTGCCTTGACGATCGCCGACATGCCGACTGCGCCGGAACGGGAACCATAAGTGCCCATGCCCATCTGCACCTTGTCGGTATCGCCATGAACGATGTTGATGCTGTCGATCGGCACGCCGAGTCGGCCGGCGACGAGCTGGGCAAACGTGGTTTCGTGACCCTGGCCGTGGCTGTGGGAGCCGGTCAGAACCTCAATCGTTCCGACTGCGTTCACCCGTACTTCCGCCGATTCCCAAAGACCGACACCTGCGCCGAGCGAACCGACCGCCTGCGACGGTGCAATACCACAAGCTTCGATATAACAGCTCATACCGATGCCGCGCTTCTTGCCACTGGCTTCCGACTGCGCCTTGCGGGCAGCAAAGCCGTTCCAGTCGGCCGCCTGCATCGCAGCATCGAGCGAAGCTTCGTAATCGCCGGTGTCGTAATTCATGATCACCGGCGTCTGATAGGGGAAGGAACGGATAAAATTCTTCCGCCTCAGTTCAGCCGGCGAGACGCCGAGCTCGCGCGCCGCCGTCTCGATCGTGCGCTCAAGCAAGTAGGTGGCTTCCGGGCGTCCGGCACCGCGATAGGCATCAACCGGCACGGTATTGGTATAGACGGTGCGGACATTAGCATGAATCGCCGGGATCGCATATTGGCCAGAAAGCAGCGTCGCATAGAGATAGGTCGGTACGGCCGAGGAGAAGAGCGACATATAGGCGCCGAGATTGGCGATCGTGTCGACCTTCAGCGCCGTGATGCGGTTGTCCGCATCGAAGGCCATCTTCACCTTGGAAATATGGTCACGGCCGTGGGCGTCGGTAAGGAAGGCTTCTGTGCGGTCGGAAGTCCATTTCACCGGCACTCCGGTCTTCTTCGAAGCCCACAGGCAGACGATCTCTTCCGGATAGATGTAGATCTTCGAGCCGAAACCGCCGCCGACATCCGGCGCGATGACGCGCAGCTTGTTTTCCGGCGCGACATTGTAGAACGCACTCATGACAAGGCGAGCCACGTGCGGGTTCTGGCTCGTCGTATAGCAGGTGTAGTGGTCTTCGGCCGCATCATAGATGCCGAGCGTGGCGCGCGGTTCCATCGGGTTCGGCGAAAGCCGGTTGTTGACGATCTCGATCTCGGTGACATGCGCGGCCGACGCGATCGCCCTGTCGGTCGCATCCGGATCGCCAAGCTGCCAGTCAAAGATCAGGTTGTTTGATGCTT
Source organism: Rhizobium sp. YS-1r (assembly GCF_000757525.1). Taxonomy (NCBI): domain Bacteria; kingdom Pseudomonadati; phylum Pseudomonadota; class Alphaproteobacteria; order Hyphomicrobiales; family Rhizobiaceae; genus Rhizobium; species Rhizobium sp. YS-1r. The sequence goes on along the minus strand of NZ_JPYQ01000055.1, from coordinate 359,268 downwards.
CCGGGTGGAGCTGCGGCGCTCCGGCCTCCAGCGCTGCGGTCGCCTCGGTGACGACCGGAAGCAGCTCGTAGTCGATGACGACGGCTTCCGCCGCATCGCGGGCCTCACCGATGGAATCCGCCACGACGATCGCAACCGCATCGCCCACATAGCGCACGGTTTCAGCGGCGAGCGGCCGCCATGCGCCCATTTTCATCGGTGAGCCATCCTTCGAATGGATCATCCAGCCGCAGATGAGACTGCCGATACCATCGGCCTGCAGCTGCTTGCCGTCCAGCACATCGATGACGCCCGGCATGGACTTCGCGGCACTCGCATCGAAGCTCTTGATCCTGGCATGCGCGTGCGGACTGCGAATGAAGTAGGCGGATTTCATGCCGGGGACGATCATGTCGTCCGTATAGCGCCCCTTGCCGGTCAGGAAACGCTTGTCTTCCTTGCGGGTTACGCGTGCACCGATTCCTTCAACACCCATTTTCATCTCCTCCAGAAATGAGCGAATAGCCAATAGGAAGTAGCGAATAGAGGGAGTTCGAGTAGCGACGGGCCAAACCAGCGGCCAACTATTCGCTACTCCCTATTCGCTTGCCTTCACTCCGCCGCTTGACGGCCCGATGCCATTTCGGCATCGGCGGCGAGGATGGCCTTGACAATATTGTGGTAACCGGTACAGCGACAGATATTGCCTTCCAGCCCTGCGCGGACCTTCTCTTCTGTCAGCGAACCGCCTTCACGGTTGATCATGTCGACCGCCGTCATCACCATTCCGGGCGTGCAGAAGCCGCATTGAAGTCCGTGGTGTTCCTTGAAGGCCGCCTGCACCGGATGCAGTTCGCCCTGGCCGGCCAGCCCCTCGATCGTTGTGATCGTTGAACCGGAAGCCTGTACCGCGAGGATGGAACAGCTTTTGACCGAATGGCCGTCCATATGGATGACACAAGCGCCGCACTGGGTCGTGTCGCATCCCACATGCGTTCCGGTCAAACCAAGTTTCTCTCGGATGAAGTGCACGAGCAGGGTGCGATCCTCGCACTCGCCGCTCATCGTGCGGCCGTTCACGGTCAGCGTCACTTTCGTCATCATTTTCCTCCTCGCATCTCTCCCGGATACGGGAATCATCATTTGCTTTTTTACGGAGAGGATCAACTGCTACTTTCTATGGAAACGTCAATTATTTGGTCGGCCTCGGAACCCGTCTTGACGCTTCCACGAGCGATTCGAGGACAAATTCCTCAAAGAAATGAAGGCGGCATATGGACTCTTCTATATCGCACCCTATTGTTCCCGCGATAGTGCTGGAGCTTGCTGGCGGATGCCGCGGAAGGGCCGGCCATAATAAGACATAAGGAGAAATGTCATGAAGAAAGCCATCGTGCTTCTGATGCTTGGCGCATCGCTCGCGAGTTGCACCGCAACTGAACAAGGCGCTGGCATCGGCGCTGCATCGGGTGCCGTGATCGGTGGCCTCGCGACAGGCAACGTCCGCGGTGCGGCTGTCGGCGCCGCGATCGGCGGCGTATCGGGTGCATTGATCGGCTCCGTCGCCGAACAGCCCGGTCAGTGCTACTATCGCGACCGCTATGGCCGTCGCTATGTCGACGATTGCCCGCGCGGTTACCGATAAACGCTCGGATTGCCGGCGGAATGTGTGGCCCCGGAGCACGCTTCGGGGCTTTTTCTTTCATGAAATCATCGCGAAGGACAGACAAGGGGTACCCCGCCCCTTCTTTTGCCGTTAGATAGGTTTTGTTGGGGGCTATGAGGACTCAAAGCCGAGGCGTCGACAGTTAATTTGCGTATGCGAAACAGAAGTACGGGGCGGGAAAAGGACCGGAAGCTGAGGGGAGCAGGCATCGTCGCAATGCTCGTCGCCGCCTTTCTGTTTGCTCCGCCGCTCGCAAACGATGCCTACGCCTTCAAGATATTCGGCATAACGCTCTTCGGGGATGACGAGGAGACGGTCGAGGTCATCGATCCTGTCCGGTACGACGTGACACTTGAGACGGGAGATGCGGACAAGGATCTCAAGGAGCGCCTCGAAAATGCGGCGTCGCTCGTCACCGACGAGAAGCTGCCCGTCTCCGGCGATCTTGGTGTCATCATCAAGGCGCGGGAAGACCGCGACCGACTGATCGCCGTTCTTTATGAAGAAGCGCGTTACGGCGGCACCGTGCATATTTCCGTCAACGGCACCGACATAGACAGCTTGCCACCCAATCCGACCTTCAATCACGCTGCGCCGGTTCCGGTGACCGTTCGCATCGCCCCCGGTCCGGTCTTCAAGCTTGGCTCAGTGCGTTTTGAAGGAGATGCCGTCGGACGCGATCCCGCAAAATACGACCTGGTTCCCGGCGGAAAAGCCGGATCTCGCCTCATCCTCAAAGCCGGCGAGCAGCTTCTCGTCGATCTGAAGGATGAGGGCCGGCCGCTTGCAAAGCTTACCGAGCGACAGGTAACCGCCGATCACAGGACGAATACCATCGATGTCGTGCTTGGTGCTGCCGGTGGTCCCATGGCGCCTTTCGGTGCGGTGGCCGTTAAGGGCTCGCGCACCGTCGATGCCGCCTTCATCAGCCGTTATTCACGGCTCGACAGAGGCGGGCGTTATTCGCCGGAGCAACTGAAGAAGGCGAATGACCGCCTGCGCGAGCTCGGTGTCTTTTCGAGCGTGACGATCCGAGAAGCGGATAGACTCGCTCCGAACGGTTCGCTGCCGCTGACGATCGAGGTTTCAGAAGGCAAACATCGTTATTTCGGCTTCGGCGCCGAATACTCTTCGATCGACGGAATCGGCCTTGAAGGCTATTGGGGTCATCGCAATCTGTTCGGCGAGGCCGAATCGCTGCGTATCGAGGGCAAGGTGTCCGGCATCGGAGCTACGACCGATCTCGGCACCTACGACTACTCCGCCGGCATCATATTCACCAAACCCGGTGCCTTCGTGCCCGAGGCTACTTTCGAATCCCGTCTCGAAGCCAAGAGCGAGACGCCGGATGCCTACGAGGCACAATCGATCACCTATTCGGCCAGCATTGCCTATGAATTGAACGACAGGGACAAGTTGACTGCCGGCGGCGAAATAGCCTGGATCAATACCGACGACGCATTCGGCAAGAACCAGTATCTCACCGTCAGTCTTCCGCTTGGTTTCGAACGGGACGCCCGCGATAACAAGCTCGATCCGACGGAAGGTTATCACGCCACGCTGGCGGCTAAGCCCAGCTATGAGCTTCTGGACGGCACGGTCTTCTCCTCATTCGAAGGTTCGATCTCCGGCTATCTCGGCTTCGGGGAAGAAAATGGCATCGTGCTCGCGGGCCGGCTTGCGGCCGGTACACTGGTCGGTGCCGACGATCTTGAAAGCATTCCGGCGACGCGCAGATTCTTCGCCGGAGGCGGTGGATCGGTGCGCGGCTATGCCTATCGGGAAATTTCGCCCTATAACAGTGCCGACGAGCCGACGGGCGGGCGATCCTATACGCTGGGCTCTTTCGAAGTACGGGTAAAAGTGTCAGAGAGTATCGGCATTGTACCTTTTATCGATGTCGGTACCGTGTCGACCGGAATCATGCCTGATTTTTCTGATATACGCGCGGGAGCGGGGATCGGCGTACGATATGCCACGCCTTTTGGGCCGCTCCGACTTGACGTCGCAATTCCGTTGCAGCGTTACGATGGCGGCAGCCAATATGGGATCTATGCGGGTATAGGACAGGCATTCTGAAAGGCAGATGGAAAGGTAGCATATCGGGCATGACGCTGATGGTTCGCCTGCTGAAATGGGTTGTGAAGGCCGTGCTTGGCGCGGTCGCGATTCTGTTCGTCATGGCGTTTGGTGTTCTCCTTTTCGTGGCGCTCACTCCTGTTGGCGGACGGGTGGCGGCAGACCGAATCTCCGCAATTGTTTCCACCCCGGACCGAACCATCACCTTTTCGCGGCCGGAGGGCCTTTTGACCGGCGATCTGCGGATCGACACGCTTACCCTTTCCGACAAGACAGGGCCCTACGCCCAGATCGGCGGCATCAAGGTCGACTGGTCACCAACGGCGTTGGCCGGAGGTGTTTTCCATGCCGAACGTATTTCCGCCGAGACCGTGAATTTCATCCGTCCGCCGCGGCCCTCGAACACCCCGGAAGCACCTCAAACGACTTCGAGTTCTTCAGGATCCCCTCTCCCGATCGGCATCCGCGTCGCACAGATCGACCTGCCGGACATCAATCTCTCTCAGGCGCTTTCCGGACGGGATTTCTCCCTCTCGGTCAAGGGCTCGATAGATGCGACCGGACCCGACATCTCGCTCGATTTGCAGGCAACCCGGAAGGATGAGCCGGATGCAAAGGCATCCGCCGATGTGGTCTACGCCCCCTCCGAGAATCGTCTGACACTGAAAGCCGCTGTCTCCGAGCCGCAAGGTGGTCTGCTTGCCCGCCTCCTGCGCCTGCCGGGCGCGCCTGCGGTGGAACTGGCGCTCGACGGCGAAGGTCCGCTTTCCGATTGGGCCGGCAAATTGCAGGGCAGCGTCGGCGGCACCCCGGTCATCGCCGTCGACGGCAAGCACATGCTCATCGAGGACGGCAGGCACCGCGTCGAGGTGACTGGCGGCGGCCAGCTCGCAACCCTGTTGCCGCCCGCGTTCCGGCCTCTGTTCGACGGCACGACCGATATCAATGTCGCCGCAATCTATGCCGACTCCGGCCGCGTCGACATCGAACGCGGCAACCTCACCTCGGGCGCCGTGAAGATTTCCGCACAGGGGGTCTGGGATCCAACGGGCGACAACAGCCTCACTGCGGGTCTCGCCGGCACCAACGGTCCGGTAGCCTTCGTCTGGCCGATCAGCGGTCAGGAGAGCCGGTTTTCTTTCGAGAGCATCAATTTCACCCTGACGGGTGCCGCATCCTCGGCCCGCTTCAACGCAACGGCTGCCTTGAGCGCCGCCGAACTGCCGCAAGGTCGCTTCGGGCAAATCCGTCTGCAGGCGGAAAGCGAGGATCTCAATCTCATCGATCGCGCAGGCAGTATCCGCAGCCGGTTCACCGTTGCTCGCACGGACTTTACAAACGATAGCCTCGATCGAATCATCGGCGGGCCTGTGACGCTGGATGCGCCGCTCAGGCTCGCGCCGCCGGCGATCGGCCTCGACGCGGCGACCTTTGACAGCGCCAATGTCAATGGCACACTTTCTGGCGCCTATGACATGTCGAAGCAGGCTGTCACTGGTAATTTCCGTGTCTTCGCAAACCCTGCCGTGCTGCCGGCCGCGCTGGTCTCGAAGTTCGAGGGCAAACTTTCGGCCGAAGGTTATGTCAACGCGGCGACCGACGGCCGTGGCCGTGTAAGCCTCGAAAACTTCGTGATGCGCTCCAATGCAGTTGAGGCGAATGGTAACGTTGTTCTCGAAAACCAGACCGTGACCGGCCACCTTGCCGGCCGCATGCCGGACTTGAAGCGCTGGCTGCCCGAAGGCGAGGGCGCTGCGGGGTTCGACATCGCTGTCAACGGCCCGCTCGCCGCAATGGGCGTGAAGGCCGTTCTCAATTCCGCGGACGCACGTCTCGTCGGCCGCAAGCTCCAGAACATGAGCGTTGTCTTCGACGGTACCGCCGACCCGAACGCACCCAGGGGCAAGTTGACGGCCACGGGCTCGTTGGACGGCCAGCCGATCCGCGCCAACGCCGATATAATCTCGACACAGGGCCGTACGAGCGCACCGTCAATCAGCGCCGAGGTCGGCCCCAACAAACTCAATGGTGCGTTGAGCTTCTCACCCGATTTCCTGCCGGAAGGCCAGTTGAACTTCGATTTTCCGGATGTCTCGATGCTTGCCGCACTCGCCGCCCAACAGGCCCAGGGCGATCTCCGCGGCTCCGTGACTTTCAGCAATACGGATGGCCGGGCCGGCGCCGCAATCCGGGCCTCCGGCAATGCGCTTCGCCGCGGTTCGATCGAGATCGTCCAGCCGAACATCGATCTTGCCATTCCGGACATAAAGGCGATTGCGGCCGAGGGCACCGTGCGCGCCGCCCGCATCGGCGCCGGATCCGTTGGCGTCAGCGACATCAACCTTGACGTCAGCCATAGCGGCAGCAGGACAGGCTTCAACCTCACCGCCCAATACGACAATGCGCCGCTCAATGCCGTTGGTGATGTCCAGACCGATGGCGAGATCTCGGTGGGCATAGAGAATTTCACCGCCTCGCCACGCAACATCCCGGTTCGGCTTGCCGCCCCCACCCGTATTGCCATCGCCAATGGTGGTGCGCGGCTTGCCGGACTAACGCTCGCGACCGGCAGCGGCAGCGTCACCGTTAACGGCACTGCGGGCTCATCCCTCGACCTGACGGCCAATATCAACGCACTGCCTGCGAACCTGCTCAATGCCTTCGTTCCGGCGATCAACGCTGCCGGCACGATCTCCGGCACCGTGAACGCCACGGGGTCCACGTCCGCTCCTGCCATCCGCTATGATCTTGAATGGAATGATGCACAGCTTCGCCAGACGCGCGATGCTGGCATCAGTCCGTTTCGCCTCGAAGCAAGCGGAAGCTTTGCCAATGGGACGATCGCACTAGACACCACCCGCCTGACGGGGTCCGACGGCCTCGACCTGTCCGCCGCCGGCCGCGTTCTCCTTCAGAACGGTGTTCCGGCTCTCGACATCAACGCCCGTGCCAATGCGGTGCCCGCAAGCCTGATCAACGCCTTCGCGCCGAACCTGGGCGCCCGCGGCACAATTTCCGGGACAGTCACCGCAACCGGGACGCCGGAAGCGCCTGCCGTCCGTTACGATCTTCGCTGGGCCGATGCCGGCGTCAGCCAGACCGCATCTGCGGGGCTGGCACCACTGAACGTCACGGCAAACGGGACTTTCCAGAATGCTGCAGTCACCGTAGATACCAGACTTTCGGGTGGCGGTGGCATCTCGCTTGCGGGCCGCGGTTCGGTTTCACTGGCTGGCGAAAAGCCTCTCAACCTCAAATTCAACGGGCAATTGCCCTTCTCCATCCTCGCCGGCCAGCTTGCCGCTCAAGGCTTCGTGCTGGAAGGTACCGGCAATATCGATCTGGCAATCGGCGGCACGGCTTCGGCGCCGGCGATCACTGGCACGGCCTCCTCATCCGGCGCACGGCTTGTCGACGTGCGGCGCAACCTTGCCGTTACTGATCTTGCCGCCAATATCTCCTTCAACGGTAACAACGCCAATATTTCCCAGCTCTCCGGCAAGCTCTCAGGCGGCGGCAGCATCTCGATCCAGGGCTCGGTCGGCATTACGCCCGGCTCCGGCTTTCCGGCCGATCTGAGGATCACGCTGGCGCGGGCAACCTATGCGGACGGGACCCTCTTTGCCGCAACGGCCGACGGCGCCTTGACCCTGACCGGCCCGCTGACGTCAGGCCCCGTCCTTGGTGGCCGGGTAACGCTGACCAAGGCAGCGATCACCGTGCCTGCTCGGCTCCCGACCTCGCTTGCGGAAATAGACATCCATCACCGCAATGCCCCACCCGATGTGCTGCGACAGATGGAGGAACTCCGTCCCAGGGAGGCAACCGGCAGTTCGAGGCCGATCGCCCTCAATCTGCAGATCAGCGCTCCCAACGGCATCTTCGTCCGCGGTCGCGGTATCGATGCGGAACTCGGCGGTGACCTGACCATAACCGGCACAGCAGTAGATCCCATCGTCTCCGGCGGTTTCGAAATGCGCCGTGGACGCATCGTCATCCTCGCCAAGCGGCTCGATTTCACGGAAGGTGAAATCACCTTCGGCGGCGGGCTGATCCCGGTCCTGAACATGGAAGCCAGCACGACCTCGGCCCAGACGACAATCATCGTGAAGGTCAGCGGCGTGGCGAACGATCCGACCATCACCTTCTCTTCTTCGCCCGCCCTGCCGCAGGATGAGGTCCTGGCGCGGCTGATCTTCGGCCAGTCCATGTCCCGGCTTTCGCCGCTGCAGATCGCCCAGCTCGCCGATGCCGTTACCCAGCTCGCCGGTGGTGGTTCCACCTCCCTTCTCGAAACCCTGCGCAGCAATCTCGGCGTCGACGACCTCGATATCAACACCGACGAGACGGGCCAGACGACCGTCTCCGTCGGCCGCTACATCAACAATCGTACCTATGTGCAGGTCGAGCAGGGCGGCTCCGGCGGCGCCGAGGCCACGATCAATCTCGATATCGGCCGAGGCGTGAAACTCAAGGCCGGCGCCGGGACAGAAGGCGGCAAGGCCGGCATCTTTTACGAGCGAGAATACTGATTTCGAGCCTCATTTATCCTGCCTTTCCCGGAGAAGAGAATGAACTCCAAGGACATCACATTGATCGGCGTTCCCCTGGAAGAAGGGTCCGGCCGCGGCGGGTGCGCCATGGGCCCGGCAGCCTTCCGTCTGGCTGGCATTGTCAAGTCGCTGGAAGGCCTGGGGTTCCGCGTCAGCGATAGCGGAGACCTGCGCCCGGAACCTGCAACCGATCTCGAAGAGCGGCAGGATGCCAAGAATCTGCCGATCGTCGGCGCTTTCGCGCGGGCTCTGGAAAACCGGACCTATGAAAAGGCCAAAGCCGGTACGATACCCGTGATCATGGGCGGGGATCATAGCCTTTCCATGGGCAGCGTCCCGGGCATGGCCCGCTACGCAGCCGGGATCGGCCGGCCGCTTTTCGTGCTCTGGATCGATGCCCATGCGGATTTCAACTCGCCGGAAACCTCGCCGTCAGGCAATATTCACGGAATGCCGGTGGCCTTCTTCACAGGACAGGCGGAATTCGCACCGATCCTCGACGGCGACCGCCCCATGGTCGACCCGCGGAATGTTTTCCAGATCGGCATCCGCTCCGTCGATGAAATCGAGCGGAGGATGATCGCCGAGCACGGCGTCAACGTCTTCGACATGCGCGCCATCGATGAGAACGGCATCGCAGCGATCATGCTTCAGGTGATCGATAGGGTAAACGCCGCCAACGGTCTTTTGCATGTCAGCCTTGACGTGGATTTCCTCGATCCGGATATCGCACCGGGAGTAGGCACCACCGTACCGGGAGGCGCAACCTTCCGCGAAGCGCATCTGATCATGGAAATGTTGCATGATACCGGACTTGTCTGTTCGCTCGATCTCGTCGAGCTGAACCCGTTCCTTGACGATCGCGGCAAGAGCGCGCGGATCATGGTGGAATTGACGGCAAGCCTTTTCGGCCGGCGGGTCCTGGATCGCCCGACCCGTTCCGCTTGATCATCAGCCGCAAACACAAAAAATGCACGCCTTTCATGTAGAAAATTGACATAATAAAGTTTATGTACGTATTTTCCCCAAGGACATAAAGCAAATCATTGACCTGACGTTAATTTTTATGGGCTACTTCTTGTGAGACTCAAGTACCCCCTGCAGCGCGGTGCTTATTTCGCAAAGAAGCGACTGGCGGCTTGAGACGAAGCTCAACTCACAAGCTGGAGCAGACCAAGTCCATGTCCATCCTTTCTCTTCCAGGCGCCGACGCGAAAGCAATACTTGCAGCGCTCGGTAAATCGCAGGCGATCATCGAATTTGATCTGTCCGGAAACGTCCTCACGGCCAACGAAAATTTCTGCAAGACTCTCGGCTATACGCTCTCCGAGATCGTCGGCAAGCATCACAGCCTGTTCTGCGACCCGGCTTATACGAGGTCACAGGACTACAAGGCCTTCTGGGCGCGCCTCGGTAGCGGCAAATGTGATGCCGCTACCTACAAGCGGATCGGGAAAGGGGGCCGCGAGGTATGGATCCAGGCGTCCTACAATCCGGTCATGTCCGGCGGCAAGCCCTACAAGGTCATCAAGTTTGCGACCGACATCACTGCCGCAAAGCTGAAGGCCGCCGAAGATGAAGGGAAGATCAATGCGATCTCGCGGATCCAGGCTGTCATCGAATTTACACCGACCGGCGAGATCCTGACCGCCAACGATAATTTCCTGTCCTGCCTCGACTACCAGCTCGCCGAGATTGCCGGCAAGCATCACAGCATGTTCTGCGAGCCGGCATTCCGCGACAGCCCCGATTATCGCCAATTCTGGAAGAAGCTGGCGGGCGGCGAAGCCATCGCCCAGGAATTCAAGCGCATCGGCAAAGGCGGCAAGGTGGTCTGGATCCAGGCCTCCTACAACCCGATCTTCGATGCCGATGGCCGGGTCTTCAAGGTTGTCAAGTTTGCGACCGACATTACCGAGCGGGTGCGCGCTGTCGATGATCTTGCCGTCGGCCTTACCGCGCTGTCCCATGGTGACCTCACGGCTCAGATCGAGAAGCCTTTCATCCCGACGCTGGAAAAGATCCGTATCGATTTCAACGAGGCGATCGCCAAGCTGGCAGAGGCTATGCGTACGGTCGGCGAGAATGCAGAAGGCATCGCCGGCGGCTCCAGCGAAATCCGCCAGGCCTCCGACAGCCTGGCAAAGCGGACGGAACAGCAGGCAGCGGCAGTCGAAGAAACTGCGGCGGCGCTGGAAGAGATCAGCCGAACGGTTACCGACAGCGCCAAGCGCGCCGAAGAAGCAGGCGGCCTTGTCTCTCGCACGAAGAGCGGCGCCGAACATTCAGGCGCCGTTGTTCGCAATGCTGTCGGCGCGATGGATCAGATAGAGAACTCTTCCAAAGAAATCTCGAACATCATCGGCGTCATCGACGATATCGCGTTCCAGACCAATCTCCTGGCACTCAACGCAGGCGTCGAAGCAGCACGGGCGGGCGAAGCCGGAAAGGGCTTTGCGGTCGTTGCCCAGGAAGTCCGGGAACTCGCACAACGGTCCGCTACCGCAGCCAAGGAAATCAAGACCCTGATCTCCACCTCCTCGGAACATGTCAAGCGTGGCGTTGCCCTGGTTGGAGAGACTGGCAAAGCTCTCGAACAGATTATCGCCCAGGTGGAGGACATCAACGGCAATGTCGTCGCGATCGTGGAAGCATCCCGTGAACAATCCACGGGGATCCGCGAGATCAGCAACGCCGTGAATTCGATGGACCAGAACACACAGCAGAATGCGGCCATGGTCGAGGAAACGACGGCAGCCAGCCACAGCTTGGCCCGCGAAGCCGAAACCCTGCGCAATCTCCTGGCACAATTTAGATTTGGGCAACACTCTTCGCATAGAATTGCTCAAGCGCGACCTGATGCACGCCCTGTCGCATCGCCGGCACGCAATCTCATGGCAACGGTCGCGCGCGCCGCATCAGGGGGAGCCGCTGCCGCCCAGGCAACGGATAGTTGGGAAGAATTCTGATGGCTACGACAATCAACTCCACAAGCTACAGCGGCGAAACGCTGGAGATCATAGCTTTTCGTCTGCACGAACAGGAGTTCTGCGTGAAGACGACGACAATCCGCGAAATCCGCGGCTGGGCCCCTTCGACCCCGATCCCGCATGCGCCACCGGACGTGATCGGTGTCATGAACCTGCGCGGTTCCGTCATCCCGATCATCGACCTCGCCTACAAGCTCGGCATGAAAAGCACGGTCGCAAATGAGCGCAGCGCCATCGTTGTCGCCGAGGTGCATAACATGGTGATCGGCATGCTCGTCGACCGCGTCTCCGATATCCTCACCATTCCCTCGAGCCAGGTTCAGCCGGTTCCGGAGATTTCCGCCTCTTTCGACAAATCCTTCTCGGAAGGCATCATCGCCAACGAGAACGGGATGATCTGCTTCCTGAATCTCGCCAAGATGTTCAAGGGCACCGAGGCGGAAGACCTGGCCGCCTAAGCGGACCACGGATAAGCTTGCAAAGCCGCCCGCGCGATATCGCCGGCGGCTTTTGCTTTATTTGATGATCATTCCTTTGGTTCGAACGGGGCAGGCCTGCGTCCAGCCCCCTGACGATCGAGCATCCAGCGAGGATATTCCGGCGGCAGTGCGCTCACTTCGTCCAGCCTCGCCATATCATCGGCATCGAGCCTCAAGGTCACCGCCTTGAGATTTTCTTCGAGCTGCTCCAACCGTTTGGCTCCGATGATGACGCTGGTCACGAACGGCTTGGCCAGGATGTAGCCCAGCGCCACTTCCGCGACACTCGCGCCATGTTTGGCGGCTACTTCGCGCATGACAGCAACGCAGGCCCAGGCGCGATCCTTATCGACCGGCGGAAAATCGAAGCTCGCGCGGCGGCCTTCGCCGTTGCTTGACGCACCGGGACCGTACTTTCCGGAAAGCAGACCGCCGGCGAGCGGCGACCAGACCATCAGACCAAGCTTCTCTTCCTGCATCAACGGAACGATCTCGCGCTCCAGATCACGACCGGCGATCGAGTAATAGGCCTGCACCGTCTCGAAACGGGCAAAACCCTTGCGTTCGGAAATGCCGAGCGCCTTGGCGATGCGCCAGGCCGCCCAGTTGGAAAGGCCGACATAACGCACGAGGCCGCGTGACACGAGATCGTCCAGCGCCCGCAACGTCTCATCGATCGGCGTCACCGTATCCGTGCCATGAACTTGATAGAGATCGATATGATCCGTCTGCAGCCGTTCGAGGCTTTGCTCTACGGAATCCATGATATGGCCACGCGAAGAACCCCGATCGTTCGGCTTGTCGCCCATCTGACCATGAACCTTGGTGGCGATGATGACGTCCTTGCGCGCTACGCCGAGATTTTTGAGAGACTGGCCGAGAATACGCTCGGAATTGCCGAGCGAATAAACGTTTGCCGTATCGATGAAGTTGACGCCGGCAGCCAGCGATCGCGCGACGATCCTGTCGGCGGCGTCCTGTTCGACGCCGGCGATCTGGCCCCATTGCGAGGCGGCGCCTGCCTCTCCGAACGTCATGGTGCCGAGGCAAATTTCTGAAACGAAAAGACCCGTATTACCGAGCTGATTGTAGCGCATGGAAAACTCCCGTGTGCACCGAAGGCTGAAGATCGAGATAATCTGTACGGAGCCGGGCGGCGCGCGGAACGCGCGGGATGAGCTTGGGGAAAGCGGCGTCAGGCTCCACGATCAATCTAGATCGCATTCCCGTTTCGTCAATCGGAGCCGCCTCCGTTTTTTGGGAACTTTTATGTGAGCGAAGATTCGTTCGCCGCCCTGGGACGACGCGGCTCGGCAATCGTTGATTCGCGATCCGGAAGACAGAAATTCGCGCTATCAGGCCCTGACTTCCGGGATGCTCGGTTCGGAAAGCGATTCTCCCGATGCCGGTCCCTTGCCGCCGGGCGCCCCCTCCTCCGCGTCCTCTCCGACGCCCGATCCGGCCTTGGCGTCCGGTCGGCGGATCAGCACCGAAGCCTTGATGACAAGCGGCAGAAGCCCCTCACCGCCGTTGTCGAGATGCTCGAAAAGGTGCCGGCGCATGCGCGGCTCCCAGAACTTGTTGATATGTGTGGCGACCCCTTCGGCACGTACGTTTTCCGGCTGCGACATGAAGAAAGTGGCGATCTGGTTCGCCATCCGGATCAGTTTTTCCAGCCCCTGATCATGCGACATCGGCGACAACTCCAGTGGTAATGCGATCGGTACGCGTAAAGACTTCGAAATCTTCGCCGCGCGTCAGCGCGATGAGGGTCATACCCGCTTCTTCTGCCGTGCGGATGGCAAGCGCGGTCGGTGCGGAAATGGCGACCAGAAGGGCACTGCCGAGAATCGCCGTCTTCTGGACCATCTCGACCGAAATCCGGCTGGTGACGACGACCACGCCGGACGGGCCTTCGATGCCCTGCCGAACCAATGCGCCAGCCAGCTTATCGAGAGCATTATGGCGGCCGACATCCTCCCGTACTGCGATCAGGCCTTTGCCGGGCACGAAAAAACCGGCGCCGTGAACCGCATGGGTCTCGGCATGCAGCGGTTGCGCATCGTTGAGCGATGCGGCAGCATCAGTGACGTCCTTCAAGGTCAGCGCCAGCAGGACGGCCGAAACATCCGGCACGGGCCGTATCGCCTGGTCGATCGACTCGATGCCGCAGAGCCCGCAGCCGACCGGCCCCGCCATATGCCGCCGGCGGGTACGAAGGGCATCTTCCTTATCTTCGGCAAGCGTAACCTGCACGTCGAGGCCACGCCCTTCATCGACGACGCTGATCTCCTCTATCTCGTCCGCCGAGGTGATGATACCCTCCGTCAGGCTGAAGCCCGCGGCAAAATCTTCGAGATCGGCGGGCGTGCCCATCATCACCGCATGAGTGGAACCGCCATAGGAAAAGGCGATCGGCACCTCCTCGGGCACCACCCGCGAACCGGCGCGAATGACGCCATTACGGCGAGCGATTTCCGGGACTGTGGCGGTGGTCTTGAGCAAATTCATGCGGTTACTCCGCAGCCTCCAATTTCCCCGCGATCCGCCGCGACCGGCGAGACAGTTCTTCATAGTCGCTCTGCCATTCGGTCGGACCGTTGGAGGGCGAAACCTGCACCGCCGTCACCTTGTATTCCGGGCAATTGGTCGCCCAGTCGGAGAAGTCGGTGGTAATCACGTTTGCCTGCGTGTTCGGGTGATGGAAAGTCGTATAGACCACGCCCGGCGCCATGCGGTCCGTGATCAGTGCCCTGAGCGCCGTATCACCGGAGCGGCTGGCAAGCTTCACCCAATCGCCGTCCTTGATGCCGCGCTGCTCGGCGTCATGCGGATGGATCTCCAGCCGGTCCTCCGTATGCCACGCGACGTTGTCGGTGCGTCGCGTCTGGGCGCCGACATTGTACTGGCTGAGGATGCGGCCGGTGGTGAGTAGCAGCGGAAAGCGCGGGCCTGTGCGTTCATCGGTCGCGACATATTCCGTGCGGATGAACTTGCCTTTGCCGCGCACGAAACCGTCGACATGCATGATCGGCGAGCCGGCCGGATGGGCTTCGTTGCATGGCCATTGAACCGAACCCATCTTGTCGAGATGGTCGTAGGAAACCAGGGCGAAACTCGGCGTGGTCGCGGCGATCTCGTCCATGATTTCGGATGGATGGGTATAGCTCCAGTTGAGCCCCATCGCCTGCGCAAGCTTCTGGGTCACTTCCCAGTCGGCGTAACCGTTCTTCGGGCTCATCACCTTGCGGACTCGGTTGATGCGGCGCTCGGCATTGGTGAACGTGCCGTCCTTTTCGAGGAAGGTCGACCCCGGCAGGAAGACGTGCGCGTAATTGGCCGTCTCATTCAAAAAGAGGTCGTGGACCACCACGCATTCCATCGCAGCAAGCCCTGCCGAAACGTGTTTGGTGTCCGGGTCGGACTGCAGGATATCCTCGCCCTGGATGTAGATACCCTTGAACGTGCCCTCGACGGCCGCATCCAGCATGTTGGGAATACGCAGGCCCGGCTCGTTGTTGAGCGTCACCCCCCACATCTTCTCGAAGATGTCGCGGGTCGCGTCGTCGGAAATATGGCGATAGCCCGGCAATTCGTGCGGGAAGGAGCCCATGTCGCAGGAGCCCTGCACATTGTTCTGGCCGCGTAGCGGGTTCACGCCGACGCCCGGACGGCCGATATTGCCGGTCGCCATCGCAAGATTGGCGATCGCCATGACTGTCGTAGAACCTTGGCTGTGCTCGGTGACGCCGAGGCCGTAATAGATCGCGCCGTTGCCGCCGGTGGCATAGAGCCGCGCCGCGCCGCGGACGAGGTCGGCCGGCACGCCGGTGAATTTTTCCGTCGCCTCCGGGCTGTGCTGCTCTTCGGACACAAAGGCTGCCCAGTCCTCGAATTCCGACCAGTCGCAGCGCTCGCGGATGAATTTTTCGTCGAACAGGCCTTCGGTGACGATGACATGCGCCAGCGCGGTCAGCACGGCGACATTGGTGCCCGGCTGCAGCGGCAGGTGATAGGCGGCTTCCACATGCGGCGTACGGACAAGATCGATGCGGCGCGGATCGATGACGATCAGCTTGGCACCTTGGCGCAACCGTTTCTTCAGCCGCGAGCCGAACACCGGATGACCATCAGTCGGATTGGCGCCGATGACGATCACGACGTCCGTGTGTTCGACTGAGTCGAAATCCTGCGTGCCGGCCGAGGTGCCGAAAGCCTGGCCAAGGCCGTAACCGGTCGGCGAGTGGCAAACGCGCGCGCAGGTATCGACATTGTTGTTGCCGAAGCCGGCGCGGATCAGCTTCTGCACAAGGAAGGTCTCTTCGTTGGTGCAGCGCGACGAGGTGATGCCGCCGACCGAGTCGCGGCCATACTGATACTGCAAGCGCCTGAATTCCGACGCCACGTGCGCAAAAGCCTCTTCCCAGGTCACTTCGCGCCACGGATCGGAGATCTTCTCGCGGATCATCGGGTTGAGGATGCGGTCCTTGTGGGTCGCATAGCCATAGGCGAAACGGCCCTTGACGCAGGAATGGCCGCGGTTCGCCTGGCCATCCTTGTAGGGCACCATGCGGACGAGTTCTTCGCCACGCATCTCCGCCTTGAAGGAGCAGCCGACGCCGCAATAGGCGCAGGTCGTGACGGCCGAATGTTCCGGCTGGCCGATGGCAATCACAGACTTCTCCGTGAGTGTCGCGGTCGGGCAGGCCTGTACGCAGGCACCGCAGGAAACGCATTCCGAATCCAGGAAATGCTCGTGCATGCCGGGCGAGACGCGGCTCTCGAAACCGCGACCTTCGATCGTCAGCGCGAACGTACCCTGCACTTCCTCGCAGGCACGCACGCACCGCGAACAGACGATGCACTTCGACGGGTCATACGTGAAGTAAGGGTTCGATTCGTCTTTCGGCATCCACTTGGCGTTGATCTCGCCATTGTTGCGAGCCTTGACGTGATTGTCGCCTTCGTAGCCGTAACGGACGTCGCGGAGTCCCACCGCGCCGGCCATGTCCTGCAATTCGCAGTCGCCGTTGGCGGCGCAGGTGAGACAGTCGAGCGGGTGGTCGGAGATATAGAGTTCCATCACGCCGCGGCGGATGTCCTTCAGCCGGTTTGTCTGGGTGTGGACGACCATGCCAGGCATGACCGGCGTAGTGCAGGAGGACGGCGTTCCGGCGCGGCCTTCGATCTCCACGAGGCAGAGGCGGCAGGAGCCGAAAGCGTCGATCATGTCGGTGGCGCAAAGCTTCGGCACCTGGATGCCGGCTTCCATCGAGGCGCGCATGATCGAGGTGCCTTCCGGCACGGTGATCTGCCGCCCGTCGATCGTAAGCGTCACCTGGGTTTCGGATCCGGACGCCGGCGTGCCGTAGTCGATTTCGTGAACGAGGGACATGATGTTACTCCGCCGCTTCGATAAAGGGTGTTGGAGCGAAATCCTCCGGGAAGTGATTCATCGCGCTCATCACCGGATAGGGCGTAAAGCCGCCTAATGCACAGAGCGAGCCGAACTTCATCGTGTTGCAGAGGTCCGCCAACAGCGCCTTGTTCTTCTCAGGCTCGACGCCTTGAGCAATCTTGTCGGCCGTTTCCACGCCCCGTGTCGAGCCAATACGACACGGCGTACACTTGCCGCAGCTTTCGATGGCGCAGAATTCCATCGCGAACCGCGCCTGTTTGAGCATATCCACCGTGTCGTCGAAAACGGTAATCCCCGCATGGCCGATCAATCCGTCCCTGGCCGCAAAGGCTTCGTAATCGAACGGCGTATCGAACAGAGCACGTGGGAAATAGGCGCCCAGCGGGCCGCCCACCTGCACCGCCTTTACCGGCCGTGCGCTTGCCGTGCCGCCGCCGATATGATCGACGATCTCACCCAGCGACAGGCCGAAAGCGGTCTCGTAGAGCCCGCCATATTTGACATTGCCGGCGATCTGGATCGGGATCGTGCCCCGCGACCGGCCCATGCCGAAATCGCGATAAAAGGCCGCCCCCCGATCCATGATGACCGGCACGGAAGCAAGCGAGATGACATTGTTGACCACGGTCGGACGGCCGAGGAACCCCTTCAATGCCGGCAGCGGCGGTTTGGCGCGCACGATCCCCCGCTTGCCTTCGAGAGAATTGAGGAGCGAGGTCTCCTCGCCGCAGACATAGGCACCGGCACCCGATCGGATTTCCATGTCGAACGCATGCGCCGACCCCATCACCGACGGTCCGAGGATACCGGCGACACGGGCGATCTCGACCGCCTCCGTCATCGTCTCGATCGCATGCGGATATTCGGAACGGATATAGACATAACCCTTGGTGGCACCGGTCGCGACGCCCGCAATGATCATGCCTTCGATCAGCACGAAGGGATCGCCCTCCATGATCATACGGTCGGCAAAGGTCGCACTGTCCCCTTCGTCGGCATTGCAGACGATGTATTTCTGCGGACCGGCCGCATCCAGAACCGTCTTCCATTTGATGCCGGTCGGGAAGCCCGCTCCACCACGTCCGCGCAGGCCGCTGTCAGTGACTTCCCTGACGATCTCGGCAGGAGCCATGGAGAGCGCTTTTTCCAGTCCCTTCAGCCCCTGATACTGCCGATAGTCATCAAGGGAAACCGGATCGGTAACCCCGCACCGGGAAAAAGTAAGACGCGTTTGCTGACGAAGGAACGGAATATCCTTCGTCAGCCCGAGACAGAGCGGATGATCGCCGCCCGTCAGGAATCCGGCATCAAATAGGCCTTTCACATCGCTCGCCTTCACCGGGCCGTAGGCGACACGGCCATGCCCATTGCGAACCTCGACGAGCGGCTCCAGCCAGAACATGCCGCGCGAGCCGTTGCGCACCACTTTCGCATCGAGGCCGCGGGCTGCGATCTCCTGGGTAATCGCCTTCGCCACCTTTTCGGCTCCGAGCGCGAGCGCAGCGGCATCGCGCGGCACGAAGATTGCCACCGTCATCGGCGCACCTCCGTAATGATCTCATCAAGACAGTGCTCGTCCACGCGGCCGTAAACCTCTCCGTCCAGCATTGCAGCCGGCGCGCAGGCGCAAAGGCCCAAACAGTAGACCGGCTCCAGCGTGACGGCGCCGTCCAGCGTCGTCTGATGAAAGTCGATCCCGAAAAGTTCACGGACACGATCGGCAATACGGTCGCTGCCCATCGACTGGCAGGCCTCGGCGCGACAGAGCTTCAACACATGCCGGCCGGCCGGATGCTCGCGGAAATCATGGTAGAAAGTGACGACGCCATGCACTTCCGCGCGCGACAGGTTGAGTTCGCTGGCGATGATCGGCTTCACTTCCTCCGGCACATAACCGAACTCCGCCTGGATCGCATGCAGGATCGGCAGCATCGGGCCTTCGAGATGCTTCAGATCCCTGATGATCTGAAGCGACCGCTCGGTGAACTCACCAGCGGAAATGCGCATGTTCATATCTTCTAGCCTCCCGGCTGATCCGACACGGCCCTCTTTTCGACCATTTGCGGATCAGAAAGCTGGCGAAGCCGTCCGGCGGTCGTACTTCACCTATGAAGGCGGACTCTCGCAACGCATGCTGCAACCGTCAATAAAGGAGATTGGTTGATCGATAGAAAAAAGCTATCAATCCATCGCCGCAGGGCTCAGGTTGCGCGCTTCGTGCAATAGAGCGGAGACCAGCGGCGTAAACGGCTCGCGATGCGTCGCCACCAATCCGACGATATGACTGGCCTCAGGTTCAACGATCGGAATCGTGCTAATTTGCTTGGCGAATCCGAATGAACGAGCCACATTGCGCGGCATGATGCTCGCCCATCGGCCAGTGCCAACATGCGAGAGCAGCACGACCATGGAATTTGATTCAAGCATCGGCTCTACGGTGACGCCGGCATCTGCGAGATGCTGATTGATGATCCGGCGGTTTTGCATGTCCGGCGTCAACAGGCAGAGCCTGAGATCGGCCATCTCCTTCCAGGTCACCTGCTCGCGATCAGCCAACGGCGTACCGACTGCCGTGACCAGATTATAATGTTCGGAATAGAGCGGCACGCTCGTGACGCGGCCAAGCGGCTCGTTGTCGAGATAGGTGATCCCCGCATCGATCTCGAAATTGTCGAGTTGGGAGAGCACCTGCAACGAATTGCGCGAGACGACCGAAAAGGTGACATCCGGATGCTTTGCCTGGAAGGGTTCTGTGAGCCGCGGTATCATGGCAAGCGCGGTCGGGATCGCCGCGAGCCGGATGTGACCGGCAAGCCCCTTGCGCGCGGCGCGCATCTCTTCGCGCATGGTGCGCGTGTCGCCGACGATGCGCTTCGCCCATTCCAGCACCCGTTGTCCCTCCGGCGTCAGCCCCTGGAAACGGGAGCCACGCACGACGAGCTGCACGCCGAGGCTCTCCTCGAGCTGCCGGATCGCTGCCGAAAGCGACGGTTGCGAGATGCCGCATTCCTCGGCTGCCCGGCCGAAATGGCCTTCGCGTGCGAGCGCGATGAAGAATTCCAACTTGTCGATCATCGCAAACCTCCTGGCACCAGCGCTAACGCGTTGCGCGCCGGCATACAAGCCGGTTGGCAGCGATGACCCTAACCGATCCGCGTGGCCTTCAACCGCTCTTCGTCCAGCACGATGCCAAGACCCGGGTCCTTGCCGAGTTCCAACCAGCCATTTTCATGCGTCAGCGGCTGGACAAGAGGGAAATCGCGCCGCGCTTCGCTCCATTCCGGATTGTCGTAAGGATATTCGAGAAAGGGAGCATCGCCTGCGCCGGCCGTCAGATGCGCATTCGCCAGCACGCCGATCCCGTTCGTCCAGCTATGCGGCGTGAACATCACGCCCGCTTCGCGCGCCTGATAGACGAGCCGACGGCAGCCGGTGATACCGCCGACCAGCGCCACGTCCGGCTGGATCACGTCGAAGGCTCGTTCCTCGATGATATCCCGGAACTCGTAAAGCTCACGAGTCATCTCGCCGCCGGCGATCCGCACCGATGTCGCCTCTTTGAGCGCTTTCATGCCCTTGAGGTCGGAACGATGCAGCGGCTCCTCCATCCAGTAGATATTGAGCCGTTCGAGTTCGTGCGCCACGACGAGCGAATCCTTGAAGGTCCAGGGCAGCGTCGTGTCCCAAGGCATGCGCCAACCCTGATTGCAGTCGACCATCAGCTCCAGCCGATCACCGACACGAAGGCGGATCGCTTCCAGCGCCTTCACGTCGTCGCGCCAGTTCGAGCGCCCGCCGGCGGATGAGGAGAACCGCACTTTCATCGCGGCGAACCCTTCCTCAACATAATGTTCCGCCTGTTCCGCCATCGCGGAGGGATCTCGCAGCACGCCGGAAGAAGCGTAGAGCCGGACATGATCGGCACGCCCTCCGAGCATGCGCCAGACCGGTTCGCCCGTTATCTTCCCAGCCAGGTCCCAGAGCGCCAGATCGAGCGGCCAGCAGCGACCGTAATGGAAGTTGATATGCGACAGAACCTCGTAATGTCGCTCGATATGACGCGGATCCTGACCGATGAACAGGTCTTCATGGCCGTCGAATCCCTTCATCAGGTCACCGGAACCAATACCCTCGCGCCCATCATCGTCCCGTACCCGGACGATCGTCGCGTCGAAATGATGCCGCGGCCGGCCGTCCCAGCTTGCCTTGAAAGGCGGATCGAGCTCCAGGCGATGATGCGAAATTTCTATCGATGCGATCCGGCTCATGTCCCCTCCCCGCCTATCCGAACTGCTGCCAGATTGTCTTGTAGTCGCAATATTTGTTGATCGCGTGCACCGAACGGTCGCGCCCGAAACCGGATTGTTTGAAGCCGCCGAACGGCGTCGCAAAGCTCGACATGTCATAAGTGTTGATCCACACAGTGCCGGCATGGATTGCTTCGGAAAAGCGGTGCGCCCGGTCCATGTCCTTCGTGAAGACCGCGCCGGCAAGCCCGTAGATCGTGTCGTTGGCAAGCCGCAGCGCCTCTTCCTCCGTATCGAAGGGGATAGCCGCCAGGACCGGGCCAAAGATCTCCTGTCGGGCGAGGCTCATGTCGTTGGTCATGTCCACGAACACGCCGGGTGAGATATAGTAGCCACCGGTTTCGGTTAATCTCTGCTCGGCTCCGAAGGCGCGCCGTGCACCTTCCTTCTCGCCGGTCGCGATCATGCCGAGCACCTTCTGCATATGCGCTTCCTCGATCAGAGCGCCGATCTGCGCCGAGGGCTCGAAGGGATGCGCAAGCACAATATCGCTTTTCGTCACCGCCTCTATCTTCCCGATCAGCTCGTCCTGAACCGAGCGCTGCACGAGAAGCCGGGTCGAGGCATGGCAGGTTTCGCCGGAATTGTAGAAGCACCCCCAGGCGGCGGCCGATGCGGCGGCATCGAGATCGGCATCCGCGAAGACGACGAGCGGTGACTTGCCGCCGAGTTCCAGTGCCACGCGCTTGACGTTCGATTGCGCCGCGTATCCCATGATCAGCCTGCCCACTTCGGTCGAGCCGGTAAAGGCAATCATATCCACATCCATATGCAGCGCCAACGGCTTGCCGGCCTCTTCGCCATAACCGCAAACGACGTTCAGCACGCCCGCCGGAAGCCCCGCCTCGACAGCCAATGCAGCGAGCCGGATCGCCGAAAGCGAGGATTGTTCGGCAGGCTTTAGCACCACGGAATTGCCGGCCGTGATCGCCGGCCCAAGCTTCCAGGCATCAATGATCATCGGATAGTTCCAGGGCGTGATCGCTCCGACAACGCCGAGCGGCACCTTGCGCACCAGAGCGAGGGCGTTCGGTCCACTCGGTGCAATCTCGTCATACATCTTGTCGATCATCTCGGCATAATACTGGATGCCGTCCGCACACAGCCGCACGTCGACGTTCAGCGATGCCAGCACCGGCTTGCCGACATCAAGCGTCTCCAGCAGCGCAAGCTCTTCGCCATGGGCGCGGATCAACTCCGCCCAACGGAGCATGGCCTTTTTCTTTTCGAGCGGTTCTTGGCTTCGCCAGACGCCGCTTTCGAACGCTGCTCGTGCCACAGCAACCGCCGCATCGATATCCGCAGCATTGCCGCGAGCCAGTTCCGCGCCCGGCTTGCCGTCCATCGGGCGAACGCGGGTAAGGGTCTGTCCGGACGTCGAGGCCCGATATTCGCCATCGATGAAATGCCGGCCTTCCAGCGTCAGCGTCGATAGTTTCTTTTCCCAGTAGTCGCGGGTGTAGATTCCGGTCATCAGAGGGTCCTCGGGAGCGACATGATCTTGTCGGCGAACGCATCGATATCCGCATCGGACATGTCGCGGATTGTCGAACGCCGCATCGGCTGATTTTCCGGCGCACGCATCTCTGCGGCCAGATCGGCGGCATTGAAGGGTTCGAATGCCTTCGGCAGCGCGCGCACTATCCCGCAGCGATCCATCATGTCTGAGACGAAGGCCGGCAGCGCCGCAGCATCATCGAGACGGATCGCTTTGGCTGCGGCATGCAGATCGGCCGTATCGACTTCGACGAGCCACGGCAACGTCGCCTCGAAGCCGAGCGCAGTGGCCAGCCCGTGATGCACGGGCGCCAACCCCGCCAGCGCATGACTGATATTATGGGCTACCGCCGTCCCGCAATTGTCGATCGCGACGCCGGCATAACAGGAGCCGAGCAGCACCTTTCCGCGCGCATCGAGATTGCCAGACACCTTGACCGCCGTTTCCAGCGAGCCGGCGATGAGCCGCATCGCCTCATAAGCATAGAGCTTGGCACCCGTATGCGCATTGCGGTTGGTCGAGGCCTCGAAAGCGTGGATGAAGGCATCCATGCCGCACCAGGCCGTGAGATGCGGCGGCAGCGAAATCGTCAGCTTCGGGTCGAGGATGACGAGGTCCGCTTTGGTCTCCACCCCCCAGATCCACAGCTTCTTGCCTTCCGGACCCGTAAAAATGTTCGTCGCGGACGTTTCCGATCCCGTGCCGGCTGTCGTCGGCACCATGATCTTCTTGAGCGGATTCCTCGGCAGTTGGTTGGCGGCAAGCGCATAGAACATCGGATCGTCGCTGGACGTCGCACAGCAGGCTGCGATCTTGGCGATATCCAGCGCCGAACCGCCGCCGACACCGATCATTAGATCAGCGCCTCTGGCCGCTTCGGTCGCGGCTCGCACATGCGCAAGCTTCGGCTCTCCGGAAAAATCCGAATAAAGCCGCGCCTCAATCCCGATCTCGGCCAGATCGCCAGCAATTTCCCCGGCCAATCCCGAAGAGACCAGGAAGCCATCCATCACGATCAAGGCGGTTCGCGCACCCTCAAAGGCCTTTGCGGCGGATGCGATCTCACGAAACGCCCCGGCGGCGAAGCGGATACGAGGAATGGAAGAAGTCGAGAATGACACGGGCAGCAAATCCGGTTTGGGAATGCCTTCAGTCTGCATCACAATCTCAGCTCTTCAAATCCATCGGTTTTTCGGGATATTGGATGACTTGAGATTATGGAGAAACGTGATGCTCGACCGCATTCCTCTGGAAGCATTTCGCGTCTTCGACGCCGCCTGCCGCTTCATGAATTTTTCCCGCGCCGGCCGTGAGCTTCATATCACCCAAGCCGCCGTGAGCCGCCGCATCCAGGGGCTGGAGGATCAACTCGGCGCAAAGCTCTTCACCCGCCGCGGTCGCAATCTGGCCCTGACGCCGGAGGGTGAGCGGCTTTTCCAGCGAGTACGCGCAATGCTCGAATATCTGGAGGAAAGCCTTGAACCCTTCCGTGGCGGCGGGCGCGAAATCATCTCGATTGCTGCAAGCGGCTCGGTTTCGCATCTCTGGCTCGGCAAGCGGCTCAAGGATTTCGACAACGAAAGTCCCTCCGTTTCCGTACGGCTGCTGACGACGGATTCACCATCGGAACTGGCGTCCGAGGCCAACGATCTCGTCATCCTCTATTCCACCGGCGAACACCCGCGCTGGAATTTGACACTGCTGAGGAAGGAAATCCTGGTGCCGGTCGCCTCTCCCGCCTATCTTGCCCGAAGAGGCCTGGATGCCGCATCACTAACTGCCGATGAAGTTGCCGATCTTGATCTGATCGACTACGAGCGGTTCAACGCCAACTGGATCTCGTTCCGGCAATGGTTCACGCGCATCCCGCATCCGCCGAAAAGGTGGCCGAACCCGCGGCTTTCCTTTTCCACCTATTCGCTGGCAATCGACGCGGCCC
Source organism: Rhizobium sp. YS-1r (assembly GCF_000757525.1). Taxonomy (NCBI): domain Bacteria; kingdom Pseudomonadati; phylum Pseudomonadota; class Alphaproteobacteria; order Hyphomicrobiales; family Rhizobiaceae; genus Rhizobium; species Rhizobium sp. YS-1r. Next base: position 334,359 of record NZ_JPYQ01000055.1, on the reverse strand, counting down.
TGCAGGGCGAAGGCATCACACTCGGCAGCATCGGACTGATCGCGGAACAACTTGCATCCGGGGCACTGATCGAAGTCGGATCGAATCGGATCGAAACCGGTTACGGCTATTATCTTGGCATGCCACGCTACCGCTCCCTTTCACCGGGGGCGACGCGCCTGCATCAGCACCTGCTCGCAGGTCAATAGACAAAAGAAAAGCGGCCTTTTGGGCCGCCAGCAATTCTTGAATGGTTGGGCACTCAGGCCGGCATGACGATGCCGTTGAGATGGGTCAGTTCTGCCAGGAACAGTTCCAGCTTGGTCTTGTGCTCATCGCTTTGGGCTTTATCGATCTCGGCCTGTGTAACCTCGATCCGCCGCTGCAGCGTCTCGCGCGTCACTTCGCTGAGCGGCACGGCGGATTCGGCAAGCAGCGTGCAGCCGGTCGGCAGGATGTCGGCGAAGCCGCCGAACACCACGTATTTGTTGATCTGGCCGGAGGCGAGTTTCACGGAAACCACGCCCGGCTTGATGGTCGTCATCGTCGGTGCGTGATTGGCCAGCACCGTCATTTCGCCGAGAGTGGCCGGAATCACCACTTCTGTGACCTTCTCCGACACGAGGAGACGCTCGGGCGAAACCAGTTCAAAATTGAAAGCGTCGGCCATAACGGTCCACTTCCTTAGAGCAATTCCAGCAAAAATTCCTAGCGGTTTTGCATCCGGAATCGCGAGAAAACAAAAGTCAGAGCATCAAAGGCGATTCTGTTTTAGCCGAGATGCTCTGTGTTCTATGCAGTGACGGCGCACCGGAAATTTTCCCGCGCGCCATCTCGTTCAGAATCAGGCCGCTTCCGCCAGCTTCTTGGCCTTCTCGACTGCTTCCTCGATCGAGCCGACCATGTAGAAGGCTGCTTCCGGAAGGTGGTCGTATTCGCCGTTGACGAGGCCCTTGAAGCCCTTGATCGTGTCTTCGAGCGCGACGAGCTTGCCCGGCGAACCGGTGAAGACTTCGGCGACGAAGAAGGGCTGCGACAGGAAGCGCTCGATCTTGCGGGCACGGGCAACCGTCAGCTTGTCCTCTTCCGACAGTTCGTCCATGCCAAGGATGGCGATGATGTCCTGAAGCGCCTTGTAGCGCTGCAGGGTCGACTGGACCTTACGAGCCACGTCGTAGTGCTCTTCACCAACGACCATCGGGTCGAGCATGCGCGAGGTGGAGTCGAGCGGATCGACGGCCGGGTAGATGCCCTTTTCGGCGATCGAACGGGAAAGAACCGTTGTCGCGTCGAGGTGGGCGAACGAGGTCGCCGGCGCCGGGTCGGTCAAGTCGTCGGCCGGAACATAGATGGCCTGAACCGAGGTGATCGAGCCTTTGGTCGTGGTGGTGATGCGCTCCTGCATCTGGCCCATGTCGGTTGCAAGCGTCGGCTGATAACCGACGGCCGAAGGAATACGGCCGAGCAGAGCCGACACTTCCGAACCTGCCTGGGTGAAGCGGAAGATGTTGTCGACGAAGAACAGAACGTCCTGGCCCCTGTCGCGGAAATCTTCGGCGACCGTCAGGCCAGTCAGAGCGACGCGAGCGCGGGCGCCCGGCGGCTCGTTCATCTGGCCGTAAACCAGGGCTGCCTTGGAACCCTCGCCGCCGCCATGCTTGTTGACGCCCGACTCGATCATTTCGTGATAGAGATCGTTGCCTTCACGGGTCCGCTCGCCGACGCCGGCGAAAACGGAGTAGCCGCCGTGCGCCTTCGCGACGTTGTTGATCAGTTCCATGATGAGAACCGTCTTGCCGACGCCTGCGCCGCCGAAGAGGCCGATCTTGCCGCCCTTCGCGTAAGGGGCGAGAAGGTCGACGACCTTGATGCCCGTGACGAGGATCTGGGCTTCCGTGGACTGTTCTACGTAGGCCGGAGCATCCTGGTGGATGGCGCGCTTGTGCTCGGTGTTGAGCGGGCCAGCTTCGTCGACCGGCTCGCCGATGACGTTCATGATGCGGCCAAGCGTTTCCGGGCCGACCGGAACCGAGATCGGAGCGCCGGTATCAGTGACCTGCTGACCGCGGACAAGACCTTCCGTCGAGTCCATCGCGATCGTGCGAACAGAGTTTTCACCGAGGTGCTGCGCGACTTCGAGAACGAGGCGGTTGCCGTTGTTGTCGGTCTCAAGCGCGTTCAGGATCGCCGGAAGGTCGCCGTCGAAAGCGACGTCAACGACAGCGCCGATAACCTGGGTCACTTTGCCGAGGGACGAGCCCGTTGCGGTAGCCATGATTCTTACCCTCTTTCTTTACCTCAGAGCGCTTCCGCGCCCGAAATGATTTCAATGAGTTCCTTGGTGATCTGCGCCTGACGCTGGCGGTTGTAGGAAAGCGTCAGCTTATTGATCATCTCACCGGCATTGCGCGTCGCGCTGTCCATCGCGGACATCTGCGCGCCATAGAAGGAAGCGTTGTTTTCAAGCAGCGCCCGGAAAATCTGCACCGCGATGTTCTTCGGCAGCAGGTCTTCGAGAATTTCCTGTTCGCCGGGCTCATACTCGTAGAGCGCCGAAGACCCGTTATTCGCTGCCTCGCTCGCTTCGAACTTTGCCGGAATGATCTGCTGAGCAGTTGCCACCTGCGAAATCACCGACTGAAAGCGCGCGAAGAACAAAGTCGCAACATCGAACTCGCCGGCATTGAACAGCCCCAATACCTTGTGCGCCACTTCATCCGCCTGCACGAAACCAAGCTGCTTGACTTCGCGGAAGGTGATGTAGTGGACGATATTTTCCTTGAAGCTGCGGCGCAGGACATCGTTGCCCTTGCGGCCGACGGTCAAGATCTTCACCGTCTTGCCCTGGGAGAGCAATTTCTGCGCATGATCGCGGGCAAGACGGATGATCGAGGAGTTGAAGCCCCCGGCCAGACCGCGTTCGCCGGTCGCGACGATCAGGAGATGAACCTGATCCTTGCCCGTTCCCGACAGCAGCAACGGCGCTTCGGCATTGCCGGCGTTGGCGGCCGAAAGGCCGGCCAGCACCTTGTTCATCCGCTCCGCATAAGGACGGGCGGCCTCGGCCGCCTCCTGGGCACGGCGCAGCTTCGCCGCGGCGACCATCTTCATCGCCTTGGTGATCTTCTGCGTCGCCTTGACGGAGGCGATCCGGTTTTTCAGATCCTTAAGTGAAGGCATCCGTTATCGGTCCCCTGGGGGTTAGTTGGGCTTGATCCGTTCTCAGGCGAAAGACTTGGCAAAGCTGTCGAGAGCCGCCTTGAGTTTCGCGCGCGTGTCGTCCGAAATCTGCTTCTCGCTACGGATCGTATCGAGGATAGCCTTGCCTTCGGTACGCAGGTAGGACAGCAGGCCCTGCTCGAACTTGCCGACCTCCGCGACGGAAATCTTGTCGAGATAGCCGTTGACGCCGGCGAAGATCACCACAACCTGCTCTTCCGTCTTGAGCGGCGAGAACTGCGGCTGCTTCAGGAGCTCGGTCAGGCGGGCACCGCGGTTCAGAAGGCGCTGTGTCGCGGCATCGAGATCCGAACCGAACTGGGCGAAGGCAGCCATTTCGCGATACTGGGCGAGTTCACCCTTGATCGAACCGGCAACCTGCTTCATCGCCTTGATCTGTGCGGCAGAACCGACACGGGAAACCGACAGACCGACGTTAACGGCCGGGCGGATACCCTGGTAGAAGAGGTCAGTTTCGAGGAAGATCTGGCCGTCGGTGATCGAGATCACATTGGTCGGAATGAAGGCCGAAACGTCGTTGCCCTGGGTTTCAATGACCGGCAGAGCAGTCAGCGAACCGGCACCGCGGTCGTCGTTGAGCTTTGCGGCGCGCTCCAGAAGGCGGGAATGCAGGTAGAAGACGTCACCCGGGTAGGCTTCACGGCCTGGCGGACGGCGCAACAGCAACGACATCTGACGATAGGCGACGGCCTGCTTGGAAAGGTCGTCGTAACCGATCAGGGCGTGCTGGCCGTTGTCACGGAAGTATTCGCCCATGGCGCAACCGGCAAACGGCGCCAGATACTGCATCGGGGCCGGGTCGGAAGCCGTAGCGGCAACGATGATCGAATACTGCAGGGCGCCGCGCTCTTCGAGAACCTTGACGAACTGGGCAACGGTCGAACGCTTCTGGCCGATGGCGACGTAGACGCAGTACAGCTTTTCCGAATCAGGGCCGTTGTCGTGAATGGCCTTCTGGTTCAGGATCGTATCGAGAATGATGGCGGTCTTGCCGGTCTGGCGGTCGCCGATGACGAGTTCGCGCTGGCCACGGCCGACCGGGATGAGGGCGTCGATGGCCTTGAGACCGGTCGACATCGGCTCATGAACCGACTTGCGCGGAATAATGCCCGGAGCCTTCACGTCGACGCGCGAACGGCGGGTTGCATTGATCGGGCCTTTGCCGTCGATCGGATTGCCAAGCGCGTCGACGACGCGGCCGAGCAGTTCCGGACCAACCGGAACGTCAACGATGGCGCCGGTCCGCTTGACGGTGTCGCCTTCCTTGATGGCACGGTCGGAACCGAAGATAACCACGCCGACGTTGTCGGCTTCGAGGTTCAGCGCCATGCCGCGGATGCCGCCCGGGAACTCGACCATTTCACCGGCCTGGACATTGTCCAGACCATAAACGCGGGCGATACCATCGCCAACGGAAAGAACCTGGCCGACTTCGGAAACCTCAGCCTCCTGGCCGAAGTTTTTGATTTGATCTTTCAGAATTGCGGAAATTTCCGCGGCGCGGATATCCATCAGCCAACCTCTTTCAGTGCAAGCTTAAGGGTGGAAAGTTTGGTGCGAAGGGAGGTGTCGATCTGACGAGAGCCGACCTTGACGATGAGACCGCCGAGAAGCGACGGATCGACCGTCACGGCGATTGCCACATCCTTGCCGGTAACGCCCTTCAGCGCCGACTTGAGCTCAGTTTCCTGCGCCGTGGAAAGCGCATATGCCGAAGTGACCTCGGCGGTGATTTCTCCGCGATGTGCCGCAGCGATCTCGCGATAGGCGCGGATCATGCCGGGGAGCGCGAAGAGGCGGCGATTGCCGGCAACGACCTTCAAAAAATTGCCGACGAGGCCCGTGATGCCAACCTTGTCGGCAACGGCGACGATGGCTTTCTGCTGCTCCTCGGCGGAAAAAACCGGGCTTGCGACCAGGCGTCGCAGGTCTTCGCTTTCGTCCAACAGCACCTGAAAACGATCAAGATCGGCACCGACCTTGTCGACCGAACCAGCCTCCAGAGCCAGTTCGAAAAGCGAGGAAGCGTAACGCTCCGCTACACCGGAAATAAGCTGGGACGTGTCTGCCACGGGCACAGTTTCCCTGTACTGCCATCCAAGCGCCAAACCTTCCGTAAAAGGTGCAGCAAGACCTTGAAATCGTTTGATTATTTCTCAGAACCTGCAGGGCGGGCGCCCTACCCTTTCCGACTTTCGCGGTTCGTCTAGCATAGGATGTAGGCCACCGCAACACGCCTGATAGAGGAAAAAGCCTTGGATGCAAGGGCTTGAACCGCATTTTATCCCGCAAGCGGAGGGATTTTCAGGCAATTGTGGTCCGCGGCCTCAAATTGAGGCGTCAAATCGTCCCGAAGACATAGGCGAGCGGCCCGGCCGCCAGCACAACCTGAAGTAAGAAAAATGCAATATTTCGAAGGGTGAAGGCCCGGTCGAAGGCGCAGGAGACGAGACGTCCGGTGGCTGCGAATCCGAGTGCGATACCGAGCACCATATAGATCCAGTCCTGGGCCAGCATGATGGCCGTCAGCCCCAGCCCAAGATGATGCGCTCCCGCGGCGCGAACGGAAGCGTACCCCTCCGGCCGCACTTCGCCGATCTGGAATGCCGTCAGGCGCAGGACGAAAGCCGGGAACAGGAAAGCGACGAGGCCGAGAACAGCAGTTGCCGCGGCGCAAACGAAAGCGAGTTGTTCGCCGAGTTCAGTGGGAAAATAGAGTTCCATCCGGTTCTCGCCCTTGTTCGAATCGTCTGATTTTAGCGCAAGCGGTAAACAACTCGCTAAGAGTGGCGACCTAGAGAAAGCTCTGAGGGTCGATATCGAGCTGGATCTGCACCGACCCACGCGGCTTCGGCCCGTTCGTCAGCATCGCCCGGAGGAAGGCCTGCATGTCGGAATTGCGCCGCCCATGTACGAGCAGCCGAAAACGGTGCCGGCCCCGCACCAGCGCAAGCGGCGCTTCCGCCGGTCCGAGCACGGAAATGCCGCTAACCTTGGGCGCAGCGGCTCTGAGCCCGCGGGCATGGCTTTCCGCATCCGCCCGCGTATCGGCCGATACGATCAGCGAGGCGAGTCGACCGAAGGGAGGGAGTATCGCCTTTTCTCTCTCGGCAATCTCGCGCTCGTAGAAAGCGCTAGCGTCGCCCGAAACGATCGCCTGCATGACCGGATGCTGCGGCTGGAAGGTCTGTAGCAGGCCGTGGCTCTTGCGACCCGTCCGGCCCGCTCGGCCGGTCACCTGGGAAAGGAGCTGAAAGGTGCGCTCCGCCGCCCGCGGATCGCCGTTCGACAGTCCAAGGTCGGAGTCGACGATGCCGACCAGCGTCATCAGCGGGAAATTGTGCCCCTTGGCGACGAGCTGCGTGCCGATGACGATATCGGCATCGCCCTTGGCGATCGCCTCCAGCTCCAGCCGCATGCGCTTGACGCCGCCGAGCAGGTCGGACGACATGACGATCGTTCGCGCGTCCGGAAAGTGCTTTTCCACTTCCTCGGCGATGCGCTCGACGCCCGGCCCGCAGGCAACGAGGTGATCGAGCGTACCGCATTCCGGGCAGGCTTCCGGCGTCGGCTCGGAGTACCCGCATTGATGGCATTGGATCTGGTTCTTGAAACGGTGTTCCACGAGCCAGCTCGAACATTGCGGGCACTGGAAACGATGGCCGCAGACGCGGCAGAGCGTCAGCGGCGCGTAGCCCCGGCGATTGAGGAAGAGCAGCGCCTGCTCACCACGCCCGATCGTCTTGGCAATTGCCCGGATCAGCACGGGCGACAAAAAGCCGCCGCGCTCCGGCGGGTGGCGTCGCATATCGATGAGATGCAGGTCTGGCATCGCCGCATCGCCGAAACGGGTCGGCAGATGCACGGTGTTGTAACGACCGGAAAGCCCATTGACCTGGCTTTCGACTGATGGCGTCGCCGAGACGAGCACGATCGGAAAATCACCGATCCGGGCGCGCACCACGGCCATGTCGCGGGCATTATAGAAAACGCGGTCTTCCTGCTTGTAGGCGGGATCGTGCTCTTCATCGACGATAATGAGCCCGAGGTTCTCGAAAGGCAGAAAGAGCGCGGAGCGGGCGCCGGCCACGACCTGCACCTCGCCCGTCACGACACCGCGCCAGACCTTTTCGCGCATGCGCGGCGAAAGATCGGAATGCCATTCGCCCGGCTTGGCGCCGAACCGGTCCTGGAAACGTTCGAGAAAGCTTGCCGTCAGCGCAATTTCCGGCAGCAGGATCAGCACCTGCTTGCCGCGCCGCAAGGTCTCCGCGATTGCCTCGAAATACACTTCCGTCTTGCCGGAGCCGGTAACGCCGTCGATCAGCGACGTGGAAAAGCCGCCGGTCCGGATCGAGTCGACGATCTCCTCGGCGGCCTCCTTCTGCGGTCCCTCGATGCGCGGCGCGATATAGTCCGGATCGGGCCTGGCGACGACGGGAGGGGGGGCCAGGAAGACCGTTTCGAATATGCCCTGTGCGGTGAGCCCGTCGATGACGCTCAATGAGACGCCGGCCGCATGCGCAAGCCCGCTACGGGTCCAGGGGATGTCTTCCTGATTGGCCAGATCGAGCACCCGGGTCCGCGCAGGCGTCAGACGCTCCGGCTGGCCGCCGAGGTAACGCAGGCCCTCCACCATCGGCTCTGGTTCGAGGGCCGCCGGCGCCCGGATCGCCATGCGTGCCACCAACCCGGGCGGCGAGAGCGTATAGTTCGCAACCCAGTCGATGAAATCGCGCATTTCTATTGAAAGCGGCGGGCAATCGAAGGCGAGCGTTATCGGTCGGAGCTTCTTCGGATCGAGCCTGTCGTCGTTCTCGCCGTCCCAGACGACGCCGATCAATTGCCGCGGCCCGACCGGTACCTGCACGACCGAGCCGGGCTCCACTGCCAAGCCTTCCGGAACCGCATAGCTATAGGCGCCCGGCACCGGCAGCGGCACCAGGACCGGCACCACTTTAACCAATGGCGGTGTTTTAAACAGCGAACCGAAGAGATCGGACGAATCTTTGCCCATGGGCGGCGAACATGCCCCGACGCGGAACAAAAGTGAACCCTGAAGAGGGCTACTCATCCTCTGTGTCGATGACCCCCGTCAGCCTCATGCCTTCGATCCAGGTGGCGCCCCCCTGTCTGATCACTCTGCGTGGCCGGCTGCCGCAACGCGCCTCGACCGCCGCAGCCAGCACTTCCGAATGCGTGACAATCCAGATCTGGCTGGAGCGGGAGGCTTCCGCAATCATGTCGGCAAGCGGCGGCAACATGTCCGGGTGCAGGCTGGTTTCCGGCTCGTTGAGCGCAATCAGTGGCGGCTGGCGATAGGACATCAGCGCGGCCGCGAGTCCCAGAAAACGAATCTGACCGTCGGAAAGCTCGCGCGGTTGAAACACCCGCCGCGGAAAATCCGGAAAGACGAGACCGAATTCCGCATGTTCGCCGGGCTCCGGCACAGAGAGCTTCGCCCCGCCGAAAGCGGCCGCAACCGCCCGGTCGAGCTCCACCGTATCCCCGCGCGTGTGCACCAGCGTCGCAAAGACCGCGGCCATGTTGCTGCCGTCCTGATCCAGGAGAGGAGAGGTCACAGCGAGACAGGGCTGCCGCAAAGGTGAGTCCCGGTCCGTGCGAAACCCGTGAAAGAACCGCCATCCATCGACCAGGCGGCGAAAGGCGCCGACTTCCGGGTAGTGCCCGGCATCGCCAAGCAGCGCGATCGCCGTCTCGGACGTCATCGCCTGTTCGGGATATTCCTCCATCCGCCCGCTTGTTCCCCGCACCATGATGCCCGGCCCGGCGCGCTTCATCATCGTCACCGGCCGCGAACCCGTCTCGACCGACAGCTCCTCCGCTTTCACCTGCGGCTCGAAGACAAAGCCCGCTGCGTCGATGGGCGGGCGAAGCCCTGCCTCGACCCGATAGCGAAAGGTGATGGCCCGCTCCTCGTCCAGCACCTCCGCCTCGAACTTGATCCGAAAATTCTTCTCCTCCCGCCTCGGGCCGGACCAGAGCGCAGACGCCATGCCGCCTTCGGCCGCAATCTCGTGAGCCAGATTGCCCCGCACAGCCGCCTGAACGAGTTGAAGAGCGCGGTAGAGGTTGGACTTTCCGACGCCGTTCTCGCCGATAAACAGGTTGACGCCGGAAAGATCCATGCGGATCGACCGGAGCGAGCGGTAGTTTTGGGCAAACATCGAGCGAAGCAGCATACCCGACTTCTACCCTAGGCCGTCGAAGAAAAGAACGCCGTTCAACTGAATTCAAGGATATGCGTATACCTTTCCCCGGCGAGCAGTCGAAAACCCATGGCCTGCCAAAACAGGACTGCACGCTCATCTCCAGCATGGACCGTGACGGTGTTCGTGTGCTTACGCGCATGCTCCAGCAGCTTGGCCGCCAGCATCCGTGCGACACCCCTATCCCTAAAACCGGGCAATACGTAGAACCGGCGCATGCGAAGCCATTCGTCGCACGACAGTTCGGTCGTGATACCGCCAACTGCAACGAGCGATCCGTCCTGATAGGCGCCGAGTAATTTTTCGCCGGGTCTATCGAACCGGTTCGTCCCGGCGGCCCATTCGACGACAAGTCGGCGGATATGCAGATATCCTTCCAGCTCCGCTGCTTCGGCCAATCGCTCGATTTCATCGGGAAGCGGATCACGGAACGGATAAGTGGAGATTTCCATATCGGTCAGGCTGCCGACGCGGCATCCGATCGTCCCGCCGCAGTGAACCTCGCATCACCATTGGCGGCAAGTTCGAAGACGGTATGATGCTCCAGTGCCTTGGTGACCTCGGCCGCATCACCTTCGAGCTGATCCGGCTGGATCATCTGGCCGATGGTGAAATCGAAACGGTCGCCCTTCTTGTTCAAAAGCTCGTAGAATACCGTCATGTCGCGCAGTTCGGTCGACCACTTGGCGAACCAATAGAACAGGCCGGAATTGCGTGCCCGCATATGGATCGGGAGTATGGGCATGTTGTATTTGCGCGCCAGCCCCACGGCCGACGTCTTCCAGGGGCGCTCATTGAGCTTCCCGTCCGCCCAATAGGCGATGCGGCCCGACGGGAAGAGCACCATCACCTTGCCGTCCTCGACCGTCTTGTTGGTCAGAACCAAAGTTTCGCGGGCCTTCAGCTTGCTCTTGTATTCTTCCCGCCATTCGACCGGAATGATCATTTCGGCAAAGCGCGGGTTTACGCGGATCGCATCGCGATTGGCGAAGATCATCATGTCAGGCCTGCGCTCTTTCAGCAGGTCGAAGATAGCGACGCCATCGGCAATACCGGTCGGATGATTGCTGACAAGGATGAAACCGCCCGCGGCAGGAATGCGCTCGGCATTGGCGATCGCAATATCCAGCTGCAGCACATTGCTCAGATATTCGAAGGACTGAAAGCCGGGCATGCTGGCAACATCGTCCGCGAATTCGATTGCCTTGCCGTAGCGCAGCAGCGCATAGAGAAACGGTCGCATCACTGGCCAAAGCGGATTCTTCACGATGCGCTCGCCGCGCTCGGCGATCAGCGTGTCAACGATATGGCCGGGCTTGCCTTGAGAAACGAGAGCGATTGTCTCCGCGAACTGTCCGAACGTGGTGGTGGAATCACGGCGCGCCATAGAAACTCCCGCTGGCAGGCCGCCATTATATCGCAGCCTGTATGATCGAACGATGACATTGTTACATGGACTAAAATAGGGCTTAGGAATTTCGTAACGCCGTCGGTAGCAATCTGGGGCGGCTTTTCTCAGAATTCAACCGGGTCCGGGAATGAACGAACTGCTGATTATTGCCGCACCCGATCTGGTCGCAAAACGCCGCGAATGGCTTCAGAGCCTGGCGAACGAACGTCGCCTTTCCGACAACACCCTGGATGCCTATGAACGCGACACGCGGCAATTCCTGACATTCCTGACCGCTCACCTGGGAGGTCCGGCCAGGCTTGCCGATATCCATACCCTGCGTCCCGCGGATCTGCGCGCCTTCCTGGCCGCGCGCCGCCGGGAAGGGGCCGGCGCACGCTCGCTAGGCCGCCATCTGGCAGGACTTCGCTCCTTCTTGCGCTATCTGGAGCGCAAGGGCCTGGTGAACGCCGCAGCCGCCGGCGCAATCCGCGCGCCGAAGCAGCCGAAATCCCTGCCGAAGCCGCTCACCGATCGCCAGGCGCTGAACCTCGTCACTACGGACGCCCAATTGCAGGAGGAACCCTGGATCGCCGCGCGCGATGCCGCGGTGCTCACCCTGCTCTATGGCTGCGGACTGCGCATCTCGGAAGCGCTAGGCCTCAAGCCCGCCGACCTCGCCCCCGGTTCGACAACGCTGCGTATCACCGGCAAGGGTGGCAAAACGCGCATCGTGCCATTGCTGCCGATCGTGTTCGATGCGGTGGCGACCTACAGGAAGCTTTGTCCGTTCCATATCGCCGCGGACCAGCCGCTTTTCCGCGGCGCGCGCGGCGGGCCGCTGCAGCCGGCGATCATCCAGCGCGAGATGCAGAAGCTCAGGAGTGCCCTCGGCCTGCCGGAAACGGCAACGCCGCACGCGCTGCGCCATTCCTTCGCCACGCATCTTCTGGCCGGTGGCGGCGATCTGCGCACCATCCAGGAACTCCTGGGCCATGCCAGCCTTTCGACGACCCAGGTCTATACCGGCGTCGATTCGTCCCGGCTGCTGGAAGTCTACGACCGCGCCCACCCGCGAGCGTAAATATGTCATTAACTACCTGCATTAAGTGCTTATCTAGAGCCTATGGCTAATATGCCGGCAGCCTTTCCGGACGGATGACATGACGACTCCCGCCTTCGCCTCTCCCGCTGGCGCCTTTTTCAGGCGCGCTCAAAGTCTCACCCTGTGGCTGATTGCGGCTGCGCATCTGATCGCGCTGGTTTCTCTCCTTCTCGTCCTTGGCTCGCTGTCGCCTGCGCAAGCGCAAACGCCCGTATGTCACGGCGTAAATCTCCTTGACGAAATGAAGGTTGAAAATCCCACCGCCTATCAGCAACTCGTGACGGAGACTGACAAGGTGCCGAACGGCAGGGGCATCTTCTGGAAGATCGGAAAAGAGGGCGTCGCTACCTCGTATCTTCTCGGAACCATGCATGTCTCCGATCCGCGGGTCCTGAAAATGCCGCCCGGAGCGGCGGATGCCCAGGCGAAGAGCAGCACGATCGTCATCGAATCCGACGAGATCCTCGACGAGAAGAAGGCGATGGCGGGCATTTTGGCGAAGCCCGAACTCACCATGTTCACGGACGGCAGCTCCATCGAAAAGCTGCTGCCGAAGGAGGACGTCGCCCTGCTCGAAGCGGGCTTGAAGCAGCGCGGCATTCCGCTTTCTGCCGTCTCGCGCATGAAGCCCTGGATGCTGATGGCATTCGTATCGCTTCCCGCATGCGAGATGGCGCGGAAGGCTGCAAACCCCGATTTTCTGGACAAGCGGATCGCTCTCGATGCTGTTGCCGCCGGCAAGCCGGTGAAGGGCCTTGAAACGTTTGTCGAGCAGCTTTCCGCCATGGCCGCCATTCCGGTCGAGTTCCACCTGAAATCGCTGGTCGAAACTGTCAGGCTTGGCCCGAAGATGGACGATGTCTTCGAGACCATGACCGAACTCTATCTCTCCGGCGACATCGGCCTCATCATGCCATTGCTCAAGACCATCGCTCCCGAAGGCGACGACGATGCGGGTTACGCCGAATTCGAGAAACTGGTCGTGACCAAGCGCAACCACGTGATGGCAGATCGTGCCGCCCCCATCCTCGCGGAAGGCGGAGCATTCATCGCCGTCGGCGCCCTTCACCTGCCGGGCGAGGAAGGGCTTGTGGAACTCCTGCGCCGGCAGGGATTCGCGGTCACGCGGGCCGATTGAGCCTCAGCCAACCGTCATGCGCCGCAGGACATTGGTCTTCCAGTAGAACTGATGCATCAGTGCGCCCAGGACATGGGCGGCGATGACGATCCAGAGCAGGGTCTTCAGAACCTCCGCATGCACTTCGCCCGCCTGGCTGTTGCCGAGATAATAGGCGCCGATGCCTGTCAATGGTATCGCGATCAACAAGACGTAGAGCGCTGCATGCACCAGCTTGGCCCCGAACCTGAAGAGAGCAGGTTCTTCCGGCGGTGTCGCCGGTGCCCCGGACGTGAAACGGAGGATGAGACGGAGAGCGAGAAGAATGAGGATCGCAATACCGACATAAGCATGGATGTTGGCGCTGGCGACCTGTTCCGCTGTCGCGCTGCCGGTGCGACGGACGGCGCGATTCCATTCTTCCATGCCTTCCGTGAACAAGAGGTTGAAGAAGACGAGCAATGCGGTGGCCCAATGCACCACACGCTGCGGAAGCGAGAATGAAACTGGAGTAACGCTTTCCATTTTTTTCACCTTTTCAATATCTTATCGATGGAAACTATAGGAGCCGCAGCTCTGTCCACAAGCAACGATCCGCAAGATGACAGAGATTTAATCCTGGATTTGCTGTTCCGCAAAAAGGCCGGTCTCTACGAACGAATGCCGGAGCAAGACAGCCGGTTTCCCATATCGGCCAGCATCGATGAAACCAGAGTGGGATGTCTGAAAGTGTGAGCCGTTTTCGGCTAAAATCCTGCTAACTCTTTGATGCAGATCAGGATGAGGTGAGCAGGCCCTGCGGCAATATGCACAAGCAAGCCAAGCCAAAAATCAGAAGCCGCGGGACGTTTCCATCCCGCGGCTTCTGAATGTTCTATCTCAAGCATTTTCTACATGTGGATCGGCTTGAAGAAGGTGCCGAGTGCCGCTTCCTTGACCGCTTCCGACATGGTCGGGTGTGCGTGGCAGGTGCGGCCGAGATCTTCCGACGACCCGCCGAATTCCATCAGCACGGCGATTTCGTGGATCATCTCGCCGGCGCCGAAGCCGACGATATGACCGCCGAGGACCCGATCGGTCTCCTTGTCGGCCAGGATCTTCACGAAACCGTCGGTCGCCAGCATCGCGCGGGCGCGGCCATTCGCCGTGAACGGGAACTTGCCGACCTTGTAGGCGATGCCCGCCGCCTTCAATTCCTCTTCCGTCTTGCCGACGGAAGCCACTTCCGGCTGGGTATAGACGACGCCCGGAATGACGTCGTAGTTCACATGGCCGTGCTGGCCGGCAAGGATTTCGGCAAGCGCCACGCCCTCGTCTTCCGCCTTGTGGGCCAGCATCGGGCCGCGAACGACGTCACCAATGGCATAGATGCCGTCGACATTGGTCTTGAAATGACCGTCGATCTCGACGCGGCCGCGGTTGTCGAGCTTGACGCCGGCCTCCTCGAGACCAAGACCTGCCGTGTAAGGCTTGCGGCCGGTAGCGATCAGCACGACGTCCGCCTCAAGCGTCTGGGCTTCGCCGCCCTTGACCGGCTCGTAGGTGACCTTGGCACCTTTGGCGGTCTTTTCGACACCGGTAACCTTGGCCTCGGTGCGGATATCCATGCCCTGTTTGACCATCATGCGCTGGAACTGCTTTGCCGCTTCGCCGTCCATGCCGCCGAGCAGCTTGTCGAGATATTCCACGACAGTGACCTTGGCACCAAGGCGCGACCAGACCGAACCGAGTTCCATCCCGATGACGCCGCCGCCGACGACGATCAGCTGCTCCGGCACCTTTTCAAGCGCGATGCCGCCGGTCGACGAGATGATCGCCTTTTCATCGATCTCGACATTGACGCCCGGAATGCCGGCAACGTCGGAGCCGGTGGCGATGACGATGTTCTTTGTTTCGATCTCCTGAACCTTGCCATCCTCGCCGGTCACCGAAACCTTGCCCGCTGAGACGATCTTGCCGGTACCCTGGAAGCCGTCGATCTTGTTCTTCTTGAAGAGGAAAGCAACGCCGTCGACATTCGACTTCACCGTCGCATCCTTGTGCGCCATCATCTTTTCAAGGTTCAGCTTGGGAGCAGAAACCTCGACGCCGAGCGCATCCATGCCATGGGCTGCATGATGGAACATCTCGGACGCGTGCAGCAGCGCCTTGGATGGAATGCAGCCGATGTTGAGGCATGTCCCGCCGTAAGTGGCGCGCTTTTCCACCACCGCGACCTTGAGGCCGAGCTGGGCTGCCTTTATGGCGCAAACATAACCGCCCGGGCCGCTTCCGATTACGACGAGATCATAAGCCATGACAAATCCTTCTCTTGATAACCTGCGGAGGAGCTGAGCTCACGCCGCCTTGCATTCCTTGAATTCATAAAGATCCCAGGGAACCTGCCTGAGACCGCTCTTGTCCCAGAGCGCCGAATGGCGGATCGCAGGGCCGAACCCCGGCATCAGGATCGCGTCCGGAGCCTCGCTTCCTTCCGGTCCCAATATGTCGATATGGCCGGTTGCCACATCGAGGATATAGGGGACGCCTGTCCAGATCGTACAAGCCCTGAGCTCCGCTCCCGTCGCATCGCCCTCAGGGCAGTTGTTCATCACCATGCCGCCCGGGCGGCGCGTTTCCTCGTCATACATGATGTGGCCGTCGAGTTTCAGCTTGCCCCCGGTGATCGTAAACAGATGGCTGACGGCCGCCGAATCCGAGCCCACCGGCCTGAACGAGAGTGTCGTCCCGGCTTCCGCCTCGGTGAACACCGCCTTCTCGATTGCGCATCGTTCCTGGGCCTCCGCCATTCCCGGCAGCAGGCAGAGCGAAACAAGCCATGTCTTGAAGGGTGCTTTCATCGCGTTCACCGGAACAGCGCGATCATCATGGCGACAAGTCCGGCGAGACCGATCAGCCAGACGAACGACCGGAAATACGGGATGCCCGCCAGATAGAGCGGCAGATAGATGAGGCGGGCGACGAACCAGATCCAGCCGCCGATCAGTCCCAAACCCGAGGCATCGTCACCCGCAAAGGCGACTCCGAGCAGAAGTCCGATAAAGGCCGGATAGGTCTCCTGAAAATTCTTCGACGCCCGCGCGGCGCGGCCAACCAACTTGCCTTTCGGCTCCAGTCCTTCATCCCGCGGCCCTGCGTTCCAGTCGCGGCCGAGTTCGCGGGTCGATAGCACGGCCTGAACCGAGATGTGGACAACGAGCAGGATCACGCTCAGGGCCAGCAGCGTCATGTAAGGCGTTGCGGTAACCCCGAGCGCTTCCATCATTGCAATCCCGTCTTAGAGATCGAGAACCAGGCGTTCCGGATCTTCCAGGCTCTCCTTCACACGGACCAGGAAGGTCACGGCTTCCTTGCCATCTACCATGCGGTGATCGTAGGAAAGCGCCAGATACATCATCGGACGGATGACGATCTGGCCGCCGATGACGACCGGACGCTCCTGGATCTTGTGCATGCCGAGGATGCCGGACTGAGGCGCATTGAGGATCGGCGAGGACATCAGCGAGCCGTAGACACCGCCGTTGGAGATCGTGAACGTGCCGCCCTGCATGTCGGCCATGGACAACGCGCCGTCACGGGCAAGCTTGCCGAGGCGGCCGATATCCTTTTCGATCTCGGCGATCGACATCTGGTCGGCATCGCGCACGACCGGAACGACGAGGCCCTTGTCGGTGCCGACGGCGACGCCGATATGGCAGTAGTTCTTGTAGATGATGTCGGTCCCGTCGATCTCGGCGTTGACGGCCGGCAGTTCCTTCAGCGCATGGGTGACCGCCTTGGTGAAGAAACCCATGAAGCCGAGCTTCACGCCGTGCTTCTTCTCGAAGATGTCCTTGTACTTGTTGCGCAGATCCATGACGGCCTTCATGTCCACCTCGTTATAGGTGGTCAGCATGGCGGCGGTGTTCTGCGCGTCCTTGAGGCGGCGGGAGATCGTCTGGCGCAGGCGCGTCATCTTCACGCGCTCTTCGCGGGCAGCATCATCGGCCGAGGAAACCGGACGCGGCGCAGCCGGTGCGGCAGGCGCCTGCGCCGGTGCGGAAATGCCCTTGGCGACGGCAGCGATCACATCACCCTTCAACACCTGGCCACGCTTGCCCGAGCCTTCGATATCGGCGGTGGAAATGTTGTTGTCCGCGGCGATCTTGGCGGCAGCCGGAGCCGGCGGCATGGAGGACGCGGCGGCAGCCGGTGCCGAGGCTGCTGCGGGAGCAGCCGCAGCAGCCTCGGCAACCTTGGCCGGAGCGGCCTCAGTGGGCTTGGCGGCCGGTGCGGCAGCCGCAACGCCTGCACCACCTTCGGCAATCTGGCCGAGCAGCGCGCCGAGACCGACGGTCTCGCCATTGTTGGCAACGATCTCGGAGAGCACGCCGGCTGCCGGCGACGGCACTTCGACGGTCACCTTGTCCGTTTCGAGCTCAAGGAGCGGTTCATCGGCCTTGACCGTATCGCCGACTTTCTTGAACCAGGTGCCGACGGTCGCCTCGCTGACGGATTCGCCGAGGGTGGGGACGCGGATTTCGGTGGCCATGATCTGTTTCCGTGTTTGTCAGATGTGTTTTTGAAAGGATGGGGAGGCGGCTGATGTCTCAGCCGCCGAGCGCGTCTTCGAGGAAGGCCTCGAGCTGCGCCAGATGCTTGGACATCTGGCCTGTCGCGGGCGAAGCCGCAGCCGGCCGGCCGGTATAGCGGACCCGCTGATACTTCGCATCGATATGGGCGAGCACCCATTCCAGGTAGGGATCGATGAAGGCCCAGGCGCCCATGTTCTTCGGCTCTTCCTGGCACCAGACCATTTCCGCATTGCGGAAGCGGGAAAGCTCGTTGATGAGCGCCTTGGCCGGGAATGGATAGAGCTGTTCGATGCGCAGCAGGTAGATGTCGTCGATGCCGCGCTTTTCGCGCTCTTCCAGAAGATCATAATAGACCTTGCCGGTGCAGAGAACGACGCGACGGATCTTCGAATCCTTCTGCAGCTTGATCGGACCGTCCTTGATGACCTCCGCATCATCCCAAAGCAGGCGATGGAAGGAGGATTCACCCGCCATTTCGGCAAGCGCCGAGGTCGCCCGCTTGTGCCGCAGGAGAGACTTCGGCGTCATCAGGATCAACGGCTTGCGGAAGTCGCGCTTCACCTGCCGGCGCAGGATATGGAAGTAGTTGGCCGGCGTGGTGCAGTTGGCAACCTGCATGTTGTCTTCCGCGCACATCTGCAGCCAGCGTTCGAGGCGGGCCGACGAGTGTTCAGGCCCCTGGCCTTCGTAACCGTGCGGCAGCAGGCAGACGAGACCGGACATGCGCAGCCACTTGCGTTCGCCCGACGAGATGAACTGGTCGAACACGACCTGCGCACCATTGGCGAAGTCGCCGAACTGGGCTTCCCAGAGCGTCAATGCGTTCGGACGGGCCAGCGAATAACCGTATTCGAAGCCCAGCACTGCCTCTTCCGAGAGCATGGAGTTGATGACTTCGTAACGGGCCTGTGTGGGCGACAGGTTGGCAAGCGGAATATAGCGGTCTTCGGTATCCTGATCGTAGAGGACCGAATGGCGCTGCGAGAACGTGCCGCGTTCGCAATCCTGGCCGGAGAGGCGGATCTTCGTACCTTCCGTTGCAAGCGAACCGAACGCCAAAGCCTCGGCCATCGCCCAGTCGATCCCTTCACCGGTTTCGATCATCTGCGCACGGTTTTCCATGAAGCGGCGGATGGTGCGATGCGCGCTGAAGCCTTCCGGGATCGTCGAAAGCTTGCGGCCGATCTCCTTCAACTGCTTCATCGGCACGGCCGTCTTGCCGCGACGCTGCTCGTCGGCATTGTCGGCCGAGCGCAGGCCGGACCATTGGCCATCCAGCCAGTCGGCCTTGTTCGGCTTGTAGCTCTGGCCGGCCTCGAACTCGGCTTCCAGATGCGCGCGCCAATCAGCCTTCATCTTCTCGAATTCGCCCTCGGTCACGAGGCCTTCGGCAATCAGGCGGTCGGCATAAAGCTGGGACACCGTCTTGTGGCCGCGGATGACCTTGTACATCTTCGGCTGCGTGAACGCCGGCTCGTCGCCTTCGTTATGGCCGAAGCGGCGGTAGCAGAACATGTCGATCACGACCGGCTTGTGGAACTTCATCCGGAATTCGGTCGCGATCTTTGCTGCATAGACGACCGCCTCCGGATCGTCGCCGTTGACGTGGAAGATCGGCGCCTCGATCATCTTGGCAACATCGGACGGATAGGGCGACGAGCGCGAGAAGGCCGGATTGGTGGTGAAGCCGATCTGGTTGTTGATGATGAAATGCATCGTGCCGGCGACGCGATGACCGCGCAGGCCGGAAAGGCCGAGCACTTCGGCAACCACGCCCTGGCCGGCAAAGGCCGCATCGCCGTGCAACAGCAGCGGCAGCACCTTGGCGCGCTCGCGCAGCGGGATGATATCGCCTTCCCAGACCTTGGCGAGCATGTCCTGCTTGGCGCGGGCCTTGCCCATGACGACCGGGTTGACGATTTCGAGATGCGACGGATTGGCCGTCAGCGACAGGTGCACCTTGTTGCCGTCGAACTCACGGTCCGAGGATGCGCCGAGGTGGTACTTCACGTCGCCCGAGCCTTCGACTTCGTCCGGCTTGAAGGAACCGCCCTTGAACTCGTGGAAGACGGCGCGGTGCGGCTTGCCCATGACATTGGTCAGCACGTTGAGGCGGCCGCGATGCGCCATGCCGAGAACGACTTCCTCGAGTCCCTCCTGGCCACCGCGCTTGATGATCTGCTCCAGCGCCGGGATGAGCGATTCACCGCCATCGAGACCGAAACGCTTCGTGCCCTTGAACCTGACGTCGAGGAACTGCTCGTAGCCTTCCGCCTCGACCAGCTTCTGCAGGATCGCCTTCTTGCCGTTTTGAGTAAATTCAACGCCCTTGTCCGGGCCCTCGATGCGCTCCTGGATCCACTGCTTCTCCTCCGGGTTGGAGATGTGCATGAACTCCACGCCGATCGTCGAGCAATAGGTGCGCTCCAGAATCTCGATCATCTCGCGAATGCTCGCGTATTCGAGGCCGAGCACGTTGTCGATGAAGATCTTGCGGTCGTAATCAGCTTCCGTGAAGCCGTAGGCCGTCGGCGAAAGCTCGTTATAATCCTCGACCGGAGCTGCAAGACCGAGCGGATCGAGCTTGGCATGCAGGTGGCCGCGCATGCGGTAGGCGCGGATCATCATGATGGCACGCACGCTGTCGCGGGTCGCCTGCAGGACAGCGGCGGGATCGACCGGCTTGCCGGAGGCTGCGGCAGAGGCTTCGGCCTTCGCCTGGACCTTCTTTTCGATCGCCTTTTCGACAACGGGCCAGTTGCCGTCGAGCGCCGAAACCAGCTCGCCATTGGCGGCGATCGGCCAGTTCTTGCGCTGCCAGGAAGCTCCGTTTGCCGCTTTCTTCACATCGTCCGGATTGTCGGCGAGCGCCTTGAAGAAAGCCTGCCATTCCGGTGCAACCGAATTCGGATCGTCCTCATACCGGGCATGAAGCTGCTCGATATAGGTTGCATTCTGACCGTCCAGGAAAGAGGTGATGAGAAATTGCTCGTTGGCTTCTTGCCGTGCCATGGTTTCTTGCGGGCGCCGCGCCCGCCTCCTGCCGTAATTGAGGCCGAAGAGCGTCGGCCGCCGCTTTCATTCATGGCGTGACATAGACCGCAGATGCGGAATGTCACGCGCGCTTTACGCGAAATACGGGCAGGCGAACCATGTTCCTTTTCGCCTGCCCGAAGCTTGCTCTTATGTGGCGTCAGCCCTTGAGGACTTCAACCAGCGTCTTACCCAGGCGGGCCGGAGACGGCGACACCTTGATACCCGCCGATTCCATGGCCGCGATTTTCGATTCCGCATCGCCCTTGCCACCGGAAACGACAGCGCCGGCATGGCCCATCGTGCGGCCCTTCGGAGCCGTGCGGCCGGCGATAAAGCCAGCCATCGGCTTCTTGCGGCCCTTCTTGGCTTCGTCCTTGAGGAACTGCGCCGCATCTTCTTCCGCCGAGCCGCCGATTTCGCCGATCATGATGATCGACTGCGTAGCGTCATCGGCCAGGAACATTTCCAGCACATCGATGAACTCGGTGCCCTTGACCGGGTCGCCACCGATGCCAACGGCCGTGGTCTGGCCGAGGCCTTCGTTCGAGGTCTGGAAGACCGCTTCGTAGGTCAGCGTGCCGGAACGCGAAACAATACCGACCGAACCCTTGCGGAAGATGGAGCCCGGCATGATGCCGATCTTGCACTCTTCCGGCGTCAGGATGCCAGGGCAGTTCGGGCCGAGCAGGCGGGACTTGGATCGGTCGAGGCGAGCCTTGACGCGAACCATGTCCATCACCGGGATACCTTCGGTGATGCAGGTGATGAACGGGATCTCGGCTTCGATCGCCTCGATGATCGCGTCGGCGGCGCCCGCCGGCGGGACGTAGATGACGGACGCATCGGCGCCGGTCTTTTCCTTGGCTTCAGCAACGGACGTGAAGATCGGCAGCGACGTGCCGTCGACGCCGGACGACCACGCTTCGCCGCCCTTTTTGGGATGAACACCGCCCACCATCTTGGTGCCGTAATAGGCGAGCGCCTGTTCCGTGTGGAAGGTGCCGGTCTTGCCGGTCAGGCCCTGGACGATGACCTTCGTGTCTTTGTTGACGAGAATAGACATTGGTTGCGGTCCTTCCAGGTTAGGCTTCGATCGCCGCGACGATCTTCTTCGCCGCGTCATCAAGGTCGTCAGCCGCAGTGATCGCGAGACCGGACTCATTCAGGATTTTCTTGCCGAGCTCGACATTGGTGCCTTCCAGGCGCACGACGAGCGGAACCTTCAGGCCGACTTCCTGCACGGCTGCGACAACGCCCTCGGCGATAACGTCGCAGCGCATGATGCCGCCGAAGATATTGACGAGAATGCCTTCGACCTTGGGGTCCGCGGTGATGATCTTGAAGGCTGCAGCGACCTTCTCCTTGCCGGCGCCGCCGCCGACGTCGCAGAAGTTCGCCGGCTCCTTGCCGTAAAGCTTGATGATGTCCATCGTCGCCATGGCGAGGCCGGCGCCATTGACCATGCAGCCGATATTACCGTCGAGCGCTACATAGGCGAGGTCCCACTTGGAGGCCTCGATTTCCTTGCTGTCTTCCTCGGTCTCGTCGCGCAGCGCCTTGATGTCATCGTGACGGAACAGCGCATTGCCATCGAACGAAACCTTGGCGTCGAGGACGCGCAGGTGGCCGTTCTGCATGACGATCAGCGGGTTGATTTCGAGAAGCGACATGTCCTTCTCGTCGAAGGCCTTGTAGAGAATCGGGAAGAGCGACTTGGCGTCCTCTGCGGCAGCACCGGTAAGCTCGAGAGCCTTGGAGATCGCAGCGACGTCGGCAGCCGTCACCCCGGCTTCCGGATCGATGGCGATCGTGTGGATCTTCTCGGGCGTATCGTGGGCGACGGCCTCGATGTCCATGCCGCCTTCGGTCGAGACGACGAAGGCCACGCGGCCGACCGAGCGATCGACCAGCAGCGAGCAATAGAGCTCACGGGAGATATCGGCGCCGTCTTCGATATAGAGGCGGTTGACTTGCTTGCCGGCTTCGCCGGTCTGCGCGGTCACCAGCGTGTTGCCGAGCATGTCCTTGACGTTGGCGACGACCTCTTCGATCGACTTGGCGAGGCGAACGCCGCCCTTGGCTTCCGGAGGCAGTTCCTTGAACTTGCCCTTGCCGCGGCCGCCGGCATGGATCTGGCTCTTCACGACGTAGAGCGGGCCGGGAAGCGACTTCGCAGCCGCCTCCGCCTCTTCGACCTTCAGGATGGCCACGCCCTGGGCCACCGGCGCACCGTAGCTCTTCAGCAGAGCCTTGGCCTGATATTCATGGATATTCATGGGTCAATCCCTGTTTCGATTATTTCAGCGCGCCCATTACTTCAGAGCGGGGGCGATGTTGATGCAGGCCTCGCAAAGACCGGCGACTGCGCCGACGGATTTCTGGAAAGCCGCCTCTTCATCCTTGTTGAATTCGACTTCGATGACGCGCTCGACACCACCGGCGCCGAGAACCACCGGAACGCCGACATACATGTCCTTCACGCCGTACTGACCGGAAAGGTAGGCTGCGCAAGGCAGCACGCGCTTCTTGTCCTTGAGGTAGGATTCGGCCATCTCGATCGCGGATGCGGCCGGAGCGTAGTAAGCCGAACCGGTCTTGAGCAGACCAACGATTTCGGCGCCGCCATCACGGGTGCGCTGGATGATCTCTTCGAGGCGCTCCTTGGTGGTCCAGCCCATCTTCACAAGGTCGGTCAACGGAATGCCGCCAACGGTGGAATAGCGTGCCAGCGGCACCATCGTATCGCCATGGCCGCCAAGAACGAATGCGGTGACGTCCTGAACGGAAACGTTGAATTCTTCGGAGATGAAGAGGCGGAAACGGGCCGAGTCGAGCACGCCGGCCATGCCGACGACCATGTTCTTCGGCAGGCCCGAGAATTTCTGGAGCGCCCAGACCATCGCGTCGAGCGGATTGGTGATGCAGATCACGAAGGCGTTCGGGGCATATTTCTTGATGCCGGCGCCGACCTGCTCCATGACCTTGAGGTTGATGCCGAGCAGGTCGTCGCGGCTCATGCCCGGCTTGCGGGCAACACCGGCGGTGACGATGCAGACGTCGGCGCCTTCGATGGCCGAATAATCGCTGGCGCCGGAGAGCTTCGCATTGAAACCTTCGACCGGACCGGACTGGGCGATGTCGAGGCCCTTGCCCTGCGGAATACCGTCGGCGATGTCGAAGAGGACGACGTCGCCCAGCTCTTTCAGGCTGGCGAGATGCGCCAGCGTGCCACCGATCATGCCAGAACCAATAAGTGCGATCTTCTTGCGCGCCATCGAAAAGCTTCCTTTCGAGATCTGAATCCACAGCAGACCAGGGCAGATCCGCCAATGTGGACGATCGCATACAGCCATACGGGAAAAATGGCAATCGATTATTTTGTGAGTATATTTTTCAATCGGTTAGATAATAAAATTCTTACGTAAACGTAAGATATAATGTCACCGAAACTTCAAACTCGGCGGCGTTTTTCCTGATGCAGTGCAAGATAGTCGGGGCTGCGCATCTCGAAGAGGCGCGAGACGGTTCGGTCGAATTCGAAGCCTTCCGTCCCCTTCCGCTCCAGGAGAATATCCTCCGGCGGCGTCGCTGCGGAAACGTAGAGTCTGACCGCATGGTCATAAAACGCATCGACCAGGTTGATCAGCCGCTTTGCCTCGTTCCGCCTGTCCGGTCCGAGCTGCGGAATATGTTCGACGAAAACGGTATCAAAACGACCGGCGATGGCCAGATAATCGGAAGCACCCAGCGGCTTGCCGCAGATATCCGAAAAATCGAAGCGCGCGGCGCGTCCGGCGGCGGCGGGAACGTGAATACTGCGGCCTTTCCTCGGGATCTCGGCCGGTTCGGCCCTCTTGCCTTCCGTCACCTGATGCCAGGCGGCCTCCATCGCCGCGTCGGCGCGCCCATCGAGCGGCGTCACATAGACCGGCAGGCTCGCAAGCTTCTGCATGCGATAATCGTTGGGCGAGTCGAGCGTCACCACGTCGACATACTTGTTGAGCAGCGCGATGAACGGCAGGAAGAGCCCGCGGTTGAGCCCGTCCTTGTAGAGGTTTTCCGGTGCCACATTGGAGGTCGCGATCAATACGCAACCGAGATTGAAAAGCTCGGTGAAAAGGCGCGCCAGGATCATTGCATCCGTAATGTCGGTCACGGAGAATTCATCGAAGCAGAGAAGCTCAGCCTCCGCATAAAGCGCTGCGGCGACCGGCGGCACCGGATCGGCCTGCCGCGTCTCACCGCGCTTCACCCTCATCCGATGCTCATGGATGCGGTTGTGCACATCCGCCATGAACTCGTGGAAATGCGCGCGGCGCTTCTTCTCCGTCGGCGCCTTCTTGAAGAACATGTCCATCAGCATGGTCTTGCCGCGCCCGACGCTGCCATGGACGTAAAGACCGCGGATTTCCCGCGGCCGCCCGCCGCCCCTGGCGAATAGCCAGCCGAGTGCGCTCTTCTTCTTCGCCGGCTTCGTTTCCCTAAGGCATGTCAGGACATGGTCGAGCCTCGCCGCCACATCGAGTTGGGCGGCATCGGCCGTCAACGCACCCGACAACGTCAGCGCCTTCAGCTCTTCGCCGACGCTCGCCGTGTATTCGGGGATGGGTTCCAACCGGACGCTCTCAAATGTGTGGAGCCGCTCAGCGGCTCAGGCTGACCGGCTGTCCGGAATTCATCGTACCGTCGAAACGGTTGTCGGCACTCTTGTAGACCCGTCCGATGACGTCGCCGGCCCGGTTCTTGAACTGGACCATCTTGCCCGACACGTCCCAGGATCCCATGGTCGTCAGTTCCCCGACGCAACCGCGGGTTCCGCCGCGCGAACCGCCCCCGAGATTGGTGAGCGTCAGGAACATGTCGCAGGAGGCGCCGGCATTCGAGACACGCCAGTTGCCGACCATGGCTTCCTTCTTGACGTCGAGAGCGCTCGCCGGCGCCGCCGCATTCGGGTCAACCGCTGCCATGTTCGGATTGGCAGCCGGAGCGGTGGGGAACTGCGATGCGCCGCCCGGAGGCGGAAGCTGACCGCCCTGCACCGACGGAACGGGCTGGGCCTGAAGAGGAGCGGGTTGAGAAGGCAAGTCGCTGTAGGGACTGTATGAAGTACGCTGGCAACCGGCAAGTGCTATCGCAAGAACAAGGCCTGTCGCCACATATCTGAACTGCATCATCTAACTCCCGCTTTCAGTCGGTATCCGCCGCTAATGCCACTGAATTGAGACCGAATTACCGTAAAGCCCCTTGGTTAATCAAGTGTGACTGAAACAATTTGGCCGCCTGTTGCGAGTTCGGGCCTGCAGAACGCTTCGATCGGTTTCGGCAAGCAACAGGGCGCCGGTGCTGTTTCGGACGATCATTCGCCGGCGAGGAAGAAATCGGCCCGCCCCCGAAATACGGGAGCGGGCCGCAAGGAAGAGCAGACATCCGAACGGCTCAGACGCGGCGCTCGACCATCATCTTCTTGATTTCGGCGATCGCCTTGGCCGGGTTCAAACCCTTCGGGCAGGTCTGCGCGCAGTTCATGATCGTATGGCAACGATAGAGCCGGAAAGGATCCTCGAGATTGTCGAGGCGCTCTCCCTTGGCTTCGTCGCGGCTATCGATCAGCCAGCGATAGGCCTGCAACAGGACGGCCGGACCGAGATAGCGGTCGCCGTTCCACCAGTAGCTCGGACAGGAGGTCGAGCAGCAGGCGCAGAGGATGCATTCGTAGAGACCGTCGAGCTTCAGGCGATCCTCGTGGCTCTGCTTCCACTCCTTTGCGGGCGGCGGCGAAACCGTCTTCAGCCAGGGCTCGATCGAACGGTGCTGGGCATAGAAATTGGTGAGGTCCGGAACAAGGTCCTTCACCACCGGCATGTGCGGCAGCGGATAGATCTTCACGGTGCCCTTGATGTCTTCCATGCCCTTGGTGCAGGCGAGCGTGTTGGTACCGTCGATATTCATGGCGCAGGAGCCGCAGATGCCTTCGCGGCAGGAGCGGCGCAGCGTCAGGGTCGGGTCGATATTGTTCTTGATATAGAGCAGACCGTCGAGAACCATCGGCCCGCAATCATCGACATCGATATAATAGGTGTCGATACGCGGGTTCTGGCCGTCGTCCGGATTCCAGCGATACACGCGGTACTCGCGAACGTTCTTGGCGCCTTCCGGCTTCGGCCAGACCTTGCCTTCGGTCATCTGGGAGTTCTTGGGGAGAGCGAGTTCAACCATTGCTAGACTTCCGATCCTTGGCGGCAAGCGCCATACTGTCTTTCAGGTTATAACCATTTGGCGCCCACGGGGCGACCGTCGTGTTCAAAAGTTTCAGGGGCCGGCCTTTGATCGCCGCCCAGACAAGCTTCAGCCGCTCCAGCGCCCGGAGCAGCGGCATCCGGACGGCCCGGCCGAACGGCGCGCGGACATGCGCCCGTTTCGACGTCTTGTCGGTGGCGATCACGCTCGCCGAGCCCGACTGCATGATGACCCAAGGGGCAAGATGCGCCACGTCGCAATCGTGGTAGGCACCGCTCCAGAGGAAGTCGTCGGCCGGCACGCAGTTCTGGTCGACACCCGCAAGCAGGCGCTCCGCACCTCGGCGCGTCACCAGATACGCGGCCGAACCCGATGCGGGACGCAGCGAACGAACCAGCCTGTGTTCACCGAGCTGACGTATCGTTATCACCTTGCGGCCACCCGGGCGGAAAACGCCCTCAAGCTTGACGATATCGACGCCGAGATCCGAACTGAGCAATTCGGAAACCGCTTCGGCGAAACCGGGCTGCGGCTCTGCGTCGTCCTCCAGCACAAGTGCATAGGTGAAATCGGAGGCAAGGAACCGCCGCCAGGTCAGCACATGACCGGCGAGACAGGCTTCTTCCGTCAGCATGAAGAGCCGGTTGCGGTGGCCGTTCCAGGCCACGCCGTCCGGCGGAAACCGCAGCGACTGCCCGCGAACGGACAAAACGGCTTGAGGATTGTTCCGCGCATCGACGGCCGCAATCCTCTCAAGTGGCCATTCGAGATGGCCGAAATGCCGTTCGATCTCGGCCCACCGGTCAGGCGAGCGACCGAGATTGATCGCGAATATGCCGAGAAGACGCCCGGAGGGCACTTTCTCGGCAGAATTCGCGATGGACGGCATGGCTGTCATGGCCTCAGTACACGCGTGCCTTGGGCTCGATCTTGTGCGGATCGATACCTTCTGCGATGAGTTCGGTATGGACCGGGCGGTAGTCGAGCTTCACCTCGCCGGCCTCGCTCACCCAGGCGAGCGTATGCTTGCGCCAGTTCTCGTCGTCGCGGCCGCCGAACGGGCCGGACGTATAGTCCTCGCGGGCGTGAGAGCCGCGGCTTTCCTTGCGCGCTTCCGCGCCGTAGACCGTGGTGATCGCATTTGCCATCAGATTCTGCAGTTCGAGCGTCTCGACGAGGTCGGAGTTCCAGATCATCGAACGGTCGGTGACCTTGATGTCCTTGAGCTCGCCCCAGATTTCCGAAAGCCGGCGGCAGCCGGATTCGAGCGATTCCTGGGTACGGAACACGGCCGCGTCTTCCTGCATGGCGCGCTGCATCTTGTCGCGCAGCACGGCGGTCGGCGTGGAGCCGCTGGCGTGGCGCAGGCCGTCGAAACGCTCCATGATCCTGTCGCAGGCCGCCTTGTTGAGCGCCGGAACCGGCGCGGCCCTGTCGATAACCTGGCCGGCGCGGATCGCAGCGGCGCGGCCGAAAACCACGAGGTCGATCAGCGAGTTGGAGCCGAGACGGTTAGCGCCGTGCACCGAGGCGCAGCCCGCTTCGCCGACAGCCATCAGTCCGGGTGCGATCCGCTCCGGGTTGGAGGCATCGGCATTCAGGACTTCGCCCCAGAAATTGGTCGGGATGCCGCCCATGTTGTAATGCACGGTCGGCAGGACCGGAATGGGCTCACGGGTCACGTCGACGCCCGCGAAGATCTTGGCGCTCTCGGAAATGCCTGGCAGACGCTCGTGCAGGACGGCCGGATCGAGATGGTCGAGATGCAGAAAGATGTGGTCCTTGTTTTTGCCGACGCCGCGGCCTTCGCGGATTTCCAGCGTCATGCAACGGGAAACAACGTCGCGGGAGGCGAGGTCTTTGGCCGAAGGCGCATAGCGTTCCATGAAGCGCTCGCCCTCGGAATTGACGAGGTAGCCGCCTTCGCCGCGTGCGCCTTCGGTGATGAGACAGCCCGAACCATAGATGCCGGTCGGATGGAACTGCACGAACTCCATGTCCTGCAGGGGCAGGCCGGCGCGGGCGATCATACCGCCGCCGTCGCCGGTGCAGGTATGGGCGGACGTTGCCGAGAAATAGGCGCGGCCGTAACCGCCGGTCGCCAGCACCACCATCTTGGCAGCGAAGCGATGGATCGTGCCGTCGTCCAGGCACCAGGCGACAACGCCGGTGCAGCGGCCGTCGTCCGACATGATCAGGTCGAGCGCGAAATATTCGACGAAGAATTCCGCATTGTTCCTGAGCGACTGGCCATAAAGCGTGTGCAGGATCGCGTGACCGGTGCGGTCGGCGGCAGCGCAGGTGCGCTGCACCGGCGGGCCTTCGCCATAGTTCTGCATATGGCCGCCGAACGGACGTTGATAGATCTTGCCTTCCTCGTTGCGGGAGAAGGGCACGCCGTAATGCTCGAGTTCGTAGACGGCCTTCGGCGCTTCCATGACCATGTACTGCATGGCATCCACGTCGCCGAGCCAGTCGGAGCCCTTGACGGTGTCGTAGAGGTGCCACTGCCAGCTGTCCGGCGTCATGTTCTGCAGCGAGGCGGCGATGCCGCCCTGTGCCGCGACGGTATGCGAGCGGGTCGGGAAAACCTTGGTGATGCAGGCGGTCTTGAAGCCCTGCTCGGCCATTCCGAGCGTGGCGCGCAGGCCAGCGCCACCGGCGCCCACGACGATCACGTCATAGGAATGGTCGACATAGGTATAGGCCTTGCCGGTCTGGGCGATGGGTGTGATCGATGCCATAACGGGATTATCCTGCAAACGCGATTTTCAGGACGGCGAGAAGACAGAGGCCGCCGATCAGGAAGGAAAAGAAGGCATTGAGGATGAGAAGAGCGATCTTCATGCCTTCGGAATGGATGTAATCCTGGATGATCTCTTCCATGCCGAGACGCATATGCACGATACTGGCGACGATGGTCAGCGCATTGATCGTGGCAACGAAGGGATTGGCGAGTGCGCCGACCACTTCGGCATAGGGCCTGCCGGCATAGATGATCAGGAAGACGATGTAGAAAACGAGGAGCGGAACGAGCGCGACGGACGTGGTCCTGACGCGCCAGAAATGCTCCGTACCGCTCTTGGCCGAACCAAGGCCGCGGACTTTTCCGAGAGGAGTGCGCATATCCATGATCCTGTCTCCTCAGCGAACGATAAGCACGACCGCCCAGACCAGGACAGTCAGGACGATGGAAGCGACAAGATTGGCCTTGGCGAGCATGGTCGAGAATTCCTTCTCGAAGCCATAGCCGAGATCCCACATGATGTGGCGCAGACCACCGAGCAGATGGTGGATGAGGGCCCAGGTATAGCCGAAAAGTACGAGCTGTCCGATGAGCGAGCCGAACAGCCAGTTGACCCAGTTGAAATATTCCTCGCCGGAAGCGGCCGAGATCAGCCAGGCTGCAACAAGCAGCGTGCCGAAGTAGAGCGCTCCGCCGGTAATGCGGTGGACGATTGACATCGCCATGGTGGGAATGAATTTATAGATTTGCAGATGCGGCGACAGGGGCCGGTTATTTGTCACATTCGCCATCAGAACCTCGCGGCGTCGTATGCGGTATCACGGGCGGGCGCCCAACAATGCACGATGCCGAAGAAATGTGCATTGCATCATCGGCGTGGTTTAATCTTCGAAATCACGGACGACAAGAACAATTCAAACGGATTTCAAATTTAATCGATTGTGTCTTTCTCAAGGCGACATCGGCTCGAACCCGGCGCTCACATTAACCACGATTTGCAAAGAATTCATTGCCGGCGCGACGAGCGAGGCCGTTTCATGTTAACGTTTCGTTAACGATTTTGCCGGAGTTCGCCATGATCGCGAATCGCATGAAGCCTGTTTTCGTTGCCGGCCTGGTGCTGGCAGCGACATTGTCGTCCCCATCGCAGGCGGGCGACCGCGACTACGGCCACTGGCACTATCTATCCGCGCCCGCCGGTGCATTTGTCTCCAATAGCGACCTCGCCGCCTTTGTCAGCAAGCCCGGCATTTTCAGCGGCACGTTCGACATAGCCCGCACCGCAAGCCGTAGCGTCTATATCCTGCGGAGCTATCGGGACACGCCCTTCACGAGCCCCGTTATATCAATGACAGGGAGCGGCTCGGTTTCGCCTTCCGTGAAGATCATCGATGTCACCGGCGAAACGGAGGATGCTTTCGCGCCCGTCAACGCCTGCATCTACGAGGCCGGTGCCTGCGTCATCCGCGGCGGGAATTGAGACCGGAAGGCAAGCTGAATACCGCTATCGCAATATGAGCGGCCGCAGCCCGTCTCACGGTGAACGCGCGTCGTATTGAAGGCGATTGCCCTCTATCTCCAACTGATGGGCGGCCGCCCATTGGGCAAGCTGATGCGCAGTCTCGGCCAGGGAATAGCCGAGCGGCGTCAGCGAATATTCGACCTGTGGCGGAGAGCTGTGGTGAACGATTCGCTCGACCATGCCGTCACGTTCCAGTGTCTTCAGCGTGCGTGTCAGCATCTGCTGCGAGATACCGCCGACATGCCGCTTGATCTCGTTGAAACGCCGCGAACCCAGGCTCAAGGCCACAACGACCTGTATCGTCCATTTGTCGCCCACGCGGCTCAGGATCTCGCTGACGGCCTTGCAGCCAGCATGTGCCGGTTTGGCGGTCACATCCATCTGACCTGCTCCTAAAAATATGCTTTTGACGGGCATTTTTAGGTCACATAAATGGCTGTGGTCAACAATATGGACCATCCCGACGGGAAGAAGCCCTCAGGCGGGTCTATCGCAAGGAGACCACCGTGAAGCTCTTTTATTACCCGGCAGCCTGCAGCCTGGCCGATCATATCGCCCTCATCGAGACCGGCCTTCCCTACGGGCTATCCGGCATCGGTCGCGAAAAGAAAACCGAAGACGGCCGCGACTTCCTGTCGATCAACCCGAAAGGCTACATTCCCGCCCTCGAACTCGAGGACGGTACGATCCTGACGGAAAACCAGATCATCCTGAACTATATCGCCGAACGGAGCGGCAAGCTTCTTCCCGAGGGAGGCATCGCACGGTGGCGGACGCTGGAAGCTCTCGCCTTCATGTCGTCCGAGATTCACACGAACTATGCCCCCTTCTTCAGGGATTTTCCGGAGCCCGAAAAAGTCCGCGCCCGCGAAAAACTCAAGAAGGCCTTCGCCATCCTCGCCGACCAGATGGGCCAAAAGCAATTCCTGATCGCCGACGAGATGACGATCGCCGACTGCTACCTATTCTGGGTGCTGATGGTCGCACCGAAAAGCGGGGTCGAACTGCCGGAAAACCTGCAGGCCTGCTTCGACCGTATGAGGGTACGATCCTCGGTCATCCAGGCATTCGCCGAGGAAGGACTGGCGTGATCCTTCAGTTACGGACGAGCTGACCGGGCACGTTCTACTGGCCGGCGTGCCGTGTCAGCCCTCCACGCAAGGGGAAGCCGGTGCACCCATCCGATCTCCCCCCTTGAGGGGGAGATGCCCGGCAGGGCAGAGGGGGGTGTGGTGAGGCAAATCAAGGCCTTGGGAGAAATCGGCAGAAAAAATCACTCCCTTTCATCCCCGCCCTCTTGCGTCATGCCTAGAATTGCC